>JAGMDC010000009.1 GCA_023128895.1 Candidatus Parcubacteria bacterium | reverse complement strand
ACTTTTGTATTTCTCCCTCGCTCTCAATTATAGCAATTTTAATATCATTTTACCATTTCAAAACTCACAAAGGATTTTATCAAAAATCCTGGAAAATCTTCCAAAGGAAAATTTATAATTTTCAAATCATCTTTATTTATGTTCTCAAGGAAATTTCCCACAATTATGAGTCTTGCTCTGCCAATAATTTTGCCTTTCTTTATATACAAAGCATTAGGGCAGGGCAAAGAATAATCACTGCTTACTGGACTCTGGGTGTGCAAACCCAAAATATCAAAGATAATAACTCCTTGGTCAATTGATTTGAGACAGTGCTCAAATGAAATTTCTTTGTCTGATTTTAATAATGGCTTTGTTAAAATGCCTGTTGGCTTTGTTTTCTGCAATTTAGCGTATTTCAAATCCAAAATCTGATTTTCCAACCTGCCGTGTTTGATAAACACTGTTTTTTTACTGGGAACGCCTTCTCCAGTAAATTTATAAGACCCAATATCAAAATCAATAACAGGGTCGCAAATTAGATTTATGTCTTTTCTCAAAACCTGTTTTTTATTCTTAAAATCATCTACGGAAAAACAGCTTTGCTTATTATAAACAGCCGCTCCATTTAAATTATTGATAACAAAATGGGAAAAAATTTGTTCAGAAACCCACGGCATTAAAATAACCGGCATTTTCCTGTCTTTTGACTTGATTTTTTTGCCCTTTAATAAATGAGAATAAAAATTTTCAATAAACGCGCGCTTTTTGTCAATTTTTTGATTTTCTGGAATTTTCCTCAAATTATCTTCAAGCGCTATTTTATTGTCATACACAGAAGAATATCCGCAGGCAGTTGTTTTCTCTTCAGCAAACAATCCTTTGGAAGTAAATATGGTATTTTTTGAAGCATTGGCAAACACGCTGATTCCTTTTAATTTTGTCTTTAGCCGAATCTGCGATTTATTTAATTTCAGCATCAAATCCAATAAGGCCTTTTCTTTTCCGCTGACAATATCAGCAACCTCTTTATCATATAGTTTGACAAAGGAATATTTTTGCTGCTTAAGAAAATTCGCTCCAGCAATATCCTTGTATTTCATTGTCTTGATGTCTTTTAAGAATTTATCAAAATAATATAAAATTTCATTATTGAAAGCGCTTGAACTAATCATTTTATCCTGCCACCGCACAAGGCAATTCCCGGAGATCTGCGAGGAAAAATTATTCGGGTTATAAACGCCGGCTATTTCTTTATTAGTAATGCCAGAAGAAAAACTTTCAGATTCTAAAACAGAAACGCGATAATCTGAAATTATCTTTTTCTTTTTCGCTATATCAAATTTTTTATAAAGATTTTTAGCAAACATAATATCATTTTTAGTTGCCGCCAATTTTAACATCTTTATCAGCGGAAATAAAAATAAATTTATTGGCAATATCAGAAACAGGCGCCCATTGTCCGGCTTTCCCGCAAGTTCCCGGCGTCAGCAAATCAGATTTTTTACCCATGGCAAAGTTTATTGCCTTAAGCGCGCCTAATGTTGTGCCGCTGAACGACGCCGGTTTAAATAATTTTATTGAATTCTTGGTTATTTCATAAAGCGCGTCTGTGCCCAACATAAATGTTCCTTTTGTGGTGTCAACCTGCCCGCCCCTGCTGCCTTTAAGATAAACAATTTTTTCTCTATTTCTAAAAATCCCGTTCTTAATTAATGTATTTTGAATATCTTTAACGGAAATATCTATCACGCTTTTTGAAAGCAATTTGTCGTTTATCACTTTTTGTATTTCTAAAATCGTGTTGCTCATTCTTGGTACAGGGATTGAACTATAAAATTCCGCTTTGGCTCCGCCTGTTAATGGCGCGTTAATTTTTTTTGCGGTATAAATATCAGAAATCGCTTGTTTCAAAACTCCTTTATCCACAATGGTTATTTTCTCTCTTTTCTTTCCCTGGGAATCATACGGATAAAATCCCCGTTCATTTTCATTAGCAAAGTCATAAATAGAAACAACAGAATTTGCCACTTTTTTATTTTTTAATATTTTTTTATTTTTGCTAAGAATAGATCCTGCGAAAATATCATCTGATTCAGCGGCGTGGCCGAATGCTTCATGGATAAGAACGCCTGCTAATTCCGCGTCTAATAATAAATCATAATTGCCTGATTTATACACAGGCGCTTTAATTACTTCAGGCATTTCTTTTGACAAATTTCTCATCTGCTTGATAAATTTCTCTTTAACTCTTTTGCTAAATAATATCTCATAACTTTTGCCCGACGCTCTTACGCTTCTTTGTATCGTCTGACCTTGTTTTTTGTAGATTAAAATACAATACAGGATACTGCGCGGAATTTTGAAAACTATATCAGTCCCGTCAGTTCTTGTTATTTTCCAGCATTCTTCTTCTATATTAAAAAAACTTTCTGCAACAGTAAAATTCATTTTCTTGGCTTGCTTATTTATATCAATCAAATCTTTTTCAATTTGCTTCAACGCAATATCGTCAAAAATATATTCTGTTTTAGGAATCACAATATCTTTTACTGGCTTTAACTTAAAAATTTCTTTGTTAGCGCTGAATTTTAATTTCTGGGATTTTTTTGCGGAAAAAATAATTTTTTCTAATAATTGTATAACTTGTTTTTCGTCCTGTAAATCATCTGTTGACCCAAAAGCATTGTGCCCTGTTTTTGTAAAAATACGCATTCCTATTCCTTTAATATTGCTTTTCTGCGCTGATTCAAGTTTATTGTTAAGAACATCTACTGATTTGATTTTTTTCTCCTGTATGCGCGCAATCAAATAACAATCGCTTTTGCGCGCGATTTGATGCAATTGATTCAATAAATTAGAATATTGGTTTAATGGCTGTTCCATACTTATTCTCTTTTGTCTTATCTTATCATAAATCAAAAAACAATCAAAAAAAAATTTGCCAAAATCCATTTTTTAGGTTATGATATATGTATGTCAAATCAAAGGCAAAAATTATTACAGGAAATTATTGAACAAAGTTCAGACCCGGATTTAATTAAAAAAGCGTATGAGTTTGCGGAAAAAGCGCACAAAGGGCAGAAAAGGCAGTCAGGCGAAGATTACATTATCCATCCTTTATACACCGCTTATTATTTATCTGAACTAAAATTAAGCGCCGTGACTGTTGCCGCTGGATTTTTGCACGATGTCATTGACGACACGCCGATTACTTCCGAGCAAATTAAAAAAGAATTTGGCAAAGATATTGCTTTTTTAGTGGAAGGCGTCAGCAAATTAGGAAAAATTAAATATCGCGGAGTTGAGAGATACATAGAAAACTTAAGAAAGGTTTTTTTCGCGATGGCAAAAGACATAAGGGTTATTTTGATTAAATTATGCGACCGTCTGCACAACCTGCAAACCTTAAAATATTTGCCTCCTGAAAAAGCGAAAAGGATTGCCATAGAAACCCTGGATATCTACGCGCCAATATCTTTTCGGCTGGGGATGAGAGAAATGACTGGCAAATTAGAGGACGCCGCGTTTCCGTTTGCTTATCCAAATGAATACAAGCAATTGCTTAAACAAGTTAAAGAAAAATATGAAGAACGAAAAAAATATTTGCGCAAGATTCAACCGATTGTGTTAAAACAATTGAAAAAGCAAAGAATTCAGCCAATAGAAATAGATTACAGAAGCAAATATTATTGGTCTCTTTACAAAAAACTCCAGCGATACGACAATGACCTAAGCAAAATTTATGATTTGGTAGCAATGCGAATAATTGTTAAAGATATAGAAGATTGCTACAAAACAGTAGGCGTTATTCATAAATTATGGAATCCACTTTTGGGCCGCATCAAAGATTATATTGCCACGCCAAAACCAAACGGGTACCGTTCTCTGCACACCACGGTATTCTGCATTGGCGGCAGGATAACTGAATTTCAGATTAGAACTCCTGAAATGCATAAAGAAGCGCAATACGGCATTGCCGCGCACTGGTATTATTCGGAGCAAAAGGGCTTAAAAGCGTATATTAAACGGTTAATCGCAAAAGCGCCTGAAAGAGGATTTTATTGGATTGCCCAACTTGGAGAATATCAAGAAAATACAAGAGGCGTTTCTCCTGATAAATATTTGGAATCGTTAAAACTTGATTTTTTTCGCAACAGAATTTTTGTTTTCACGCCGCAGGGAGATGTGATTGACCTGCCGGAAGGAGCCACGCCAGTGGATTTTGCTTACGCTATCCACACTGAAGTAGGCAATCATTGTAATCAGGCAAAAGTTGACGGAAAAATTATTGGGTTGAACCAACCGTTGAAAAATGGAGAAATGGTGGAAATTATCACTGTTAAAAACAGAAAACCTTCCCGGGACTGGCTCAATTTTGTTAAAACCAATTTGGCGCGCTACAGGATTAAAAGCTGTTTTAAGGAAGAAACAAAAATAGACAAAAAGGAAATTATTGCCAAGGTGCTGTCTCCTTTGTCAAAAATCCGCAAAAAAATAAAACCAATAAAATCAAAGCCGCAAAAACCAGCAAAGGTTTCTTTGGCTGGCCAGACTGGAATAATGATAAATTTGGCAAAATGCTGTTCCCCTAAAAATGGAGACAAGATTGTTGGATATATTACTAAAGACAGAAGAGCCACGATTCATAAAATTGACTGCGCCAACTTTAAAAAAATTAAAAAAAAATGGCCGCAAAAAATTGTAAAAGCAACTTGGAAACAAGAAAAATAAATTTCCGAAAAATACAATATGCCGGAGTGGTGAAATTGGCAAACACGATGGATTCAAAATCCATTGCCCGCAAGGGCTTGTGGGTTCAAGTCCCTCCTCCGGCACTAAAGAAAGAATATAGAATAAATTTGACTGTTTTGCGCTGATTTGCTACGCTGAAAATAGCAAATATCAAATAATAGAGGGGAGATAAAAGATGAAATACGAGATCAAAAAATATGGAGAATGGTTTGAATTGTCAGGGACTGAGGTTGAAAGTATTGATGATTTCTACAAATTACTTGCCCTGGCTATTATTTGTGGAAATGCGACCTTGAAACGAATAGCCCTGATTGTCTGAAAACCGCTATGAAACCTAAAATCCTGAGGTGGTTAAAAAAAATAAATAGAGGTGGCAAAAATGTGTGTGTTTATAAAAGGAATAGGAAATGACGAGCAACAAGAGCCGATAGACGAATAAAAAAATAGGGGTGATTAACCCCGTTATTTTTTTCTTCTAAATTCTAAATTCTAAATTCTATTTATTGCTGTGCAGCAGAACGCCACGGCAAGAGCGTCTGCCGCGTCGTCTGGTTTTGGCTTTTCTTTTAGGTTAAATAAAATTTGGGTCATATGTTGGACCTGTTTTTTTTCCGCTCTTCCATAACCAACAACTGCCATTTTTACCTGCAAAGGCGTAAACTCATAAATAGGAATTTTCTTTTGTTCCGCTGTGAGCAAAATCACGCCTTTTGCCTGACTCACCGGAAAAGCGGTTTTTAAGTTTTTGAAAAAAAACACGCTTTCTACTGCCATAATTTCTGGCTGAAATGTTTTAATTATTTTCTTCAGTTCTTTATTTATTATATTGAGCCGTTGAGGGTCAGACAAATCAGGGCTGGTTTTAATACAGCCGTAATCAATACATTTTATTTTTTTATTATTTTTCTCAATAATCCCGTACCCAGTAGTGGCTGTCCCGGGATCAATGCCTAAAATTATCATAAATTTTAAGTTTCCTGTCTGCCGGACAGGTAGACAAGATTCGAATATATTTCCTGAACAGCGTCGTTTTCGTCTAAGGATTCAAATAATTTTTCCGCTGTATTCTTCTGCTTGTCGTCTAATTTTATTGTTTCTTTCGCTGCCCAATCCAGCGATGTTGACTCAATTTTAATCCCCTGATTTTCTAATTGCTTTTTTACTGTTTCTAAATCTTCAATTTTAGTATAAACATCCAAATAATCGCCTTCTTCTCGTTCCAGCCAATAAAAATCTTCCGCGCCTGCTTCTATTGCTTTCATTTCTAAATCATCTTTGCTCATTTCGTTTCTATCTTTGTCTATTGTTATTGCTCCTTTTCTTTCAAACATCCATTTTACAGATCCAGCGTCGGCTAACTTGCCCTGCCATTGATTCAAAATTTGCTTAACCTCTGACAAAGTCCTATTTTTATTGTCTGTGATGCCTTCAATCATAATGGCAATACCCCCTGGCCCATACGCTTCATATGTTACTTGTTCTAATTTTTCGCTTTCTAATTCTCCTATGCCTTTTTTTATAGCGCGCTCAACATTATCTTTTGGCATATTAAGTTCTTTGGCTTTTTCAATAACCATGCGCAAACTAGAATTTGTTTCAGGGTCTCCTCCTTTTTCTTTTGCCGCAACCAAAATTTGACGGGCCAATTTTGAAAAAACCTTGCCCCGCTTCGCGTCTGTAATCGCTTTCTTGTGTTTAATACTTGAAAAATGACTATGGCCAGACATAAAAAAATATTACTTACCATTTGCGGCTTTCACTTATGATATTACCCTAATTTATTCTAATAATCAAATTTAAGCGTGCGGAGACCCAAGCTCCGCAGACTTTCGTTAAATTATCTTAAAAAACGAGGCAAAGAAAATTTTTTATTATAATGCCAAACAATAATGCCTAAAATAATATAAAAAACAGGAATAAGCATCCAAGAAACGGTTAAATTATAAGAGGCATAGGATAGCAAAGAAAACTTTTCAACAACTATTATTATGTATGTTAATAAGAGCCAGCAGGGGAGAGACAACAGCCACCCCAAAAATCCGCAAACCGCGCCCAATAAAATAAAAACAAACCCAAGTCCGAAAATCAGAGGCAATATTGGAATAATTAAAATATTAGTGAAAATAACCACAAGAGACACATAACCAAAATTATAAATCAAAATTGGCAGAGTAAAAATTTGCGCGGACAGCGACATAAACACAATATCCCAAATAGATCTGATGGAATCTTGGCTTAATTGAAAATATTGTTTAATCATTTTCCCCGGATAAAAATTTTGAGCAATTGGATGCAAATAAATAATGCCTATTGACGCCAAAAACGACAGCTGAAAACCAATATCTCTGCTTAATAAAAAAGGGTTAAAAAACAAAATCAGAACAGCGGCAAAAACTATTGCTCTGTCCGCAGACCTTAAACGCCCAATTTTTTGCGCGAAAAGAATCATACCTGCCATAATCCCTGCTCTCATAGCCGAAGGAGGGGCGCCAACCATAATTATAAAAAGGAACAGCAGAAAAACAGTAAAGTAAAACGCGGTACGGCGCCATAATCCTAATGCTATCCCAAGACGCATTAACATACCTGACAAAATAATAATATGCATCCCAGAAATACAAGTGATATGCCTCGTTCCCGTAATATTAAGTTTTTCTTTCCATTGGTCTGATATTTTTCTTTTATCGCCTAAAATTATTGAGCCAAGAATTGAAGATTGCGGAGGGGAAAGATTCTGCGAAATTACTCGTTTTAACTTTTTTTTGAAATCTAAAATCGCGCCAAAACCATTTTCAACCAATATATCGAGAAATGTTCTCGATACATTGGTTTTATCAAACAATTTAATTTTTGGAAAATACATTACCGCGCAAATCCCGTCTTTAGCTAAATATTTCTTATAATCAAACGAATCAAATACGACTGGCTCTTCTAATGTTCCAATAATTTTGAGCCTGTCTCCGTATTTATATTCAGGGTATTTTCTTACTGTTATTAAAATTTTCCCATCTAAAAAATTTTCTGAATTATCAAGTGATTCTATCTCACAAATAGAAAGTTTTGTTGTTGTTTTGCGGACATCCGGCTCCGCGCAAACAGTCCCAAAAAAAACATTTTCTTGGTTTTGTCCAGCCATCAGCGTCAAAGGATTATTTGCAATTGATAATTCATGTCTGTGAAGATGAAATATGCCTAATAATAAAAAAAACAAACAAAACCCGATTACAACCGCTGTTTTACGCTTGTAAAAAACTGAAATCAATAAAATCGCTAAAATTAAAACTACCAGCATTGCTGGTAGGTTAAAATTAAAAAAAGAATTTATAAAAATTCCCGAAATAAACGAAACGCAAAAATACAAAAAAATTTTAGAATAAGTCATTACCTAACGGAAATAGTTTGGAACTTTGGTTTTAGGGTTTCTATTATTCTCTGGATTTCTTCGTGTTTAAGATAGGGGAGTTTAAGAATTTTTGGATTAATAACTGGTTTTTGAGAATTGAATTCTTGAAGAAAATAATTAACATTTTTATTCCCTATCCAATTTCCAATTTCCAGTAAATCTTGTTTTTCCAAGCCCGGAGCGACAGTGGTTCTGAATTCATATTCAATTTTATTTTGCTTCAAAATTTCTATACTTTGCTCAACATTTTTTAATAATTTCGCGCCGGAAAAAAATTCGTATTTCTCTTTTGGCGCTTTAACGTCCATTGCGACATAATCAATTAATTTTTCTTTAATCAATTTTTCCAGTATTTCCGGGTTTGACCCGTTAGTGTCTAATTTGACAGCGAATTTTAATTTTTTGATTTTTTGAATAAAATCCAACAAATCTTTATGGATAGTCGGCTCTCCGCCGCACAAAACCACTGCTTCAAGCATATCCTGCCGTTGTCCAAGAAAATCAAAAAAATCCTTTTCCAGGATTTTGGGCTGCTCTTTTATTTTTTCCGGTAAAACAAGTTCTGAACTGTAGCAAAACGGGCAGCGGAAATTACACCCAGCAGAAAAAACCGTACAAGCGATTTTCCCGGGATAATCAATAAGGGTTGTTTTTTGAAGACCGCCTAAAGTAATCATTTAATTTTGAAGGTCTTGCGTTCTTTGAATTCCTGCTGTTTGCCGACATTAAAGTGGGATACGGGGCGCAGATAACCGACAATTCTGGTATAAACCTCGCAGGGCTGTTTAATAACGCATTTTGGGCAAAAGAAATGTTCTCCCGCTAAATAACCGTGAGTGGGACAAATAGAAAAAGTAGGAGTTATGGTGATATAAGGCAAACGAAATTTTTCAAAAACTTTTTTCACTAAATTTTTAACTGTCTGGATATCGGAAATCTGCTCCCCTAAAAACAAATGGTTTACCGTGCCGCCTGTATAGGAAGATTGTAATTCGTCTTGAAGTTCCAATGCTTTGAAAAGATCATCTGTGTAATTAACAGGCAATTGGCTGGAATTAGTATAATAAGGAACTTGCTTTGTCCCGGCAGTAATAATATCAGGATATTTTTTTTTGTCTGCTTCTGCCTGGCGGAACGAAGCCCCTTCCGCGGGCGTGGCTTCAAGATTGTATAAATTGTCTGTTTCTAATTGATATGTAATTAATCTTTCCCGCATAAATTGCAAAATTTCTAAAGCGAATTTTTTTCCTCTCTTTGTTCCGATATCTTCTCCAATAAAGTTCAGCAGCGCTTCGTTCATGCCAAGCAAACCAATAGTGGAAAAATGATTGCTGAAATAACCGTCTCGCATTTTTTTAATAGACGCCAAATAATATTTGGAATAAGGATAAAGTCCTTTTTCCATAAAATTTTCTATTGCTTTTCTTTTAATCTCCAAACTTTCTTTTGCCAAATCCATTAAACCCGTTAATTTTGCGTAAAACTCTTTTTTGGTCTTGGAAGTATAGCCAATTCTGGGCATATTAATCGTCACCACCCCGATACTTCCCGTAAGCGGAGCTGAACCGAACAATCCGCCGCCCCGCTTGTAAAGTTCTTTATTATCTAATCTAAGGCGGCAACACATCGAACGAAAATCAGATGGGTCCATATCTCCTTGGACAAAATTCGCAAAATAGTTGATGCCGTATTTTGCTGTTGCTTCCCACATCGGGTCCAAACTTTTATCTTCCCAAGGAAAATCCTTAGTGATGTTAATTGTTGGAATTGGAAAAGTAAATGGCCTGCCTTTAGCATCGCCTTCCATCATACATTCATAGAAAGCGCGGTTAAATATATCCATTTCTTCCTGAAATTCTTCGTATTTCTCTTCCTGAAACTTGCCGCCGACCATTACTGGATGATCTGCCAATGATTTAGGCGGCTTAATATCAATAGATATATTGATGAACGGAGTTTGGAAGCCTGTTCGAGTTGGAACCATACAATTGTATAAAAATTCCTTTATTGCTTGTTTCGTCTGCTGGTAATTGAGATTGTCATATCTGATAAAAGGAGCCATTAAAGTGTCAAAATTGGAAACAGCTTGAGCTCCCGCTGACTCCCCTTGGACAGTATAGAAAAAGTTGACTAATTGCCCAAGAGCGGTTCTGAAATGTTTTGCCGGCCGGCATTCTAATTTTGACGGCACGCCGCCAAATCCGCGCTCCAACAAATCGTGGAGGTCCCACCCGCAGCAGTATGTAGATATACTCTCCAGATCGTGAATATGAAAGTCCTCGTTAATGGCTGCTTCGCGAATTTCCTTTGGATAAATTTTATTGAGCCAGTATTTCTTGGCAACAGCACCAATAATATATTGATTAAGTCCTTGCAGAGAATAGGTCATATTGGCGTTCTCGTGGACCTGCCAATCCAAATCTTTAAGATATTTGTCAACTAATTCAGTTGATTCGTCAAATAGGGCGCCGACATCTCTGATTTTTCTTCTCTGCTCCCTGTAAAGGATATACGCCTTGGCTGTTTCCACTAAGTTTTCCAAAATCAAGGACTCTTCCACTATGTCCTGGATTTGTTCTACACTCGGAATTTCATTTTTCTTAAATCTTCTGTTTAGCAATTCTTCTACTTTGTCAGCGATTTTTTTAGAGCAAACGCCGTCGCCCTCGCCAGCGGCAGTAATCGCTTTGAAAACAGCCTTCTTGATTTTATCCTTGTCAAATTTTTGAAGGTCTCCGCTTCTTTTTTTTACTTTTGTGATTTTACCAACTATCTTGCTGATTGTTTTGTCTGTCATAGTTATAAAATGCCGCATAATTAATCGCGGCATCCGTGTATTGTTTTATTCTACTCTAATAAAAAAAACGGGTCAAATTTTATCAACTCCGTTGGAAAATAAAGGTTATCCACACCATTAACAATGTCAATTACATACTCCCTGTCATTTGGTACATTGGAAGAAGCACAGCAGCGATAATAACAGCAACAGCGCCGCCTAAAAATACTATTAACAGAGGTTCTAATATGCTTAATAACGACTTAATCGCTCTGTCAACTTCTTTTTGGTAAAAAACAACAACATTAAGCAGGGTCTTGTCCAAACTTCCGGTTTTTTCTCCCACCGAAACCATTTGGCAGAACATAGGCGGAAAAATCGCTGGAAACCTGCCCAAAACCGAACTTATATTCTGCCCTTTTTCAACTTCATCTCTTGTGATTTTTATCACTTTTTGATAAGTTGTATTGCTAATTACTTTCCCGCTTATTTCCAATGCCTGAACAATAGGCAAACCGCCGGCAATCAAGGTGGAAAGGTTCTCCGCAAAAGTAGATAGATAAACCATTTTCAAAAATTTTCCAATTATCGGTATTTTCAAATAATTCTTGTCTAAAAAAGCCGAGCCTTGTTTGGTTTTCGCGCCAAAGTGAAAAAGAAAGCCCAACACAGGAATAGCTATTATTAAAACCCATCCCTTTGTCCTTAAAAACTCGGAAATAAATATTACAAGTTTTGTAACCCAAGGGAGCTCCTGGCCCGTTTCTTCAAGCATACCCGTAAGATTAGGTATCACAAATACCATCATCACTATCATAACCGCAGACATCACAACAACAACCAATGCCGGATAAATCATTGCTCCTACAACAGAAGCCCGAAGATTATATTCCCTTTCCAAATGGTCTGCCAGATAATTCAAACTATCAGCCAAAGTTCCGGACGCTTCACCTGATTTCACCATACTTACGTAAAAAGTGGAAAACAATTTCGGGAACCCGGCAAGCGCGTCGGAAAACGAAGTTCCGCCTTTAATCTCTCTGCTTATTTTCATAATTTTTTCCTTAAATCCCTGTTTTCGCTCCTGATTAGAGATTGTTTCCAAGGACTCTGCCAAAGAAACATTAGACTTAAACATAATAGACAACTGTCTGGAAAAATTGACAATGTCTTTTCTGGAAACAAATTCTAAAAAAGTGAGTTTCTTTTCCCATACTTTCTGACTCTGCGTAGATTTTAAAACCGTCACAAACAATCCGTGTTTCTGAAGCAAATCCAGGGCTGTTTCCATGGATGAAGCGTCCACTGTTCCTGAACGCCGCTGCCCTTGTTTAGTCCTTGCTTGATAAATATACTTCATAAATAAGTTTTTACTGTAATAATAATTTCAATCCTTTTGGGTCCAATGAATACGCCATAGCGGTTTCTTTGGAAATTCTGTTCTGCATAACTATTTCCGCTAAAGAACGGTTCAAGGAATTCATTCCTATACTTTTGGATGTTTCAATAACCATTGGTATTTCATGAATTTTATTTTCACGAATAAGATTGGCTATTGCCGGATTTTTAAGCATTATCTCGCACGCAGGCACTAAATCGCCTTTTATGCCGGGCAGCAAACGCTGGGAGATTACTCCTAATAAAGACCCTGACAATTGCGCCCTTATCTGGGTCTGCTGTTCGCCTGAAAAATTATCCACTATTCTGTGTATGGTTTGGGACGCTGAATTAGTATGCAATGTGGCAAATACAAGATGTCCTGTTTCAGCGGCAGTGATGGCTGTTGCAATGGTTTCCGCCCCTCTCATTTCTCCCACCATTATTATATCAGGATCCTGGCGAAATGTGGATCGCAGGGCTCTTGTGAAATTTAATGTGTCATGGCCTACTTCTCTTTGGTCTATAATGGATTTATCGTCTTCAAAAATATACTCAATAGGATCTTCTATTGTGATAATATGTTCTGCCCGGGTATGGTTTATTTCATCAATCAGAGCCGCTAATGTTGTTGATTTGCCGTGCGACGAAGGTCCGGCAATAATAATAAATCCCTGTGCCGGTTCGGTAAATCTATGCAAAACAGGCGGAAGGCCTAATTCTTCAATTGTCCTGATTTTCTGGGGTATCAGCCTTAAAGCGCAAGAGACAGCGTTTCTTTGAAAAAAAACATTGACTCTGAATCTTCCATTTCCAACTAAATTATATGAAAAATCAATTTCTTTTTCTTCTAAAAACTTTTGTTTCTGCGAGTCGTCCATTAAAACAAAAGCCAAACCCTGACTATCCTTTGCCGATAATACAGGCCTGTTTGGCACTGGAACTATTTTGCCTCCTTTCCTCAATATAGGCGGATGTCCAGCGGATATATGAAGGTCCGAGGCATTCTGCCTGATTGTGAGCTCCAGCAATTGTTTTAATTGTAATTGATAAATCAACATTTTACTTTAATAATTTCTGTACTTCTTCTACCACTTGTTTGGGAGTATAATGGGCTTTAATAAAATATTTTTCAGCGCCTAAATCTATTCCTTTTTGCACTTCTGATTTTTGGCCCAAATTGGACAGCAAAATTACTTTTACGTCTTTTAACTCATCATTTTCCCTAATTTTTTTCAAAACCGCCCATCCGTCTTTGTGAGGCAAAACAATATCTAAAAGCACCAAATCCAATGGCTTATCCTGAATTTTCTCAATCGCGTCTTTCCCGCTTCTGGATATTGCCACGGAATAACCTGCTTCTTTTAATTTCGTGGAATACATATCGCTTAAAAAAACATCGTCTTCCACAAGTAAAATATGCTTCATAATATCACTTTTCTTCTGCAACGCGCAGGACTTCTTCAATAGTGGTCACTCCCTGAAGCGCTTTTATTATGCCGTCCTGTTTCATAGTAATTATGCCTTGCCGCCTTGCTTCCGTTTTAATTCTCTGCTCCGACGGTTCGCCTAAAATAATTTCTGACAAGGATTTGGTCATTTCCAATGTTTCAAACACAGCCCTTCTGCCCGAAAATCCAGAATTTTTGCACTTTTTACAGCCATCTGCCTCCCAAATATAGAAATCCGTTGATAACAATTTATTTTCCTTTTTAGCGGACAAAGACAATAAACTGATTTCTTTCTGGATTATTTGCTTCATTTTTATGCCGGGCCTTACTTTCTTTTTGCAGAATGGACAAAGTTTTCTTACCAATCTCTGAGATAGAACCATACTCAAACTGGCTGGCAAAAGAAATGGCGACACTCCTAAATCAATCAAACGCGGAATTACGCCAAAGACATTATTGGTATGAAGCGTGGACAGCACGAAATGCCCTGTCAAAGCCGCGTGAATCGCTAAAGCGGCTGTTTCCTCGTCTCTAATTTCTCCAACCATAATAATGTCAGGATCCTGCCTTAAAATATGCCGCAAGCCCTGGGCAAAAGTATAGCCAATAGCCGGCTTTATCTGTGACTGGTTAACGCCTTCTATAAAATACTCTACCGGGTCTTCCAATGTAACAATATTTCTCCCTTCTTGATTTAATCGCTGCAGGATTGTGTATAAAGTCGTGCTCTTGCCAGACCCGGTAGGACCGGTGGCTAAAAAAAGCCCGTATGGTTTTTGAATAGTTTTTTCTATTATTGAAATATCCCTAAAATTGAAACCAAGATTTTTAATGTCTTTTAACCCTTGAGAAGGGTCTAAAACCCTTAAAACCACTTTTTCGCCCAAAGTAGTAGGGAAAGTGGAAACCCTAAAATCAATATCCGTGTCGTTAATATTGGTGGAAAATCTGCCGTCCTGAGGAATTCTACTCTCGTCAATTTTCAGTTTTGCTAAAATTTTAACTCTGGCGACTACTGCCGGGTGGGTTTTCAAAGGAAGAAACAAACTGGAATGAAGAACCCCGTCCAAACGAAACCTAACTCTTAATTTTTCCTTAGTCGGCTCAATGTGAATATCAGACGCGTTGCCGTCAACAGCGTGCCTTAACATTACTGCCACCATCTTGCTCACTGGAGCCTCTTCTACCATGCTTTCCGCCCTGTCAATCGTCATTTTTGCGCCTCCTATCTTTTGTTCCTGCTCGCTCTCTAATTTCTCTAACGCTGTTCCAACTTCTCTTTTCAGGGTTTTATATTGTTTAAGGACATTACTAAAATTACCGGGAGTAATTAAAAAAATACTATAAGTAAAATTTCCTTGCCGCGCTAAAAATTTTAACACTTCCTGGGTTTTTAATTCCTCTGGATATACCATTCCTATATTGATGGTTTTGTTCTGCTCGGCAAAAGGAATCATTTTATAGTATTTTGCCGATTCTTCAGGCACAAGCTCTAAAACCTTTAACGGGACTTCTTCGGGAATAACTTCTCTTAGCGGTATTTTTAACATCTCACTTTTTGCTCGAAATAAAACATTTTCTTTGACTAATTCCTTTGCCAAAATCACCTCCTCTATTTTTTTACCGGAAGCAAACATTTCCTGCTTGACAATCTCTGCTTTCTCTTTATCCAATATTTTTTTTTGGATTAAAAAATTTAAAAAATCCATAATGATTAGTTGTTAGGGGATTTGGAGCTCTTTCAACGCAGGGTCTTCCAATACTTCCCAGTTTATAATCGGCTTCTTATATTCCTTTGTTTCTAAAATGTAGTTTGTTGAAGGCCTTTTTGAATAATTGCCATAAAACAAAATCCCGGCAGTGATTATCACCATTCCCACTATTGCTAAAATTAGATATTGTTGTTTCTTTTTCTGTTGGAAAAAATCCATAGTTAATAGTTGTAGGTTTTTGTCTTGATATCAAATAAAAGCACAGAGGTTTCATCTTTTGGCAAAGAAAAAGACAGCTTTTCCACATTAATTAATCGCGCGCTTTTTTCCATAGAATAAATTAAATTCTTAAAAGCGGGATAAGAACCGGACAAAGTGAAAAATATTTTAATTTCTTTTAATTGCTTATCTACAGACGCTTTCTGTTCAACATCAGAATCGGATTTTGGGGTAAAACCCCTTCCTGATTTGAACCCGGAATCAGCCACTTGGCTTATGTTTTTCAGAAATAAACCGTTCCTAAAAATAATTTTTTCAAAAAAATCAAATAAAAAAGGCAAAGAAAAGTCGTCTGGGAGAGCAAAATCAATTACAGCAAGTTCGTCAGGATATTGTTCTAATCTTTCAGATAAAATATCAATTTCCGCAAAATACGCTTTTTTTTCTTCAACCTCTGTTTCTTTTGCTTGCAGTTGTTTTTGAGCAGACAGCATTTCCTGGAATTTAGGAAAACAGAAAACCAATCCAATTACAAAGGAAAACCCGAAAAGAATAATAGCAATAAGTAATTTTTTCTCCATATATTTTGAGATGATTATTCTTGTTTCTGGAACATTTCTGGGTTTATGCTTAAATCAAAAATAAAGCTCACTTTCCCTTCCTTGTTTATTGCCGCGCTTATCAAATTTGTTTTTGCGAGCATTCCGCTATTCTTAAAAAAATCCTCCTGCTGCCCTAAAATTTGAAAACTGTCAGCATTGCCAATGAGCTCGGCTTTGGATTCTGAGACATCTAACGACATATTTGTGAGCACCACTCCTTTGATAACAGAGGTCTCCAAAAATTTAAGGAAATTTGAAGCGTATTGGTAATTGTTCGTCAAATTTAAAAAATCATTAATTTTCCTCTCATATTTCAGAACTTTTTCATTTGAAATTTTTTGTTCAGGACTTCCTATTTCTTGTATTTCTATATTTTTGGCTTGAATAAGTCGGTTTGCTTCGTCTAAAAAGTGAACAAAACCAGCATAAGACCCTATTGTTATGATAAGCATGAGGATGGAAAGATAAAATAGATTGTTTTTCCATTTTGGAGCTTTTTTTTCTGGTTTTGGAATAAGACCCTCCATAATAAAAATTTCACTTTAAGCCGGCGATTGATTCGCCCAAGGCAATAGCGTAATTCGGCCCGATATCTTTTACTTTTTCCTCTAAAATAGCGGGAACAATAATACCTGAAAAAGGATTTGTTATTTCTGTGCTAATTTGAAATTTTCCTGAAAAAAAATCCCTTAATCCCGGAAGCGAACATCCTGCGCCGGCTAAGATAATTTTTTCTATTTTTTGATTTTCATTTTCTGCAAAATTTTGGGAAATTTTTTTAATTTCTAAAGCAACAGAATTCACTGCTGGAAGCAGGGCATTTCTTACATCTTTTCTAAAAAGAAACAAACCGTTCTCCTTTTTTATTTTTTCCGCGTCCTGATAATTTATATCCAGCTTCTTGCTTATTGTTTTAGTCAAAAATTCGCCGCTAATGACAAAACTGTATGAAGATTTTAGTTTCTTTTTAACAACAGCGCTTATGGTGCTGGACTGCGCTCCTATATCCAGTAAAACACTTGGCTTGTCGTCTTTTACTACGGCCCTTGAAAGCCCGAATATTTCCGCTTCCAAATTGCCTAATCTTAAGCCGGAAAGCTGGACTAATTCCTGATATTGCCTGATAATTTGATTAGAGACCGCAACTAATAAAACTTTGATGGGCTCTTTTTCATTTCCTGATCCTTTGATTATCTGCCAATCCAAAGTAACTTCGGAAAAAGAAAGCGGAATGTGCCTGCGCGCTTCAAATTTGATTGCCTGCGGCAGTTCTTCCGTGGTCATAGGCGGTAAATCAAAAGTAGTAAAAAAAGAGGCAAAATCAGGAATAGAAAAATTTGCCCGCTGTCCAGACATTCCAGCTTCCTCTAAAATCGCTTTAATCCCCCGGGAAATATCTTTACAAGGAAGCGTAAGAATATTTTTTCCCAATGTCTTAAACGATTTTTCGTAAAGCGCTTCTGTGCATATTTCGCCGTAATTTTCTAATTTTTTTGCCGCGCCTTTTTGCGATAATTCAACAATTTTAATAGAAGAAGTCCCGATATCCACTCCTAATGAATTTTTGGAAGTTATTCTAAATGGATTCATAATTATATTTATAGTATACTATTGCGGCAAAGCCGCATAATTGT
>JAGMDC010000008.1 GCA_023128895.1 Candidatus Parcubacteria bacterium | reverse complement strand
TTTGTATTTCTCCCTCGCTCTCAATTATAATACACTATTCTGGTAAAAAAAACTATGTGGAAAACCCGCGAAATCCAAAATTTTGTTTTAAGCATTATCTTCCCGCAATTCTGCCTCCAGTGCGGAAAAGAAACAAATATGACAAATCTTTGCCCTGACTGTTTTGCGACTATAGAAATTTTAGAATATTGGTTCTGCCCTGTGTGCGGCAAACGATTAGCAGACAAAGGGGTTTGTAATAATTGCGTTTCAAAAACCAATCTTATTGGCATTTTTTCCGCAAGCCCTTATATTGATCCTCTTGTCAAAAAAATAATAGGTTATCTGAAATACGAACCTTATCTTAAAGATTTGTCAAAAACGCTCGCTGATTTAATTATAACGCATTTCTCCCTATTGAACAACGATAATGTTAATCGCATTCTGCAAAACAGCATACTGGTTCCAGTGCCTTCAACAAAAGATAGAATAAGGATAAGAAATTTCAACCAAGCAGAAGAAATAGCCAAAGAACTTTCAACAATGTTAAACATACCTTTGGCAAACAATGTTTTATTCAAAATTAAACCAACCCCAACGCAAGTAGGCCTGCCGTTATGGCAAAGAAAACAAAATATTAAAAACGCTTTTGCCGCAAATTCGGAAAATTTGCGTAAAACAAAAAGCAAAAAAATTCTGCTTGTTGACGATGTGTTCACCACTGGCGCCACAATGGAGGAATGCGCGAAAACACTCAAGCGCGCAGGCGTCCGCGAGATTTGGGCAATCACTGCCGCCCGCGAATTCTAACTTGAGTAAAGATAATCTTTATAATTCCCTAAATATGCTTTTAATCTCTTATCTTTAATCTCCCAAATATTATTGCATACTTGATTGAGAATATAACGGTCGTGTGAAACCAAAAGAATTGTGCCTTTGTATTCTTTAAGCATATTTGTTACAACTTCTTTGCTTAGAAGGTCTAAATGATTTGTCGGTTCGTCCAGCGCAAGAAAATTTGATTTTTGTAATATCAATTCAGCAAGAGCCACTCTTGCCCGTTCTCCTCCGCTTAATTGGTCAATTTTTTTAGCAGTTTGATTTTGGGTAAATAAAAGACACCCTAAGGCATTTCTGATTTTTTCTTCATCAGGTATTGTTTTAGACGCAACTTCTTCTAATATAGTTTTCTCCGGGTCTAATTCTTCGTGCGCCTGCGCGTAATAACCGATTTTTACTCCCTGTCCTATTTTCACCTTTCCAGCAACTATTTGATTTTTGTCTATAATAGATTTCAATAAACTCGACTTTCCAGTTCCATTATTGCCTATAATACCAATTTTATCTCCCCAATTTACCTCTATTCTGTCTTGTATTTCAAATAAAGGCAATGATTCGCTGCCAATTATTAAATCATTAATTTCTAAAACTTTAGTACAGGTCTTTTCCATATCATTAAAAGCGATTTTAATATCACTTTTTGTTTTTGGTTTTTCTAATCGTTCTATTTTTGCTAATTGCTTAATTCTGCCCTGAACTTGTCCTGCTATTGCCGCCTTATATCTGAAACGGTCAATAAATTCCTGCTGTTTCTTAAAATACTTTTGCTGGTTTTTATAATTCTTTTCTTGAATTTCAATTTGTTTCTGTTTTTCTTTTATATATTCAGAATAGCAACAATAATACTTTTGCAGCCCTTGTTTTGTTAATTCAAATGTTTTATCGCATATTTTATCCAAAAACAACCTATCATGGGACACGCATATTATTGTCTTATTCCAATTCAATAAAAATTGTTCCAGCCATTCTATTGTTCTTAAATCAAGATGATTAGTCGGTTCGTCTAAAATTAATAAACTGGGTTTAGATATTAAAATTTTAGCCAACGCTAATTTTGTCCTTTCGCCTCCGCTTAATGTCTTAATTTTTCTTTGCCAGGATTCTTCTAAAAAACCGAAATTCTCTAAAAGATTTTTTACTAATCCTTCGTATCTATGGCTGTTTAATTCCATTTCTTTTGCGCCATTTGAATATATTTCTTGTAAAAGCGTATTTTCAAAGGACTTCCAATGAGTTTCCTGCGGCAAATATCCTATTTTAAGATTTTTATTTTTTGTAATATTGCCTTGATCCGCTTCCTCTACTCCTATAATTATTTTCAAAAGCGCGCTTTTGCCTATTCCGTTTGCCCCTACAACAGCGATTCTGTCGTTAGAATTTATTGTTAAATCAACATCAGAAAACAGGTCCTCTGCTCTATAGGATTTTGAGATATTGCGAAGAACCAGTATAGGATTTTTAATTTTTTCCGATGAGTTCTCGTAAAAAAATCTTGGAATTTTAATGTTATCTTTGTCCATTTTGTTAAATTTTTACAATTATTTACAAATAAAAAACAGGGTTCTAATAATTTAATACAAAAGCAAAAAACTTTAGCCGTTTTTGGCTATCTGTATTTAATTATTTCCCTGTTAACACGCCCTGGAATATTCTATTGTTCGAACAAAAATTTCCATCATTGTATATTGTCCTACACTCTCACATTACACAAATTAAAAATTATGTCAAACGCAAATTCTCACACCTCAATAATCACCGGCAAAACAATAGGGCGGCGTTGGGTTTCTTTGAATAAAAACTCGTTGATTTTGCTTCTTAGCTCGTCTTTCACATATACCCAGTTTACTCCTTTGTCATGCCCAATCGCTTGATTAATAATTCTAATAGTTCTTCTTCTGGTTTCAGCGAGCAATGGCTTTGATTCTCTTAAATAGACAAAGCCCCTGGAAATTATATCAGGCGAACCCTTAACTTTTTTTGTTTTTTTATCCACTATCGCCACTATCACAAACATTCCGTCTCTTCCCAGCATATGCCTGTCTCTTAAAACAATCTCGCCCACATCTCCAACGCCCAAACCGTCCACCATAACATAAGAACAGGGGATTGTTTTCTTTTCAATCAAAATTCTTTCCTGGTTTAAATCTATAATTTGTCCGTTCTCGGCAATAATAATGTTCGCTTCTGGAATGCCGACAGAACGGGCCAGTTCAGCATTATTAACCATCATTGAATATTGTCCGTGTATTGGCATTAAAAATTTAGGCCTCATAATTTGAAACATTTGCTTTAATTCTTCCTGTTGCGCGTGTCCGCCCGCGTGGATATCCATCATTTTATAATGAAAAACTTTCACGCCCTGCCTTAAAATATCGTCTTTTAATATCTGCACTGTTCTTTCGTTGCCGGGTATCACAGACGAGGAAAAAATCACGCTGTCTCCTTTTTTGAACCTAAAATGCGGGTGCTCTCCATTAGCAATTCTCATTAAAGCAGCTGTGCCTTCGCCCTGGGCTCCTGTACAAATTAATGTTATTTGTTCATCTGGAAATTTACTTATTTGTTTTGAGGAAATAATCGTTCCTTTTTTTGCCTTAATGTAGCCGAGATTTCTGCATAATTCTATGTTGTTTTTCATTGAAAATCCCATAACAGCCACTTTTCTGTTATATTTCTCAGACAAAGCGATTATCTGCTGAATTCTATTGATTAAAGAACTGAAAGTAGCAGTGATAATCCTGCCATGAACGCTAATAAAAATTTTCTCAAGATTTTTCTGAATTTCTCGCTCTGATAAAGAATGGCCTTCCTGCTCTGATCCAGTGGAATCAGACATTAAAAGCAAAATTCCTCTCTGTCCGAACTGTTTAAGTTTTCCGATGTCAGTAGGTAGGTCATTGACAGGACTATGGTCAAACTTGAAATCAGAAGTATGAAGAATGTTGCCAACAGGCGTTTCAATAAACAGGCCTAAATTATCAGGAATATTATGGTTCATTCTAAAAAATTCAATTCTGAATGGACCAAGTTCTATTTTCGAACCGTCTTTTACATCAGTTATGTCTAATTGCGGCTGATTAGGAAAATCTTCCTGTCTTTTTAAGATAATTCCCTTTGTTAATGGCGCGGTGAATATGCGCGGATTGCCTAATTTCCCAATAAAATAAGGGACAGCGCCTATATGGTCATAATGTCCGTGGGTAAAAACAACGCCTAATATGTTTTTTTCCTTACCTTTAAGATAATTTATATTTGGAATAATATAATCAATCCCGGGCATATCTTCCTCTGGCATTCTAAAGCCCATATCAATAATCAAAATTTGCCCTTTATATTCTAAGAGCGTCATATTTCTTCCTACTTCGCCTAATCCGCCTAATGGGATAATGCGAAGATTTTGTTGTACTTGTGTTTGTGTTTGTGTTTGTGTTTGCATAATTAAAAATTATTAAGTTATTAAATTAACGAATTAACAAATTGAAGTGGGCGGGGCGGGATTTGAACCCGCAAGCTGTTGCCAGCACTGGCTCCTGGGGCCAGCGTGTTTGCCAATTTCACCACCCGCCCTTGATATTTTTCTATAATAATGTAATAAAGATTATAGCCCCCGGCAAAATTGCTTTTGCCGGCAAAAAATAAAAAATAGGAGTAAAACTATGGAATGGAAAGAAGTAAACCAGGAAGAATATAAACAAGCGTTTGAGAAAATATACCAAGCAGTCAGAGATTTAGCGTATATGATAGAGCATGACCCAAATTTGAACTACGAACAAGGATTTGAACGATTAAAACAACAAATCATCAGAGATAAAATCGCCAGACCATTGACAAAAATTGAAGCGGTTTTGCTGGGTTTAATTGAACAAGCAGAAAATAAAAACTTAGGAGGTGATAGATGTGAAACAAATAACAGTATTGGGGGCGCGTAATCGAGAAAACGGTATGTTATTGATTAAAGAATGGAATTCATGGGCATCAAGCGAAAAAACATTAGATGAACAAATGGAGGAAAACGCTGAAACAATTGTGAAGTTTTTATCTGAAATGCTTCCTGTCGGAACTTTACACAAGGTGAATAGACTATTTAGAGAGAAACCACTCCCAATAATGCCTGCGAAGAGTCATTAAAAACTTTAAGCAGGATTTTTTTTCATTTTAGAAAATCCAAATTTGAGGGAATTTTTTTTAATGGTTTTTCAAAGCGCAGTTTAGGAACCATTCTATAATTCTTATTTTTTTTCCATCCTGATTTTGTGTAAAAATATCCAGGACCTTTCATTGCTAATAATTCTTTGTACACATTATTATTCTTGTCTGAAATCCAATTCGCGATTTTTAATTCTTTTCTGCCGGGGTTGATTGTTATTGCAGCGTATCTTGGAGGAAAAATCACTGAATCGCCTTTATTTGCTGCAACAGCCACAATGTCCTCAATAATATCTATTTGTCCTCTTTTGGTTTTTTGCATTAGAAAAATTGCTTTTCCTCCCAACACCGTATAAAGTTCCTGATATTTTTTTGAATTGCGATTGCCTTTTGTCCTATTAAATTCCTGTCCCAACATCTTTGAAGGAATTATCGTAATGTCATATCTTAATTCGCCTTTGGTCTTCTTGCCTCTGTACATATAATAAAGTTCGCAATTAGGCGCGTTCTCAACCCATTTCTGGTCATACAGAACTGATTTCAGAGCATACAAGTATCGTGTTTGGGAATTTTTCACTTCCATACTCTATGGGTTTTAATATACCAGTTTTCTACTTGCGCAAATCTTTTTGAAGGGTCAACAATCAATCCCGGTTCTATCCCTTTAATCTCTTGAGACATAAAATAGATATAATCCGGGCTATATAGAAATACGCACGGCGCTTGTTTAATCAAAATATTTTGGAATTCCTCATATTTTTCTTTTCTTGCTTCCAAATCCAGTTCTTTTCGCGCTTGTTCCAATAATTTATCTCCTGCGCTGTTCGCGAATAAAGATAAATTCAGCCCGGGGTCGTTTCTTTGCAAAGAATGCCAAAAAGGATAAGGGTCCGGCACAATTCCCAAAACCTCGCCGAATAAAAGCATTTCGTAATTTCTTGGCTTTATATAATCATATTGAAGTTCGGAAATTGGATAAGCTTGTATAGATAAATTAACGCCTGCTTTTGCCCATTGCTGTTTAAGAATTTCACCTACTTGCTTTAATACAGGGTCTTGTACTGTGATTAAAGCAAATTCAAGTTTTTGTATTTCTGAATTTTTTGGAAAACAAAGTTCATTTAATTTCTTCCTGGTGGACTTGCCGACAACCCCTGTACCCTGGGAAAGCCCGTACGGGTCAAGAACATCCTGCTTGTATTTTTCCTGAAACCTGATTACTGCTGCTCTGGTTTTTTTGCCGAAATAGCCGCTTGCTTCTCCGTCAGGATAGATATCAGAGCCAACAATCGCTTGCTCAGCCAAACATTTTTGCAGCTCTGTCACTTCTTTGCTCTGAGACCCAATATCCAAGCGCGACTTAAACTGAAAAGACGGATCTTTATCAACAATTTTCTCTCTTATTCCAGTATCATTTTTTATAAATCCCGCGTCTTCTAAAATTTTGTTTGCCATTTCCAAATTATATTCATAAATTTCAGAAGGCGACTCATATCCATAAATTTTCGGCAAAACAGGAGAGTTCACCGCCATTCCCTTGCCTGATAATACCTTTTCTATAATTTCCTGTTTGTCTGTAGCATAATTCAGGGCCTCCCGTATCTCCAGTTGATTCAAAATCTTTTGCTCGTTTATATTTAAAAATACGGCAAAATATCTTGGCAGGACAAACGAAAGACAAGAAAAATCCTGAACAATATCCTCATAATTTTGCGAAGAAAGCAGGGAAAAACCCTTAATTTTATTTTGCTTGGCAGGTTTGATTATGTCTTCTTCATTCTCAAAAAAAATAAAGGTAATTTCAGAAAGCCAGGGCTTTTTGCCAAAATAATTAGGATCTCTTTCTATGGTCAAGGATTCTATTAACCCGAATTTATCCTGCAAAAACCCTTTTAGCTTAAATTGCCCGCAAGTGACCGGTTGAAGATTATAAGGGGATCTGGCAAAATTATCCGGCAAAATGTCCTGCCAAATATGCTTCGGCAAAATTTTCAAAGTTAATCGTTCTAAAAATCCAATGTATGGTTTTTTCAAAACAAAACGAATTGTTTCATCAGAGAGCTTTTCTGTTTCCACTCCAAGCCAGTTTGCGCGCAAAGGGCTTTTATAGTCAGAATTTTGAATTGTTTTAACAGTAAAAATTATATCGTCAACGCTGAATTTCTGCTTGTCTGACCATACAATATTCTTTTTAAGCGTGAACTCGTAAATCTTGCCGTCTTCTTTAATCTTATAATCCTGCACAAGGTCGGAAACTATTTTTCCCTGATTGTCATATTTCATTAAACCAGAGAAAAGCAGTTCTAATAAGTCCCTGTCAACATCGTTAACAGCGTATACCGGATTGATAAATCTCGGCTGACCTTTTATTCCTTCAATATATTCGCCTCCAAAAGCAGGCGCGTTTTCAGTATGCTGGGTATAAAAATTAAAACAAAGAAAAACAAAAGAAATCAAAGCGCAGCCAGAAAGAACAATTAGCGCTGTTTTTTCTTTTTTATCTAAAACCTTGAAAATCCTCCTATATTTTTTTGTTTTTCCTTTGACTGTTCTTGTAAAATCAAAAATTTTCTCAAGCATAAATTTAAACCGAGCACTCAAAGCATTGAGTGCTTGGTGGCGCGACAATCTTATAATCTACTGTTACTGAATAATGAGTCCGAAAATCGCCAAAGCAATAAATAGAACGCCGAGTACTATGGTTGCCCAATAGATTTTCTGTTGGAGCCCTCTGCGCGTAGCGTAAAAACCCCCAGCGCTGCCTCCGCCTCCGCCAAAAGCAGAGCCCAAAGCAGTTCCTCTTTGTTGAAACAAAATGAGAACAACAAGCAATACAGCCACGATAATTTGAATAATAGATAAATAGCTCATAACAATTAATTTTCTATTTTTGGTTTTCGTTTGGGAATAAGTTTAGGGATTATAGCGCTTAATGCCCATATAATCAAGGTGGTCCAGAACAAAGGCGCGATGCCCTTGATAATCAATTCAGGAAATATAATATCTATGAACCAGATTATCGCCATATTTATTAGCAAACCGAACAGCCCAAAAGTAATAATGCGCAAAGGCAAAGTAATAAGGTTTAATATTGGCTTAATAAAAGAGTTTATTAAGCCCAAAAAAAGCCCGCACCAAACCAATGTCCACACGGAATTTGTAATTTCTACGCCGTTAACAAACTCTTTTGCCAAAAACAAACCCATTACCCCTGCAATAATTTGTAAAATAAGATTAAATACAAGCACTATAATTATGCTATCAAACCTCAATCTAAAAGTCAATCAAAATTCAGGGGATGTAAATTTCTTTTTTTGTTTGAGATGGTATAATGGGATAATATTCAAATATAAAGAAAGCGTAAAGGAGACCCGACCTCCGCAGAATTGTGGAGGTCGGGTCTCCTCCAACTTTTTATGAATCAAAAAGCGTTTACTCTCATAGAACTATTAGTAGTTATCTCAATCATTGGCGTGATTGCCAGTATTGTTTTGGTATCTTTCAGCGGTTCAAGAGATAAAGCGAAATTAGCAAAGTCTCAACAATTCAGCGCGAATATTAATCACGCCCTCGGCGCGTATGCAGTAGGAATATGGGACTTTGAAGACCAGAATGATCCCACTATTGACAGGTCGGGATTTGGAAATGATGGAACCCTTTATGGTAACACTCATTTCGTTGCCAACGATGTATTGGGTGGCCATGCTCTTAGCTTTGACGGAAGCGGAGATTATGTTGACTGCCAAAATGGCAATTTTTTTTCTTCTATTTTTAATAATAGTACTGACAATTTTACTATAAGCGCATGGGTAAAATCTTTTTCATTATCTTCTGACGGAATAATTGTTGGTCAAAGATATGGCGACAGTATGGTATTTGGTCATAGAACATCAGGAAATCTTTTTTTAAATATGGACGATACTAGGGAAGGAAGCCCACAAAGTTCTATTCCAATAGAAATGAATAAATGGCAATTCGTAGTAGTAATATTCACAGGATCAGATCATATGGCATATTTTTATGTAAATGGCGAATCTGCTGGATCAGGAGTAGCATATGACGGTAACGGAATAGATACACAAAATTTATTATTTATAGGATACGAATCTCGTTATAGTATGCATTTCCATGGCGAAATCGACGAGGTCAGGATTTACAACGAAGCTCTGTCCACCGCGCAAATTCAGCAGCATTATGCCCTTGGCGCGGCAAAACACGGCATCACTCTAAAGTGACAGGGGTCAGACCCCTGTAAATTTGACCCTTGTAAATCCCGAATAGCACAAAGATGTTAACATTTAACATTTATCAATATAAGAATTGCAGAGACCCGACCTCTGTCGCTGACAGAGGTCGGGTCTCTGCGCGCTTTCTACTTTATTTATGAAAAACAGAGGTTTTACTTTAATTGAACTATTAGTAGTTATCTCAATCATTGGCGTGATTGCCAGTATTGTTTTGGTATCTTTTAGCGGCTCAAGAGATAAAGCGAAATTAGCAAAGTCTCAACAATTCAGCGCGAATATTAATCACTCTCTCGGCGCCTACGCAGTAGGAATATGGCGGTTTGAAGAAGCCGCGGGAATTGATATTCACGATGAATCAGGGTATGGAAATCACGGGACATTTTATGGAAATCCTACTCCTGTTTTTCCTGATGGAGTATATTCCGGAACAAAAGCATTGCAGTTTGACGGCGTAAATGATTATGTTGATTGCGGGAGTAATGCGAGTTTAGATATAGTTGGAACAGGAGATATGACTATTGAAGCATGGATTTTTCCAAAAACATCTACATCTAACAAGGGGACAGTTGTATCTAAATGGCTGCCATGGATTTATAGTTTTTTTAGCGGAAACCGTATAGGGCTTTATGCGAGAGTAAACGGAGGAGATCAGAATATTAGGGCTAATACTAATATTACAACCATAGATCAGTGGCATCATATAGCAGTAGTATATACTTTTTCAGATCATACAGTCTATCATTATTTAAACGGAAAATCAGATGGTTCAGGGAGTTTTACTGATAGAATAGAAAACAGAACAGGCGCAAATGTTAGAATTGGTATATACGGTTCTACTTCTTATCCTTTCAACGGCGCAATCGACGATGTAAGGATTTACAGCGAAGCACTCAGCGCGGGTCAAATCCAGCAACACTATGCCGCAGGCGCGCAAAAACACGGCCTTTCCCTAAAATAACAAAGATGTTAACATCCGATGTTAACATTTGACAATTATGCTATCAAACCTCAATCTAAAAGTCAATCAAAATTCATTATCTAAAAAAAATGCCTACTCGGCAAATGCCTTTCGGTTTCCTTTTTTCAGTCTAAAAGATTTAAGCTCTCCATGTTCAGTATCCATCAAAGTCTCTAAACCGCTGACAATCTCCTCGCTGTGCTCTTGGCAAGAATTAACAAGCCTAAAAAATGGTTTACTATCTCCTTTGTAATTTGTCACGACAGTTCGATAAATAGTAACAACCATCTCTTCAACATAGGGCTTATTTTTGAATAATACAAAAACTTTCTTGCGCAAAGCAACTGCTTTTCGCCAACCCAACCCGTGAATCTCCACATTAGGCATATTTTTTACCTCCTAAATATATTATGTGCCGTATATCCCAATCCTACTTTTTTTGATAAAAAAGTCAACAGTATGTACTGGTCC
>JAGMDC010000007.1 GCA_023128895.1 Candidatus Parcubacteria bacterium | reverse complement strand
GGACCAGTACATACTGTTGACTTTTGGGAATAGAAAAGTAATATTGGCATATAGTACATATCAAATTAAATAAAAAAAGGAGAGAATGATGAAAAAAAATCCAAAAAAGGAATTATTTCGGAAGGCAGAAAAAATAACAAAAAAAAGTAAATTTACGTTTTGGGTGGCGCGATTGTTTTTTGGAAAAAGTACAAAAAAGTATTTCTTTTGCTGGTATTCGTATCTTCGTTGGGTGGATGACATTATTGATTCTATAAATATAGAATATCCCGAAAAAAGAAAAACAGAATTTTTGAAAAGACAAATAAATTTAGTCCAAGCGGCTCAAACATATCAAAAGACAAACAACTCGAATGAATTCAAAAATTTAGAATACGGAGAATTGTTTTTAACGCCGTTAAACAACAAATTATTGAAAACGATTTATGAAATACTTTTTTGCATTAAACAGGATTTAGGGAGAAAAGAGACAATTCAAACAGAGAAAAACTTGAATTATTATTTTGAAATTGAAGCCAAAAACTGCATAAAAGTTTTCAATTATTTTTGCGGCCTAAGCAATAATGTTATAAAGTTCCAAGGAGGCATAGGCTCAAAATGGAGCCATACTTTAAGGGACTTTATTTCAGACCTCAATGTTGGAATTATCAATATCAGTAAAGAAGATATGGAAAAATTTGGCATAGCGAACTCGCTGAAGACAGAGATAAATAGTCCTAATTTCAGAAAGTGGGTCAAGGGCAAAATATCCTTTGCAAAGTCGCAATTTGCTATCACAAAAAATGATTTCTACAAAAATCCTCATTTATTGCGGCACAAAATAGCGTTTGAAATACTTCTCGCCAAATACGAATTTTATCTTGGACGCATAGTAAAAGACGATTATTATTTGAGAAAAAATTACGCAAAAACTTCTGATAACATTATTTTTCTGTTTTGCATATTGAAAGCAGTTCTAGCTACCTTTTTCTCACATATCCTAAAAATATCCTGATTTGGTTTAGCGCCACAATCAAATTAGGAATTTTTTTTTCTTTTACAAACTAAAAATCGGAAAACGAACTTCCGATTTTTTAATTTCCCGGTTTTTTCTTAATTCTTAATTCGCGTCATCCAGCGATTTCTACAGAATTGATGTAGTATTGGTCTGAAATTTTAATAATAGCAATTATTTCAATTACCTCATTAATATTATTGTTTTCTTGAATTTTAACAACAAATCTAAATTTTTCATCCTCTAATCTCTCTGTATTTGATATTTTAAAACTTTTGAAATCGTTTATTAAAACAAATTTATTCTGGATATATTGTTCCATCGCGTTTTCAGTGAAATAAATTTTTGCCTGGTCTTCTTGTTTAACAATACGCGCGTCCATAAATTTGTTCAACATCTCTTTTGCTGAATTTTTTTCCATTATTTGCTCAATTGTTTCAATTTTCCCTTGATTTTGCTCTGCTATTTTATGATACTGCCAGCTCAGACCCCAAACCAATAAAAAAACCGCGGCAAACGACACAGCAAGCGCTAGTATAGAAGAATTTTTAAGACTTGACAGCATTATTTCATAATATCAGCAAATCCCTAAATTTTCAAGATTTTTAAGGTCCTGCTTCAAAAATTATGTTTGAAAAAAAATTTGAAAGTAAAAAATTATTCTCACAGGTTTTCCACAGGTTATTAACATATTTATCTGCCTTGTATTTATTTTGCCATTGTCTCTTGGAAATGATATAATGGCACTAATGACTAAGGAAGAATTATGGCAGGCAGTGCTTGCCCAGGTCCAATTTAATATGTCTCCTGCAAATTTCGCCACCTGGTTTAAGAACACTAAAATTTTAGATAAAACAGGAGAGAAAGTTATTGTTTCTGTACCAAATAATTTTTCCAAAGAATGGTTGGAAAATAAATACAATAAATCTATTTTAAAAATTCTGCGCGATTTAGACCAAGAAATTAAGGAAATCAAATATGACATCGCGAAGACAGTCCTTGAAACCAAAAAAGAGATTCCCCAGCAAAACGTATTTAACGAAAACCAATTAGACTTCCAGGAATTCAAGATAAATAAAGAAACCAACTTAAATCCGCGCTATATTTTTGAAAATTTTGTGGTCGGATCTTTTAACGAACTTCCGCACGCCGCGGCGCAGGCTATTTGTAAAAAACCTGGATTGGTCTATAATCCTTTGTTTGTGTACGGCGGCGTTGGCTTGGGTAAGACGCATCTTATTCAGGCAATAGGGAATGAAGTTAATAAAAAATTCCCTAAAAAAAGAATAAAATATATTTCTTCTGAAAAATTCATTTCCGGAGTGGTAAATTCTATAAGAGAGCATAATATTGAAAATTTCAAAAATGATTTCAAAAAAACTGATGTTTTAATAATTGATGACATACAATTTCTGGCTGGAAAAGAGAAAACCCAGGAAGAATTTTTCCATATTTTCAACACTTTATACCAAAACAACAAGCAAATGATTATTTCTTCAGACAGATTGCCAAAAGCAATTCCCTCTATGGAAGAACGGTTAAGGTCAAGATTTGAAGGCGGAATGATTGTTGATGTGGGAATTCCCGATATTGAAACAAGAATCGCTATATTAAAAGTAAAAACAAAAGAAAGAAAAATTGATTTATCTGACGAAGTATTGGAATATGTTGCCGAAAATATTCAAAAAAATATCCGTGAATTAGAAGGCGCGATAAATAAAATTGCTATTCATAAAAAAATAAGCAATCAAGATATTGACCTTAATGTAATTAAAAAAATCTTGAAAAATATAATTTTAGCGCCGCAAAAACCAATTAATCCTAAAAAAATAATAACTATTGTGGCAAATTTTTATGATTTGAAAGAAAAAGACCTTTTTCTTTCAACTAGAAAAAAAGAAATTGTAAAACCAAGGCAAATAGCAATGTATCTTCTAAGGGATTTATTAAAATGTTCATTTCCTTTTATTGGCAGAAAATTCCAAGGCAAAGACCATACAACAACAATATACGCTTGCTCAAAAATCTCAAAAGAAATACAAGAAAATGAGACATTAAATGAAGAAATTAATATAATAAAACAAAGATTATACTACCAGTCGTAAGGAAAAATATGGGAATAAAATGGGGATTAAAAGAGGATAACAATATAGATAAAATAACTATAAAAATATATAACTATAAAATAATAAAATTATTAACAAATTATTAAATATTCTCTTCACATATTTATCCACAATTCATTCAATCTTAAATAAGAATAAAAATATAAAATAATACTTTCATAATAATTATAATAAATATAATATATTAATTTATTATAATTAAGAGTGAGGGGAAAAATATAAAAAATGAAAATAATAATTCTAAAAGAAAATTTAAAAAAAGGTTTGGAGATTATAGAAAAAATAATAGGAAGAAATTTAACTTTACCTATATTAAATAATATTTTAATTTCCACAGAGGAAAATTTATTAAAATTATCAGGAACTGATTTGGAAATAGGAATAAATTATTGGGCTTTATGTAAAGTTGAAAAACAAGGAGGAATAACTGTTCCGGCAAAATTTTTATACAGTTTTATTAGTTCACTCCCGGATGAAAAAATCCAATTAGAGGTTAAAAATAAAGCGCTGTATATTGAGTGTAAAAATTACAAAACTCAAATAAAAGGGGATTCAGTAGAAGATTTTCCTATTATCCCAAAAATAGAAACAGAAAATTTTATTGAAATAAATAGTTCTCCTTTTTCGCAGGGAATATCCCAAGTAGTTGATTTTACAACACTTAATCAAACTAAACCGGAATTTTCAGGAATATATTTTAATTTCCAAAAAAATAAAGTAAATTTAGCAAGCACGGACAGTTTCCGTTTGGCTGAAAAAATTCTTTATTTTGAAAAAGAGATACAAAAAAATAATTCTTTTATACTTCCTCAAAAAACAGCGCATACTGTTGTGAATATTTTTTCCCAGAAAAACACAAAAATGAAAGTATATTTTTCTTCTAATCAGGTTTTATTTGAAGAACCGTTTTTAGAAATTTCAAAACCAAGAATTCAAATTATTTCCCGTTTAATAGAAGGGCAATATCCAAATTATCAGGAAATTATTCCGAAAGAATATAAAACAGAAATTATTGTTTCAAGAGATGAATTTTTAAATCAAATTAAAACTGCCTCTTTATTTTCAGGAAATACAAATGAAGTGAAAATAAAAGTAAAAGAAAAAGAACAAGAAATGGAAATTTTTTCACAAAACACGGAATTAGGGGAAAATCAATCTATTCTTAAATCAAAAATAAAAGGGAAAGATATGATAATTTCCTTTAATTGGAAGTATTTATTAGACGGGCTCGCGCATCTTAGCAGTTCTGAAGTGGTTATAAAATTGAGCAGCGAAGAAGGCCCCGCAATATTAAAGCCAAAAGGAGATGAAAATTACCTTTATGTAGTAATGCCCATTAAGGGAATTTAGTTATTTATTGGCGGGAAATTTTGTTTGGGAAATAATGGAAGGGTTTGGGTCATAAAATTTTTCCAAATATGCCCGGCAATAGTGACAGCGGGTTTTTTAGCCATAACAGTTCCGTTATTGTTCCCTGCCCAGACCCCGCATACCAGAGAAGGCGTATATCCTAATGTCCAAGCGTCTTTATACTCCTCTGTTGTCCCTGTCTTGCCCGCAACTTGATAATCTCTTATATATAAATTAGAATTAGACCCAAACATAGGAGACCTCGCTTTATTGTCTGATAAAATACTGTTCAAGGTTCTTGTTTCTTTAGTTCCTAAAACCCTTTGAGGGGTTTTTTCATTTTCAAAAATAATATTTCCTTTGCTGTCCTCAATTTTTAAGATACTCACAGGCGGTATTTTTAGCCCGTCAGCGGCGAAAACTCCATAAGCCGAGGTTATCTCCAATAATCTTACTTCCCAGCCGCCTAATACAATAGAAGCGCCATAAGGCGGCTTTAATGTTGTGATGCCTAAATTTTGCGCTGTTTTAATACTGTCGCCTATCCCAGCCAAATTTACCAAAACCTTTACCGCGGGCACATTTAACGATTGGGCAAGCGCTGTTTTTAATGTAACGGGCCCCCTGAAAAGTCCGTCGTAATTTTGCGGAATATAATTTTTATTAGTCCCATATTTTCCAAAGTTAGTTTTTCTATCCACAACTATTGTATTCTTTGTGTAGCCCTTGCTAAAAGCAGTTACATAAGCAAACGGCTTGAAGGTTGAGCCGGGCTGTCTGCCTATGCCGTAAATCGCTATGTTTACTTCTGGTTCAAACAAGCAATTTTTTCCGGCAATACATCCCTCTGGTTCTACGTTGCCAAAATAATCTTTGCAGCCCTTCATAGCCATGATTTCGCCGGTATTCGGGTCTATGGCAACTAAAGCCGCGTTATGCGCGTTATAATACTTTACATTGGTTTCAACACCTTGTTCTATCACTTGCTCTGCTATTTTCTGCAAATTCCAGTTTAATGAAGTATAGACCTTTAACCCCTTTTCTTTTAAGAAACTTTCGCTGTATTTTTCCTCTAAAAGTTTTTTCACATAAAGCGTGAAATGCGGGGCTTTGATTTCTGTTATATTCGGAGCAAATATGATTTCTTTTTCTATGGCTTGGTTCGCTTGTTCTTCTGAAATATAGTTACGTTCAGCCATTTTTTTCAGAATATGGTTTTTGCGGATTAGCAATTCATCTTTATTTTTTCCATAAGGCGACAGATAACTTGGGGCGCGTATTAAGCCGGCCAAAACAGCTGATTCTTCTATTGTGAGGTCTTTTGCCGGTTTTTTGAAATATGTTTGGCTCGCGGCTTCCGCGCCGTAAGCATTACTCCCAAACGGAACCTGATTAAGATACCATTCCAATATCTGGTCTTTGGAATATTTTTTTTCAATTTCTATTGTTAAAATAATTTCCCTTATTTTTCTTTCAATTGTCTTTGTTCTGGTTAAAAACGTTGACCTGATAAGCTGCTGCGTGATAGTTGACCCGCCCTGGCTCGGTTTTTTTGATTTTAAGTTCACAGATATGGCGCGCATTGTTCCTTTGAAATCAATCCCGTGATGATTATAAAAATTTTTGTCTTCTATTGCTATTACAGCGTTTTTTAAATTCTCGGAAATTTCGTTCAAAGGAACTATTGTTCTTTTTTCTTCGCCGTATATCTTGTATAAAAGAATTTCGCCTGTTTTGTCGTATATTTTTGTGGATTCATTAAATTGCCTTTCCGTGAATTTTTCAGGCCTTGGAAGCTCTTTCGCATAATAGACAAATAATGCGAGGATACTGAAAACAAAAATAAAAAAACAGGAGAAAAAAAATTTCACTAATATTTTTGCACCTTTCTTTTTTTTACTTTCTTTGTATATTTCTCTGTGGAATTTTCTTTGAACCATAATTATGAAATCATATTAATATATAAATATTTTAGCATATAAACATATAATATAGTAATCAAAAACCCCCAATGGGGGTTTTTGAATTTGAGATTTACAGGTCGTTGTCAGAAGTTCCTTCCTCTTTTTTTTCTCCCTCTTCTCCTGTTTCAGGAGTTGCAGGAGTTTCTTCGCCTTCACCTTCGACTGGGGCCTGACTAATTAAAGTTTCGTATTCCATATTATTTTTTTAAAATTCATTATCTAATTATATTCGACCTTTTCAGGATATACCACCATTATATTTTTTTAATCATATTTGTCAACCCTTTAGCAAAAAGTTATCCACAACAACTTTTTTTTTAGAACATGGTATTATGAGAGTGTAGAACAATATAAAATATATTAAAAATAATATAATCAAAGGTCGGACAAAATTAATAATTTATTATTTGTCACTGATTATTGAGCATTAATCATTGACAATCTAATTATGTTAAAAATATTTGCTAGAAAACATAAAGGTTTCACATTGATTGAATTATTGGTTGTTATTTCCATTATTGGAATTTTATCGTCAATTGTGCTGGTTTCGATGGGAGGAGCAAGAGCAAAAGCCAGAGACGCGCGGAGACAGTCAGATATGAGGCAAATGGGAACTGCCTGTGAATTATTTTACAGCGACGTTGCTAATGATAAGTATCCTCAATACGCAACCTATGCACTTGCTAAAGCAGGAGGTATTGGCACTTATATGCCAGCGTCAGGAATGCCAGCTGATCCCGGCAGTAATACTTATGTCTGGATAGATAATACTGCTGGTATTGGTGGTTGCAATGATGATCAAAAATTTTGCGTTTTTGCGAAATCAGATGATGGCGCAACATGGTTTGCCGCTTCTCATAAAGGAGCGAGAATGGATTTAACCACCGTTCCAACGACTTGCGCTTGCTGGTAAAATTGATATAGTTTATTTATTTAGATTAAAAAACAGGGGGATTCCCCTGTTTTTATTTAATTTACAGCCCGCGGAAACTAAAAAGTTATCCACAACAACTTTTTTTTAGAACATGGTATTATAAAATATATTAAAAATAATATAATCAAAGGTCGGACAAAATTAATAATTTATTATTTGTCACTGATTATTGAGCATTAATCATTGACAATCTAATTATGTTAAAAATATTTGCTAGAAAACATAAAGGTTTCACATTGATTGAATTATTGGTTGTTATTTCCATTATTGGAATTTTATCGTCAATTGTGCTGGTTTCAATGGGAGGAGCCAGAGCAAAAGCGCGAGACGCGCGAAGGCAGTCGGATATGAGGCAGATGGGAACTGCCTGTGAATTATTTTACAGCGATGTTGCTAATGATAAGTATCCCGCATATTTAAACTATACCGCCGCTAAAGCAGGCGGTATTGGCACCTATATGCCGGCGTCAGGAATGCCAGACGATCCAACTAGCGGGAGGGCTTATAATTGGGTAGATAATACTGCTGCGGGCGCTGACCAAAGATTTTGTGTTTGGGCGAAAAATGATAAAGAGGATGGGACATATTATGCCGCTTCCCATAAAGGAGCAAGAATGGATTTAACTACTTCGCCTAGCGTTACTGGTCTTGATTGTTGGTAAAAATGGTTTCAGCGATTATTTCAGATTAAAAAACAGGGGAATTCCCCTGTTTTTATTTAATTCATAATTTGTGAAAAATCATCATTCTACGATTACGCGCAGGACTTCTTCAATACTTGTCATACCCTGCGCCGCTTTAACAAACCCGTCCTCTATCATTGTTCTCATTCCTTGCTTTCGCGCGTGCTTCTGGATTTCGTTGGAATCAGTTCCTTTTATAATTAGTTCTTTTATCACTTCAGTAACAGGCAAAACCTCATAAATTCCTATTCTGCCTTTATACCCGTCAGCACAGTTTTTAGAAGGTTTTGGTTTGTAAAACGCGGTTTTTCTCAAAGTTTGGTTTTGCTTTATTATTTTTTCCAGTTTTAAAATTCGTAAAATGTCATCAGTATTACAGTGTTTCCCAAGGTTTTTTATGTCTGTGTTGGTTAGATAATATTTCTCTTTTTCATCGCACAAGCGCCGCACTAATCGCTGGGCTAAAATTACATTTAAGGTGGAGGATATCAGAAACGGCTCGGCTCCCATATCTATTAACCTGGTGATGGCTCCGGCGGCGTTAGTGGTATGCAATGTGGACAAAACTAGATGGCCGGTGAGCGCCGCGTTAATGCTCAAGCCGGCTGTTTCTTTGTCTCTTATTTCTCCGACCATAATAATATCAGGATCCTGTCTTACCAACGAGCGAAGCCCGGCGGCAAAAGTTAACCCGATTTTTGGCTTGATTTGTGTCTGGTTGATTCTTGGCATTCTATATTCCACAGGGTCTTCCACTGTGGAAATATTAACTTTTGGAGTGTTTAATATATCTAAAACAGAATACAGAGTAGTTGTTTTGCCGCTTCCAGTAGGCCCCGTGACTAAAATCATTCCTACCGGCTTTCTTAAATTTGTTTGTATCTCTTCCAGGGCATCGCCCCTCAAACCCAGAGATTCTAAATTATTGTGGGATTGGGAATTTTCAGACAAAAGCCGCATTACAATTTTTTCGCCGTTAAACACAGGCAAGATAGACACCCTGATAGAATATTTAAAATCCTGGCTTTCAATCTTAAATCTGCCGTCCTGGGGCAGGCGGTGTTCGTCTAATTTTAATTTAGATAGAACCTTAATTCTCGCTACAATCCCGGACGCGGCTTTTTTGGGCAGAGTCATAGCGTCGCGCAAAATCCCGTCAATCCTATAACGGACAATAATTTCTTTTTCACAGGGTTCAATATGGATGTCCGACGCCTTTTGCAGAATAGCGTGTTTGACAAGAGTATCAACGATTTTTATTACCGGCAGTTCTTCAGCTACTTTTCTTAAATCACCCCGCTCTTTTTCCCCTTCTTTTTTAAGTTTTATAGATGCTGCGGTTTTTGATTCTTTTTTAATAATTTCTCCAAATTCCGCTTTTAAGCTTTTTTGATATTGGCGCAGGATATGCTTAATACTTTCAGTTGTTGTCAATCGGGGCAAAATTTTCAGATTCGTTTTCTTCTTTATAAATTCAATAGTTGACAGATCCTCCGGGTTAAGCATAGCCACTTCAAGAACACCTTGTTTTTTTCTAAAAGCAACAATATTATGCGATCGAGCAATTGGTTCAGGAATAATTTTTAAAATTTCGGGAATTATTGTTTCTTTTTCTAAATTTACAAAAGGAATTCCCAATATATACGCTTCTAATTTTATTAAATTATTTTCAGAAATTAGCCCGTCTGAAACTAAAAAATCGCCAATTTTTTTATTAGCGTCTTTTGCTTTTTTTAAAGCTTTTTTAAATTGTTCTTCGCTCACCAGTCCAGCATCTAATAAAAAAGCTTTTAATTGTTGCGGTTCAACTCTCATGCTCCCAACGCTTTTTTGACTTTGTTTATCACTTCTTCCAGACTGTAATTCGCTTTTACCAAATAAGTCATTGCCCCTAATTCAATGGCTTTTTCCACATCCGCCATTGTTTCTAAATTAGTCAAAACAATAATAGGGATATCTTTTATTTCTTCATCTGCTTTGACTTTTTTCAGAATTTCAAACCCATGGAGTTTGGGCAGTATGAGGTCTAATATAACCAGGTCTGGTTTTTCCGTTTTACATAATTTTAAGCCGGTTTCTCCGTCTAACGCGGAAATCATTTTATACCCTTCCCTCTTTAAAATTTCTCCAAAAGTTTTTTGAAGAGCGGATTCGTCTTCAATAAATAATATTGTTTTCATCAATTTTTGAAACTTGGAACTTGGAACTTAAAATATAAATAGTATAAACAGGGATTTATGTTTCAAGTTTTATGTTTCAAGTTTTAATTTTTTAATTGGCAATGTGAACCAAAAAGTTGTTCCCTGATTTTGTTTTGATTGAAATCCTATTTTTCCGTTCATTTTTTTTACTATGGATTTGGCAATAAAAAGTCCTAACCCGCTTCCCCTGGTTTGATGCTTTGAAACATTTTTAGACCTGAAAAATTTTTCAAAAATAAATTTTTTATCTTCTTCCGGAATGCCTATGCCATAATCTTGTATCTCAAGATAAATATTCTTGCCTCTCTTATTTAATTTTATTTCTACTATTTTTTTTTGCGGTTCAGAGTTGTCTTTAGCAGAAGAATAGTGAATAGCGTTGTTTATAAGATTCTCTATCACTGTCTTAATAAGAGAGCGTGTGCAGTAAATTTCAGGAATTTTTTCTTCAATTTCTGTTTTTATTGTCACATTTGACGCAATCGCAAAAGCATTGCTTTCCTTAATTATTTCTTTTAATAATCTTGGCAGAGAAACAATTTTTTTATTTTCTATTAACCGCTTTTGCTCAATTCTGGAAACAGTCAACAGGTTATTTATTAATTCATTCATTCTTTTGCAGTTTTCTTCCAAAACATAGAAAAATTCTGTTTCTGATTCGTCTAATTTGTTTAATGTCGCTGTTTTCAAAAAATCAGTCGCCCATTTTAAGTTTGTCAAAGGGGAGCGGAGCTGGTGGGAAACAATATTGATAAATTCTGTTTTCATCCGCGATGCTTCTGCTAACCGTTCAAAGCTTCGAGTGATAATAAAACTTAGTATTAACAAAACAATGGTGATTATTGAAATAATTAAAGCAACTGTTGCGGGGTCTTCTATCCAATGCATTCCAATAGCGTAAAAGGAAATCATTGTCCCGATTATTATTATTCCCATAATGAGAAAAATAATTTGGGGACATTGGTGTAAAGGAAGCCCGTTTTTTCTGCATTGCGCGGCGATATTCAATTGGCTTAGATTTTTTTTGAAAAACATCTTGTATATTATATTTTATTATACTATATTATAAAAGAATAACAACAAGTTATTTAAACACGGGGTATAGTGCAACGGCAGCACGAGTCCTTTGGGAGGATTTAATCTCAGTTCGAATCTGAGTACCCCGACAAAATATAGTGATATGCGGGCTTGCTACGCCGAAGTCCCGAAGGGACGAAGGCGGGTGTTGTATAATGGTTATTACACAACCCTTCCAAGGTTGCGATGTGGGTTCGATTCCCATCACCCGCTCCAAGAAATAACCTATTGTGGTTGTTTTTGTTTGTATTTGAAAAAGATTAAAAGCAGACAGAATTGGAATATGCTTGAAATAGACAGGGCTAATGGAAGTCCAATGATTTCAATATTCTGCAGGCCCTGTATATCCAAAAATTTTATTATTCCTTGCTGGAAATTATTAGCAAATGAAAGCAAATGAACAAAGTAAAAGCAGAGAATAATATTTATTAATGCCGCCATAATGCTCGCAAAAGCCGGAATTTTAGTGTTTTGCCGCGCGTAAAATGCTTTTGCCAATAAAAGAACCAGTCCTTGCGCGAAAATCCCGATACAAAACATTCCCAAGCAAGCGGAACAAAGAGCGCTGTGCATTGCTTCAAATTTTCCAGTATGATAAATAATATCCACTATTGCCTGTCTGAATATAAAGAGAAGCGCGCTTAAGCCTAAACTTGAAAATAGGATTTTATAGAATACAGAATTAAATATCTTTTGGAATTTTTTCTGGTTGTTCTTGGAAAATGACAAACTTAGCGCTGGGAAAGCCGCAACAGAAAAAGAAACAGCTATTAAACTAAGAATAGGGCGGCTCAATCCTTCCGCCAAATTGAAAATACCTAAACTTCCTTTTGCTAAGCCGGACGCGATAACAGTTACCACTATAAGATTAATCTGGTTAGCCATTAATCCAATAGATCTGGGTATTGTTAATTTTATTGTTTTAATAAAATTTGGTTCGCGAAAGTTAAGAATTTTACCGGGAGCAAATCCGAGTTTGCATAAAATAGGAATTTGTATCAGCAAATGCAGTCCGCCGCCTAATACCACGCCCCAGGCAAGGCCTTTGAGCCCCATATAAGGGACAAAGAACATAATTCCAAAAATAATTCCCAAGTTATACATAATAGGGCACAGGGCTGTGATTAAAAATCTGTTAAAAACCCTTAAAATTCCGGAAATGATATTACTCATCCCCAAGAGAATCGGGCTTATAAGCATAATTCTTGTAAGCGCGATGGTAAGAAGTTTTTTATCTTCAGAAAATCCAGAGGCAATAATAGAAATAATTTGCGGCGCGAATATAAACAAAATTCCGCAGGATATTATTAAAATAATTAAAAATAAATTTAACAGGTTGGAAAAATATTTCCACGCGGTTTCTTTGGACTTGATTAACTGTTCTGTAAAAATCGGGATTATTGCGGCTGAAATAGCGCCCATCAGCAAAACCATAATAATAAAATCAGGTATTCTGAACGCGGCATAATATATGTCTAATTCATCGCCAGCGCCGAAACTGCTTGCTAATAATCTGTCCCTTATTAGCCCTAAAACCGCGCTTATTAAAAACGCTGTGGCTAATATAAAAGCAGCCCAATTAATGCTTTTTGTTTTTTTGTCAAAAATTTTTAGCATTTTTTTAAGATAATAATCGGAGTTTGCTGGTTTGACTGGCCTGCCGGGTTGTCTTTTAATAATTCCAATATCAATTTTGTTTTTTCTTTTATATCAGCGCTTGTTCCTAATATGTTCCCGCCTATGTCGTTTATATCCACGATAGCAAACGAAAGATTGTATTTTTCTTTTAATTTGCCGCAGAGATTATTACTGAATTTTCTGTCTAATCCCAATATCGCCATATCATTATATTGCGGAAACGCTTCTCCGTAAAATCCGTCTATTTGGTTAATTTGATGTCCGGCTATTTTGTAAAAAATTCCTTTAATCCCTACGATTTTTCCGAATATAGCGCAAATACTTGCGAATAAAATTCTGGGAAGTCCTGCTAAATTTATCGCTACCTGCATTTTCAATGGGTTGCCAACTGAAAATCCATAAGGCGTTTTTTTAACAAATTTAGACAAAAATTTCGCCCAAAATCCTAATTTTATATCTTTTCTATAAATAATTTTTTTATGAGTGATGGAAACGATTTTTTGGCATAACGCTACGATGTCTGATTTTTTTGCCTCGCGCAGAGCATATTTTTCAATAATGTTCTCTAAATTGTCATCCTTAGTGATAAAATGCGTTTTGACAAGACAACGCTCCCAATTTTTACCCTGGATTTTAATTCTTTGCTTTTTTAGATTGTTCGCTGTTCGCTGTTCGCTGTTCATTATCTCATCTTAAACCTTTTCTGATTTTAATTCCAGCGTAGCCCTATAAATTTGACTATTGAAAATCAATATGCTATCCTTAAATGTAAGAATCTGGAATTTATCTGCCTGTCCGGTAGGCAGGGAATATGGAAAAATTATTCTATATTCTATTTATTATGAGTATTACTTATCAACCTAAAAAAAGAAAAAGGGCGCGTACACACGGTTTTTTACAAAGAAACAGGACCAAGCCAGGGAAAAAAGTGTTATCCCGCCGCCGCGCGAAAGGAAGAGAAAAACTTACGGTATAGCCGAGTTGTTTTTGGGTTTTTTAATGTAAATGAAAAAACAAAATTTCCTTACAAAAAAGAAAGATTTTGAATTAGTGTTTAAGCGGGGCAGAGGATATAGAAAAGATTTTTTATACTTAAAGGTTAGAAATAATGATTTGGGTTTTTCAAGATTTGGCATTATAGTGAGTAAAAAAATTTCCAATAAAGCAGTTGAAAGAAATCAGATAAAAAGGCGTTTGAGAGAGGCGATTAACAGCAGAGAACAGAAAATAGAAAAAGGAATGGATATTGTTGTTGTTGCTTTGTCGGATATAAAAAATAAAAAATTTAATGAAATTGACAAATGTGTTGAACAATCTTTTTTACGCGCAGGTGTATGTTTATAAAAATTATTAAATTTTATCAAATATTTATTTCGCCTTATTTAGGGCATCATTGCAGGTTTCACCCGAGTTGTTCAGAATATTGCTGTTTGGCAATAAAAAAATATGGAACAATCAAAGGATTGTTTTTAGGAATTAAAAGAATATTAAGGTGCAACCCGTGGAACCCGGGCGGGGTAGACCAACCATAAAATTTTTGCAGTTATGGATTTAAAAATTTTTACATCGTCAATTACGCAAATAAGCGAAGAAAAGGGTATTAGCAAGGAAAAAGTTGTTGAAATTATTGAGCAGGCCTTTGCCGCGGCGTATAAAAAAGATTACGGTAAAAAGGGCCAAATAATTAAAGCAAAATTATCTTCCAAAACAGGAGATGTTAAGTTTTGGCAGATAAAATTAGTGGTTGCAGAAGATGAAATTTATTCCGAACAGGAATTAGAAGAATTAAAAAATCAAGAAGAAGAAAGAGAAGATGAAAAAATTCGTTTTAACCCTGAAAAGCATATTTTATTAAAAGACGCGAAAAAAATAGATTCCAAAATAAAAAAAGGGGAAGATTTGGAAATTAGATTGGAGACAAAACAGGATTACGGCAGAATTGCTGCTCAGACGGCCAAACAGGTAATTTTGCAGAGAATAAGAGAAGCAGAAAGAAACACTATTTTTGAAGAATATAAAGACAAAGAAGGGGAGATAATTTCAGGCATAGTCCAGCGGATTGAGGAAGGAAAAGTTTTTTTAGACATTGGCAAGGGTTTGGGAATTCTGCCGAGAGAGGAGCAAATTCAAGGAGAATTTTACAGATATGGACAGAGGTTCAAATTATATGTTATGAAAGTGGACGAAGGAGCAAAAGGTCCCTTGATAATTTTATCTCGTTCTTATCCTAAAATGCTTTCCAAATTATTTGAACTGGAAGTTCCGGAGATTCAAGCAGGAGATGTGGTGATTAAATCAATTGCCCGGGAACCGGGGTCGCGTTCCAAAATAGCTGTATCAGCCAAAGCAGACGGCGTTGACCCTATCGGCGCCATGGTGGGGCAGAAAGGCACAAGAGTTATGGCAGTAATAAACGAGTTAGGAGGCGAGAAAGTTGATATTATTGAATATTCTGACAAATCGGAAAAGTATATTAGTAATTCTTTGTCCCCAGCCAAAGTAATGGAAGTGAGAATTATGCCTAAAAATAAGGCAATGGTTATTGTCCCCGAAGACCAGCTTTCTCTGGCAATAGGGAAAGAGGGACAGAATGTTCGGTTAGCCGCGCAATTAACCGGCTGGAAAATAGATGTAAGAAGCGGCGAGGAGACAGGCGGCAAAGAAGAGAAAGAAGAGAAAGAAGAGAAAGAAAAAGAAAAAACATCGAAGAAAAAAACAACAAAAGCCAAAAAAATTGATTAAAAATTAAAAATTTTACTATTATGAATCTTATACCAACAGTTATTGAAAAATCTCCATATGGGGAGCGGGCGTATGACATTTATTCCCGCTTGTTGAAAGAAAGGATTATCTTTCTCGCGGGACCGGTAACCGACGCTGTCGCGAATTCAATTATCGCGCAGATGTTGTTTTTGTCTTCAGCAGACTCGAACAAAGATATCCAACTTTATATTAATACCCCGGGCGGCATTGTTACCGCTGGTTTGGCGATTTATGACACTATGCAGTATGTAAAGGCCCCGATTTCCACTGTTTGCGTTGGTCTTGCCGGTTCTATGGGCGCGATTTTGTTGGCTGCAGGAGCCAAGAAAAAAAGGTTTGCTTTGCCTAATGTCGAAATCTTGCTTCATCAGGTTGCCACCGGCGGCATATCAGGCGAAGCAGTGGAAATTGAAATTACCGCGCGCCAAATTGTAAGGATTAAAGATAAATTAAATAAAATTTTAGCAAAACACACTGGCCAGCCGTTGAAAAAATTAGAAAAAGACACTGACAGGGATTTTTATCTTTCAGCCCAGGAAGCAAAAGAATACGGCCTTATTGACCAAGTGATTAAAACCAAATGATTGAACTATTTGTTTCTTTTTTTGATATTGTTTTATATCAGCCATTGTTTAACGGCTTGATTTTATTATACAAGCACTTGCCCGGTCAGGATTTTGGAATAGCAATAATTGCTTTGACTGTTTTAATAAAAGTGATGCTATATCCGTTAGGAGCCAAAGGCATTAAAATGCAGAAGGCATTGGCGGAAATTCAGCCAAAAATAAAGGAAATTGAAAGAAAGTTCAAGCACAATAAAGAGCAGCAAATGAAAGCAGTGATGGAATTTTACAAAAAAGAAAAGATAAATCCTTTCTCTGGATGCCTGCCTTTGTTAATCCAGCTTCCGATTTTAATCGCGCTTTACAGGGTTTTTTGGAAAGGGCTTGAACCGGAACGGATGAATAATCTTTACAGTTTTGTTTCCGCGCCTGAAGTAATTAACCCGTTTTTTTTAGGAATAATTAATTTAGCCGAGCCCTGTATCTATTTAGCGATTTTGGCAGGAATTTTTCAGTTTTTTCAGACAAAAATGCTTACGCCAGTAATGAGCAAGACACAGCAGAAGAAAAATATTGACCCTAAAGACCCTATGGCGGGATTTTCCAATATGATGCAGAAACAGATGCTTTACTTTTTTCCGATTTTCACTGTTGTAATACTTTGGAAATTTCCCGCGGCAATCGGCTTGTATTGGATAACATTTACTTTGTTCGCCATTGCCCAACAACACTTTGTTATGAAGCCGCAAGAAACAACAAGATAGATTTATGATTTCAAAAGAGAATTTAGAAAAAATTAAAAAAATAACAAAAGAGTTTTTTAAAAAAACCGATTTTGACCCGGAAATTTTGTTTAATGATGTGATTGACTCAACCATTCCCATTGATTTGAAAATAGACGAGCCTCAGATTTTAATAGGAGAAGGCGGCCGCACTTTAACGGAAATTCAGCATTTATTAACCGCTATTTTGAGAAAAAATATTCGCTGTGAGAAAAAAGAAGATATATTTTATATTGATTTGGATATTCAGGATTATAAAAAGAAAAAGAACGAGTATTTGAAGGATTTGGCGCGGTCAATAGCGGACGAGGTGTCTTTGTCTAAAAAAGAAAAAATTCTTCCTCCAATGACCGCTTATGAAAGAAGAATTGTGCATTTGGAATTGCAAGCAAGGGGAGATGTTGAGACAGAAAGCATAGGCGAGCGGGAAAATAGAAGAATTGTTATAAAAAACCGCGCTTAAGCGCGGTTTTTTAGTATTTCGCTGGAATGAGCATTAAGGACTCAACTTTTTTTCCAGAAAAATCAGGGCTGTATACAGCGCTCCCTTTTAAGGTGTTGATACAACCGTCTTTTCTTTTAGGTTTTTTGAATAGCTGGCATCCTGTGTCTGTGTCTGGATCCTGGCTTGCGGTTAAAGAGAGAAAAGGATTTAAAATACTGGCAAGCCAATCAGAAGAATACTCAGAATCTGGAATAGCGGCGGAAGCATTGGTTGGCGCGATATTGCTATGGCTGTCTCCGGCGTCCGGCAAAACAGGATTTGTTCCGCGCTCTATTTCTTGTTTATCAGTTATTCCGTCATTGTCAAAATCCATATATCCCTTTCCTAATGGATTAGTCAATCTTTTTATCTCTTCCCCGTCTAAAATTCCATCTCCGTCTGTATCAGGATTTAATCTGTCTGTTCCGTAAAAAATCTCATCCAAATCCTTTAACCCGTCTTTATCAGTATCAGATAAAACAGCGCCTGGTTTTAAAGGATTTAACCCTCGTTTCCATTCATCGCCGTCAGTCATTCCATCTCCATCAGTGTCCTTTTTATTGATATTTGTACCAATTTTCTTTTCAATCTCGTCTAAAAGTCCGTCTTTATCTCTATCTCCGCTTAAAGCATTGCTTCCGCTTCTGATCTCTTTTCCGTCCAGTATTCCATCTCCATCAGTGTCCGGCTTTTGAGGATTGGTATGATAAATCTTTATTTCTTGATAATCAGTCAAGCCGTCATTATCAGTGTCTTTTTCTGTAGGATTTGTATGATATTCAGACATCTCATCCCCGTCTGATAATCCGTCTCCGTCTGTATCAGGATTTTTAGGATCTAATCCCATAAATAAATCGTTCCAGTCTGTAATACCGTCATTGTCTGAATCAAGAGATGCAACTCCTCTCCATCCCCCTGCTTCAACCTTAGCCAAACAAAAATCTTTGTATTGCTCTAATGCTATTGCTGAACAATGCTCTTTTGTGCTTGCGCTATGAATAGTATAGTAAGCAATACAATAAGGCCTGAACTCCAAAGGCACTAATTCGCAATTATCCTTAAATGTATTCTTAAAAGACATCCAAAGGCATAATCTCGGATATTCCAAACTTTTAATTTTTTGACATTCATATATTTTTTCTGGATTTTTGTCTTCCCCTATATTAAACGCTGAAATCCTGTCCATACATTCCTGACACTCAAATGGTTCGTCCCCAAAATGCTTTTTACAAGCGTTTTTGTCTCTGTTTGTTATAATTATTCTGTCTACGCACAAATGTCTTTTTTGGGGGTCTGAAATAGCAAAACATAAATTATCGTTTAGAAGAATAGAATAAGCAAAATTTAACAAACAATCGTCTCTAACTTCCAATGTAGTAATATCCAAACATTTTATATAATTGTTTCGCATAAGAATATTTATGTGTTCTAATCTATCAAAACACTTTTGTTTTTCTTGTTTATTCGTTGTATTTTCACAATCTGTTTTAGTCAAAGGCGTGTAATGATACACATCTTCTTCAGTTTCTCCTTGTTCTTGCTCTTGTTCTTGCTCTTGCTTTTCCTGTGGCGTTAGCGGCTTTTCTTTGTTTCCCAAAAAAACAATACAAATTATTGCTATTAGTAAAACAACAGCTGCAATAGCCAAAATAATTAAAATCCTTTTATCAATATATTGGAGTTTATAATGAAGTTTTTCAAATATATTCATAATTTTACAAAAGTAATATTTATTTTTCAAGGATTCCTTTATTCACACAATAACAGCCAGTATCGGCATATCCCCATGATGCCCAGACAGGAGAGGATTCTTCGCAGAAGCCGGATCCATACCTAAAGCCCATTCCGCATTCTCCCCATTCTAAATTTGCTGACAGCTGGCAATTCGATCCTATATTATGTATTATATATCTGCAAAAAGTCTTTTCTACATTATATAATCCTATGCCTAGGCAATCCTGGCCTCGATTTGCGCAAACTTCATCGCAACTAAAATTAGTCGGAGTTTCGCCGTGCCAACCCCCTCTGGTTTCGGGAAATCTTGACCTTAAATCCTTTTTTGTTGGGCGGACAATGTCAAATTCAGTTCCATTCGCAAGCGCTGCTAACACTCGTGTAGTGCATTCGCTGACTGGGATACCGGGAGGAAACTCAATTTTTTCTTCATCCCAAGGCGGAGGAACATATTCTTCTCCCTCTTGCGACTTAAGAAGCGCGTACATATCTCCTTCTATTCGCATAGACATAATGTTTCTATGCAATTCTTTTTCTATATCATCCGCGTTTAATCTACCAAAGAGACAATCCCCAAACGAACAATTGTCCTTGGTAAGGTCGTTTATTGCCAGAACATCTGAAGTCGTGTATGTTTTTTCTCTGCCCTGGCAGTTGATTGAATCGTAAAAAGTTACAGTTCCGCCTGTTTTTGAAGTATTCAACACAATCATTGAAGAGAGGTTGTCTTTTTCTATGGGCCAGAGATAATTATTGCTGCCAAGAGACAGGTCTGCAACATCTTTTTCAAACGCGTATCCGCATTTGCTGCCCTCAAAATCATTTTCAGAGAATAAGACAGCGCCGAAATTTAAGCCTGCTCCGGGTATATTGTTGAATTTCAAGGATTGCGTTTTATTATCCCAGTTATCTTTGCTTAGGTCTTGGTAAAGTCCTGTACAAAATTTTGGCTGCCTGTTATGAATTTCAAAATTAGTTTTTTCATATAAATAAGTGCCGGGCTTGTTCCAAAGGAAATCAATTGATTCTCCTGAAATGTTGTCCCCCGTTCCTTTTCCTTTATTCTCAATCCTTGTAGATGTCCCTTTATATTCTTCCTGGCTGTAAACAAATATAGCAAGCAGCTCTTCTTCATTGCTGATAAATTTTATTGATGTCGGAGTAAAATTTGTGAAGCCGGGAATACTGCCCTGATAACATCTTTCTTCTTGATATATGTTTCCTTCGTTATCTGTTACATCGCCGGTGATATAAATGCCAACGCTTTGAGGCATTTCTTTCACATCTTGAAATGTTTTTAAATTGGGATTTATCGCAGTGATTATAAGATAGCAGAAGAGTAACAGCGCCAAGCCGATTATTCCAGCCAGCATTCTTGATTTTGCCTGAGCGATTTTTGTTGGGTCGCCTGCAGAGGTTGACCAGCGAATTCCAGCGGATACAAAGACCAAAAAAACCAAAATTCCTCCAAGGGCTATGCCGAAATTAAACAGATATTTAATGTATTGGGGCAGGGTGGTGTCTCTGCCGGGCGCTGCGGCGCCAGGCACATCAGGATAATCAATAACTTCCAAATCCCTTTGCGCGAGAGCAAAATCCCCCGCGCAAACCAGCGCCATAAATCCAACAAGGATAAGTATTAAAATGATTTTTTGTTTTTTTTGAGCCATATTGGTTGTTTAGTTCGAACCAACTATAAAGAATCCGCGCGGTTTCAAGTCGCTGTTTGGGTCAGGGTCAAAAACATTGCTTCCTTTAAGAGTGCCGTAGCAATTTGTGTCGTTTGGTTTAAGGAAGCGCTGGCATATTCGGTTTGATTTGTCTACGCCCAGCCCTTTTGTCATAATAACAACAACATAAGGCCCGTTGATTTTGAAAGACATAACGCGTTCGTCAGCGGTATTTGCCCCGAAGTTATGACTTACAAAACTACCCGAACCTATAATGTTTCCCGTTACTACTCCTGTCGCGCCTCTTTCTCTTTCAAGGGTTGTTGTAAAACTGTTTCCCTGGCAGTTGATTTCGTCGTAAAAGATTACTTCGCCCTTTTGCTCTTTGTCAGTATCAAGAGTAAATATATGCATAGAAGACAGGTCTTTGCCTGCCCCAGGATGAGAAGTTGGAAAATCTGGCAGCCTTGTGATGAGATCATTGCTTATTTTATCATCAAAAAATTCATATAGTCCTTCAAGAACCAATTCACACTTTCCGTTAAAATTCGGTTCCGTGAAAGCGACCCCCATTTTAATAATTTGTTTTGAAGGATGCTTGATTTTTATGGATTCTGTCATATTGTCCCATTCCTTAAGAACAGCCGCGGACCCGGAAAGATATTCCGGCTTTTTCTGTAAAACATCAAAATCAGGTTCTTCATACAAGTAAAATCCTGATTTTGCCCATTGGAAAGAAATTGATTTTCCTGAAATGTTGGCGCCGCTGCCTTTGCCCGTGTTTTCTATTTCTTCTATACTGCCTTTAAATTCTTCTTGAGTATGTTCAAAAACAGAAAGCAATTCCAATGGTTCGCTGATGAATTCCATTGATGTTGGAACAAAATTTGTGAAACTTTGAATATCTCCTACATACCATCTTTTTTCTTGATATACATTGCCTTCGTTGTCTGTAAAATCGCCGGTAACATAAATTCCTGTGTTTGGTTCCAATTTATCCATTTTTTTCAGAGAGAGCAATTTTGGGTTTATAGCGTCAATAATAAACCAAGCGCCTAACAACAGTATTAAACCAATAATGCCGCCGAGCATTTTTGTTTTTGCTTCGTTAATTTTTGTCGGGTCCCCGGCAGATGTCATCCATTTAATTCCTCCAAAAATAAGAATAACAAACGCCAAAATTCCGCCTAAGCCAATGGCGAAATTAAACAAATACTTAACATATTGGGGCAATTCAGTGTCTTTGCCGGGCGTAACAGCGCCAGGCACATCGGGATAATCAATAACTTCCAAATCCCTTTGCGCGAGAGCAAAATCTCCTGCGCAAACCAGCGCCATAAATCCAACAAGAATAAATATTAAAATGATTTTTTGATTGGTTTTCATATATTCATTTATTTATCGCCAAGGCCGACATAGCCGGCGCAGAAATAGTTATCCATATAATCCTTAATTGCTTCTCGGCATTCTTTGCTGTCTTTGTTTTCTATACAAATAGATTTTATTGTATTGTCAGCAATAAAAGGATAACAATGGGGGAAAGGAGATATATTATCTTCAAAATATCCGGCAATGTTGAGTTTATGCAAGTATATTCTGTCTAAGGCAATCCTGCAGCTCAAGAGATTCATTTTTGCTCTTGGCGCGTCAAGCGCAGAGTCATAGCCAATAATGCATTCCTCCATTTTTACCCGCGAATTTAATAATTTATTCAAAACATTCCATCTATCAGGGTCACCAGGCAATAAATTCTTCGCATCAATTAAATCTATTATTCTTTCCAAAGATTTTTGAATATTTGAATCTGCTTCTTGGATTATATCTATTTTTCCTTCAATTTCGCCAAACGGGCAGACATCGCCCGAGCAAACACATTTACAATTATGTTGAGTAATGCAAGAGCAAGAATGCGTTTTTTCGTTTAATCCAGAACCTGTAGTCCATTCCCATTGGCACCTTAGAATATCTGTTTCCATACTGCTTGTGCACCTTTTACATTCGCATTGTTCAGGAAGCCAAACTAATTCATTCCCAGCATTTATCTCATTTGTAAGATTGCTATTTATAATGTTCATTTCATCTATTATTTTTTGGGCAAAGTCCTCTGCTTCGTCAACTGCTTCGCCAATCGGGATTTTGCCTCTTTCCGTTCCCAAGAATTTTTTTTCTATAACCGGGTCAACAACGCACTTTGTTTCTTTTCCAAGAAAAGCAAAAACCTTTGCATTTTCATTACTATAGGAATTATAGAATGAATATGTCAAGGCGCCGATTAAAGGCAGAGCCAATATAATGAAAATAATTTTATGATTATGGCTATTCATATTCTTTTTTAGGATAATAGAAAGTGGCTGGATCGCCGTCAAAATTGAATAAATTGCATAATATGCCTTTGTCATTAAGTCTGTATCCGTGACAAACATCACTATCAAAATCTTTGCAGTTAAATATCTTACAGTATCTTGAAATACTGTCGTATTCAGGGATATAGAAGTGTTTGAACATTTGTTTGTTTATGTTTCTTTTTAATTTTTTGTCAAAATATTCTGCCAAACTTAATCGCTTGCCGTAAGGAAATTTTGTTAGTTCTTCTACTTCTTTTAACTCGTCTAAGTCTTTATTTAATTCTTGTTTTAAGCCATTTAACCTTTCTTGAGCTTCTTTAAGATATAAAAATTTTGTGTCATGCAATGGATCATCTATTATATTTGCGCCGTCAATTTTTTTCTTAGTTCCATTTATTATTTGGTGAATTTCATTTCTTATATCATCTATTTCCTTTCTGTTGGGGCAGGGGTCTGTATAAAGCGTGAAAGGAGGATTGCCTGAACAGGATATCCGTTCTTCTCTTGGACTGCCGCAGCAATGGCAGTGATTTTTACAAGGAATACATTTACATCGACCATTGCAAAATCCATCTATGCAATAGCCATGGTCACAGTTTGTGCATTTACATTGTTTAAGCGCTATCTCTAATTTTTTAGATATTTGTTTTAATTCATTGCTTTTTATTTTAATCGCGACTAAAAGTCTTTTTATGCAGTCCATTCGGTCGCGATAATCCATTAACTCTTTTTTATTGCCCCGATTATCATATTTATAGCAGTAATTATAATGTGTATCAGGAGCAAAGATATCCTCTTTGGCGTGCTGGATAATTTCCTGAGTTCTGCAGTTAATTAAATTGCCGTCTTTGTCAAAACAACTGATATTTTTCGCCAAAATATCTTCAATTAAAAGGCCAATAGGCATTTCTTTATAAGTTTTCGCGTCTATGTCTGCCGGAACATATTTACGACCGGTATATTCTTTCCAATCTAAATCTTCCAAAGTTAAAACAGTTAAATCAGGATTTATGGCAACAATAATCAGGTATGAGGCGAGCAGGAGAGCCAGACCCATAATTCCTTTGAGCATTTTTGCTTTTGCAATACCGATTATTACCGGGTTGCCGGCAGACATAACCCACATTACGCCTCCAAAAGCAAAAACAACAAAAGCCAAAATTCCTCCCAGCGCTATGCCGAAATTAAATAAATATTTGATATACTGAGGCAGAGTGGTGTCTGGTCCAGGCGTGTCAGCGCCCGATATTGTTGGATAATCGGTGATTTCCTGGGCTAATACAAAATTGCTAGCGCAGAACAATCCAAAAACTCCTATAAGGATAAGTATTAAAAGAATTTTTTGATTGTTAATCATTATTTTATTTTACTTTATTTTTTGGAAAAAACAAACATCACTTATCCCCTCTCAATTCAAGAAGTACAAATATGGTCCAAAACGGCAGGGCGCCAAGTAATGGGATAAGTTCTCCAACCATAGCGAATAAAAATTTAAATCCTCTTTTGCCAGCTCTTTTAGCGCCTTTTTTGAACGCTTTTTTCGCTGCTTGGACTTTTCTTTTATGTTCAGCAACTGCGCTTGCCACTTCCCCTCTTGCTTGTTTATAGGTTTTTTCCTCTTGCGAACGCATTAAAATCCAAAGTCCAAAAAATCCAATACCTATAAAATCAGGGATATAAGAAAGAACTTCACCTATTCCAAAAACAAGGTCTAAAATCAAACAAATTATCCCTATTATATCTAACATTACTGCCAGAGCAAGCATTACAACCCCCTCTGGACTCATAAGATCTGACATAATTTAATAATTTTTTTATTGTGTTTCTTTTGCCAATTTGATTTTTTGCAGTTCTTCAGGGTTTGTGGTGATGATTTGCTCTTCGGCGTAAGACGCGACAACCCTCATTGCCACATGTTTCATTCCAGCGAAAAACAATCCTTCTCCAATAGCCGCCTCTAAAAGCATATATTTTTCCTCATCAGTCAAATTAAAGGTCTTTTGGACTATATCAATAGAAGCAGGCGATTGTTTCATTAAAAGATGCAGAGACGAATTAGTGAGAATTGGTTTTCCATAAGGAGATTTCATAAAGTCAGCCACATCCTGCGTAATAGTTGTTACGCCAAGCCAGTATTTTCTGGCTCTCTTGCAGATGCCGAACAAAAATGAAGCTCCGTCTTCCGACTGCATTATCCACCATGCCTCATCCACCACTAATATTCTTTTTTTAATTTCCGCTCGGACGGAGTTCCAAATATATCTCATTACCATAAACATTGCTATAGGCCTTAATTCATCTTCCATATCCCTGATTCCAAACACTACGAATCTTTTATTCACGGAAATGTTGGACGGCTGGTTAAAGAATTTTGCAAAAGTTCCTTTGGTGAATTTTCTTGTCCTCCTTACTAATGATTCCGCTCCGTCCATTGTTTCCAGCACTGCTTCCAAATCCTGCATTAAAGGAAAGTTTTTGCTCCATAATTTTGGATCGGTGTCCGCAGAAATATCTTTTGCCGCGTATGTTTCTGTTATCGCTCTGTCCATAATCGCGTCTTCTTCGGGCGTTAATCCACCGAACATAATTCTGAACAATCCTACTAAATTAATAATATTGGAACGTAGTACATCTTCAGGCCTTTCGTCTTCCCGGGGCGCTGGAAGGTCAAAAGGATTGATATGATGCGGAGAAGACAAAGAAATGCTGAAAAACGCGCCGCCGACGCTGTTTGCCAGCGCTTTATATTCGTTTTCAGGGTCAAGAATAATTACATCAGTGCCGAGCATTAACGACCGAAGCGCCTCAATTTTCACCAAAAATGACTTTCCGGAACCGGATTTTCCGAAAATTGTGAAGTTTGAATTTTCCATGGTAAATCTATCAAACAAAACCAAAGAATTGTTGTGTTTGTTAATTCCGTATAAGATGCCTTCGTTGGAAGACAAATCAAAAGAGATAAAAGGAAAAATACTGGACAATGGTTCAGTGTTTACAGTGTTGTGCACTCCTAATTGGTCCAGCCCATAAGGGGAGGTGGAAGTAAATCCTTGTTTTTGCTGGTATAACGCGGGTTTGATATAAATCAACCGTGATTCTAAAATAGAACGCAGTTCTGTCTCTGTTTCCGCGAGTTCTTTTTCCTGGTTTGCGTAAACAGTGATATAAAGCCCAAACTTAAACATTCTTTCCTGGGCTGTTTGAAGCTGGTCTCTTAAATTTTCAATATCATTTAACGCTGTTTCCAAAGTCGGGTCCCGAATAAGTCCTTTCTCCTCTCTTGTTAAAAGTTCTGCCTGAATTTCTGTGAGCCGTTTTCTTAATTGTTTTAACACTATCCCGCTCGCGATAGGGTGGATAAAAAAAGAAACATCCATTGGAACGTCTAAGTTTATAATCGGCGACAGCCAGCCGGAGTTTAGATAACGCGGGTAGGAAAAAATAAAAAATGTTTTAGCAAACCGTTCATCTCCTATCTGTAATCGGCTTTGTTCTACTTTAATAGAAGCAGGGGCAATAATGTCCGCGGCTCTTAGTGTTTCTTTTTCAAACAATTTTTCTACGATATTTTGTTTTGGTTTTTTAAAAAAAGGAAATTTCATATTAATGAATCCCAGACTTTGGGCAGGGTATCAAATCCCACCTAAAGGTTTGTATTTTACCCCACCGCAGAGCGGTGGGGTATTAGAAAATGTATGTCTGGGCTACATTTTCGCGTTCGCTCGGAAGTCCAAGCGAGCAAGCTCGCTTGGACTTCCCTCGCTTTACTTGAAAATAAATTATAGGGTTAATTCTGGCGGCATTTCAGGATAATAGCCGACTTCGGCTCTTTTTGGGTGGTGCAATGACCAGAATAATTCAATTATTTCAGAAGTATTTAGCGGCGTGGCTTTTAATCCGCATCTTGCCAATCCCATCATTATAAAATTAGTTCTTTGCATTAATTGGGATTTGCATCGCTTAAAAGTTTCTTCAGTTAGGATTGGGAATTTCGGGGCTTGCAGTTTTATTCCATCTTTTGGCTGCTGTTTTCGCTCGTCAAACAAACTAAAAGGCACTATTACGAAAAACGATTTATTCATAATGCTTCCAGTGCCAACTAAACTTTCTATAAATTCTATATATCCGGATATTTGAATTTTTAACAAATCATTGGTTTGTTTTTCCTCTGCTTTGCGCAATTTTTCAAGATAGCCAGTAATATTTAACCGTCTGGACTGAACAATAATCTGGCAGGTAAAATCCAGAGAATTCAGGAAATTTTGGAATTGATAAATAATCGCGGTTTGCTCTTCGTTTGATTTCAGCGCGTAATTCAAAGACGAGACCATTAATATGCTCCTTAACGCGTTGCTTTTCAGAATAAGCACGCCTTCTTTGATTTGTCCGATTTCTAAAAAACTTTGTGTGGATGGCTGCGCCATAATTTTATATTTATCTAAAGGTTTCAATTCTACTGGATAAATTTTTCAGTTTGCTCTCGGTAACCTTTGGAGAAATAGCAATTTCTTTTTTCTTTTGTTTTACTTCTTCTTTTTTTATTATTTTCGGCGGTATGGCTTTTCTTTTCCAGACATATAATTTTACAGAAGGATAAAAGGTTACAAAATTTTTCATAACAACAGGAAAACTCCTGCCCCCGATTTTCAAAAAAGCAAGAGCAATACCGCCGCCCATTAAAACAATAGCGAGAAGAATAGCAATGGCAAGAGGCAAAGTATAATAAGCGAGAAACACAGTGGCTCCTGGTATGAGCAAACATAAAAATTGTTTAAAAGTCAAAGGCCCTATGATTTTCGCTTCTTTCTCAATAAATTTTGGAACAGTAAACTCCATAATCGCTTCGCTAAGTGTAAAATGACAAATTAAAATGTAAAATTAGCAAATGTCAAAATTATTTTATTTATTTTACCATAAATAGAGAAATAGGGGAAATAGGGTTTGTTGATAAAATTATTAACCTTGACAAAATCAAAACAAATGCTATGATTATATCAGCACCCTTAAAATAGAATATAGAATTTAGAATATAGAATTTAGAAATGAGGGTATAAAAAGGAGGTGAAAAAAAGAAAAAATGACTTTAGGAGATATTTTAGGGAACGATACATCGGAGAACACGGCAACACCAACAGGTCAGAGCAGTCAGCAAGCGCAGGTGTCGAGCGATGGAGGAGGCGAATGGAATGAATCAAAGACAATAGGAATAATTATAGGAGCAACTGCGGCATTTTTTGCGCTGTCAGGGATTTTAAGCGCGTTGCTAAAAATTTCAATGGTAACAGTGATAGTAGCGTTGGCGTTTTTGACAGCGATATGGCTTGCCACATGGATACGGATGGTGGACAAAAAGCACATTGCAGCAGTTATTTTCTTTGAAAAGATAGTGGGTTATCGTGATTCAGGCCCTTGTTTGGTGCCGCGATTACCTCATTGCGGATTAGTGAAAATTCCTAAAACGCGGTTGAAATTAAATTTTGACCCGCGATTAGCCATTTCAAAGAAAGGCAAAGAAGGAAAAGGAGAAAACGAAGAAGAGTTTGGGAAACAAATGATAGTCGTTGACGCCGTGATATACACAGAGTTTAATAGAGATTTTCAAAGCGTGAAAAATGCCATAGAAAGAGGGACTCCTACCACAGAAGAAGGGCTGAGAGATTATGTAGTCGGAGAAATAGACAGCGCTTTTAGGGAAGCAATAGGGTCAATGACTTGGGGCATAGCAACAGAAAAAGACGGCAGAGCAAAGATACTAGATATAGTAAATGAGAGAATTACAGGTAAAAATAGCCCCTTCAAATTAGGCGGTTTGAATACAGATAAAACAGATGTAGCATTAAGAGTAGTGGATTTGGAAGACAAGGACCTTAAAAAAGCGATTTCCCAGCCAGACAAAGAGAAATTATTCGCGCAAGGAGCGAAATATGAAGCGCGAAGACTGCAAAGGGAGACAGAGGTAGTTGGGGCTATCAGAAAGAAACTTGTTGAGGGAGGATTTGATCCAATGAACGCCGACCAAATAGCGCATAGCATTTACGAGTTACAGGTGTCTAAAGGATTGCAAGTAGATACAGGAAAAGAAGTCGTGAAATTGATACGGTTTCAGACGAGTAGCGGGAGCAGCACTATCGCTGGCAATATAGCCGAAGCGCTCGTAGCAGGTGCGGCGGCTCAACAGATCATCGCCGGCAGCGCGGGAAAAACGGAGAAAACAGAAAAAACAGAGGCGACAGAAAAAACAGAGGCGACAGGAGATACATATAAGCATAAGAAAGAAAAATTTGAACAGGTAGCCAAAAAATATGAATAAAAAAAGGGGAGTAAATCCCCGTTTTATTTTTCTTTTTATTCAATTTATTTAATTGTTTCTCTATATGCGTCTGGATTTTGTTCTTCTTTTGATTTTTTTATTGAAAATTTATTTGGTATTGTTTTGATTGGTTTCTCGTTTATTTCTTCGCCTTTAACCAGAGTTTCTTTTACAAGGTTTAAGATATTTTTCTGAATCTCTTGAGCCATTTTTTTCGCTTGTTTTGTCGGAATCTTTAAATGTTTTTGGATATTAGAAGAAATTGTTTTGATAGGCGCTTTTTCTTCAGCCGCTTTTTTGATGATTTTTGCTATTTTTTTTGCATTAGTTGTTTCTTGTTTTTCTAATTTTTCAAATATCGTTTCTCTTTTCTCTGCTACCCCATATTTTTTCATAATTTTAGCGATAATTAAAACAGTGTTTTCTGGAAAAATTATTTTTATATTTGTATTATATTTCATTAAAGTATTCAAAATTAAATATTAAGCAAAATCCGGGCTGGAATCTATTTCTATTACTCTATCCATTAATTCAGACGCTCTCTCATATTGCCCGGTATCTTCTATTTCATTAATTGTCTGCCTTATCGCGTGTATATTTTTAGTAATATTTTTTTTCATTGCTTCTCTGTGTTTTTTCTTGCCTTTATTTTTTATTTCTTCGTATTGCTGTTTACTCATAGCAGTAAACACATCAACATTTTCCAATGCCTCTGGTTGTATTTCCTGTCTCAGTTTTAACGGAGTTATTCCTTCTATTTTTTTTCTGACAACTCTTTTTTTTGCCACTTCCTCGGATACGCTATCAGCCATCATAATTTTTTGAACCTTTTCCGTATCTAAATCCCCTGCCCAGTCAGGTCGTTTCTTTTCCGCGTCGCCTATATCTTTACCCGTTCCATATTTTCTTACAACATTTATATTTCTCTTATCGTGGTCGCTAAGCATATCTTGTTCAGTGTCTGCTCTGAATTTACCTATTTTCTCAATATTTGTTCCAGCCACTTTTTCTCTTTCATCCGCGGATAAGTGAATTATTCGTTTTTTACTTGCCTCTATTTCTTGGTTTCTCTTTTCTCTTTGCGTCGCGTCTGCCAAAACTCTCCCTCTTTCAGTCGGGTGTTTGTATTTATCAAGCCATTCAGCTCTTCTTCCCGCGCCTTCTATTCTTCTCCTAACCCAAGGATTTTCGCCGATTTCACCAACTTGTTTTTTGGCTTTCCCACCAGCCCATTTGCTTACTCTTGTAGTGGCTTGCTTTCCTGTTGTCTGCGCGTATGCGGTTATCATATTCGCGCCCATTGCGCCGGTCTTTAAGGAAGCGAACAATCCAACAACCATAAACATCATAGGCACCATAAACATAAATAAAGCGCTGAACCCGGTTACACTGATTTCGCCAGTTGGTTTGCCAAGCATACTTCCTCTCATCATTTCAGCTGTGAGATTGTTTGATAAATAGATAAAGAAAGCCGCTGGTATTCCAATAATGCACCATTGAAAAAATTGCGTCCACCAGGCAGACCATACCCCTTTTGCTTTTGGAAAAATATAGCAAAAGAACGCCAAAGGCGACAAAATAACTAAAATCCAGAGCGCGACATATCTTACGGCGAACAAAAGAGCGAAAAGCATGAAAATAATTCCTCCAAGAATATTAAAACCAGCCAAGCCCGCTGCTAATCCGAGTTTCTCTGTCAATTCAAGTCCCTCTTTTTCAAGTATCGCGCCTGTTTGGTAATCTATAGTTTCAATAAAACCCCTATTCAATGTCGCGCCTGATAAAAAATGATTCATCGCTATGTTTGAAGCGTCAATCATTAAACCGCAGATTACCGGCGTGAAATTGATTAAAAGCGCTATTGCGATTAAACCGGGCAAAAGTTTTTGCGCGTTGTATTCTTGTATGCCGATAATAGTGGCAAGGGCAACAATAACAAAGCCTAGAACAATAAACATATTCACAAGATTTCTGACAATCTTCCATCCCTCTGCGACGATTGTATTGTCATCGCCTGTAAAACTCACATTAACAAAACCAGGGCTGGTCACCCAGCCCAAAGCCCCTTGGCCAAGTGACAGAAAAACAGAGCTGACTGATACTAAGCCAGTAATGCCTACAGAAAGCATTCCCTCAAAAATATTTATTCCGCCTTCGTCCAATTTGCTTTTTAAAAATTTTGCGCCTGCTATTGCGCCAAGAAGCGGGGCAGTAACAGGTAAAGTGCCCACGACTACCGCGTCCCACCAGGAAGGCCAGGCATTGGCAGGATAGATTGGAACCATTATGCCGCCGATAACGCAAAACAAAATCAGCAATGAAGTTGTTTTTTTGACAGATGCGAAACTTAGCAAAAATTTTTTCAATTTTCGGGTTTCAAACATTAAACTATTATTGCGGCAAAGCCGCATAATTACTCGCTCGGTTAAAATACAAAAATGAATTTTTGTACTTCTCCCTCGCTCCTAATTATATCACAATAACAGGATGTATGTATACCAGCGTGTTTTCCTTAACCTGTGGATAAATAATTTATAATGAAAAGAAAAATAGATTACCCGCGACTAAAACTTATGTTCTGCAGGAGTCCGAGGGCGATAAGGTTGCAGGGTTTTTCATTTTTTCATTTTCATCTCTAAAGTTAAATCGTAATCCTTAAACCCGAGTTTTCTGTAAAAATTTAAGGATTTTTTATTTCCAACCGACGCGGTAACAGAAATATAATCAACTTTATTTTTTTCGCACCATTTCACAAAATCTTTAACTAATTTAGTTCCTAAATTTTTGCCTCTGAATTTTTTGTCAATTAGCATTTCGTCTAATCTAGCATATTTTGCTTTTTGACGATATAAATAAAATGATTGCTCTGATATTCCTCCGCATAAATATCCAATTATTTTTTTGTTGTTTTCCACAACCTCTATAAATCCATTTTTTTTCGTAATTCTTTCTTGGAAATATTTTTTCGTTAACTTGCTATATGCCCAATTCGGATTTAAGCTTTTGTCAAACTTTTTGAATTCTTCTTTGAGCAATTCATGATATAATCTAAGAATATGTTCTAAATCTTTGATATTCGCTTTTCTAATTTCAAAATTATTTTTCATATTTTTAATTATTATTAAATTTCATTTATGTGTTTTTTACCCGCGACTGGAATGGATGTTCTGCAAAAGTCCGAGAGCGATAAGGTTGAGGATTAATCCGCCGCCGCCGTAACTAACAAATGGCAGAGATATTCCAATGATAGGCAGGAGTCCGAGATTCATTCCAATATTAATGAAAATTTGACAGAAAAAAAGCGCTGCTAATCCAGTAGCGAATAATCGGGAAAAATTAGTAGAGCAAACCAGAGCTTTTTTTATAACCCGCCAAACCAGTATTAAAAATAAAATAAGCAGGGCGCTAACGCCGATAAAGCCAGTTTCTTCGGCAATTGCCGCGAAAATAAAATCGGTTTGCGGTTCAGGTAAAAATCCATACTGGGTTTGGGATCCCTGTCCTATGCCTTTGCCAAAGATTCCTCCGGAACCAATAGCAATTTTCGACTGGGTCTGGGACCAGCCAGCGCCCAATGGGTCAACTGTTGGCGCTACAAAACTTAAAATTCTTTGTTTTTGATAATCTTTCATTAAAAATGACCATCCCAGACTGAAAATCAGAACACCGCACAAGCACAAAATCAAAAAATGCCGTATTTTTATTCCGGAAATTATTAAAATTGTCAGCCAAATAAAACCCAAAATCAGAGTAGAACCAAGGTCTGGCTGGAAAAAGATTAAAACACAGGGTATTAAAACATAGAGGCCGGACACAAGAATATGTTTTATTTTATACATTTCAATATGCCGCGCGGAAAAATATTTTGCCAGTAAGATTATTAACACAATTTTTGTAAATTCTATAGGGTCTATAGACAAGCCCCCTACTTTATACCAGGATTTCACTCCTCTGATTTCAGGAGCGAAAAAGAATAATCCCAATAAAGCAAAACAGCAAAGAGAATATAAAAATAAAATGAGATAAGGATTGTTTTTTAATATTCTGTAATCAAAAAAAGAAAATAAAAACATCAAGGATATCCCTATTATTAAAAACACAATTTGTTTGTTAAAATTAGAAAAATCCCCTTTTGCCAGAGAGGAGCTGTAAAGAGAAACCAATCCAATGCCAGCGAGCAAAATCACCGCGCTAATTAAAATCCAATCAAACCTTTTTAGATAAGAAAAAAAAGACATAAAACAATTTCACTTGATCATTTTTAGAAATTCTTTTTCGTGTATGATTTTTATACCAACTTTTTTGGCTTTTTTTGTTTTTGTCTCCCCAGGGTTTTTGCCAACAACCAGAAACATAGTTTTTTGAGAAATTGAATTCGGGACATCGCCTCCCAAAAACCGAATTTTGTTTTTTGTCTGCTCCCGTGTCATTGAATTTAATGTCCCTGTCAAAACAAATGTTTTTCCGGATAATTTTCGCGATATTTTTGCCGGAGCAAGAATTCTTATTCCCGCGCTTATCAAATCAGTAATTAATTTTTGATTGTCTTTTTCTCGAAACCAATTAAAGATGCTGTTGGAGACCCGAGGTCCGACATCCGGCACTGCTGATAATTCCTGTTTGTTTGCTTCCATGATTTTTTTTAGAGAGCCGAAATATTGCGCAAGCACAATTGCTGTTTCTTCACCCACAAAACGGATGCCCAAGGCATAAATAAATCTGGATAAAGGAATTGTCTTGCTTTTCTGGATTGCTTGTATTAAATTTTCATCTGACTTTTCCGCAAATCTTTCCAAAGGAGATAAATCTCCCTTGGAAAGATGAAAGAAATCGCAAGGAGACCATATTAAATTTTCCTCCAATAGTTTGTTTATAATTTTCGGTCCCAATCCGTCAATATTAAAGCCCTTTTTGGAAGCAAAATGCTCTAATAATTCTCTTTTTACGGCAAAACAATTTTTATTCGGGCACCTCCATATAACCTCTCCTTTTGGTTTAATTAAAGGGGTCTTACATACAGGGCAGATAGTTGGCATTTGAATTCTTTTTTCTTTTCCGTCGCGCAGTTCTGGCAGGACTTTTTCCACTGCAGGGATTACATCTCCTGCTCTTTCAACTATTATCGTGTCTCCTATTTTTACTCCTAATCGCTTGATTTCGTCTTCGTTATGCAATGTTGCTTTTGACACAGTTGTTCCCCCTATTTTTATTGGTTTTAACAAAGCAACCGGAGTTATGGCGCCTGTTCTTCCAATTTGGAATTTTACATCTTCAATAATAGTTGTCGCTTGTTCCGGAAAAAATTTGAAAGCCCTCGCGCCTCTTGGGCTTTTTCCCGCTGTTCCTAATTTTTTGAAAAACGAATTATTTTCAACATTGATCACTATGCCGTCAATTTGGAAAGCGAGATTTTTTCTCTTTTGTGATACTTTTTGCCAGTATTTTTGTATTTCTTGTAAATTCGCGCATTTTTTGCCGAGTTCGGTTTTGAATCCCAAAGAGAGCAGTATTTGGTGCCCTTGAGAGTGTGTTGTTTGTCCGAGGTCGCTCGCAATATCATAAGCCAAAAATTTCAAAGGGCGGGAAGCCATAAGTTTTGAGTCAAGCTGCCTGATAGAACCGGCAGCCAAATTTCTGGGATTGGCAAAGGGCTGTTCATTCAGTTGTTTTCTTTTTTTGTTGAATTTTTCAAAATCCTTTTTTTCCATATAGACCTCGCCCCTGATGTCAACCTCTTTTGTCAATCTCGGGTCTTGACTCAATTTCAATTTTAATGGGATGCTTTCAATAGTTTTTAAATTTTGCGTCACATTTTCTCCGATTTTTCCGTCCCCGCGCGTGGATCCCTGAATTAAAACACCATTTTTGTAAATTAAACTAATGGCAAAACCGTCTATTTTCGGTTCGCAAAAATAATTAAACGATGTCCCGGGCAAAAGCCGTTTCAGATAGTTTTCCCAATCTTTTAATTCTTCTTGCGAGAAAATATCCTCCATAGAAAGCATAGGCGTTTTATGCTCTACTTTTTTGAATTCCTTCAAGGGCTCGCCGCCTACGCGCTGAGTCGGAGAATCAGGAGTGAGCAAATCCGGATATTGCTGTTCCAGTTTATAGAGTTCGTGTTTCAGGGAATCCAAAGCCTCGTCAGAGATTTCCTGCTTGTCTAACACATGATATAAATAACGGTGATAAGAAATCACCGCTTTTAGTTTTTCAATTCTCTTTTTCGCCTGTATTCTATTCATAATTATGAGCGAGGAATAAATACAAAAGCTTGTTTTTGTATTTATTCCGAGCGAGTAATTATGCGGCATAGCCGCAATATTATGCGCACTTCACCTCACAATCTCTATTGCCCTATTAATGCTTTTATAAAATCCTTTTGACCTGTAGCAAAGATATTGTCCGGTACAAGCAGCGTCAACTGGTATGGTCCCGCAGATAGCGCAACTAGGACTGCTGTATACCCAAACTTCGTAACCATAATCAGGGTTTCCGTCAAAAGAAGCGGAATAATAACCGTTGTTTGTTTCAATTTCAGATATACTTTGATCAAGCACCCTTTCCATGCCGGCGTCTGCGGCAAAAAACGCTTTTGTCGAATCTCCGATTTCCCTTGTCATTTTTAATTGTCCAACTAAAATCAAGCTTATGCCCAAAGCAATCGCCAGAACTATGGATGTGACGATTAAAGTAACATACAATGCTACGCCTTTTTGAGAGTTTGAAAATTGTTTCATTGTTTTTATTGTCATTCTGAGCGGAGCGAAGAGTCTCTTTGTATCACTGTTGGGACGAGACCCTTCGCTATCGTTCAGGGTGACGGCTGCAGCCGTTAGTTCGTATCAAGGTTTCTTTGCGAAATTGTGGATTGGATTTTGATTTGGGCGTTGTATTCCGGCTTTTCAGCATTTTTTTCCACATCAAGAGAAATAGTTATCTTTGGCTGAATATTATCCCCAATTCCGTTGCCAATAATGTTGAATTGAGCGGAATTTACTTTGAGTTTGGATGAGGTTATGTCCACTTCAGAGCCGACAAGTCCTCCAGAGCCGCCATCACCAGATTTACGTCTTTTTAATTGATTGTTGTTTGAATCAAAACAAAATTCTTGACATTTATTGTCATAATTCAAAAATCTTATGCAAGAATATCCTGCCATAGGGGTTGTGATTTCATAATTTTTTCCAGCCGCGATACAAGTTCCTCCCACATCCTTGTTTGCCATTCTTATGCTTCTGCTCATATATTCCATAACATAACTTATTTGGTCAGAAATCTCTTGCGAGGCAAGCGCTTTTTTCTGTCCCTTAACAGCATATCCGAAAAATCCTAAAATCACTACAAATATTGAAAAAAACATAAAAATAGAAACCACAACTTCTATCAGCGTAAACCCTTTGTTGTTTGAAAATTGATTCATTGAAAAATTATTATATTTACATACATGCCGCTGACGCTATTTTGTCGCCTTTATCTAAACGCATTATTTTAACCCCTTGCGTGGGCCTGCCTAATTTAGGAACAGATGAAATTGGAGTTTTGATAACCTGGCCTTTTTGCGAAATAACTATTAAATCCTCTTCTTCACCTGTTAAAATTTTTGTCGTTTTTATTTCACCTGTTTTTTCAGTGACATTTGCTGCTTTAATGCCGGAACCGCCTCTGCCCTGTAAACGGTATTCTTTCAAATTAGTTCTTTTCCCATATCCGTTTTCCATAAGCGCCAGCAAGTAATTTTCTGTTTTTTCTTTTATCACGTTCATTCCTATCAACTCATCTCCTTTTTTTAATCTTATCCCTATATTTCCAGCAGCAATTCTTGACATAGGCCTTATATTTTTCTCAAGGAATCTAATGGATTGGCCCTGCTTTGTCACTAAAATAATTTCATCTTTTCCAGCGCTTTTACACACAGTTCGGAGAGAATCGCCCTTTTTAAGGGTAATCGCTATTAATCCGCTTTTTCTCACATTTTTGAAATCATTTAATTCCGTCCTTTTTATTATACCATTTTTTGTCGCCATTGCTAAATATTTTATCCCCAGTTTCTCGTCTTCTTTCCCTAATGAAAAAACAGACAGGATTTTTTCCTGAATCGTGATCTCCAGGAAATTCAGAATGCCGCGGCCTTTTGCCACGCGGGAGCCCTCTGGGATTTCATAAGCAGGCACTTTGAACACTTTTCCGGAATCAGTAAAGAACAGCAGAGAGTCATGGGTTTGACAGGAAATAAAATGTTCTATTACGTCTTCTCCCAAAGTTTTCATTCCCATAATTCCTTTACCGCCTCTTTTTTGTATTTTGTAAATATCTGGATTAACTCTTTTAATATATCCGCCGCGAGTCAAAGTTATCACTGTTTCTTCCTGCGGGATTAAATCCTCTTCCGCTATTTCTCCTATTTTTTGGGCGTAAACCCTGGTTCTTCTTTCATCGCCAAATGTTTCTTTTGCTTCTCTTAATTCTTTTTTCATCAAATCCTTTATTTTTTTAGGGCTTTTTAAAAGTTCTGTAAATTCTTTTATCATTTTTTCCTTTTCCTTTAGTTCGTCTTCTATTCTTTGCCTTTCCAGTTTCGCTAAATTCGCTAATTTCATTTCCAAAATCGCGGTTGCCTGAATTTCCGTGAGTTTGAATTTTTTCATTAAATTTTTCTGCGCGTCTTCCCTGTTTTTTGACGCTTTGATTGTTTTAATCACAGCGTCAATTTTTGACAAACACTTATGCAGCCCTTCCAGTATATGCGCCCTTTCCTGCGCTTTTTTTAAGTCAAATTGAGTTCTTCTTATTACTACTTGTTTCTTATGTTCAACAAAATAAGTTAAAACCTCGCTTAATGACAAGACCTTTGGCTGGATCCCGTCTGCCAAAGCAAGCATATTTAAGTGAAATGTTTTTTGAAGGTCGGAAAATTTATAGAGGCGGTTCAAGATTTTTTGAGGGAAAGCGTCTCTCTGCAGTTCAATCACAACTCTCATTCCTTCGCGGTCTGATTCGTCCCGCACGGTTTTTACCCCAACAATTTTTTTGTCCTGGACTAAATTAGCGATTTGCTGGACCAATCCGGATTTTTGGACCTGATAAGGAATTTCCGTGATTAAAATACTGTTCCTGCCTTTTTTATCTTCAATAATTTCCGCTTTGCCGCGGCTTTCTATGGGTCCCTTGCCAACAGAATACGCTTCCATGATTTCTTTTTGATTATAAATCATTCCGCCCCCTGGAAAATCAGGACCCTTAATGATTTTGAACAATTCAGGAGTGTCGGCTTTTGGATTGTCAACCAGATAAATTGTTGCGTCCACAACTTCTGTTAAATTATGCGGGGGGATATTGGTAGCCATACCAACAGCAATGCCAAGCGTGCCGTTAAGCAAAAGTTGCGGAACAGGCGAGGGCAGAACAACCGGCTCTTTTCTTGTCGCGTCGTAATTATCCCTGAAATCCACTGTTTCTTTTTCAATATTTTTCAGCATCTCCTCCCCGATTTTTGACAATCTGCACTCTGTATATCTCATTGCACTCGCAGGGTCTCCATCGATTGACCCGAAATTGCCTTGGCCCTGGACCAATGGGTATCTTAAAGAAAAATCTTGCGCCATTCTGGCTATTGAATCATAGATAGCCATATCCCCATGCGGATGGAATTTGCCCATTACTTCTCCAGTGACTGTCGCGGATTTTCTGAACTTGACATTATGTTTTAATCCCATTTCCGTCATCGCGAATAAAATTCTGCGGTGGACTGGTTTTAATCCGTCTCGGACATCCGGCAAAGCACGCGAAACAATCACTGACATTGCGTAGTCAATATATGAGTCCTTCATTTCTTCAACAATTTCTCTGGGTTTTATGTACCCAATTTCCTGTGTTTGTTTTTTTTCTTTTTCTGAATTGTTATTTGATTTATTATTATCCATTAAATTACCATATCATTTTTTTCATCAAAATTCAATTTTCGCAGTGAAGCGAGCGACCGAAGCCCTCAAAACATTGAGTGCTTCGGTCAGAGCAAACAAGAAAATGTATTCTAAAAGACAATTTTGACTTTTAGATTAGGGTTTACGGTTATAATGTTTTGGTCTGCTAATGTGAAATTTCCAAATCCAATAAAAGATATATTGCCGATTGCTTTTAAGTCCTCCAGAAAATCAGTTAGGGATTGAATAATGTTTTTGTCGGCGGAAATTGTAAGATTTCTAATCTCTTTTTTCAGAGAATAACCCTTGTTTGATTTTTCTTTTCTTATTATTGCGATTAAATCAATCAAGGTCTGTGTTTTTCTTTCTATCTCTTTATCAACTAATTCTTTGTTATATTCAGGCCATTTGGTTATGTGAATACTTTTTGTTTTTTCCAGTTTCCTGAAATTTGATTGATAAATTTCTTCAGTAATGTAGGGAATTATTGGCGCCCATAATTTTAATATAGCAAAGAGCGTTGTGTATAAAGTATATCTCGCGGATTGTTTTGCCTGCTTGTTTTTGCGCGAATAAAGGCGATATTTTACTAATTCCAGATAATTGTCGCAAAAAGTTTTCCAGAAAAAATCCTCAATTTCTTTTTTGGCTTTCGCGAATTCGTATTTTTCAAAATAATCAGTACTGTTTTTAATAGTTGTCTGCAACTTGGAAAATAGCCATTTGTCCAATGGCTCTAATTTATCCGGTTTGCTGCCATTAAAATTTTTGAGACGGGAGAATGAGAAGCGAGACGCGTTCCATAATTTGGTCATTAACCTATGCCCGTTTTTTAGTTCTTCTTCGTCGTATCTTAAATCTCTGCCCAAACTTGCTTCCGCGGACCAATATCGCAAAGCATCAACAGGATATTTTTTTATAACTTTTGGCGGCTCCACAATATTTCCCTTCGACTTTGACATTTTTTCCCCTTTTGGGTCAAGCGCAAACCCGGAGATTAAAATATTTTTCCACGGAATTTTATTAAAATGCAGTTTGCCGCGCGCGAGCGCGTAGAAAAGCCAGGTATTTATGATGTCGTGCGCCTGCGGGCGCAAAGACATCGGGAAAATATTTTTGCCCAGTTTTTTGTTTTTTAATAATTCAACAGCGATTTGCGGAGTTAAAGAACTGGTTGCCCATGTGTCTAAAATATCTTGTTCGGGGATAAATTTATTACTGCCGCAGGAACATTTTGTTTTGGGCTTGTGTTTCAATGGGTCAACAGGCAAATTCTTAATATCAGCTAATTTGTGTTTTCCGCATTTTTTACAATACCAAACAGGGAAGGGAACTCCGAAAAACCTTTGTCTTGATATGCACCAATCCCATTGAAGGCCTTTAACCCAGTTCTCAAAACGGATTCTCATATATTTTGGATGCCAATTTATTTTTGTTCCCAGTTCAATAAATTCCTGTTTTAGGTCTAAATATTTAATAAACCATTGCTTTGTGGCAATGAATTCTATATCTGTTCCGCACCGATCGTGTGTATTGACTATGTGTTTTATTTTTTGTTGTTTTGTTATTGCGTTAAGTTTTATTAAGTCCAGCACTATTTTTTCACGCGCCTGCAGAGAGGTCATCCCAGCGTATTTGCCCGCGCTCTCGTTAAACTTCCCATCCTTGCCCATTATATTGATTGGTTTTACTTTTGGATGGCGCGCGAGCCAGTCAATACACTCAACTCCGCCGTAAGAGCAGTAATATACAACCCCGGAACCATAATTTTTATTTGTTTTTTCGTCTGCGGTGATAGCAATTTCCGCGCCAGTGATAGGCATTTTGACCTTTTTCCCTATTAATTTTTTATATCTTTTGTCCGTAGGGTGGACACTGATGCCAACGCAGGCCGGCAATAATTCTGGTCTTGTTGTTGCAAATATAATGTGTGTATCTGTATCAATGACGTTAACCTTAACATAGGTTAAAAACGATTCTCTTTCCCTGTCCTCTAATTCTGCCTGGGCAATGGCTGTTTGACAGGTAGGACACCACATTATAGGCGCTTGTTTTCTATAAACACGCTTTTTATTGTAAAGTTCAATAAACATTGATTGGCTTATTTTTTGGCAATGCTTGTCAATTGTGGAATAAGAATAATCAAAATCAGCGGACAAGCCAATGTCTTTCCAATTTTGAATAAATTTGGGTTTTAATTCTTTTACTGTTTGCTGGCAGAGATTGACAAACGCGCTTCTTTTCATTCTCGCGCTTTTAACTCTTTTTTGCTTTTCAACAAATCTTTCTGTTGGCAGACCGTTGTCATCAGTTCCAAAGGGATAAAATATATTTTCGCCTTTCATCCGATGGAACCTGATAATAACATCCTGATGCGTGTACGAGAATAAATGGCCTATATGCATCTTGCCGCTCACGGTTGGAGGGGGAGTGTCTACGCTGTAAATCTGTTTGTTACTTTTTTCGTCAAATTTGTAGATTTTTTCTTTTTCCCAAAATTCCTGCCATTTTTTCAAATTTTTAGGATACCTCTTTCTCATGATTATACCTAAATTTTACCTAATTTTTCGCGAAATAGCAAACTTAAATCAAAAAGAACGAGAAATGTTCTCGTCCCTTTTGATTTTTAATTTAAATTCAGCACTAACCCTTATTCTCAGATATCCCAATTTATTTATC
>JAGMDC010000006.1 GCA_023128895.1 Candidatus Parcubacteria bacterium | reverse complement strand
GATAAATAAATTGGGATATCTGAGATTTTTTATTCATCTCCTATTTAGTTATAAAAGTACTATACTAAGTTTATTTAAATCTAAAACTGTCAACCATTTTTTCGTCGTGAGATTTATAAGGCTGTGAATGAGAATTAGCCTGAAAGGTGGATTCTTGACCGAGATTCACAGCCATAACTTTATTTTTTTCGGGAAAGTACAAAACTTTGTATCTCGTTGTCCATGCTCCGACGCAGGATGTGGTTCCCAATGTTGTCTCTTCATTATCACCCTCTCCGCTGATTGCAATATTATAGACTCCTGGTTGTTCACATAATTTCCAAAATTTTTTATCTCCAGCATGGCATCCCGAGCCATAATTTTTTTTTATGAATTTATTTAATTCGTCTTCGTTTTTCACAGTTCTAATTAAAATAGCCCAACCTAAAAATGGCTTAAAAGACAAAGAATGTTCTGGAAAAGATTCTTCCCATTTTTTGTATTCATTTCTAAATAATTCTAATGAGTATGTAATTCTTTCACACTCTCCTACGCGCTTATGTAATTCGCTATCATATCCGGCTTCATAATAATATTCCTGCGAAATATAAACTATGCCGTTTTCATTGTCTTCAAACACTTTCACTGGAACCTGAATGACCTTTTTGGGCTCGCACCCATAATAACCATATACCTTATCAGGGATATCTATTGAAAAATTTAATTCATCATTAACATATTTATCCCAAATTACTTTTGGCAAAATATTGTATGGTAATTCTTTTGGCGCTTCTTTAAATATCTCGACCCATAATATTGTTCCGCCAATAACTAAACTGGAAATCGTCGCGATTAAAATAATTTTTTTTGTTTTCGTCATATTTTTAGATCTATTTAATAATCAATAAAATGTTCAGTGACTTTTTATATTCTAATTTTTTAAGACAGGCCCTAATTTTTGATAAAAATCTTTTTTAGTCCTTTGTATTTGAAAATCCTCTACAGCGCAGGATTTGATTGTCTGAATATTTAGAAAAGCGTCATAAAGATTTCCAGTCGCTGTTTCAGCCGCTTTGTTTAATTTTTTTTGCGTTTCAATAATCGGTATAGTTTTATAAAGCGAAACCAGAATAAAAATTAAACACAAGAAAATCATACCTATCGCCAATTTCCATTCTATAAAAAACAGGATTATAATTCCAGCGAAAACAGTTAAAAATTCAGGTAAAATCCAAAAAACAGTATTTTGTATGATTCTTCCAAGAAATTCGGCGGCTCTTTCAATTTTAGAAAAAATCGCTCCGAGTTTTTTCTCTTTGTGAAATTTCAACGGTAAAGATAGGATATGTTTAGAACTTTCACATATTAAATCATTACTTATATCAACTGATAAAGAATTCCCTTTTAGCCGTACAAATCTGTTGAAAAAATTGGATACAATATCCATCAAAAACCAAATTCCCAAAAGCGCGAGGATAAAACTCAAATCAGTTGCTTGAATAGACACCAAATCAACTAATCTGCCGTAAATATATGGAATAGACGCGGCAATTGAAGACCCAACCACTGCGAAAAGCATAAGTTTCCTAACTTATCTTTTATATTTTTTCAAATATCCCCAGATAATTTTAAATTCCTGTATTGTTTCCATAAAATTATAAATTGTCGGAAGCTAAACTTCCGACAATTTTAAATTCAACATATACCTAAATTTTACTTAATTTTTCGCGGAATAGCAAACATAGACTAAAGAATTGGGGAAAACTTATTTTTTAGTTTTATGGTATAATAAAATGTAATAATGATTGATTTGTTTTTTTATATTTATGTTTTTGTTTTTGGGTTGTGCGTTGGGAGTTTTTTGAATTGCGTTATCTATCGTTTGCAGACAAATGAGAAGATTGGAATGTCGCGGTCTCATTGCGTAAACTGCGGGCATGTACTGCACTGGTATGATTTGATTCCTTTATTAAGTTTTTTGGTTTTGCGAGGAAAGTGCCGTTATTGCGGGAAACCCATTTCTATCCAGTATCCTTTGGTGGAAATAGCAACAGGGGTGCTGTTTTTATTTCTGATTTTTCCGCTCGTCGGACAGGCAGGCCTGCCTACCGGACAGGCAGGCAATTTTCAGAATTTTGCGGAAATAATTTATTTGTTGATAATTTCTTGTTTCCTGATTGTTATTTTTGTTTATGATTTCAAACACTATCTTATTCTTGACAAAGTTATTTATCCAGCGATTGGAATAGCGCTTGTATACCAAATTATTAATTTTCAAACAAATAGTTTGCTTTACGCGCTTTTCGCCGCGCTTCTCGCGTCTGGATTTTTCGCGAGTATTGTGTTCGCGTCGCGCGGAAAATACATGGGAGCCGGGGACATTAAACTTGGTTTTTTAATGGGACTTTTGCTGAGTTTTCCACAGATATTAACAGGCCTCTTTCTTGCTTTTTTATTTGGTGCTATAATAGGAATAGGAATGATAATTTTGAAAAAGAAAACTTTGAAAAGCGAAGTGCCGTTTGGCCCGTTTTTAGTGGCAGGGACTTTTATCGCAATGTTTTGGGGAGAGCAAATTTTAAACTGGTATCTCAGATTTCTATAATTTTAGATTTTAATTTATGTTTCAAGACAAAGGATTCACATTAATTGAGAGCTTGTTAACCATATTTTTGATTATTTTTTTTACCGGTTTGACTCTGGCGAGTTATAAATCAGGTGGAAAACAGTTTGCGCTTCAGAGGTCTGCCAATAAACTTGCCCAGGACATAAGAAGAGCGGAGCAAAAAGCGATTTCAACAGCAGAGTGCCAGGAATGCGGAGGAATTATACCGCGAGGAGGATACGGTATTCATCTTCATCAGGGAGACGATTTTTACCTATTATACGCTGATACGAATCCAGCAGAGGGAAACGGGATATATGACGCAGGAAATGATGTCATAGTAGAAACCGTAAGTTTTGAGAAAGATATCTATATAGAAGATGTTGGTCCTGCTTATATGAGTATAAATTTTCAAGCCCCGGAACCCCTTATAACGATTTCCGGCGGAGGAAATCAAGCAGTAATGATACTTGCAATGAAAGGCACGAGTCAAACAATCACAGTAAAAGTCAACACAGCAGGTCTAGTTGAAATTAAAAATTAAAAATTCATAAAAATTATGTTTCAAATTTCAAGTTTCCTGCCCGCATCGCTACGCCAGCCCGCATCGCTACGCGAAGCGTTGCTGGCGGGCAAAGCGTTGCAGGCGGGCAAATTTCAAAACAAAGGGTTTACCTTGTTGGAGGTTGTTATCGCTGTATTTTTTGTCACTGTGAGCATGGGCGGCGTTTTTACCGTAATTCAGAAAAGTTTTGACATTATATCTATTTCAGGGTCGCGTCTTGTGGCAGCGAATTTAGCGCAAGAGGGCATTGAGGTTGTGAGAAACATCAGGGATACCAATTGGCTGGAAGGGGAAAATTGGGATACCGGGCTTAGCGCCGGAGAATGGGAAGTGCAGTATGACGATGGAGATGGAGATTTGACGCTTTGGAGCGACCCTGGGATGTATCTCAATATTGACGCTAACGGCTTTTATAGTTATGGCGCTGGGGACCAGACAAGATTCAAAAGAAAAATTATTATTTCAGACGAACTTGACGGTTCTAAAAAAATTATTGTTGACATAATGTGGAAAGAACGCGGAGGAAAAGAATATACTTATACCGCCCAGGGAATGCTTTACGACTGGAAATGACATTACGAAAGAAAATGTCTAATTAACCTAATTTTTAATTTTATTTATGGAGGGTTTTCTTAATCCAGAACAAATATTGAATCAGTTGGAGATTGAAAGTGATATAACCGCCGCGGATTTTGGCTGCGGTTCCGGGGGCTGGATTTTGCCTTTGGCAAAAAAAGTGGAAGACGGCGAAGTTTTTGCTGTGGATATCTTGGAAGAGCCGTTGTCCGCGCTAAAAGCCAAAGCAGATTCCCAATCCTTGAGCAACATTAGGACAATTTTGTGCGATGTTGAAAAAAATGTTAAAATACAGGATGAATCCTGCGACTTGGTTTTAATGACTAATTTGCTGTTTGAAATACAAGATAAGAAAGCCGTGATTGAGGAGGGAAAAAGAGTTTTGAAATCAGGCGGAAAGATTTTAATAGTTGATTGGAAAAAACAAAATTCAGTGGTTCCGGCAGAGAATACAGTGTCCGCGGAAGAAATCAAAAAAATCGCAGAGCAAACAGGATTGAAATTAGAAAAAGAACTTGACGCCGGGATTTATCATTACGCCTTGGTATTCACAAAATAATACAATATGTTAAAATATAAAAAAATTGTTTTAGGTTTTATAATCGCAGCTTTTTTAATTCTGCCAATAATAGGATTAGCACCGCAAAATATATTAGCGGCAGGAGTAACAATTGACAATCCAACAAAGCATCCAGACCTTGAATCGTTTATTCAGAGTATTGCTAAATGGCTTTTCAATATCGCGCTGGTTCTGGCCCCCATATTGTTTGTTATCGCTGGATTTTATTACATCACGGCCCAGGGGGACCCGGCAAAAATCAAAAAAGCAGGGGATTTAATAATCTGGACCGCGATTGGCTTAATATTGATAATGTTGACAAATGGGATTATCGCATTGTTGAAAGATATAGTAGAATAAAAAATTAAAATATAGTATAATGAAGAATCAACAAATATAATTAAAGGTCGAACTAAAAGATTATAAAAATCCAAAAGAAAAATGAAAAAAATTATTTTAGGCATAGTTATCACAAGTTTTCTGTTAATGCCAGTGGCAATGACAGGACTGGCAACAGTTTCAGCGCAAGCAGCAGCTTTTCCTCCAACAACTAGCCCTTCTGACTCTCCTCATACAATAACAACTACCAGTGTGATGGCAACATTAGGCAATATTGCGAATTGGATATTTTACATTTTAATTGCAGTATCAGTAGTGCTGATAGTTCTGGCAGGTATGCAATATGCTACCGCTCAGGGAGATCCAGAGAAAATCAAAGACGCTGGGCAAAAGGTTTTGTACGCTTTGGTTGGTATTATAGTAGCGGCGTTGGCAAAGGGATTGGTTGTTCTTGTCCAGTATTTCCCGAAAACTTAAACTGGAGTATAGAGTGGTGGCAATGGAAAAGAAATAATGTTGAGGATATAAATGCAGTTTCATTAAATAAAAAATTCTATCGTTTGCGATAGAATTTTTTATTTGTTAGTATGAGATTGCGAGATTCTGAATTATTTGAATTATATAAAATGACAAAATATTTAAAAATAAAATTTATTTCAAAAATTGTAAACTATTGGGATATAATTTTTTTAGGGATTTTGGCTTTTTTTACTCGTTTTTTTTATTTATCTTTTCCTGCGAAAGTAATATTTGACGAAGCGCATTTTGGATTATACGCTTCAAAATATCTTAGTCATCAATATTATTTTGACATTCACCCTCCTTTGGGAAAACTTTTGCTGGCAATTCCAGCTTTTTTTGGAAAAATCAGTCAAGATTTTGACTGGGCGCCAATGAGCGATTATTCATCTGACTTTAATTTTTTAGCGCTCCGTTTTCTGCCAGCTTTTTTTGGCTCTCTTTTAGTAATTCTTATTTATTTTTTAGTGAAAGAAATGGGATTTTCGCGCAGGATTGCTTTTATATCGTCTTTTTTTGTTTTATTTGGAAACGCTTTTATAGTTCAATCGCAGTTCATTTTATTAGACATCATTCTTGTCTTTTTTATTTTTTTATCGTTATATTTTTTTATTGTTGCCAAGAGGTTTTCTTTTCCTTCTCGCAAATGGTATGTTTTTAATATTTTATGCGGCATATCTTTAGCAGCGGCTTTTTCAATAAAATGGACTGGATTAGCAATACTAGCATTGGTCTGGTTTTTTATTTTGTTTGAAGACCATCTTTTTTTGAAACAAAGAAAAGAAATTTTAGCAAAAATTTGTTTGATTTTTTTTCTTCCCCTTTTAACATATTTTTTATTTTTTTCCTGCCATTTTTATTTGCTTCCCTTAAATTGTGCGTCAGATTGCGGTGAAGTGTTTGAATCAAAAACTACTAGGTACGCTTATATTTTTCGTATGGATCCTTCAACCACAGCGTTTTTTCACTACACCAATCCTCCACAAGGAAATTTTTTAAAAAAGTTTATTGAAGAAAATAAACTAAAATTGGCTGATACTCTTGATAATAAAGGAACTCATTATTATAGAAGCGATTGGTTCACCTGGCCGTTTATGCTTAGGCCAATTAGGTATTTTTTAGAAAATCAGAATGATAAAAATTCTCATATTTATTTTTTTGGAAATCCTTTGGTGTGGTGGTTTGGATTATTAGGAATTTTAGGATATTTTTATTTAATAATAAGAAATTATTTTTTTCAATTTAAGCTGAATTTGCCTGAAAATTTTTATTCTCGTAATTTATGTATTTTAATGTTTGGCTATCTTATCTGTTTTATTCCTTTTGCGACTATTCCAAGGTTTATATTTGCATATCATTATTTGCCATCTTTGATATTTTCCATTATTATATTCGCTGTGTTTTTAGAAGGGATAATGACAATGCTTTTTGGCAAGATGCCTAAGACCAAGGTTTTTTGTGAAAATAAAAAAGCGAATTTAGCGCTTTTATTAGTGTTATTCGCTGTTTTTGCGAGTTTTGTCTATTTTTCGCCTCTTACTTACGGCTTTCCTCTATCTGAAGAGCAATTCCAGTCCCGAATGTGGCTGGACACTTGGAATTATTAAGAAATTATTGTATTCTGGAAATAGAAGGATGTTTTTTTTGAATTGGATAAAAGGTCGGAAAACAAAATTTTCTAAAAATTTTAACGCAAATGAAAAAATATATTTTAGGCATAGTTATCGCAAGTTTTCTGTTAGCGCCAGTGGCATTCACAACGCCGGGTTTAATGGTTTTACCACATGCGTTTGCCGGTGAAACTCCTCCAGGAGGAGCGGGAGTTCCAAATACTGATTTCGTGAAAACATTGGGCAATATCGCTGACTGGCTTTTCTATATTTTAATCGGAGTGGCAGTGCTGTTTATAGTTATTGCCGGTATGCAGTATGCTACTGCGCAGGGAGATCCAGAAAAAATCAAATTAGCCGGGCAAAAGGTTCAATACGCTTTAATCGGCGTAATTGTGGCGTCGTTGGCAAAGGGCTTGGTTATTCTTGTTCAGTATTTCCCAAAAAATTAAATTTGTTATTATTAAGAAATTGTTGTATTGTGAAATGAGAAAGGTATTTTTTGTTGAAATGAGATTAGAAAGGTCGGAAAATTGTTTTACACTTATAAAAAAAATGAGAATTAAGAAAAATATTTTGACATCGATTTTGGTTTTATCTTTAATGGGTTTGTTTCTTGGACTGCCATTAATGATTTTAGGCGCCGCCCCGGAAGAGTTGCCTGATGTTGACTTAATAAAGACATTGGAAAATATTGCTGATTGGCTTTTTTATATTTTATTGGGCGTGGCAGTCGTGTTTATAGTTATAGGGGGGATTTACTATGTCACAGCGCAAGGCGACCCTGAAAAAGTAAAGAAAGCCGGGCAGAGTATTCAATACGCTTTAATCGGCGTGATAGTTGCAGCAGTATCAAAGGGTTTGGTAACGCTTATACAAAAATTTCCAATGAATTGAGGTTAGCCCCGTGAAATCCTGTTTACAGGATGGGTTAATATTTTATCGCTGAGGTGGCGGAATCGGCAGACGCGACAGGTTTAGGACCTGTTAGGGTTTTATCCTGTGGGAGTTCAAATCTCCCCCTCAGCACAAAATTATGAAAAAAGTTTTTTTAATATTTTTGGGAATAATTTTATTGGGTTTTTTAGCGCCTGTTTTTGCGCAGGGCGCGGGGCTTGTGCCCTGCGGCGGCGAAGGCGAAGATGCTTGCACTTTTTGCCATTTTTTTGTAATGTTGGACAGGATAATTGATTTCCTTATAGCCCCGCCAACTGGCATTGTGTTTATTATTGCCACACTAATGCTGGTGATTGGAGGAGTATTGTTTGTTATTTCCGCCGGCGAGCCGGCAAAAATCGCGACAGCGACAAAAACAATGACCGCTGCTGTTCTGGGTTTAGTTATAATTTTTGCCGCCTGGCTGTTTATAAATTTGTTTTACACGGTTATTGGCGTAAAAAACGATTGGAAAGCGTGGAACAAGATTGAGTGCTCAATTGACCGCACCCATATTGCCCAAATGGAGAATTATGAATCATGAATTGCCCCTATAACTCAATCGGCAGAGTAACTGCCTCTTAAGCAGTGAGTCCAGGTTCGAGTCCTGGTGGGGGCACATAAAAATTTTAAATACCGCAGGTATTTATAAATTTTTATTTTTACAGCGAAGTGAGTGAAAAGTAAATAAGTACTCTTATTTACTTTTCCGAGCAAGCAAGAAAATGTATCCCAAAGGGATTCATTTTCACGCGCTGTGGCGAGAACCTGCCTCCCGAACCGCGGCTTATCCGAGCGAATGTAGAAAATGTATACCAGATATTTTGGCAAGGTTTAATACACTTGCCAAAATGTCTGGTATTCATTTCAAAAAAATGTTAGAATTAAATATATGTTATCTGTAAAAGAAAAAGAAAAAATTATATCCAAATACAAACTTCATAAATTAGACACAGGTTCTTCAGAAGTTCAGATTGCTTTATTAAGCGAGGAAATTAAGCAATTGCTCGCGCATCTGAAAAAGAGCCCCAAAGACCTTCATTCCAAAAGAGGGCTTTTAAAAATGATTTCCAAAAGAAGAAAACTGTTAAAATATCTTGAAAATGAAGATGAAAAGCGATATAACAGCATTATTAAAAAAATAGGAATAAAGAAGTAATTGTGTTAATTCATAAAGAACAGAGGATAACGGTTTTGATAGATGTTCAGAACCTTTATCATTCTGCTAAAAATTTATATCAGGCAAAAGTAAATTTTGGAGAAATTCTAAAATCAGCAGTAGATGGAAGAAAGCTTATCAGAGCGTTTGGTTATGTTATATCAACGAAAACCGGCGAAGAAAAGCCGTTTTTTGAAGCCCTGACTAAACTGGGGATTGAAACGCGGGCAAAAGAACTTCAGGAATTTTACGGAGGTCTCAAAAAAGCGGACTGGGATGTTGGAATATCCGTTGACGCCGTGAAAACCGCGCAAAGCGTGGATGTCGTTTCCTTGGTTTCTGGAGACGGCGATTTTGTTCCTTTAGTGGAATATTTGAAAAATCAGGGCAAGCGCGTGGAAGTTATCGCGTTCGGGAAGTCAACTTCCGGCAAATTAAAAGAAGTAGCAGATGAATTTTTTGACTTAGGGGAGAAACCGGAAAAATATTTGTTGAAGAAATAAAATTATTGCGGCAAAGCCGCATAATTACTCGCTCGGAATAAATGTAAAAATGAATTTTCGCATTTATTCCTCGCTCATAATTATTGCGGCAAAGCCGCATAATTACTCGCTCGGAATAAATGTAAAAATGAATTTTCGCATTTATTCCTCGCTCATAATTATGGAAAATAAAACTTATCAAATAGATATTGGAGGCAAAAAATTATCAATAGAAATTAGCGCTTTAGCAGAACAAGCGAACGCCGGGGTTTTGGTTAGATATGGCGATACGGTTGTTTTAACAACCTGTGTGATGTCTGACAGCGAGCGGTTGGACATAGATTTTTTCCCTTTAATGGTGGATTACGAGGAAAGATTTTACGCTGCTGGAAAAATTTTAGGAGCGCGTTATATCCGCAGAGAAAGCCGTCCTACCGATGAAGCAATTTTAACAGCCCGTTTAATAGACAGAACTATCCGCCCGAGGTTCCCAAAGGATTTGAAGCGCGAAATACAGGTTGTGAACACCTGTCTTTCCTGGGATGGCGAGAATGATCCTGATATACTTTGTCTTTTAGGCGCTTCCGCCAGTTTGTGTTTGTCTGATATCCCGTGGCAGGGGCCTATTGCCGGAGTAAGAGTTGGAAAGATAGACGATAAATTTATTTTGAATCCTTCTTACGAGCAAAGGGAAAAAAGCGAATTAGATTTAATTTTGTGCGGAACCCAAGAAAAAAATGATATTTTGGTAAATATGATTGAGGCGGAGGCAAAAGAGATACAGGAAAAAACCATATTAGAAGCAGTGGCGTTTGCCAAGCCGTATTTTCAAGAAATTTTTAATTTTCAGAAAAAAATTGTTCAAGAAATAGGAAAAGAAAAGGTTAAAATAGAACTTCCTGAAAAAGAACAGGAATTAGAAGACAAAATCAAGAATTTTTTAGGCGACAGATTGGAGAAAGCTGTTTTTCAAGGCGATAAAACAAGCAGAAATGATGCTTTGAAAACATTAAAGCAGGAAATGGCCGCGTTTGTGGAACAGGAATATCCTGAACAAGGAAAAGCAAAATACGCCAAGAAATTTCTTGACCAGGAAATAAAGAAAATAATTTTTAAGCGCGTTGCGGAAAAAGAAGAACGGGTTGACGGAAGAAAGCTTGATGAAATCAGGGAAATAAAAGTTGATGCCGGGCTTTTGCCGAGAACTCACGGGTCAGGACTTTTTTCCAGAGGTCAGACCAGAGCGCTTTCCATTCTTACATTAGGCGCGCCCGGGGACCAAAGATTGCTGGAAGGAATGGAAATCAGGGGCAAAAAAAGATTTATGCACCATTATAATTTTCCTCCTTATTCAGTAGGCGAAGTGAGGCCGATGAGAGGACCGGGCAGAAGGGATATAGGGCATGGCATGCTTGGGGAAAAAGCGCTTTCCCCTTTAATTCCAGAGTTTGACAAATTTCCTTATACAATAAGAATTGTTTCAGAGATTCTTTCTTCCAATGGCTCCAGTTCAATGGCTTCCGTGTGCGCCGCGTCTCTCGCCTTAATGGACGCCGGAGTTCCGATTGAAAGACCTGTAGCGGGGATTGCTATGGGTTTAATAAACGGCGAGAGCGAGAATTACAAAATTTTAACTGATATTCAGGGCCCCGAGGACAATTACGGCGAAATGGATTTTAAGGTTGCCGGCACAAGCCAAGGAATTACCGCTATACAAATGGATGTTAAAATTTCCGGGATTAACGAAAAAATTATTAAAGATACATTGGAAAAAGCAAAAGAAAGCAGACAAAATATTCTCAAAGAAATGGAAAAAGTTTTGCCAGGGGCGCGCGATAAGCTTTCAAAATGGGCGCCAAGAATTTTTATTTTACATATTAAGCCGGAAAAAATTCGCGATGTTATTGGAACAGGCGGCAAAGTGATTAACGAAATTATTGAAAAATGCGAGGTTACTATTGATATAGAGGACAACGGCAGCATATTTATTACTGCTGAAAAAGAACAAGCCGCGGAAAAAGCTGTTGAGTGGATTAATAACATTACGCGCGAGGTTAAGCCAGGAGAGATTTTTCAGGGAAAAGTGAAGCGGATAATGAATTTTGGCGCTTTTGTGGAAATTCTTCCAGGTCAGGAAGGCTTGGTCCATATTTCAAAGTTATCTGACAAGAGAGTGGAGAAAGTGGAAGATGTGGTGAGTGTTGGAGATATTGTTCCGGTAAAAGTAATTTCAATAGACGACCAGGGCAGAATAAATTTAGCAATGAACGGCAACTGAGTTTCCCGTCCGCAACGCTTCGCAAGCCTGCCCGCATTGCAAGCGATGCAGGCGGGCCCGCCTGCAACGCTATGCGAAGCATTGCGGGCAGGCGAGTTTGCTCGTGTAGCGATTACTCGTGTAGCGATGCAGGCGGGCAAGTTATAATCTATGCCTCAACAAATAATTCAACAAAGAGTAAAAGAGCCGCTTTTCAAAAGAGAGGAAGTTCGGACTATGCAGAAAGATATTATCGAAGCCCAAGAAAAGCGATCCCGGATAGAAAGGGCAATGATGGGCGGGTTTAAGATTGAAGATAAAAAATCAGGGGAAATGGCAAAAATAGCAAGAGCGAGAATGGAGGTGGAAGAAATAGAAATAAAAAAAAGAGAGCAGGGTATTGAGGAAGCGGAGCAGTGGATTGAGGGCTCTGCAGGGCTTGGGGTAATGGACGAGGTAAAAAGGCAAAAAATAAAAGAGATAGAAGAAAGAGAAAAAATGAAGCAAATCTCTGAAAGCGCGAAAGAGGAGAAAAGAGCGGAAGTAGAGGCAGAAGCGGAAAAAATGGAGCAAGA
>JAGMDC010000005.1 GCA_023128895.1 Candidatus Parcubacteria bacterium | reverse complement strand
AGAAGCGCGGCAGCAGGAAGAAGAGAAGATAAAAGAGGAACAAAGAACGGAGAAAGAAAGGATAGAGAAAGAAAAGCGAATGGAGGCCGAGAGAATAGAAGAGGAGAGAAAACAAAAAATAGAAGAAAAAAAAGAAGAGCAGAGGAGAATTATTGAGGAAATAAAAGAGCGAGAATTGGAAGAAGAAAGGAAAGAAGGAGAATTAAGAAAAAGAGAGATGGAAATTAAAGATGCAATAAATAATTTTTCTTCGCAGAAAAAGCCGTTAGAGCAGAAAAAGAAAAAGTTTTTGGAGCAGATAGAACAAATTAATGTATTATTGGATCCTATATTAAAGAAAGAAAAGGCGATAGAGAAAAAGAAGGAGAGTATAGAAGAAAAAGAAAAACAAGCGCAAACTAGTGAAGAAAAGGGAAAAATAGAAACAGAGAGATGGGAGATAGAAGAGAAAAGAAAAGAAATAGAAGGGGAAAGATGGGGAGTAGAGGAGAAAATAGAAGAAGTAGAAAAAAAGATTAAAGAGATAGATATTGAATTTCAAACAATTTCAGATAAAAATAAAGAATTAGAACAGGAATTGCAAGACATACAAAAGACGCGGGAAACAGCGAAAAAAGAAAAAAAGGCGAAAGAATTAGAACAAGAATTATCTGTTTTGAAAGAGGAAAAAGGTCCTTTACAGGACGAAAAACAGGAATTAGCTCAAAGAATAGAGCAAATAAAAAATGACTTAGACAATGTTTTGGAACAAGAAAAAAAATCAGAAGTAAGCATAAGATATATTGAAGAAAAAGAGCGCGTGGCAGACAACAGCGAGAAAAAGAGGTGGGCTGAACAGCAGAGGCACGAGGAGGAAGAAAATAGGATGGCACTGGAGAAAAAAAGAAAAGAAATAGAAGAAAAGAAAAAAGAATTAGACGATAAATTCAAAGAATTGGAATGGGAAGTTGAAAAAATTACCCGGAAAGAAGACCGCATTAAACAAGAAATTAAAACAATATATGATTTTTTATCTCCTGTCCAGGAGCAGGAGGAACAGGGACCAGAAGAGACCAAAGAGCAGGAAAAGGAAGAAAAAAAAGAAACAGAAAAAATAGATGAAGGAAAGCAGACGCTGGAAGAGATTGAGGAGCAGAAAAGAAAAGAATTAGAAGAGCAAAGAGCGAAAGAGATAGAAGAAATGGAGAGAGTAAAAGAAATGAGAAGGAAAGAACAAAAAGAAGCGGAAGAAAAGAGAAAAATGGGAGAGGAAAGGATAGAAAAGGAAGTAAAAAGAATGGAAATGCCTGGTCAGGAATTGAAAGAAGAAATAAATAAATCGCCGCAAGTAGTTTTTAGGCCCTTGCCAAAAAAACCTTCAGTGTTTGAAAAAGTGTGGGTAAGGGCAGCGGCAATTATATTACTGGTTGCTTTAATGAGTTTTGTGATTGGGTTTTGGTACTGGTACACAGTTGTAAAAGAGAAACAAGCTGAGCCTGCGCCCGTTGTTTCTCCTGTTGAGCAGGAAGAACAGGAGCAGCAGGAGCAAGAACAGGAGCAATTGGAAGAAAAAGAAATACAAGAACCTTTGTCTCTAATTTTTATGGAACAGACAGAGGTATTTGAAATCGCTGAATTGAAAGAAATTTCAAAGAATTTTTCCGAATTTTTGGAAAATTGGGCAATAGACCAGGAATTCACAAGAATATTAATAAAAATGCCCACAGAAAGGCGGTATATTGGTTTGAAAGAATTTTTAGAAAATTTTGAGGTCTTTGCGCCTGAACATTTTCATGAAAATTTGGCAGGGGACTGGACATTATTTATTTGCCTTCAAGACCAGGGGGAAAGAATAGGATTTATCGCTGAAATTGCGGAAAAACAAAATTTTGAAAAATTAATGAAAACATGGGAGACGTCTATGGAAAAAGATTTTGAAAATTTGTTTATCTTAATGGGGAACAAAAATACCGCAACGGCTTCTTATTTCAAAACAATGAATTACAAGGGCGTTTCTATTAGATATTTGACTTATTCTAAATATGATTTGGGAATTTGTTATGCTGTTTATAATGATTATTTAATTTGGGCAAGTTCTTCAGAAAGCATTAAACGGGTAATAGACAGATTATGAAATATATGGATAAAAAATTTATTGAGCAATTAAAACAAAAATTAGAAGAAAGAAGGGTTTCTATTGAAAAAGAATTAGGAAAGTTTGCCAAAAAGGACTCAAATATGGAAGGCGATTGGGACAGTGTTTTCCCTAAATTTAACCATGGCGATATTGAAGAAGCGGCAGACGAAGTAGAAGAATATACCAGCCGCTTGTCAGTTGAATTTAGTTTAGAAAATAAACTTAGAGATATTAAAATTGCGCTTAAAAAAATAGAAAAGGGCTGTTACGGCGTTTGCGAAGAATGCGAAAAGCATATTTCCAAAGAACGGTTAAAAGTATATCCCGAAGCAAGAACCTGCGCCAAATGCCAGAAGTAATAAAAAAGTTTAGATATGGAAAACAAATTTAAAATTGTTTTACTAAGTTTTGCCTTTTTAATAGCAATACCAGTGATAATTTTTGCCGAGAACGCGTTTGCCGAGAATCCATTGGAGGAACTAGAGGAACTGCAAATATCTGGAAAGATTGAAGGAACAGGCACTTATTTTGAAATATTAGACAGCGAATATCTCAATATTTCTATCCAAAGCACTGAAGAAATAACAATAGATTTAGAATCAACGCCAAGAATGATTAGTATGGATGTCAGCTCCTCAATTGATTTCGTATTTACAGATTTAACTCTTAGCGAATTAGAGCCAAATACAACCTATTATAAATTTCAAAACAGCTACAAAAACAAGGCTGTTTTTGTTTCCAATAAAAATGGAGGCCACAACTGGACTCAAGATTTAACCCAATCGCATCATATCTGGATTCAGCCTGAAAAGGATGCAGGAATTCAATCCAAAGATATTCAAACCCTTTCTGAAAGCGATAATGTAGTATTTCTGCCGGAAGAATGTTCTGCTTTTGGCATCTGGAATGAAGAAACCTCAACCTGCACTTTAACACAAGATTTAACCGAAAGCGTGGAGATAACAGCGAGCAATATTACTTTAGATTGCGATGGTCATAGCGTGACTGGCGCTGACACTGGTTTTGGCGTTTATGCAAATCGCAAAACCAATGTTACTGTTAAAAATTGTGTTATAAATGATTTTCATTCAGGCATTTATTTTTATTACGGCTCAAATCATTCTATTAGCAACAATAATGTTTCCAATAATAAATATTACGGAATTCGTTTAACGCGTTCTAATAACGCTTCTCTTACAGACAACATTGTGAATTCAAATCCCGCTTGGGGAATCTCTTTAGACGATTCTGACAACAGCGTTGTTATTAATAATACTGCTTCAAACAACTATCACGGAATTTTTTTGTGTCAATGCGAGAATAATGTTTTAGATAACAATACGATTGATTCAAACATTGGATATGGAATATTATTTAGGCATGTCCATAACAGCGCTATAACTGAAAATATTATTTCCAATAGCAAATGCGGATTTTTCCTTTCATCCAGCAATGAAAACACTATAACTGACAACGCTTTTATCAATGACGGCCTTTATAGTTGTTCTTCTTTTAATAATGTCGTGTCAAACAATACAGTTAATGACAAATCACTTATTTATCTTGAAGATATATCAGACTATATTATTAAAGATATAGACGCTGGCCAGGTTATACTTGTTAACTGTAACAATATTACTGTTGAAAATCTAAATTTAATTAATATTTTCCTTGGCATTCAGCTGTTTAAGACCCATAACAGCAATATAATCGCTAATAATATATCAGAAAATTTGGTTGGCATTGATTTATATGGTTCCGACAACAACAGATTTTTTGATAATACTATTGTATCTAATCGGACAGGAATCCACATTCATACTTCTGATAATAACAAAATTTATCATAATAATCTTTTGAATAACATTGCCCAAGTAAGTGTTTTATACAGCGATGGCAATGTTTTTGACAATAACTATCCATCCGGAGGAAATTACTGGTCAGATTATACAGGAATAGATGAAAAATCCGGTCCCAACCAAGATGAGCCAGGAAGCGATAACATAGGCGATACTTCTTACTTTTTTGAAGGCGGCGATGGCGGAGAAGATAGATATCCTTTTATGACAGAGAGCGGGTGGGAAGCGTCGGTTAATCAATCCCCAACTTATTCAAACCTCAACCAATTTAAATCCGATGTCCAAACCGAAATTGCAGAAAGCTGGATTACTACCGAATCATCGCCGGATGATTCTACGAAAGGAATTATTGTTTTCAAGGCAACTGTTACCGATCCCGATAGCGACCAAGTGAAACTTCAGGTTGAAATTAAAGAATACGGCCAGTCCTTTGATGAACAGAATATTATAGAATCGGATTTAGTTGATTCTGGAGATGAGGCTGTTATAACCAAGTTTGGACTTGTTAACGGTCAATACAAATGGCAAGCAAGAGCAGCAGACGAAGATGGAGCTATTTCTGGAGATTGGCAAGAGTTTGGCGTGGAAGGAAATATAGATTTTGAAGTAAAATTAGTGCCGTTGTACACGCAGATTGAGTCGGATTTTCCATCTTGGGAAAAAACTAGAAGTTGGTTTAATAAAAAATACGGCAACGGCAATTATCCAGGTTGTCTTAAAGAAGATACTGTTACAAAGAAACCTATTCCCAATACTTCCACAATTGGTCGTTGTGGCTGCGCCATTACTTCTGAAGTAATGATTCTTCGTTTTCACAATATAACGACCGCAGTAGATGATAATGATGTTAATCCCTTAACTTTCAATAATTGGCTTACCAGCAACAATGGTTATTATTCTGACGGCGATATTAAATGGGAAATTATAGATAAATATTCTAAAGATCCTCAAACAGGTATTACCCGCCTTCAGTGGAAAGGAGCCAAAAGTTCCAAAGATGAGGTTACGCTTAGCACATATCTCAATAAGCTCAATCCAGTTATTTTGATAGTAAAAGCGTTGTATAACAACAAACTTACTACTCACTATATCGTGGCTGACGGAGAGTTAAATAATACTTACACTATTAAAGATTCAAGCTGGTATAACACAAAACACTTAAATCAAGCAGCCGGTTCTTTTACCCAAAATTACCACAACAGTTTTTCTGGATTGAAATTATTCAGCCCAGAAATTGTCATCAGAAAAGGCTTTTTCTCTATGCACCTCTGCTCGCCGGCAGAACTCTTGGTCACCGATCCCCAAGGAAGGAGATTAGGCAAAGACCCAGTCAACGATATTTCTTATAACGAAATTCCCGACAGTTCTTATCATACAGACGATATCAACAATCCTTTTGTTGAAATACCAGTGCCAACAGAGGAAAGCAAGAATATCTGGATACCGGATCCAATTGACGGCGAATACGATATTCAGGTTATCGGAACTGATTCAGGAAAATATACAATGGAAATTTCGGTTTGCGACCAAATCGGCGAATCAAAAGATATTGTCCAAGAAGGTACTATAACTGCTAATGATATTCAAGAATTTGGATTAAATTATTCAAAAGAAACAATTGATGAGACAGAGTTTTATTGGCAAACTCCCAGATATCTCAAAGAACAAAGCATATCTCTCTTGGAAGAAAGTAAAACTAATAATAAAGCAATAAATAGAGAAATTGATTCAATTATCAGGCATATTGATAAAAGTTTGGATAATGCCTTGTGGATTGATGACTTTCGCCTTGATTCAAAGCAGGGCAGGAGAGTTCTTTCTGAACAATCTTTTGCTGTAAGCCGTCTTTATCATAAAGCACGGATATTTAATACAAAAATATCAATCCTAAAAAGAATTATAGAGATAAAACAAAGATTCGGATTAGACACAAAGAAGGAAGAGACCGAGATTGAAGCGGTTAAGACCATTCTGCCAGTATTTAATCAAGTTACAGGCAATCTAATAAAAGCAGACAGAATAATAGCTGAAACAGCTATTAATGACGCTAAGAATGCACCTGTTGAAAATCCCAGGTTCCAAGACACAGTTAATCGCTTCATAGAGAAAGCTGAAAGAGAGTTATTAAGAGCAGAGAAAGAGATGTCTAAGGCACGGCCAGACAAAGCGGTTATGAGATTAAGCCAATCATGGTCATACGCTCAATTAGCGGTAAAGTTTGCCGCTCCGCCGTTTTTTAAATCTCATACTATTGGCTTGCATACACGGTTTTTAGGAGCGCTTAACTCGTTTTTCCATCCATTTTGGTGATTACGCATTACGCGTAAGGATTTCTGACACAGAGATGAATAAATTCTATGCAATTATCAATTATATTTATTACAGAATAATCTTAAGTTTTTTTTATGAAAAATTTTATTAAACCCAACAAACATACTAACTGGTTATATCTTATTATAGTTGTTTTAACATTTTTTCTTGCAATTGTAGTTGTATTGAATTATCAGCAGCGGGCAATAAGGGAAATAAAAGAAAATCAAAAAATAGAAAAAAGCCAAAGAACTCATAGCGCTTGTCTAGCTGATGATGAGGTGGCGACTTATGAGATTAGAGAGAAAAAAAGAGGTGCAATGGACGATGAGGCAGTTGTAATAATGTCTATTAACGATAAAAAAACTGGCGCGAAAGAATTTGATTTTCAAATAGATAATGTTCGTATAAATTATCGTCCTATAGAGGTTCATAAATGCGGCGTGTATATAGTAAAAAGGTTTAATTACGATTACAAAAAAATAGAACAGGATCCAGGTTCTGACTATAAAGAAGAGCTTTGGAAATATGATTACAATGGTAACGGAGAAACGCTTATTTTACTTGCGGAAAAACCAAAAGAATTTATAGCATATTATTCTACTGATTTTCGCGTTGACCCTACAGAAAATTATATTGTTCTGATACGAAGTTACCTCGGACAACCTGATTACGCCCTTGTTATCAAGGATTTGGAAACGAAAGAAGATGTTTTTGTGTTAGCTCTTGATGAAATTTTAGAACAATATCCGAACGTTGAACCAGGCAGTTTTGGGTTAGGTATTTGGACTCCGGATGGTAAATATTTATGGGGAGATATATATGTTGGAGCCTATGAAACCGCATATTACCGTGTAGAGATGGGAACATGGAAAACTGATATTTTGTCTATGCCTTCTGATCTTCCTTCCGGAGCTGAAAGAGCGTGGAACTTCCAAGGATGGCTCGCTTATGTTGATATGACATCTTTTACAGGTTTTGAAGGAATGGTTGAACAGATGGAAGAAGAAGCCAGACAAAAGGGAGAGATGAAAAATCTATGGATTTACAATCTCTTTACCAAAGAAAAGATTAAAATCGCTTCAGCTGACCCTTCCTGGCGTTTCAAACCCAAATGGCTCTCTGACACAGAATTTGAATATGAACTGCCAGATGGAAAAAAGAAAAATTACAAAATTAAAAATTAGAAATTTGTTAGAGTAATTATGCCATCAAAAGTTTATTCAGCGGCTATTGTTGGATTAGACGCCCGAGTTGTTGAAGTAGAAGTGGATGCCAGTTTTGGCCTCCGCTGTTTTAATATAGTGGGCTTGCCTGACAAAGCAATAGACGAGTCAAGGGAAAGAGTTAACGCGGCTATTAAGAGTTTAAAATTTAAGTCGCCGCGCGAGCAAACATCCAGGGTTTTGGTTAATCTCGCCCCTGCTGACTTAAAAAAAGAGGGTTCCTTATACGATCTTCCTATTGCTTTGGGCTATCTTTTAGAATCCAAACAGATAAAGTTTGATTTTCAGGGCAGGCTTTTTATAGGAGAATTATCGTTAAACGGGGAGTTGAGGCCTATAAAGGGAGCGCTGTCTTTCGCTACGATTGCCGCGGAAAAAGGGTGGAAAGAATTGATTTTACCTGTTTTTAACGCGCCTGAAGCGGGTTTAATTAAAGGATTGGATGTAATTGGCGTGAGTTCGTTAAGAGAGGCAATTGATTATTTAGAAAACAGAAAAATAATTCCGGTTTGCAGGTCTGTTATTGACAAAAAATTTCAGCCGAATTTTTCATTTGATATGGCTTGGATTAAGGGACAGAATAACGCGAAAAGAGGATTGGAAATCGCGGCTGCCGGAGGGCATAATTTTTCAATGCTTGGCCCGCCCGGGAGCGGGAAAACATTATTGGCAAAAGCAATTCCCTCCATCCTTCCCCCTTTAACTTTCCAGGAAGCCCTGGAAGTGACAAAAATTTACAGCATTGGAGGATTGCTGCCCAAAAATATTACTTTGATGACGGACAGGCCCTTTCGGTCCCCGCACCATACTTGTTCAGAAGTCGCTTTAATAGGCGGAGGCAATCCTCCAAGGCCCGGGGAGATAACATTGTCTCATCGCGGTATTTTATTTTTAGACGAATTTCCTGAATTCCACAGGGATGTTTTAGAATCATTGAGACAGCCAATAGAGGAAGGGAATATTTTGGTCTTAAGGGCAAAACACAGGTTGTCTTTGCCTGCTAAATTTACATTAGTAATAGCGTCAAATCCTTGTCCCTGCGGGCACTATGGGAATCCTGAACAGGATTGTTCCTGCACTATTTCCCAAATTCAAAAATACAGAAGAAAACTTTCAGGTCCTTTGATGGATAGAATAGATATTTTTGTGGATGTTCCGGCAGTGAAATATGAAAAATTGACAGAGCGCGCGCAAGAGGAATCCAGCGCTAAAATCAGGGAGAGAATTGAAAAAGCCCGCGAAATCCAAAAACAACGCTTTATTGGACTTAAAATTTTAACTAATTCTGAAATAGGCATTCCTGAAATAAAAAAGTTCTGCCACATTGACGGAAAATCGCAGAATCTTTTGAAAAATTATGTTAATTCAGGTAAACTTTCCGCGCGCGGCTATCATAGAATTTTGAAGACAGCCAGAACAATCGCTGATTTGCGCGGCTCGGAAAACATCAAGTTTGACTACATCTCCGAAGCGTTATCTTACAGAGTAAAAGAAAACTGAGCCATTTGGCTCAGTTTTTTGTTGTTTGCTTACTATTTTTTATTTCCATTTCAATATCGCGCCGAGGGCGTATTTGGCTAATGGGTTTGTGGCGCCTCGGACTTCATAGTGGACATGGCATCCAGTGGCGTATCCTGTTCTGCCCATATATCCGACAATTTGCCCTTGAGACACTTTTTGTCCGGGGCTTACTAAAATTTTAGATAAATGCCCGTAGTAAGTTACAATGCCGTTAGGGTGGATAATTCTAACTCTGTTTCCTCCTATTCTGATGTATCCGGTTTTCTGTACTGTTCCGCCGGCAGTGGAATATATCGGAGTTCCGCATTTATTGGCGACATCAACAGCGTTATACCAATGCAATCGCTGGGTTATTCTTCCTTCGCACGGAAATATGAAATAACTGCTTACGGAAGGAACCTTGGCAATATACGAAGAAGATGGTTTTTTCGCTCCCGGAATTACTAAAACATCTCCAATGAAAATTTTATTGTCCTGAATGTCGTTAATTACTATTATTTCGTTTGAATTTGCTTTATAATATCTTGTAATTTCGCTTAAAGTGTTGCCTGATTTTACGATGTGCAGGATTCCGGAAACAGGCAGAATAATCAGTTTTTTGCCGACTTTTAGCACGGATTTTTTAGTTAAATCATTTGCCCACAAAATAGTATCCGTAGAAATATTAAATTCGACGGCAATAGACGAAATAGTGTCTCCCTGCTTTACAATACATTCTGTCACATTTTTTCTTTGAATTTTTGTTTTATCAGCGCCCAAAGAACCCAAAACCTGCGGCGTGACTGAAAAAACAGGCGCGTTGCCCCTAATACTGTTGCCTTGGATTAGATACAAGTCAGGGGATTCTATTTCGCAGTTTTCCCTTGAATCCACAAAGCATTCGTTTTGATTCCCTGCCTGATAAACAACAAAACCAGAACTTTGGTTGTCCTGGGCTATAGAATAAAAAGCCATTCCGCAGAAAATAAATAACGCTATTCCCGAAATTATTATTGTTTTCCTGGGTTTGATATACATAAAGTATATTTTCTTATCATAGCAAACCCCCAAATCTAGTCAACCCCTTTTATCCACATTCCATTGATTCGGCGCGCTTGACTTTTTTTTTAGAATTACTATACTGAAGATAGCTAAGGAAATGTAGCAAATTTTTTAATGTTGTTAACTTTGTTTATATACTCAAATTTTCGTTATTAAAATAATATTTTTTTTTAGATCCCTAAAATGTTTTTGTTTAGGGAACTTTTAATTTTCTATGAAAATTAAATATTTTGGCAAGTCAAAAGTTTATTTGCCGCTGCCTTATCTTTTAGAGATTCAGCAGCAAAGATGGAAAGAGTTTTGGGATAAAGACCTGAAAGAATTGTTGTCCGAGGTCTCTCCCATTAAAGATTATACCGGCAAGGAGCTGGAGTTTTGGTTTTTGGATTATAAATTAGGCGCGCCAAAATACAAAAACGATTTAGAGGCAAAACAGAATAATGACTCTTACGAAGCGCCGTTAAGAGTAAAAGTAAGATTGGTTAATCTCAAAACCAAAGAAGAAAATGAGCAAGAGGTTTTCTTGACTGATTTTCCTTTAATGACCGAGCGAGGGACTTTTATAATCAATGGCGTGGAAAGAGTTGTTATTTCCCAGCTTATCCGTTCCCCGGGTTCTTTTTTTACAGAAAAAAAGGGTCATTTTGGCGCGAAAATTATTCCCAACCGCGGCGCCTGGCTTGAATTTGAAACAGAGTCAACAGGGCTTATAGTTGTAAAAATTGACAGAAAAAGAAAGGCACCTGTTTCCACTTTGTTAAGGGCTTTCGGATTGTCGGAAAACAAACAAATAGAGGAAATGTTCCAGGATGTTGACACCGGGGAAGTCAAATATATTAAAGAAACATTGGCGCGCGATTCATCCCATAATCAAGTTGAAGCAATCCAGGAGGTTTACCAGCGGTTAAGGCCGGGTGATTTGGCAAGCCCTGACGCGGCAAAAGAATTGATTGAAAATATGTTCTTTAATTTTCAAAGATATGATTTGTCTAAAGTCGGAGTGTGGAAAATGCGCCAGCGTTTGCCGGGGATAAAATCCAAAAAACAAGACATTACCACAAAAGACAGGATTCTTCATTTAGAATACGTGGTAGAAACAGTAAAAGAAATTATACGATTAAACAACAACCCAAAAGCAAAACCAGACGAAATTGACCATTTAGGAAACAGGAGAGTAAGAACTATAAATGAACTTCTTCAAAACCGTTTAAGGGTGGGATTAATGAGAGTGGAAAGGAACATAAAAGACAGGATGTCAACTTTAGATATTGAACTTATGTCGCCCAATCAATTAGTTAATCCCAGGCCGTTTATTGCCGTGTTGAAAGAATTTTTTGCCGCGTCTCAAATGTCCCAGTTTATGGACAATGAGAATCCTTTGTCTGAATTAGAGCACAAGCGCCGTCTTTCCGCTACCGGACCAGGCGGGCTTACGCGCGAAAGAGCGGGTTTTGAAGTAAGGGATGTCCAACCGTCCCACTATGGAAGAATTTGTCCTATCCAAACATCAGAAGGCGGGAATATAGGATTAATAGGACATCTTGCAGGGTTTGCTGTTGTAAATCCTTACGGGTTTATTGAGACACCGTATTTTAAGGTAGAAAAAGCAAAAATAACTTCAAAAGTCCATTACTTAAACGCTTACGAAGAAGAAAGATATAATATTGCCCATGCTGGTATTGAGATAGACGACAAAGGGCAAATAAAGCCGATAAAAGTGGAAGCCCGAATTAAAGGCGAGCCAGGGACAATAGAAAGGGAAAAAATTGATTTTATAGATGTTTCTCCCCAACAATCAATTTCTGTCGCGGCTTCTTTAATTCCTTTTTTGCAAAATGACGATGCTACTCGCGCGTTAATGGGTTCTAATATGCAGAAGCAGGCGGTTCCGGTAATAAATCCAGAAGTTCCATTAGTGGGCACCGGCGTGGAAAAAAAAGTTGTGGAGGATTGCGGACAAGTGGCTGTGGTGAAAGAAGACGGCGTTGTGACAGACGCGGACGCCGAGCGTATCACAATAAAGTCATTCGCGAAGCAAAAATCAACAACGTATAACTTAAATACATTTACAAGAACCAACCAGTACACCTGCCTTCACGAAAAACCCAGAGTTAAGAAAGGGCAAAAAATCAAAAAAGGAGAAGTGATTTCTGACGGCGGCGCCATAAAAGACGGACGGCTGGCTTTAGGCAGAAATGTTTTAGTAGCATTTCTTCCCTGGAGAGGAGGAAATTACGAAGACGCTGTTATAATTTCAGAACGGTTGGTGAAAGAAGATTATTTTACTTCTATCCACGCTGAGAATTTTTTCTGCGATGTAAGAGAGACCAAATTAGGGCCTGAAATAACTACGCCGGATATTTCCAATGTGTCTGTGGAAAAATTAAAGGATTTAGATGAAGACGGAATTATCAGGGTTGGCGCGGAAGTGAAACCTAATGACATTTTGGTTGGAAAGATTTCTCCGAAAGGAGAATCAGGGCTAACAGCGGAAGAAAGATTATTATTGGCTATTTTTGGCGAAAAAGCGAAAGAAGTGAAAGATACATCTTTGCGCATGCAGCACGGGAAAAGAGGGAGAGTGGTCGGAGTCAAAATTTTTTCCAGAGAAATGGGACATCATTTAGAGCCGGGAATTATAAAAAGAATTAGAATAGAAATTGCTGAATTAAGGCCCATACAAGCGGGAGATAAATTATCAGGCAGGCATGGGAACAAAGGCGTTATCTCAAAGGTCTTGCCGGAATGCGAAATGCCTTTTACGGAAGACGGGACTCCGATAGATATGCTTCTTAATCCTTTGGGTGTGGCGTCGCGAATGAATTTAGGTCAGATTTTGGAAATGCACTTAGGACTTTGCGCCAAAAAATTAGGGTATCTGGCAGTAACCCCGTCTTTGGCAGGAGCGGTAGAGCAGGATATAAGAGAGGAACTTAAAAAAGCGGGATTTTCCGAAGATGGAAAAGTTAAGTTGTTTGACGGCAAAACAGGATTGGCTTTTCCAGAGAAAGTAGCAATTGGCTATCCATATATAATGAAATTGGTCCATATGGTTGAGGACAAGGTTTTTGCCCGTTCTATTGGGCCATATTCTTTGATAACACAGCAGCCATTAGGAGGAAAGGCGCAGTTCGGGGGACAGCGATTAGGGGAAATGGAGGTTTGGGCTTTGGAAGGATACGGAGCCGCGCATGTTCTTCAGGAAATGCTCACAATAAAATCAGACGATGTTCCAGGCAGGGCAGACACTTATGAATCAATTTTAAAAGGAGAAGAAATTAGAAATCCGAATATACCAGCCTCGTTCAAATTATTGGTGAGCGAGTTGAAATCTTTAGGTATGAGCGTGGAAGTCAAAGAAAAATCTAAATCCGCGAACAACGAACAAAAAACAACAGACGATAAGAAAGAACAAAAGCAAAGCATCGCTCGGCAACGAAGCCCTCAAGGCACCGACCCTCAAAACCCCCAGCGGGGTTTTGGGGTCTAATATCTCAGCGCCTGACCGAGCACTCAGATTACTGAGTGCTCGGACCATGCTCAGGCGCCTCCGATGTTTGCCATTGAGGGCTTGTTGCCTCGCTCGCTTATATTTAAGTTTTAAGTTTTAAGTTTTAATTTATTATTATGCGTGTTGCAGATATTGAATCATTAAGAATAAAGATTGCTTCGCCAGAAGATATTTTATCCTGGTCAAGCGGCGAGGTTACAAAAGCGGAAACTATTAATTACAGAACCCAGCGTCCGGAAAAAGACGGGCTTTTTTGCGAGAAAATTTTTGGCCCTGTTAAAGATTATGAATGCGCTTGCGGAAAATACAAAAGAGTGAGATACAAAGGCGTTGTATGCGACAAGTGCGGAGTGGAAGTGACTAAATCCACAGTGCGCAGAGAGCGGCTTGGCCATATAAAATTGGCTTGCCCTTGTTCGCATATTTGGTTTTTAAGAGGAGTGCCTTCCCGCATTGGTTTAGTGCTTGATATTCCTTTGCAAAAACTGGAGGGAGTAATTTATTTTATGAATTATATTGTCACTAAGGTTGATGATAATGAAAAGAAAAAGGTTTTAGTGCAAATAGAAAAAGAGTTCCAGGAAAAAAGCAATTTAATAAACAGCGAAAATTCGTTAGCTGGCGAAAAAAACAAAAAAGAAAAAAAACAAGCATTAGACGAGTTGAAAAAAGCCAAAGACAAGGCAAAAAACGAACTGGACAGCATTAAGCCGTTAAAAGTTTTTTCAGAAATAGAGTATCTTGATTTTTCCTTAAAATACGGGCAAGTTTTTGAAGCAGGCGCTGGCGCGGAAACTTTAAGGCAGATTTTTGAAACAATAGACCTTAAAAAAGTATATAAGGATTTAGAGAAACAAATAGAAAAAAGCAGTTCTGTAATAGAAAAAACAAAGTCGTTAAGACGGCTTAGAATAATACAAGGAATGATTAAAGCAAAAGTAAGGCCTGAATGGATGCTTTTAACAATGTTGCCTGTTTTGCCGCCGGATTTAAGGCCAATGGTTCAGTTGGACGGAGGCAGATACGCTTCTTCAGACCTTAACGACCTTTACCGCAGAGTAATCAATAGAAACCGCCGGTTGAAATATCTTTTGGAAATCGCGGCTCCTGATGTTATTGTGAGGAACGAAAAAAGAATGCTTCAGGAAGCAGTTGACGCTTTAATTGACAATACTATGAGAAGAGGGACAACTACCCAGGCGAGCACGGGCGGCCGCCGGCTTTTGAAATCCTTGGCTGACATATTAAAAGGAAAGCAGGGCCGTTTCCGCCAGAATCTTTTAGGAAAAAGGGTTGATTATTCCGGCAGGTCCGTGATTGTGGTAGGCCCTAACTTAAAACTTAACCAATGCGGCTTGCCCAAGAAAATGGCTTTAGAATTATTTAAGCCCTTTGTGATTAAGGGAATTTTAGACAGAGAACTTGCGTATAATGTAAAAGGGGCCAGCCATTTGATTGAAGAAGAAGTAGACGAGGTTTGGGAGATTTTAGAACAAGTTGTGAAAGATAAGTTAGTTTTACTGAACAGGGCGCCTACCTTGCATCGCCTGGGAATTCAAGCGTTTTACCCTGTTCTTATTGAAGGCGAGGCAATAAGAATTCATCCTTTGGTCTGCAAGGCGTTTAACGCTGATTTTGACGGAGACCAAATGGCGGTGCATCTGCCTTTGTCTAATGAAGCGCAGAAAGAAGCAAAAGAATTAATGCTTTCTTCTTTGAATTTTCTAAAACCGGCCACCGGGACTCCTATTGTAACTCCTGAAAAAGACATAGTGCTTGGATGCTATTGGATTACTAAAATTAAAGAATCAGCGCTGGGACAAGACAAAGTGTTTAGTTCAAAAAATGAAGCGATTTTGGCTTATGACACAGAAGTGGTGGATTTGAGGGCGAAAATTAAGGTTCGACTCGTTACAGAAGACAAAAAGTTTACAGAAACAACTGTTGGCAGAATTTTATTTAATAGAACTATTCCCGATGGATACGGTTTTGTAAATAAAGTGATGAATTTCAAAAAATTGGAAAAATTGACATCCAATATTGTTAGGGAATATGACACGGAAACAGTTATGAAATACATAGATAAAGTCAAGAGTTTGGGATTTGAATACTCCACTCTTTCCGGAATTAGCTGGGGTTTGAATGATTTGATTGTTCCAAAAGAAAAGCCGGATTTAATCAAGAAAGCCGAAAAAGCGGTAGAAACCGTGGGCCAATATTATAAAAAAGGATTGTTGTCAGCAGAAGAAAAATCGTCTCAAATAATTGAAATTTGGCAGAAAACTAAATCAGAAATTGAAAAATTAGTGCCAACAACTTTGCCGCCGCTGGGTTCTGTATTTTCTATTGTTGATTCCGGGGCAAGGGGTTCTTGGTCCCAGCCGGTCCAAATGTCCGGTATGAAGGGATTAGTGAGCAATCCGAGCGGAGAGATTATTGAACTTCCAATTAAAAATTCTTATAAAGAAGGGCTTGATGTTTTGGAATATTTTATTTCTACGCATGGAGCCAGAAAAGGAACCACAGACACTGCTTTGCGGACAGCCACTGCCGGTTATCTCACCAGGCGTTTGGCTGATGTTTCCCATGAAATGATTGTTGGTGAAGAAGATTGCAAAGACAAGCAAGGGTTTGTTGTTTATAAAAAAGAAGCGGAAGATATTGGTCAGGATTTTATTTTGAAAATTATAGGAAGAGAGTGTTTGGAAGATATAAAAGAAATTATAAAACAAGGGGAGATTATTGATTACAATAAAGGAGAAAAAATATTAAAAGCGGGAATAGAAAAAATTACAATTCGCTCTCCTTTGAGCTGCAAGTCAAAGAAAGGAATCTGCAGACGATGCTACGGCTGGGATATGGGATTTAACAGATTAGTAAAATTAGGCAGCGCGGTGGGGATTGTGGCGGCACAATCAATTGGCGAGCCAGGCACCCAGCTCACGATGAGGACATTTCACACAGGAGGCGTGGCTGGCGGAGGAGATATCACTCAGGGATTGCCGCGCGTGGACGAAATTTTAGAATGCAGGCCTCCCAAAGGCAAAGCAATAATATCTTTTGTGGACGGAATAGTGGAAGATATAAGTTCTGACAGAAAAGTGAAGATAAAAGTTAAAGGAGATATGCCTCCTGAAAAAACAAAAGGAAAAATTAAAAAAACAAAAACAAAGAAAGATGATATAATAGAATATAAGATCCCAGATGGAATGGGGATTTGGGTTAAAAAAGATGATATAATAAAAAAAGGCCAGCAGATTTGCGAGGGAAGCATAGATTTGAAAGAATTATTCAAAGCAACTGACGCGGAAACATGCAAGAGATATATTGTAAAAGAGATTCAGAGGATTTACGCGTCCCAGGGCGTGACAATCCATGACAAGCATATTGAAATAATAATTCGCCAGATGTTTTCAAGAAATAAAATTGTTGACAGCGGAGATTCATTTTTCTTACAGGGAGAAGTGGTAGAGCAGGACAGGTTTAATAAAATTAACGCTGAATTGAAAAAAGAAAACAAGAAACCGGCGCAAGCCCAGTCCATATTATTAGGTATTTCCAAAGTAGCGCTCACAACAAACAGTTTCCTCAGCGCGGCTTCATTTCAGGAAACATCTCGGGTTTTAATCGAGGCCTCTTTAATAGGCAAAGAAGATAAATTAACAGGGTTGAAAGAAAATGTTATTATAGGAAAGTTGATTCCTGCTGGAACAGGATTTAGAAAATGATTTAATAATGTAAAATGTCAAAAAAGAAAAAAAATAAAAAAGAGCGGCAGAATGGCGAAGGCGGCAAAAGGGAGTTTTTTCGATTTGATTTGGCAGAACAGACAAAAAGGAAAATTTACGGCGTAATAATGTTTTTAATAGCCATAATTATTTCCTTTTCTTTTTTTGACAAAGCAGGCATCGGCGGCGACGCCTTAATGAAATTTTTTAGTTATCTAATAGGCAGGGCGGTCTTTATCCTTCCCCTGCTTTTTGTTTTAGGCGGTTTGGTATTTTTTAATATAAAACAGGAATCCGGGCCTAAAAAAGAACAAAAATTAATAATAGGGGGAATTTTTCTTTGCTTATTAGGAATTACCGGGATGATGGGAATTTATAGCGCTGTCCGCGCTGTTAGCGAAAATTATGGAGGTATTTTAGGATACTTTTTATCGTCTCCTATTATTAAGTTTTTAGGAATTTGGGGCGGAGCAGTGGTATTTATAGCAGTGGTTGTTATTGGAGCAATAATCCTTTGCCAATCCTTGCCGTTTTCTATTTTTGACATTATAAAAAAGAGAAAAGGGACAGAGGAGCAGGAAGATGAAGAAGAATTAGAAGTTGAAGTGAATCCTCAAATTTTTCAGAAAACAGGCGACGCGGAATTTAAGGTAAAACAGATTGCGCAGGAAAAAACCCAATTAGCCAAACCAGTGCTGCAGGAAGCAAGAGGATTGTTTTCCAGAAAAATTAAACCAGATGCCGTAAAACAAGACAGAGAAGAAGACAAGAAGGAAATTGCTCCAGAATCAGCATATTGTCTTCCCTCTTTGGATTTATTGGAAAGAGATTCAGGGGTTCCTTTCTCAGGAGATGTGAGAGCGAATTCCGCTATTATAAAAAAAACGCTTCAAAATTTTGATATTTCAGTAGAAATGGCAGAGGTGAATATTGGGCCCACTGTTGCCCAATATACATTAAAGCCGGCAGAAGGAGTGAAGTTATCCAGAATAACGGCTTTAAGCAATGATTTGTCCATGGCTTTGGCAACTCCTTCTATCAGAATTGAAGCGCCTATTCCCGGCAGGCCATTGGTAGGCATTGAAATACCAAACAAAAAAAGAGCAAAAGTCGGGTTAAAATCTTTGTTGGAATATCCAGAATTTCAAAATTCTTCGGCGCGCCTTATTTTCGCTTTAGGGAGAGACGCGGCCGGAAATCCGGTTTTTGACGACATTGCCAAAATGCCTCATATGATCGTGGCCGGGAGCACTGGAAGCGGCAAAACAATTTGTTTGAATGGAATTATTTTATCTCTTATTTATAAAAATTCCCCGACTTTTTTGCGGTTTATTATGATTGACCCGAAAAGAGTGGAGTTTCCGGTATATAATGACCTTCCGCATCTTTTGTCTCCTGTTATTTACAGCGCGCAGAAAACAATTGATGTTTTGAAATGGCTTATTGGAGAAATGGAGAGAAGGTTTGATGTTTTGTCTGAAAACAAAGTTAGGAATATTATTGGATATAACGAAATAGCAGCAAAGCAAGCAGCGAGACAAAGCGCTGTTGATGAAACATTAGAGCCAATGCCGTATATTGTTTTAATAATTGATGAGTTGGCGGATGTTATGGCATCGCGCGGCAGGGATGTGGAGGCAGGAATTGTTCGTTTGGCCCAAATGTCGCGCGCGGTTGGAATTCATTTAGTTTTGGCAACGCAAAGGCCTTCAGTGGAAGTGATAACAGGATTGATAAAGGCAAATATCACATCAAGGATAGCTTTTCAAGTTGCTTCCCAAATAGATTCCCGCACTATTTTAGATGTTGGCGGTGCGGAAAAATTATTGGGCTCAGGGGATATGCTTTATGTTTCTTCCAATACCGCAAGGCCGAAAAGAGTGCAGGGCGCTTATATTTCGGAAAAAGAGGTAAAGAAAGCAGTGGATTTTATAAAATCGCAAATTACAGACAAACCTCTTTCAGATATTTCAGACGCTGTAGAGCCAGGAGAGAAGAAAGAAGCAGTTCCTACGGGGTTGGAGACGGCATTAGCAGAACAACCAGCGCAGGATTTTTCTGAATCCGAAGACGACGACCCTTTATATGAGGAAGCGAAAAGAGTGGTTATTGAATCAAAAAGAGCGTCTTCTTCTTTATTGCAAAGAAGATTGCGAATAGGATACGCGCGAGCCGCGCGATTAATTGATGTTTTGGAAGAAAAAGGAGTTGTGGGTCCCGGCGAGGGCGCGAAGCCGCGCGAAGTTTTTGTAAAATTAGAAGGAGAACAAGAAGTTGACGAGGAAGGATATATGAAAGTATAAACAAAAATGGTAATATAATAATAAATTTTAAATATGAAAAACAATCTTAAAATTGTTTTACTAAGTTTAGCACTTTTAATGATAACACCGGCAATAACCTTTGCCGAAGACGCATTGCTGGAACCGCAAATATCTGGAAAGATTGAAGGAACAGGCAGTTATTTTGAAATAACTGACAGCGAATATCTCAATATTTCTCTACAAAGCACTGAAGAAATAACAATAGATTTAGAATCAACACCAAGAATGATTAGTTTAGATATCAGTTCCTCAACTGATTTTACCTCTACTGACTTAACTATTAGCGGATTAGAACCATACAAAACTTATTATAAATACGAAGACAGCTACAAAAACAAAGCTGTTTTTGTTTCCAATGAAAACGGAAACTATAGTTTTGTTCAAGATCTAACTCAACCTCATCATATTTGGATTCAGGAAACTCCCGGAACAATTTTTATGCCTGAAGATTGCGATACTTACGGCATTTGGAATACCACAACCTCAACCTGCACTCTTAACCAAGATTTATATGAAAGCGTGGAGATAACAGAGAATAATATTACTTTAGATTGCGCTGGCCATAGCATAACTGGCGCTGATACCGGCACTGGCTATGGCGTTTATGTAAATCGCAAAATCAATATTGCTGTTAAAAATTGCACTATAAATAATTTTGGTGTTGGTATCCGTCTTGTTGCTTCTGATAATAATGTTATTTCTGAGAATAGTGTTTCAAACAACAGTACAGGAATTGGTTTATCCAATTCGGACAATAATAGTTTAATAAACAATACAGCAAATTTGAATAGTTGCGGAATTTATTTACATTATTCTAACGATAACACCATTGATAGCAATATTTTCTCAGAGAATAGTAGTAATGGAATATCTCTTTTTATTTCGCAGTATAATATTTTTAATAGCAATAGTATTTTAAATAATAAATTCGGGGTTTATCTTTATGCTTCTGGCGGTACTACTATGAGCAGTAATATTATATCGAATAATCAATATAATTTCGGTGTGTATGCAACAGGAGAATATGATTTTGCTTTCCAGAATACCATAGACACAAGCAATACAGTTGATGGCAAGCCTATTTACTATTTACGGAATGTTACTAATCAAGTTTACGATAGCTCAACAAATGCAGGCGTTTTCTATTGCATAAACTGTGATAATATCACGGTGAAAGATTTAGTTTTGGATAAAAACATCAGCGGTATTTTCTTTTGGAAAACAAATAATTCCAGGATAGAAAACATCACTATTTCAAATAGCATAAATGGAATCCAAATTTATTATTCCAATTATAATATATTAATTGAGAATAATATTAGCTTTAATGGTAAAGGAATTTATTTTTATTCTTCTGACGGCAATAAAATATTTCATAATAATTTTACAGATAACACTATTCAGGTACTTAATTACGATTCATACAGCAGCTTCCTTGACAATGGTTATCCTATTGATTTTGATCTTTCCATACACGGCGGCAATTATTGGAATGATTATACGGGTATAGATGAGAAGTCAGGCTCTAATCAAGACCAACCAGGAAGCGATGGAATAGGTGACACACGCCATTATGTTAAACATGATAACAGCGACAGATATCCTTTTATGACAGAGAGCGGGTGGGAAGCGCCTCAATCTTCAATCTACAATGTTGCGGTAATTTTGGCTGAACCGAGTAATGTCCCACACGAAGCATCAGAAATCACTGAACAACCCTGCAAATTTATTTCTGAAAAAACCTATCCTAATGGCCATAACGAGGAATATTATCGGGATTTGACTGATTGTGTTACTGATTACCATAGAGAAAACTCATTTGGAACAGTTAATTTAGATTTTAAAATTTTTGACAACAATGGAGATTGGTTTGAGGTTATTCAAGAAGGAGACTTTATTAAAGAGGCTGTAAATTTAGTTATATCCCAAGGAATTGATTTGTTTGACAAAGATATAATAATAGTTGTAAGGGCTGGAAAAAATAAAGATGGTTTTCAAAGGGTGATTATTGATGATTTGACTGGCGAAGTGATAGAATTTTCCAATATTAAAGTTGGGGAAAGTAGTCCTGTCGGCGTTTGGGCTCATGAAATAGGACATTTTATCGGGTCATCTATAACTCCTAAAAATACATCAACTCCGGATATGTATAAGATGGGAGATGTCGGAAAATGGGATTTAATGGCAGATGGATCATGGAATGGTGGATTAATAGATGTTTTGCCTATAAAGGGGAATGGTTCCAATCCCTGTAATATGAGTTCTTTTACAAAAGAATTTTTACAATGGCTAAACTATGATATTCATCCGAAATCTGCTTATGGAGAATACTGGATAAATTCTTTGGAAACATGCAATTTAGGGGATAATGTTTTTAGATACAATTTAAGCAATGATACAAACGATGAATCTGAAAAATACTATATCTTAGAAGCAAGGAATAGAGATTTGAAAACATGGGATTCTTCTTTGCCGGGATTAACAAGCAAACATTTAATTTTGTATTATGTTGATAGCATGGGTTTTCCAAAATATGGCTACAATCTTGATAAAAGAAAGATAGCGGCTGAAGATTGGACAATTACTATTCCAGGACATAATCCTGTAAATCCATTAGCGTTTATTACTGATGGAGTTTTAAATCCTTCAGGTAGCATTTATCGAGATATAGACAATTTAGTGAAATTCACAGCGGTAACTGATAGAACCGCTAATGACAAATATGAGATTCAAGCGAAAATTGAAGAAATAACTAATAATTCTTTTTTTGATAAATTTTGGGGAGTTATTTTGAAACCTGATTCACTTTTTAGAGAAAAAATAAAAGGAGATTTTATTTTTGAGAATTCACCAAATTTTTCTATAACACAACAAAGTCCTATTTATCAAAAAGGACAAACATCTATAACTAAAAAGAGTCCGCCAAGATATTCAAAAGAATATAGTAGGAGAGTCGCCGAAGGTATTTTTTGGTGGATGCTATTTCCTTTGCTTTTATTGAGTTCTTTAATTTTAACAAATAAAATTATTTTTAAGGGAAAGATAAAATCAGTTAATACTTTTAAAAAAATTCTTATAATTTCTTTTTTGTGTGGTATTTTCTTTTGTGTATGGTTTTTTCTAACTCAATCGAGAATTAATTTTTTATGGTTACTGTTTGTTTTGTTTTTATTGAATTTTTTCTTGAGATTATTAAATAAAAAAATTATTCCTGATAAAAACAAAGAAAAAAGGTTAATAAAAATCTTTTCAAAAATTATTTGGGTTTTGATTATTTTTGTTTCTATCGGCATTATCGTTTTATTTGCATATTCATTTACTCAAGAGTCAGAACTTGATCACGAAGGAGTCCAAATTAGAATAATTAACACAAAAGAAAAATCATCTCCACAAACCCCAACCACTCTCCCCGATATTGACCTCCATCTCTATTGCGATGACGGAAAGCACATCGGGATGAATTACGAAACAGGAGAGTATGAAATTGGAATTTCAGAAGCAATAGTATCTGGTGACAACCAAGATGCGCCAGAATGGATATTTATTCCTCCAGAGATAGAGAATTGCCATTTTGTAGTTTCCTCGTATGACAACCAGAAGTTTTTGGAGGAAAATCCGGAGATTGCTCAAGAAATGGAAGATACTACAGATAGTTATGAAATTTATGCCCGCTATATTGACCCAGAAACCGCTATCTACACATCAGATGTTATTTCAGAAGAGCAAATAGAACCAGGGCAAGAATTAGAACAGCCAATCACAGGAACAACAGATATTGCTGTTCTCCATGCAATTCCCTGGCAGACCCCTAAACTTCTCAAAGAACAAAGCATATCTCTTTTGGAAGGAAGTAAAACCAATGACAAAGGAATAAATAGAGAGATTGATTCAATTATCAGGCACATTGATAAAAGTTTGGATAATGCCT
>JAGMDC010000004.1 GCA_023128895.1 Candidatus Parcubacteria bacterium | reverse complement strand
TTAAGACCATTCTGCCAGTATTTAAGCAGGTTACAGACAATCTAATAAAAGCAGACAAGTTAATAGCTGAAACAGCTATTAATGACGCTAAGAATGCACCTGTTGAAAATCCCAGGTTCCAAGATACAGTTGATCGCTTCATAGAGAAAGCTGAAAGAGAGTTATTAAGAGCAGAGAAAGAGATGTCTAAGGCGCGGCCAGACAAAGCGGTTATGAGATTAAGCTAATCCTGGTCATACGCTCAATTAGCGGTAAAGTTTGCCGCTCCGCCGTTTTTTAAATCTCATACCACTGGCTTGCACACACGGTTTTTAGGAGCGCTTTATTCATTTTTCCATCCATTTTGGTGATTATGCATTAAATAGAATTACAAATTACGAATTAACGAATTCAATTCAAGTTGAAAATTATTTCAAAAGTGGTATTATTCAATAAAGAACTCTGACGCAAGTCGTTGGAGCAAATATACAATTATGTTTAAACCAAAATCAAAAGATAAAAAAGAAGAAAAGCCGGAAATCAGAAATTTACAGGAAGCAGTAGATGAAATAAAGCAAAGATTTGGCGATGGCGCTATAATGAAGTTGAGAGATATTAAATCAGTTGATGTTGATGTAGTTCCAACCGGCTCTATTTCTTTGGATTCAGCGTTGGGCGTTGGAGGCGTTCCTTTAGGCCGTGTAATTGAAATATACGGAGGCGAGTCGTCTGGAAAGACCACATTAGCATTGCATATTATCGCTGAATCCCAGAAAAGAGGAGGGACTTGCGCTTTTATTGACGCCGAACACGCGATGGACCCTGATTACGCTAAAAGAATTGGAGTAAATGTTGACGAACTTTTAATATCTCAGCCGGATTCAGGTGAGCAGGCCCTGCAGATTGTGGAAACATTGACGCGGTCGGGCACAGTGAGCGTTATTGTGATTGATTCTGTGGCAGCCCTAACTCCAAAAGCGGAGATTGCCGGAGAAATGGGCGAGTTCCAGATAGGGCTTCAGGCGCGTTTGATGTCTTCAGCGTTAAGGAAATTATCCGGCATTTCCGCAAAAACCAATACTTTGATTGTTTTTTTGAATCAAACCAGAATGAAAATCGGAGTTGTCTGGGGCAACCCGGAAACAACGCCAGGAGGGCTTGCCTTGAAATTTTATTGTTCCGTAAGAATAGATTTGAGAAGAATTGCGCAAATAAAACAAAAAGATGAAATCGTTGGCTCAAGAATTAGGGCGAAAATAGTTAAAAATAAAGTGGCGGCTCCGTTCAAAACAGTTGAATTTGACATCTATTACGGACAGGGAATTTCAAAGTTTTCCGATTTTCTTAATGCCGGGATAAAACATGAAGTAATCAAGAAAACAGGGAACACATATTCTTTTGAAGACATAAAACTCGGCGTTGGAGCGGAGGCGGCAAAAGATTTCCTTAAAGAAAATCCAGAAACAGTTAAAAAACTCAAAAAAGCCATAAAAGAAAAATTAAGTGAATAGAATTAAAAGTCAAAAATTAAAAAATTGCGGGGAACCGCAATTTTTTATTCTCAACTCTTAATTCATAATTCTTTATTCGTTATTTATTTTTCTTACTTGCTGGTGGCGGAAAGCAAACCTAAATGACGGGCTCTTTTTACGGCCCGCGCCATTCCTCTTTGATGAAAAGCGCAGAGTTTTGTCTTTTTTTTAGGTCTGATTTTTCCCAAACCAGAGATAAATTTTTTAAGCAAATCTGTGTCCTTAAAATCAATTTCCTTTATATTTTTTTGGCAAAATAAACAATCCATAATATTTTTTAGAAGGGTATTTCTTTTACATCTATTTCTTCGTTTTTTCCGCCAGCGTGTAGATTTTCGTTTTTTAACGCCGGCGCTGATTGTGGCTCCGTGGCTGGTGTTTGCTCCTGCTTCGGTTTAGGCGCTTGCTCCGGTGTTTCTTCTGTTGCGGACAGAGGCGCGTCTTCTTCAATAATAGGGATTTCTTCTTTAATACTTTCCTGCGCTTGAGGAGAAGCAGCAAATGGAGCAGGGTTTGACGCTGGAGGCGTTTGATTAAATCCTTCTCTTCTTGATACCCCGCTGGTTCTAGGCCCTAATTGTATTCTTTCGGCAATTATTTCCGTGCGATATTTTTTATTTCCAGAAGGGTCGTCCCAGGATCGTGTTTCCAATCTTCCTTCCACATATACTAACCCGCCTTTTTTCAAAAATTGGGAAACAATTTCCGCTAATCTGCGCCAGGCAACTATGCTGTGATATTCTGTTTTTTGCTGCTGCTGCCCAGTGTTTTTATCATTCCAAATGCGGTTGGTAGCCATTCTGAAATTACAAACCGCCTGGCCCGAGGGAGTGTTTCTTAACTCCGGGTCAGCAGTTAAATTCCCTATTAAAAATACTTTATTTAAATTCATAAAATTACTTAAGTATCTCTTCTATTTTTTTGTCAATTTCCTTTAATTCAATTTTCTGTTTTTTAATTCCTGGAATAAATTTCTTGCGTCTTTTTCTGAAATTCAATTTTTCTTTCTGCGGTTTTGTGATAAGCATAAAGCGCAAAATTTGTTTTTCCAGTTTTATTTTTTCTTCCAAATTTTTTACTTTTTCAGCAAGAAAAGAAAAATACAGGGTGCCGACATAAGCCATATTTTGATCCTTGATAGGATAGCCCAGGAATTTTTTTATTAATTTGCCTTGAATATTTCCTAAAACGCCTTCTTGTTCTTTGATAAAGGAGGTGATGTTTTGAGAAATTGTTTCTCTTTGCTCTTCGCTTGTTTCAGGCGAAATTAAATAAGTTAATTCGTAATTAGTCATATTTACGGAATTATGAGATATCCTAACATTTTGCGGTTATCCAGTCAACCCCATTTTTTTATACACATCATTCATAGTAGATTGCGCGATAACGCGCGCTTTTCGTTCACCTTGGTTCAATATCTCTTCAACATAAGAATTTCTGTTCAGTAATTCTTTTCTTTTTCTGCGGAACGGTTCCATCTCTTTTTCCAAAAGTTTTACTAAAGATTTCTTTAATTCCGCGTAGCCTTTTCCCTGAAATTGTTTTTCTATTTTTTTGATTGGTTCGTCTGCAAATAACGAATAAATTGTTAAAAGATTGGAAATCCCTGGTTTTCTTTTTGGGTCGTATTCAATGGTTTTTCCGGTATCTGTTACAGCTGACATTATTTTCTTTTTTATATCTTTTGGCTCGTCAAATAAGAATAAGCAGGTTTCCGGCATTGATTTAGACATTTTCTTTTTAGGGTCGTTAAGAGCCATAATTTTAGCTCCTAATTTTGGCAGAAACGGCTCCGGTATTTTGAAAGTTTTTCCGAATCTTGCATTAAATTTTTTTGCTAATGTTTTTGTTAATTCAAGATGCTGGACCTGATCTTTGCCTATTGGAACTATGTCTGTCTGATAAAGCAGAATATCAGCTGCCATTAAAATCGGGTAGTTTAATAAACCAGCGGCAGCGGATTTATGCTGTTGCCTTTTTTCCTTATACTGGGTCATTCTTTGAAGTTCTCCAACTTGGCATATAGTTCCCAACAGCCACGCTAATTCTGTATGCTCTTTAACTCTGGACTGGATAAAGATAATACATTTTTCCGGGTCAAGCCCGCAAGCCAGATATTCAGCGGTTTTTTCTAAAATTTCTTTTTGATAGGATTTTGGACTATACGGAGTAGTAATACCGTGCAAATCAACAATACAAAAAACAGATTCACTTTTTTCCTGAAATTCAAGCCATTGCTTTATGGCGCCTAAATAGTTTCCTATATGAAGTTTGTCTGTGGGCCTCACCCCGCTAAATACCCTCATAAAATTTGTGATACTTTAACTTACCCTTATTGTTTCTTATTGTAGCAGTTTTTAGTTTTAGGTCAATGAGAGCGTAGGACAATATCTTTTGTTACGAGATTTTCAAAATTTGAGGCAAATTTTTCAAATAATTTTTGAAACCTGTATAGAATACAAGTTGAGAAAATTTTTGGGAAATTTGACCGAATTTTGGAAGTCGCAGTAGAAAGGATATTGTTCTACACTCTCATAATGTGCTACAATTGAATAATGTCAAAAACAGCAAAAGAAAACAAATTTTGGCTTGTAGGAGCTAATATGGGGTATGGCCATCAAAGAACAGCGTATTCTTTGAAAGATTTTGCGTATAAGCGAGAAGTTATTATTGCCAACAACTATCAGGATATTCCATGGAAAGACAAGAAAATTTGGAAAACAGCGAAAAAATCCTATGAATTTATTTCAAATATTAAGAAAATTCCTTTAATTGGAAATTTGTTTTTTCGCGCGTTTGACGAGACGCAAAAAATTCATAAATTTTATCCAAAAAGAGACCTTTCGCAGCCAAATTTCGCGTTGCGTGAAAATTTTTTCATTATTAAAAATTTCAAATGGGGCAGGCACTTGATTGCAAAAATATCGCAAAAACCATTGCCAATGCTCAATACTTTTTTTGTTTCCGCTTTTATGGCAGAAGTTTTTAATTATTCCAAAGAAATTTTTTGTATTATTTGCGACGCGGATATTTCCAGAACCTGGGCGTCCATTAATCCGAGAACAAGCAAAATAAGATATTTTGCGCCAACAGAGCGTGTTGTTGAACGGTTAAAATTATACGGCGTAAATTCAGAAAACATTTTTTTTACCGGGTATCCCTTGCCATTGGAAAATATAGGGAACAAGAATTTGAATATTTTGAAACGCGATTTATCGCACCGCTTGATTAATCTTGACCCTCAAAAAAAATATCTTAGCCAATACGGGCCCTTAATCAAAAAATACGTAGGCAAAATTCCCAAAAAATCAGACCATATTTTAACAATAATGTTTGCCGTGGGAGGCGCTGGCTTGCAAAAAGAAATCGGAATCGCGATTATAAAATCCATGCAGGAAAAAATCAGACAACAGGAAATTAGAATAATATTGTCCGCGGGAATTAGGCAGGATGTCAAAGATTATTTTTCAAAAGAAATTAAAATTTTGGGATTGAAAAATATTGATATTATTTTTAGCAAAAATATCCAAAATTATTTTAGAGATTTTAATCTCGGCTTGCGGACAACTGATATTTTATACACCAAACCAAGTGAATTAAGTTTTTATACGGCTTTAGGTATTCCTATTATTATGGCTCCGTGCGTCGGGTCGCAAGAAGTGTTTAACCAAAAATGGCTTAATAAGATTGGGGCCGCGCTGCCGCAGGAAAATCCAAAATACGCAAATCAATGGATTTTTGACTTATTAGACGCGGGTTGGTTTGCGCGTGCCGCGATGCAGGGATTTATCAAAGCCGAGAAATTAGGGACTTATAATATTCAACAAGTAATATGCTCTGGCTAATTGTTACAATTCTAGCGTATTTTCTTCAGGCAATTGCGGCTCTGGTTGATAAATATCTGCTTAAAAGCCATATTCCCAGCGCCAAGGTCTATACGTTTTATGTGGGGATATTAAGCATTGTTACCATTATTTTTATTCCTTTAGGATTTTATGTTCCTGCCTTTTCTTTGATTGTTTTGAATTTTCTCGCTGGCGCTTTTTTCCTTTTAGGGCTTTTCGCTTTATACAAGGCATTAATAGAATTTGAAGTTTCCCGGGTCATTCCTGCAATTGGAGGAATTCTGCCTTTATTTGTATTTTGCTGGGTTTATTTGTCTTCCGGAGGCAAGGAAGTTTTAGGGATTTATCAGATATTAAGTTTGATTTTATTGATTTTGGGAAGTGTTTTAATTGTCTATGATAAAGACAAATCAATTACTTTAAAAAGTTTTCAAATTTCTGTTTTAGCAGCGTTTTTATTTTCTGTGTGTTTTATTCTTTCTAAATTTGCGTATGAGACACAGCCGTTCTGGTCAGCTTTTATCTGGATAAGAATTGGCGCTTTTTTAACAGGAATATTATTTTTATTGTCCAAAGAAGTGCGGGATGAGATATTCAGAAAGAAACATACTTTCAAAAGAGATACTGGATTGATTTTTATGGCAAATCAATTAGTCGGCGGCGCGTCGTCTGTTCTTCAGAATTGGGCTGTTGCTTTGGTCCCTTTTGGTTTGCTTGTTTTTGTTAATGCCTTGGAAGGGACTAAATATGTTTTCGTGTTGATTTTAGCCGCCGCGGTTTCTATAAAATTCCCAAAAATTTTATCAGAAGAAATATCGCGAAAAATTATTTTGCAGAAAGTTGCGGCTGTCTCGTTAATTGCCGCAGGCCTTATTATTTTAGTTTTATGAAAAAAATCAGTAAAATTTTAATAGGATTGTTGGTTGCGCTAGTTGTTGGTATTGGCTGGTTTTTTGTTGGAAACGCGGCGCAAAGCGAAAATATTGTTTGGGGAGTGAATTTTTCCCAGACGTACGCTCAGGATTTGGGAATGGATTGGAAAGAAACATATCTTGCTTTGCTTGATGATTTAGATGTGAAAAATCTGAAAATAATTACGCATTGGGATTTATTAGAGCCAGCCAAAGACGAATTTTATTTTGATGATTTGAATTGGCAGATTAATGAGGCGGAAAAACGCGATGTTAAAATTTTGTTGGTAACAGGAATGAAAACAGGGCGATGGCCGGAATGTCATATTCCAGAATGGGCAGAAAATTTGAATAAACAGGACAGGGAACAAGAAATTTTAGAACTGCTTGAACAAATAGTTTCAAACTATGGAGGTTCAACTTCCATAAATGCCTGGCAGATAGAGAACGAGCCGTTTTTTCCTTTTGGCAAGTGTCCCAAAATTGATAAAAAATTTTTGAAAGAAGAAATTGATTTGGTAAAATCTTTAGACAGCGAGAACAGGCCGATTATTATTTCAGAAAGCGGAGAATTTTCTTTTTTTACCAAGTCCGCGCGCATGGGAGACATTGTAGGGATAACAATGTATAAAACAGTGTGGTTTGAGGAATTGGAAACTTATATAAAATATCCGTTTCCGCCAATTTTTTACGCGCGCAAAGCGCGAATTATTGAAAAAATATTTGATAAAAAAGTGATTTGCATTGAATTGCAGGCAGAGCCCTGGGGACCTGTTTTGCTTTATGATTTGCCAATTGAGGAGCAGAAAAAAACAATGAATTTGGAATTATTTAAGAACAACGTTGAGTTTGCGAAAAACAGCGGATTAGACGAATTTTATTTGTGGGGAGGCGAGTGGTGGTATTGGCTCAAAACGACACAAGATAGTTCAGAAATCTGGGATTTCGCGGGAACAATAATTAATGAATAATAAATACTATATTAATATTGGGAAAGCGCTTGATGCGGAAAATACCAAGGAAAGAATTATTTACAGGATTTTTGAGATTTTCCCCGGGTTTTTGGTTTGGCTTACTTTAATAGGAATGGTAGTTTTGTCCTGGCTAAGGCCAATATGGATAGCGTATTTTATGATTGCTTTTTGCGTGTATTGGCTGTTGCGAACAATTTATTTTTCTGCTTGTCTTGCCGGTGCTTATAGAAAAATGGCAAATAATCTTAAAATAAACTGGATGGAAAAATTAAAGCAAACGCAGGACTGGAAAGAAATGTATCATTTAGTTATTTTCCCTATATATAAGGAAGGAATGGAAGTAATAGGCGAAAGTTTTCAGGCATTGGTTGATTCAAAATACCCGAAAGATAAAATGCTCGTGGTGCTGGCTATGGAAGAGCGCGCCGGCGAAAGCGCGCAGGAAACAGGACGAAAAATACAGCAAAAATTCGGGAACCAATTTTATAAATTTTTACTCACAACGCATCCCCAAGATATAGAAGGCGAACTTGCGGGCAAGGGCTCCAATGAAACCTGGGCGATAAAGCAGGCAAAGCAAAAATTAATAGACCCGTTTCAAATTTCTTATGATAAAATTATTGTTTCCTGCTTTGACAGCGACACCCAGGTATTTCCTGATTATTTTTCTATTTTAACTTATTATTTTCTGCGTGATGAAGACCCTCATCATACCAGTTTTCAGCCAATTCCTTTGTATTTGAACAATGTTCAGGGCGCTCCGTTTTTTTCGCGCGTTGTGTCTTCCTGTAATGTTTTTTGGCAAATGATACAACAGCAGCGGCCGGAGAAAATTGTTACTTATTCTTCGCATTCTATGAGTTTTAAAGCGCTGAATGAAATAGGATTTTGGCAGACAAATGTCGTTTCCGAAGACGCTGGCATATTTTGGAAAAGTTTTTTGTTTTATGACGGCGATTACAAAATAGTTCCTCTGCATTATCCTGTTTCAATGGATACTTGTTTGGCAAGCACTCTGAAACAAACCGTTATTGAACAGTATAAACAGCAATTGCGATGGGCATGGGGGAGCGAAGGAATTCCTTATCTATTGTTTGGATTTTATAAAAACAAAAAAATTCCTTTTATGAAAAAATTCCATTACGCGTTTCTTCTTATAGAAGGGTGCTGGGCTTGGGCAACTAATGCTTTGCTTTTGTTGTTTCTTGGGTGGCTGCCAATTATGCTTGGAGGAGAAGAATTCAAAGGAACAATGCTTTCGTATAATCTTCCAAATCTCACAGGCGACATTATGACTGCGGCGTTGATAGGTGTGGTTGTCTTTGTTGTTATAAATAGCTTACTGCTTCGCGCAAGGCCGTTTTACTGGTCGCAGTGGAAAAATTTGTTTATTATTGTACAATGGCTTTTTATTCCGGTAAGTTTGGTAATTTTTGGAGCCATACCGGCGATACACGCGCAAACGCGTTTGATGTTTGGAAAATATATGGGTTTTCATCCCACTGTAAAAGCCAGAAAGACTTAATGAGAGCAATAAATTTGAAAAATTATTCAGATTACGATATATTGGAGATGATGAATAGCAAGAAATTCGCAAGGCAACGAAGCCCTCGCTCATTTAATTTATTACATTATGTACGAAATACCTAAATTCAATCTTTCAAAACTGCGTAGAAAGCCAGTTAATGGAAAGAAATTCAAAACTTTAAGGATTTTGATTCTGTGTATTTTTGTTTCTTCTTTATTTGGCGGCGCTGCCGGCATTGCCTCTGGTTTGTACTTTTATAATGAAATTAAAGAGCATCTTTCTGATTTTAACATTGAGATTCCCGACGCCAAAATTATTGAGAAAGAAACAATTATAGAAAAAGCCGTAGAAAAAGCCGTAGAAAAAGAGTATATTCCCCAGACGTCTGTTGAGGAAAAAATTATTAAAGTAGTGGAAGAATCCTCTCCGGCAGTAGTGAGCATTATTATTACAAAAGATGTCCCAGTAATGGAAAAATTTTATTATTCTCCTTTTGGTGATAATTTTTTACAAGTTCCGCAATACAGGCAAAAAGGGACGCAAAAACAGAAGATAGGAGGAGGAACAGGATTTATTGTGTCTGAAAACGGAATGATTATCACTAACAAGCATGTTGTTCTGGACGACGCGGCTGATTATACCGTGTTTACCAATGACGGGGCCCAGTATTCCGCCAAAGTTTTGGCAAAAGACACTATTCAGGATATTGCTGTTATAAAAATTGAGCCGGACAAGAATGTGAATAATACAGGGGGAATCACAATAGATAAATTTCCTATGTTGGAATTTGGGGATTCTTCGTCCTTGCAGATAGGACAGACAGTTATTGCCATTGGTAACGCGCTTGGGGAGTTTAGAAACACTGTTTCTGTTGGCGTAATATCCGGTTTGGGCAGAACCATCACTGCTTCTGGCGGCGGTTTGGTGGAAACATTGGAAGATGTGATTCAGACAGACGCCGCAATTAATAAAGGAAATTCAGGCGGACCGTTATTAAATTTGCGCGGACAAGTAATAGGCATAAATACCGCTGTAGCCCAGGCAGGAGCTGAAAATATTGGATTTGCTATCCCGGCTAATTGCGCTAAAAAGGATTTACAAGATGTGCAAAAATATGGAAGGATTAAAAAAGCGTTTCTCGGAGTTCGCTATGCTTTGCTCACGGAAGCCGCGAAACAGCAATATGATTTGCCTGTTGATTACGGGATTTTGGTTGTGAAAGGAAGTTCCGGCGAGCAAGCCATAGCCCCTAATTCGCCTGCCGATAAAGCCGGATTGCGCGAAGGGGATATAATTTTGGAATTTAATAATGAAAAAATTACTTTGGATAACTCTTTGGTAAAAATTATTTTGAAATACAATCCTGGGGACACAATAAAATTAAAGATTTTGAGGCCTGAAAATCCTGACGAAAAAAAGCAAAAAGACAGACATTACAAAGAAAAGACTATCTGGGTTATGTTAGACGAACGGGTAGAGTAAAATAATTATTATGAAGGGTTTGAGTATAAGAATAGTGGTTTTGATAATTTTGCTGGAAATAATAATTTTTGGGTTTTTGATTTTGCGCGGTACAAGAGAAATCAATAATTTGTTGGGCGATATTGAGATGACAGAACTGCCAAAATCGCAAGGGCAGGATACGCCTGAAGAATTTGATGTCGAAAATATGGCGTGGGACACTCCCGGGGACGCGCCTTGGTCAAAAAGAGATGCTCATACATCAGTGGTGTTTGATAATAAAATTTGGGTAATGGGCGGAATAAGGGACGGCAATGTTAATGTCGCGTATGAGTATCATATTCACGAGAGCGATGTTTGGAATTCTAAGGATGGAGAAAATTGGGAACTCATAACTGACAGCGCTGAATGGGGCCGCCGCAGGGCGCATAGTTCAGTCGTGTTTCAAGACAAAATTTGGATTTTGGGCGGTTGGGAGAAAAACAAATGGGGGCTTGTAAACGATATTTGGGCGTCAGATAACGGCAAGGATTGGCAGGAAATCACAAGTTTCGCTGAATGGAGCGGGCGGAAAGGGCATTCATCTGTTGTGTTTGATAATAAAATTTGGATAATTGCCGGAGTGGACTCAAAAGGCGCTAAAAACGATGTTTGGAGCTCCAAGGATGGCAGGAATTGGAAATTAGTGATAGATAAAGCGCCTTGGCCAGCAATGTATGACCAGACAGTTATAGTGTTTCAGGATAAGTTATGGCTTATTGGCGGAGTTATACCAAGTTTGTTGGGTGAGAGAAAAGTGTGGTCTTCAAAAGACGGCGAAAATTGGAAATTAGAAACAGATACCCCAGAATGGCTTGGTAGGCACGGGCATTGCGCTCTTGTATTTCAGGATAAAATCTGGATTTTGGCCGGCTGGAATGGCGCTGGAAAAGCGTATAACGATGTTTGGTATTCAGATGACGGCAGGAATTGGGAAAAATTTTTAACAGACATTCCTTGGCTTGGCAGAGAAGATCCTGTTTGCGAGGTGTTTGACCGCAAAATTTACATAATGGGAGGAATGCTCACTGGTGGTCGCCGCGTTAATGATGTTTGGTATTTGGAATAATTTTCCACTTGACATAGAATTACGATTTGTTATTCTAAAATAGAAAGCAATAATAGTTCTTTAATAATTTGAAGTCGGGAACAGCGTTTAGTCTGTTAATTTGCTTTAGTAGATTAAACGCTGGCCTCCCGACTAGTGGAATAATATTGTGCAATACAGTGCAGAGCAATGACGTAAAAGCTAAGCGCCAGATCCAATTTAGATTAGCGCAAAACCTCGCCATTTGAGTAGACTTTGTTGGAATTGATTGTGATGATTTCTTAAGATACAGAGATATCAACAATGCGTTTTACAAACGCGCAAAATAAACTTGTTAGAACTACGCGGGAGTTCCAGTACCTAAAGCGCTATAAAGATTTAGGGGGTGATATAAAAAAAAATGAAAACGAATTGGATGACAGGCACAGCATCAGCAGTAATTGCAGCCATAGCCATTTTTGCCATTGCGTTTAGTGGTGTAGCACTAGCAACCGAAACAGAACTTATGACCGCATCAAGCTCAGTAGCATTGTCAGCGACAACTATGTTGACACTAGGTATCGCAGTGGCTATAGGCATTGGGATAGCGATGTTCTTGAGATGGAGCATGAAGAAGGGACATACTCTTGTTAGTCCCAAGGGTTCAATCAAAGCCATGAACGCAGTACTTGTCCTTAGAATGATGGCAGTAAACACAAGACATGATTATACAAAATGCGAGATAGCGACAAGCCCAAAAACATTAGTACATGAAACAAACTTATACGTAACCGGATGAAGACGTTGGATGGTGAATCATAAATAAAACGATTTATTGGGCTCTAAAAAAGCAAGAAGGAAAAAGGACAAAATAATGAGCATGACGCGCAAAAGCGCAATACGAAAAAAAATATTCCAAATTACGGCCAAAGCAGTGTAAATTGTTTTGGTCTCATTTTTTTTGTATTGATTTTTTACTGATTTTTTGATAAACTCAAAATAGAAAAACACAAAAATTTTATTATGATTGGTCCTAATTTTACACATAAAGCCCAGGAAGCGATTCTATTGGCGCAGGATTCCGCGCGCCAAAGAGGCCAGCAGCAGATAGACGCGCTTCATTTACTTTTCGCTTTGCTATCCCAGGAAGAAAGCGTTGTTTTGACATTGCTGGAAAGAATGGGAGTTGATATAAAAAAAATGGCAGACAGAGCAGAAAAAGAAATGCAGAAAATTCCCGCAGGCGCCGGGTCCCAGGCCTTTGGCCAATTTTATCTGACCCAGGATATGGCAAAAACGCTTGACAAAGCGAGAGAAGAAGCAATGAAAATGGGCGACGAATTTATTTCAGTAGAGCATTTATTTTTGTCTTTGTTATCCACGCAGACCAAAGCAAAAGAAATTTTAGACAAAGCCGATTTTCTGCAGGCGCGCGGAGGCGCCGGAGTTCTGGAATTCGGCAAACTTACATATCAGGAGGCGCTGAAAAATTTGGCTAAAATCCGCGGGGGACAAAGAATTACAGACCCGGAACCGGAATCCAAATATCAGGTTCTGGAAAAATACGCCAAGAATCTTAATCAATTGGCAAAGCAGGGAAAGTTAGACCCGGTTGTCGGCAGGGAAAACGAAATCAGAAGGATAATGCAGGTCTTGTCCAGAAGAACTAAAAACAATCCGGTTCTTATTGGAGAAGCAGGAGTGGGCAAGACAGCGATTGTAGAAGGCCTTGCACAGAAAATTATTAAACAGCAGGTGCCGGAAAGTTTGAAAGAAAAAGAAATTATTTCCTTGGATTTAGGCAGTTTGGTCGCCGGCACCAAATATAGGGGAGAATTTGAAGACAGAATTAAAGCGTTTTTAAGGGAGATTGACAGAAGCCAAGGCAGGTATATTTTATTTATTGACGAACTTCACACACTGGTTGGCGCCGGAGCCGCAGAAGGCGCTATTGACGCTTCCAACTTATTAAAGCCGGCTTTGGCAAGAGGTGATTTAAGGGCTATTGGCGCCACTACCCTGAAAGAATACCAAAAATATATTGAGAGAGATCCGGCACTGGAACGGAGGTTTCAGCCGGTCTATGTGGCAGAGCCGAATGTTGAAGACACTATTGCCATACTTAGGGGGATAAAAGAAAAATACGAACTGCACCACGGGGTAAAAATCAAGGATTCCGCGCTCATTGCCGCGGCAGAGTTGTCTTACCGCTATATCACTGACCGCTTCCTGCCGGATAAAGCAGTTGATTTAATGGACGAAGCCACAAGCGCTCTGCGTTTGGAAATTGAGTCAGAGCCGGCAGAGTTTGACAAATTCAGAAAAGAAATCCAAAAATTAGAAATTGAAAAGCACGCTATTTTCAAAGAAAAAGACGCAAAAGCAAAAAGGCGATTAAAATCAATAGAGCGCAATCTCGCTGACCTAAAAGAGAAAATTAAAAATATTGAAATGCGCTGGAAAACCGAGAAAGACCTGATTCAGGACATCAGAAAATTTAAAAAAGAAATTGATGATTTGAATTTTCAGGCAGTAGTGGCACAGAGAGAAGCAAACCTTGAAAAAACAGCGGAAATAAAATACGGCAAGATTCCGGAATTATTAAAGCAAATTAGCAGAAAAGAAAAACAACTTACCAGGTTTCAGAAGAAAGACAAAATTTTAAAGGAAGAGGTTACAGAAGAAGATATTGCCAGGGTTGTGTCTGTCTGGACAGGGATTCCAGTAATGCGGCTGATGGAAGCAGAAGCAAAAAAATTAGAAAAGATGGAGGAAATTATATCCAAGAGAGTGATTGGACAGAAGCCGGCTATAAGAGCCATATCTTCCGCAATTAGGCGTTCGCGCGCGGGAATTTCCGAGGAGAACAAGCCATTGGGTTCGTTTATGTTTTTGGGCCCCAGCGGGGTTGGAAAAACCGAAACAGCACGCGCGCTTGCGGAATTTCTGTTTAATGACGAGAACGCGTTAATCAGTTTGGATATGTCAGAGTATATGGAGCGGCACACTGTTTCAAAGATTATGGGTTCGCCTCCGGGTTATGTCGGGTATGAAGAAGGCGGTCAGTTGACAGAAAAAATACGGCGTCGGCCGTACAGCGTTGTGCTGTTGGACGAATTGGAAAAAGCGCATCCAGAGGTTTTTAATATCTTGCTTCAGATTTTTGAAGACGGGCATTTGACTGACGCAAAAGGCAGAAAGGTTTCTTTCAAGAACACAATTATAATAATGACTTCAAATCTTGGTTCAGAATATATTGCTGAAATGGGGACAGTTGGATTTTTGGAAGAGAAAAATAGCGATGCGCGCGAGGATTTGAAAAAGAAGATAAGGCAGGCCCTGCACCAGGAATTCAGGCCCGAATTTATCAATAGAATTGACGAGATAATTATTTTTAATTATCTTGGCAAGCCGGAAATCAGAAAGATTGTTGATTTGGAGATTGATAAAGTCGCGAGCAGATTGAAGCATAAAGGCATTGAGATAAATGTGTCCCAGAAAGTGAAGCAAATTTTGGCAGAACAGGGGATTGACCAGAATTTAGGGGCAAGGCCTTTGAAAAGAGTAATCCAGAAATTAGTCCTGAACCCGCTTTCTATGAAGATTATCACTGGCGCGGTAAAATCGGGAGCCAAAATAGCAATAGACGCGCTCGATGGGAAAATCGTGTTTAAGAGCGCGCGCGCTGTTGGCGGGCGCAAGAGAGACAAAGCATTAGCGTAATTATGCTCAAAAATATTTTTAAGATTATTATTGTTTTTTTTATCGGCGCTGCGGGGGGTATTTTTTCCGACCAAATTCTTTGGCCTTATTTTATAGAAAGGCCTTTATTTTTGGAATATAGCTTGGAGCAGAATCCTGTTTACATAACTGAAACAAAAGAAATCTTTATACAGGAAAATATTGCCTTGGAAAATGCTATACAAAAGACAGAAAAAATTGTGGTGGGAATAGAGACAAAAACAAAGAAAGGAGCAATTGCGCAGGGCTCTGGATTGATTGTCACTTCTGACGGCTTAATTCTCACATTAGCGGAAATAGTTCCAAAAAATTCTTCTATCATTGTTTGGGCGGAGGGCTCTCCGTATTATTCCTCGTTTAAAAATGGCGATGTCAAAATTTTGAAAAAGGATTCAGACAGTAATCTTTGTTTAATGAAAATTGAAGCCGCAAATCTGAATACTGTTGGATTTTTTGATTTTGACAAAATCAAATTAGGGCAAAGGATTTTTTCAATAAGCAGCATGTTTCAAGAAACAGGGAATAAAGGAACTAATCCCGTGCGCGCGCCGGCGTTGGCAGTAAGCCAAGGCATAATAAAATATTTTGACCAGAATTTTATTTATACTGACATCAGCGCGTGCGCAGACACAACAGGCAGTCCATTGTTTAATATTGACGGCCAGGTAATTGGAATAAACTTTATCAACAAACAAGGGAACTTAACAACAATTTCCGGCCCGGTTATCCGCGATTTCATCGGATTTTAATTCGCCAGAAATCCATAAATCAAAATCCCGCTGTATGGCGGGATTTTAGTTTTAGTGGACCCAGCGAGAGTTGAACTCGCAACCTCTTCAATGCCATTGAAGCGCGCTGCCAATTGCGCCATGGGCCCATTTATTTTTGTTCTATTTTGCGGGTGAATTTGTTGAGGATTTTTTTGCCCAAACGGATATGCTGTTCAATGATTTTTTTCCAGATATGATTTAAATAAACAATATTCAAAAGCGCTACTGTTATTATAATCATGCCGTCATAACTTGGCCTTAGCCAATAATCGTTTTCTAAATGAAGCCACATCCCAAATTCGTCAAAAGCAAGAGCAAGCCCAATGCCGTAAAATTTTGCGATTTTGATGCGGGATTCTTCTTTATTATTTATGAGCGCCCAGTAGCCGACAATGGCTAAAATAAAAATTCCATAACTAAGATGATGAATTTCTATGCCTTTTATTATAACAGTGATTTCTGGAATAATGCCGTAAGTCCACGCGTAAATACAAGTCCTTACAATTATAAAAGTAGCGGAGAAATAAACTAAAATCACAAAAGGAATTTTTCTGTTATGTTTTCCAATAAGATAGTATAAAATTTTTTTCATTGTTTTAGTACCCCTGAAAGGAATCGAACCTTTATCCAGAATTTAGGAAATTCTTATTCTATCCATTAAACTACAGGGGCGAGAATGCGATTTTCAATTCAAGCGTAGCACATCTTTGCCTTGATTTCAATAATGTGATATAGTGTAAGAATATGGAGAAGTCGCCTATTATTGATATAGTCAAGAAGGCCTGTCCGGCTGTTATTACGGTTGTTATTTCAAAAGATCTGCCAAAAGTTGAGGGTTTTTTTATGATTCCTTATGGAGGGCAGAATTTGATGGTGCCGCAGATGGGAAACAAAAAACAAAAAACAAAAATTGGGGGCGGGTCAGGGTTTATAATTTCTAAAGACGGATTAATCCTCACAAGCCAGCATGTTGTCGGCGACCCAACCGCTGATTATACAATTGTTCTGGAACCGGAAAAGAAATATCCAGCTAAAGTTCTGGCAAGGGATCCTATCAACGATATCGCTGTGCTGAAAATCCAAGGAAAGAATTTTCCATTTTTAGAATTAGGCAATTCAGAAAACATTGAACTCGGGCAGACAATTATCGCAATAGGCAACGCGTTAGGGGAATTTCACGATACAGTGAGCACAGGCGTTGTTTCCGGATTAAGCAGAAACATCACTGCTTTTGGAGGTCCGGCGCGCCAGGCAGAACAATTGCGCGGTTTAATACAGACAGACGCGGCAATCAATCCAGGCAATTCAGGCGGTCCGTTAGTTGATATAGAAGGCAAAGTCATTGGGATTAACACGGCGATGGTGATGCTCGCGCAGAATATTGGGTTCGCGATTCCAATTGATTACGCCAAAAAGGACTTGGAAGAAGTTGAAAAATACGGAAAAATCAGAAAGCCGTTTTTAGGCGTGAGATATATTTTATTGAATAAGAAAATTGCGGAGCAGAATAAATTAAAAAGAGATTATGGCGCTTTGATTGTGAGAGAGGCCTTAGGCGAGCCAGCAGTGGTCCCCAAGTCATCTGCTGAAAAAGCCGGGTTAAAAGAGTTTGATATTATTTTAGAGTGCCAGAAAGAAAAAATAACTATTAAAAATCCTTTATCCGCGATTTTGCGAAAATGCGAAATAAACGACACAGTTGAATTAAAAATTTTTCGCAGCAACAAGGAACAACTCATCAAACTCAAACTTGAAGAAAAGAAATAATAAGTGATAAGTAATCAAAATGAAAACCGCCTAAAGGGCGGTTTTCATTTTGAATGGGGCGGGCGAGGAGATTCGAACTCCCCCTAAGAACTCCACAGGTTCTTGTGCTAAACCACTACACTACGCTCGCCATAATAATCAGTAATAAATTATCAATGATTATTTTGTGCCCTCGGGAGGAGTCGGACCCCCATCTAAAACTTAGAAGGTTCTTGTTCTATCCGTTAAACTACGAGGGCTATTTGAAATTATTGTACCAAAAAACTGGTAAAAATCAAGATTTTGGTCGCGCGTTTACTCCAAGTGGATTTTGTTTTGAAATTTTTCTAATCGTTCCAGCAAAAACGGGTATTGTTTCAATTCAGGGTCCTCGTCCAAAATTTGTTGGACAGAATTTCTTGTTTTTTCTACAAGAGCAATGTTTTTCAAAGAATCCATTGCTATGTCAGGAATACCCCACTGCCTTGTTCCGGAAAAATCACCGGGGCCACGAATGCTCAAATCTTTTTCAGCGAGTTCAAATCCGTTTTCAGAACTAATAAGCGCTTTCAAGCGCTGGCGTGTTTTCACAGCAGGCGAGTCAGTGAACAGCAAGCAATATGACTGATATTTTGACCTGCCAACCCTGCCCCGAAACTGATGAAGTTGCGAAAGCCCGAATCTATCAGCGCCTTCAATTACCATTACAGAAGCGTTAGGCACGTCAATTCCAACTTCAATTACTGATGTTGAAACAAGAATATCAAACTTTTTATTCTTAAAATCCTTCATTATCTTTTCCTTTTCTTTAGGCGTCATTTTTCCGTGAAGCATTACTAATTTTAAGTCAGGAAATATTTGTTTTGACAATCTTTCATATTCGTCTTCCACTGATTTTACATTCGCCCAAGGAGATGTCGGGTCTATGTTTTCTTTGTCTTTCTGGCTTTCTATTCTTGGACAAATAATAAACACCTGCCTTCCTTTCTTGATTTGCTGTTTGATAAAAGAATAGGATTTGTTTCTATTGGCAGGCGCCACAAATTTTGTGATTATTTTCTTTCTGCCTTTGGGAAGTTGGTCAATAATGGATAAGTCCAGGTCTCCGAAAATAGTTAAAGCCAGAGTGCGTGGAATAGGCGTTGCAGTCATAGACAATAAATGCGGAATTTGTTTGCTTGATTTTGTAGTCAGTTTTGCCCTTTGCGCAACGCCGAACCTGTGCTGTTCGTCCAAGATTATCAAGCCCAATTCGCCAAATTTCATTTTGTCCTGTATCAGCGCGTGAGTGCCAATCAAAATATCCAAGTCGTTTTTTTGCGTTTTTTCTATTAATTTTTTGCGCGAAATTTCTATTGTTTCGTTTTTCAATTTTTTGGAAATAAATTTATCTTCTTTACCAGTAAGAAGCCCGATGTTGATGTTAAAATCCCCTAACCGAGAGGAAACTTCTTGAAAGTGCTGTTTAGCCAGAATTTCAGTTGGAGCCATAAACGCCACCTGATTCCCGGATTTAATAGTTTGCAAAGCGGCTATTAAAGCGACCATTGTTTTGCCAGACCCGACATCGCCTTCCAATAAACGGTTCATTGGCCGAGATTTTTCCATATCTTTTAATACCTGGTACGTGCATTTTCTTTGCGCGTCAGTGAGTTTGAAAGACAATGATTTTACAAATCTTTTTATCAAATTTACATCCATTGGCATTGCCGGCGCTGTTTCTTGATTTAATCGCATTCTTGCCCTTAAGACAGCCATTTCTATTAAAAATAATTGTTCAAAAGAAAATCGTTCTTTTGACTTGCGCGCCATAGCCATTGAATCAGGAAAATGAATCTGCCATATTGCCTGCCTAATTGGCATAAGATTATTGTCTTGGATGATTTTTTGCGGCAGGATTTCCGGAATTTTTGCTGAAAAATTTACAAGCAATGGTTTTATAATATATCTCAACCATCTGGAAGACAGCCCAATTGTTTCCGGATATACTGGAACAATTCGTCCAGTGTGAGTCAGGTTAGCGCTGATTTTTTCATACGCTGGGTTGCTTAGATACGCGCCGCTGTTGTCCACAGAGACCTTGCCCGCGAGACAAACGTTGTCGCCCTGCTTTAATGTTCTGGTCAGATACGGCTGTCTGAACCACACGGCGCGGATAGCGCCTGTATTATCCTGAATAACCGCTTGCGTTAATGTCATTCTTTTTTTCCATGTCCGCTCATTTTTGATTTCTAAAATTTTTCCCATTACGCACACTGTTTCCTGGAGTTTGATTTTTGAAATCGGCGCGATATTTGAAAAATTCTCATAGCGATGAGGAAAATGATATAAAATATCGCGAACTGTCTTAATACCTATTTTTTTTAATTTTCTCTGATATACAGTCCCGATTCCCGGCAAATTTTCAATTTGCGTATACAAATCCATATCATATTTAATTCTATATTAAAATTGTATTTTTATCAAAAATTCATCAAAAAATCGCGGTTTTGCCACGATTTTTTGATGCGAGTAAAACTGTTGTTGTGAGCGGGGCGGGACTTGAACCCGCACGGGAAAATTCCCCTTGGAACCTCAATCCAAGCTGGCTACCAATTACAGCACCCGCCCATTTTCTGGGTTTTCTTCGGTTTGTTTTTCAGGTTTTGATTCTGTTGCTGGTTTCTGCTCTACTGTCGGAGGTTGAACCTCCGATTGTTCAGATTCGGCTTCCGCTTTTGCTTCTGATGGAGTTTCTGCGGGCGAAGCAGGTTTAGGTTCTGGCGCTGGCGTCGGCGCGGGCTCTGGCGCGGGAGTAAATTTCTTGCGTTTGAGCCGGGCTTTTCTGCCTTTGGCTGTTCGCAGATAATAAAGTTTGGCGCGCCTTGCTTTGCCGCGTTTCATAATTTCTATTTTATCAATGTTAGGGGAGTGTATGGGGAGTATTTTTTCCACTCCTATTCCGGCAATAACTTTTCTTACAGTAATAGTCGCGTTTATACCTTTACCGTGCTTGCGCGCTAAAACCAATCCTTCAAAAATTTGGATTTTTTCTTTGTTTTTATCTTTTCCGCCAGTAACGCGGGTTTTTTGATAAATTTTGACTGTATCCCCGGCTTGGATTTCATCCCGACCCTGCTTGATTTGTTCTTTATTAAATTTTTCTGCTTTAGTTGTCATAAATTTAATGATAAGTGATAAATTTGGTGGGCGGTACAGGACTCGAACCTGTGACCTCTTCAATGTCACTGAAGCACTCTAACCAACTGAGCTAACCGCCCGAAGAGGAAATATGAGGGGTCTGTGGGCGCGCCAGGATTCGAACCTGAAACCACTAACTTATAAGATTAGAGCTCTGCCATTGAGCTACACGCCCGATTATTATAAAAGAATAATGAATATAAAAATATCTCAAACAGGGCGATAAGCCGAATTCTGTATCAACCGCAGAGCGGTTGATGGCAATCATTTGTCTGGGCCAAAAATTGCTTTTTGGCTCTAGCGAACCACTTTTCCTTTCGGCAAATCCGGAGATTGTCGAAAAGTTTGTTCTTGCACCTGATAAGGGTTTTGCCGTTTCACCCCTTGCTTTGTTATGCCTTGCGGCGCAACTTATACAAGGATTATCCCGCAAACGGGATGCTTGACCTTTCGGTCTCGCACGTCACTGCTCGCACCTCATCTCCCCGCTTATAAAAGTAGGGAGTGGCGGCTGTTAGCCACTATCTTTTTAGACCGAAATAATTCGGAATAGGTGTTCGGACTTTCCTCCCCGCGCAATTTATTTTGTTAAAAAAAGCAAAACAAATTCTACGCAAGGTAATTGCCTGCCCTGCTTAAGACATTTGAATTGTAGCAAGATAAACGCTGTTTGTCAAATTTTATGGCTATTACTTGACAGAATTTTTAATTTTTGTAATATGGAGACATACAATAAAAATAATTTTATATTATTATGACTATCAAACCATTATCAGACCATATTCTTATTGAGCCGATTGCTCAAGAGGAAAAAACAAAGTCAGGAATTTTGCTTCCAGACACAGCTGACAAGGAAAGCCCTGAACAGGGCAAAGTTATTGCTGTTGGTCCGGGCAGAAAAGACGAATCAGGAAATATCGTTCCAATGGAAGTAAAAGAAGGGGACACTGTTTTATTCACAAAATACGGTCCAAACGAAATAAAGATAGAAGATAAAGAATATTTAATCGCTAAACAAGAAGACATATTAGCTATTCTTGAATAGTATAGTTTTATTATATTATGGCAAAAGATATTGAATACAGCGAGATCGCTCGCAAAAAATTAAAAACCGGCGCGGATAAATTAGCCGATGCCGTGAAAGTTACCTTAGGCCCAAAGGGCAGAAATGTTGTGCTGGACAAAGGTTTTGGCGCTCCAACTATTACAAATGACGGCGTTAGTATTGCCAAAGAAATTGAATTGGAAGACAAAACAGAAAATTTAGGCGCTGAAATTATTAAAGAAGTGGCTGAAAAAACAAACGATGTCGCCGGAGACGGCACAACTACCGCAGTGATTTTAGCCCAGGCAATAATTTCAGAAGGACTGAAAAATGTTGCCGCTGGAGCTAACCCGTTGGCATTAAAAAGAGGAATAGAAAAAGGAGTGAACAAGATAGTGGAATATTTGGAACAGGTGGCAAAGAGCGTTACAACAAAAGAAGAAATAACCCAGGTAGCCACAATTTCCGCGGAAAACAAGGAAATAGGAAATTTAATCGCGGAAGTAATGGAGGAAGTCGGCAGAGACGGGGTAATCACGGTAGAAGAATCAAAAACATTCGGCTTGTCAAAAGAAATTGTGAAAGGTATGCAGTTTGACAGCGGCTATATTTCTCCTTATATGGTGACTAATGCTGACAGAATGGAAGCAGTGTATGATGACCCGTATATTTTAATAACTGACAAGAAAATTTCATCTGTTCAGGAAATTTTGCCTATTTTAGAAAAAATGGCGCAGGCAGGCAAGAAGGAATTGGTTATTATAGCTGACGAAGTGGACGGCGAGGCCTTGGCAACATTGGTAGTGAATAAATTAAGAGGCGTGTTTAATGCTCTGGCTGTAAAAGCCCCTGGTTTTGGCGACCGCAGGAAGGAAATGCTGGAAGATATTGCTGTTGTAACAGGGGGACGCGTGATTTCAGAAGAATTAGGATTGAAGTTAGAAAAAGTTGAGACAGATATGCTTGGCCAGGCAAGAAAGGTTGTTTCTACAAAAGAAAATACCACTATTGTGGAAGGCAAAGGGAATAAAGCAGATGTTGACGCACGAATTGCGCAGATTAAACAGGAACTCCGAACGGCCGAGTCGTTTGACAAGGATAAACTTGAAGAAAGATTGGCGAAATTATCCGGCGGCGTGGCAGTAATAAAAGTTGGAGCCGCGACAGAAGTTGAACAAAAGGCAAAACAGCACAAAACAGAAGATGCTTTGGCGGCAACAAAAGCTGCTGTTGAAGAAGGGATTGTTCCCGGAGGCGGCGTAACATTATTGAGATGCGTAAAAGTGCTGGAGAATTTAGACCTTCAAGGAGACGAGCGCACAGGATTAAACATTTTGCGCAGGGTTTTGGAGGAGCCAATAAGGATTATCGCGCAGAACGCAGGATTGGACGGCGCTGTTGTTGCGGAAGAAGTTAAGAAAAGGGAAGGAGGATTTGGATTTAACGCGCAAACAATGAAATACGAGGATTTAATGGCATCAGGCATAGTTGACCCAAAGAAAGTGGTTCGTTCCGCTTTACAGCACGCATCATCAGCGGCAAGTATGTTTTTGACAACAGAGTGCGTTGTTGCTGAAAAGAAAGAGGAGAAATCAGGCGCGACTTGTCCGCCAATGCCCGGCGGCATGGGCGGAATGGGAATGCCGGGATATTAAAATAACTGATAACTGATAATTTTAATTCAAAAAACGCGGCTCTCCGCGTTTTTAGTTAATTCATTTTTGACAAAGAAGGCAAAATAAAACTATAATAAAGTAATCAAGGTCGGATCAATTATCAATTATCAATTATCAATAATTATTATTTATTATGCAAACATTACACATTATTTTAGCGATAGCCGCGATAGTGATTTTGTGGGTAATAGTCCTTTATAATGGCTTGATTAAACTCAAAAATCGAGTAAAAGAAGCTTGGTCTGATATTGATGTCCAACTCAAAAGGCGATATAATTTAATCCCGAATTTAGTGGAAACAGTAAAGGGCTACGCAACGCACGAGAGGGAATTATTTGAGAAAGTCACAAAAGCGAGAACAGAAGCAATGAGCGCCACCGGCGCAAAAGACAAAGGACAAGCGGAAAATATGCTTTCCAACACCTTAAAATCGCTTTTTGCCGTAGCGGAAAATTATCCTGACTTGAAAGCGTCAGAAAATTTTATTGAACTCCAGAGAGAATTGCGCGATACTGAAGACAAGATACAGGCGGCCAGAAGGTTTTATAACACAAACGCGCGCGATATGAATATTAAGATTGAAAGTTTCCCGGCAAACTTGATTGCCAAGCCTTTAGGATTTAAGATGGCTGACTTTTTTGAAATAGAAGAGCCAGAACAGCGCGAAAATGTGAAAGTTGATTTCTAGTAAAACTATGGAGGTTGAACCTCCATAGTTAAATAGTTAATTAATATGGCAACATTATACACACAAGCCGAATCAAATACTCGGAAAACTTGGGTTTTAATGACAGGATTTTTGATTTTTGTTATTGCAATTGGCTGGCTTTTCAGTTATATACTTAATGATTCTATAATTCTAATTATTGCTGTTATATTGAGTATTGTAATGAGTTTCACTAGTTATTGGTATTCGGATAAAATCGTGTTAAAGATGGCGCACGCGCGATTGATAGAGAAGAAAGATAATCCAGAGCTTTATCGTATTGTTGAGAATTTATGCATTACAGCGGGGCTTCCCTTGCCAAAAATTTTTATTATCAACGAAGCCCAGCCCAACGCGTTTGCTACCGGCAGGGACGCCAAGCACGCGGTAGTCGCTGTAACACAAGGGCTTTTGGATAAATTGGAAAGAGCAGAATTAGAGGGCGTGCTCGCGCATGAACTGTCGCATATTGGAAACAGGGACATTTTATTGCAGACAGTTATTGTGGTGCTTGTAGGTCTCGTGGCAATACTTTCAGATATGTTTTTGCGGATTAGTTTTTGGGGCGGAATGACACGCCGCGATTCCAGGGGTTCTGTAGGAATGCTTATGCTCGTATTAGGGATTGCTGCCGCAATTTTGGCTCCAGTAGCAGCAATGCTGATTAAAATGGCAATATCCCGCAAACGGGAATTTTTAGCAGACGCGTCCGGAGCCCTGCTCACCCGTTATCCAGAAGGACTGGCTCGCGCTTTGGAAAAAATTTCGCAAGACACTAATGTTATGAAAACAGCCAATAATTCTACAGCGCATTTGTATATTTCCAACCCGTTCAGGGGCAAAAAGCGCAAATCCTGGTTTGCGAAATTATATATGACGCATCCGCCTATGGAAGAGCGCGTAGCGGCTCTCCGCGGAATGAAAGTTGCCATAAAATAAAGGTCGGAAAAATAATCATTTATCATTCACAATTAATTATTTATGCAAAATTTAAACCCTAAAGTGGTCTGGATATTCTTTTTCCAATTTATTATTGGAGGATTGTTCCTTTTATTTTTTCTGATGATGTTTCTCGGGCCAATATTTGCCGTGAAAATGGCAGACCAAACAATTACACCGTTTTTTTGGATTCTCAAAATTACATTGCCATTTGCTTTGTATTTGGTTTTCTGTTTTGTATGGGCTAAACTCACTTATCGGTTTTGGCTTTACGATATCACAGAAGACGCGTATAAAATAGAGCAGGGAGTTATCTGGAAAAGATATGTTTCAATTCCTTATGAAAGGATACAGAATGTTGATATCCATCGCGGCGTAATCGCGCGTTTGCTCGGCTTGAGTGAATTAAGAATTCAGACAGCCGGATTTGGCGGAGCACAAGGAAAATGGGGATCGTTTTCAGAAGGCCGATTGCCAGGGATTAGCAAAGAAAGAGCGGAACAACTCCGCGAAGAACTAATATCCAAAGTTAAGGGCAAAAAACAAGGATTGTAGGAAATAGGAGGGGTACCGAAGTGGCTTAACGGAACGGCTTGGAGTGCCGCGGTCATTTATGGCCTCGTGGGTTCGAATCCCACCCCCTCCGCACGGAAATTTTGGATATTTGAAATATCCATAAATTTGCGTTTTGAATTAAACTACAAATTATTCATACAAATTACAAAATTTTATGTCTCAATCTCAAGATAAAAAAATTGGTGTGGGGGCTGGCGTCGGTATTATGATATTAAAGGACAATAAAGTTCTTTTAGGCAGGCGCAATGACGATCCCGACAAAGCTGATTCTAAACTTCACGGAGAGGGCACCTGGACAATGCCTGGCGGGAAAATTCATTTTCACGAATCTTTTGAACAAGCCGCGAGCAGGGAGCTTGCTGAAGAAACCGGCATTAAAATTGAACAAGATAAACTGAAATTTATTAGTATAACAAATGATCATGTTTCTGACGCGCATTTTGTAACAATCGGGTTTTTATGCAAAGAATTTGAAGGCGATGCAAAAGTAATGGAACCAAACGAAATAACAGAGTGGCGTTGGTTTGATTTGAATGATTTGCCGGAAAAGGTATTTTTTCCAAGCGCTAAAATTTTGAAAAATTATTTAGATAATGTATATTATAAACACTGATTAGTCCCTATAGCTTAATGGATAGAGTACTGGCTTGCGGAGCCAGCGATGGAGGTTCGACTCCTCCTGGGGACGCAAGGCAGTAGATTTCATCGGACGGTTAGCTCAATTGGCAGAGCATCGCGTTTACATCGCGGAGGTTATAGGTTCAAGTCCTATACCGTCCACATGAAAACTCAAAACGCCGCAGGCGTTTGCGAGTTTTTATCAGTGGAACGGTATGTAGCGAGAACCTATCCCCCTTGTTCCCTTCGGGCAACTCTTCAAGTCCTATACCGTCCACATTGATTATTGATAATTATCCTGCTACAATGATTACATAAATAATACGCCGCGGTAGCTCAGTGGTAGAGCGAACGACTGAAAATCGTTAGGTCGTCGGTCCAATTCCGACCCGCGGCACAGAAATATGCGGGGGTAGTTCAGTGGTAGAATGTCTCGTTGCCAACGAGAAGATCGCGGGTTCAAATCCCGTCTCCCGCTCCAAAATTAAAAACTACGAGAACGGTTCTCGTAGTTTTTAATTTTGTCGCTAATCAATGGAAATCGCTAAAATGTTCCAATACCGAAATAGGATATTTTATCCCCTTGCGGGGGTTGACAAAGTATTTTGATTAGGTATTATGCCATAAACCCCGTAATTTAGGGGTTTTAAGATAGAATTATGAACAGCAGAAAAAAATTGTTCAGATATACTCTACTTTTGGCAACAATTATCGGTTTTGCCGGTATTTTTGATTGTTCGCAATTGTTTTTAAGCGAGACAGAAGCAAAAGAGGATTTGCCTGAATTAGTTAAAGAAAATTTTGAAAGCCCGATTGTAATTCAAGATAACAGTATTCTGCCTGTTTCGCCTATGCCGAAACAAAAAGTGGTTAGGACAATAAGAGTTATCACTACTGCTTATTCCAGCACTGTTTGGCAGACAGACGACACTCCTTTTATTACAGCTGCCGGCACTTCTGTGAGAGACGGCATAGTGGCAAATAATCTTTTGCCATTCGGGACTAAAATTCGTTTGCCGGAAATTTACGGCGATAAAGTTTTTATTGTTGAAGACAGAATGCACAGCAGAAAAGGATATTACCATATAGACATCTGGTGCGATTCTTACATTGAAGCAAAGGACTACGGCGCCAAACGCACTTATATTGAGATTTTAGAAAACTAACAATAATAACACAAACAAACCAAAAACTGTCGGAGAATGAACCTCCGACAGTTTTTTAATAAAAAAAATACGAGTATATTTCATGCGATAGCATTAGTTTATACTCGTTTTAATACTCCACAATTACTATCTCGACTTTGCCCATCTTTTTTTTGGCTTCTTCAATCGTTTGTCCGAGTGGGTCTTTTGGGTGGTTCTGTTCATCATAGGGGATTGCCTCTATTTCAAATGTTTCCCCATATTTTTTGATTTGTTGGGAACACCAATTATCTAGTATTCGCCTTTGTTTTTCCCTTTGTTTATCTTCGTCTCTTTCGGCAAACGTGGGTTTGAGGTCGTTTTCAAGTTTTATGATTGAGTCTCGCATCTCTGGCGAATTAAGCCATGGATGCTGTTTGAACAAGTAAGGCAAGCATTGTTTCCTCGCGCGTAGTCGTTCAAGCGTCAGCAATTTTTCGCCAGTCATAAAGTCCAAAATATCAATATTATTGAGTCTTTCACCCACTGTTTTTTCCCGTGCGACTAGCAAATCAGTGACAACATTTAATATGTCGCCAAGATAGAATTTCCTTTTTTCTATTTTTTTCATTATTTTTCACCTCCTATTAGGTCCTATTGAACAGTATACATATTTAATTGATTTTGGCAACCAAAAACTGTCGGAAGTTGAACTTCCGACAGTTTTTTAATGGATTTTAATTTTTAGTTTATGGCAAGTTGATTTAGGCGCCAGCCAATTTTTGACGGATAATTTTGCTTGATATATCTGTGTCTTTTAATTGATTTCCATTTTTCAAAAGTTTGATATTTTCGTAGAAGATATAATGTGGGATTATTTTGATACATAAATTTTGCGAGTTTTTGACAGTCGTCTATGTAAAAATCAATAGTATATAAAGGAATTGTTTTGTATTTATATTTTGTTTTGTGGATAGTTTTTTGAGGAATGTTTAAATTTTCGCAAAGATTTTTATTAAATTTAACCATAAAAGGCGCGCTGGCGCTTACAAATCCAGCCTTAATTTGTGGGGCATCGTTAACTTTATAAATATAAACACTCCCATCGCCATCAAAAAATCCCCGAACAAAATCAGGGAAATATTTTTCAGGAACTTCAATGGGGTCTAAATTATATGTTTTTCTAGGCGATACTCCTAAATTTATTAAATCTTTACAGATTTGTTTGTTGGAAACTTGGATACAAAAATATTCTCTTTTATTATCATAACCGTCACTTTTAGTTCCTAACTTATATCGGGACGACATTACTTTTTGAATTTTTTCCAGATGTTGTTTTTCTTTATTAGTAATATTCATTACATAAGAATTTTTTCTATTTTTTCGTTTCCATACTGAACCATCTGCTACAATAAATCCCAAAATATAACTCATATTAGAATTCCAGGAACTAAAAAAATTTTCATTTATAAGTAATTTTTTCATATCACATACATATTACATGATAATAATTGTGCCCGGGGAGGGGATCGAACCCTCAAGCTCTTACGAGCAACGGATTTTAAGTCCGTATCGTTTACCAGTTTCGACACCCGGGCAGATAATTATTTTACATTGTTATTCCAGAGGGTTAAGGAATATGATTTTTGGAGTAGGACGTATTTTTAGCCGTTTGTTGAGAATTTGCTGGATAGAATAAATTTGCTCATTCAGTTCTCGCAGGATTTCGTCGGCGCGCGATTCTGGAATAACAGAAATATAGATTTTTGAGCTCAAAAAATTAGGCGTTGTTTTGACATCAACTATTGTCACAAGACAATTTTTTGGAAAACCAAATTCACGTAAAATAATTTGGCTCAATTCCCGTTTGATAAGCTCATTGACTTGTTCTATTCGCTTTGCCATAAAACATAAAATTAGAGCGTTTCTTTGACCATTTTTTCTGTGTATATCTTTAACTCATCATCTTGTTCAATTTTCACAGTTCCCTCGTATAAAATACCGACTTCCTCGCCTTTGCCCGCTTTTTCAATATTTTTTTTATTTTTTTGCAGATTTATCATTTTGCCTTTGCCAATTTTCTCGTCATCTCGCCAGACTTCTATTTTCCCGCCTTTTTCTATTCTGCCTTCAATGATTTTCCCGCCGATAATCTGCCTGTTTTTCTCTGAGAGAAACACAAGCAAGACCTTTAATTTTCCCATATCCTCGCGAATAACTTCTGTTGAAAGCGCTTTTTCCATAAATTCGCGCACCCCTTGCGAAAGTTCGTAAATCACATCATAGGTCTTTATTTTAACTCCTCTATCGCGCGCCAGCGTCTGCGCCGTAGAATTTGCTTTTTGCCTGAATCCTAAAATTTTTGCTTTAGACGATTGGGCTAATTTTACATCATTTTCATTGATTTCGCCAACTTCTTTTTTCAAAATTCTTACAATTACTTTATCCTGCGGTAGCGCTTTCAGCACTTTTTCTATTGCTTCCAAAGTGCCTGAAACATCTGCTTTAAGGATTAAATTCAAAATTTTTTGGGAATCGGTTTTAATAACAATCTGCGGCTCGCTGGCTTTTCTTTCTTTTTTTTCAATATATTGTTCTGCTGTTTCTATGTTTGGATGAATTTTGAATTTTTGGCCGATTTGCGGGACTTTTTCAAACCCAATAACAATCACGGGCTGGGAAGGTTCTGCTTTATCTATTATTTTGCCCTGAAAATCCTGTAAAATTTTTATTCTTCCCATTGTAGTGCCGGTGCCGACAATGTCTCCCGGTTTTAGAGAGCCGTCTCTTAATAATAAGGTTGCTGTTGGACCACGTTTGCTGTTCAAGTTCGCTTCAATGATAACTCCCTCTCCTGGTTTACTTGCGTCGGCTTGAAAATTTTCCATTTCAGCGATAAGCAAAATAATTTCCAAAATATCCGGAATTCCAGCGCCTGTTCTCGCGGAAACCTCTACTGATGGAATTTTGCCTCCGCGCGATTCCACTATAATATCCTCTTTGCTTAATTCTGTTTTAACTCTTTCCGGGTCTGCCTGGGGCAGGTCCATTTTATTTAGCGCCACAATAATTGGAATTCCAGCTGTTTTGGCAAAAGAAATCGCTTCTTTTGTCTGGGGCTTTATGCCTTCTTCTGCCGCGATAACAAGCACAGCGATGTCTGCTGTTTGCGCGCCCCTTGACCTCATTGCGGAAAACGCTTCGTGTCCGGGAGTGTCAATGATAGTGATTTTTTTGCTTTGGTGTTCTATTTCATACGCGCCAATGTGCTGGGTGATTCCGCCTGATTCTTTTTCAGTGATTTTCAGGTCTTTGATTGCTTCAATAATAGATGACTTGCCATGGTCAACGTGCCCTAAAACAACCACCACTGGCGGTTTTGCCTGAAGATTTTGTTGAAGATTTTGTGATTGTGATTGTTTTTTATTCATAATTCATAAATTATAATTCATTTATTGCTTGCGCGATTGTTTCCTTTTCTTCTTTGGATAGAGGATGTTTACACGCGCCCTGGTTTATTGGTTTGGCGTAAATTCTGTTGAAATCTCTGCCAAAATGACTTGTTATTATAAACCCGTTATTTTGTGAGTCAAGCAAGCATAAAGAGAAACTTTGGTCTCCACCGACTTCAGAGAACGGGCTGTATCTTTTTATTCCGATTTTCTGAAACGATTTGTTGGAAATTTCCTGCAATCGCGCGATTTTCTCAAACATTTTTTTGGAATTTTTTTCCTGATTTTGCGATTTCTGGATTTGTTCAGCCAAAACAGCGCCAATATCCTGCTTTCCGTTTTTCAAAAACGCGTCCAACCGTTTTTTGAGTTTGGAAACCAAAACAATCAAGGCGATGTTCAGCGCGATTAAAATCCCTAAAATAATAATGTAATAAATAAAAAAATCATTCATAAATTTTCGTTTGCGGAGAGGGTGGGAGGAGTTGCCCGAAGGGAACAAGGGGATTTACGTTCTCGCCATCCTCTGCCAATATAAAAATTTGTACGCACCTGCGGCGCATAAAATTTTTATGCGGAGAGGGTGGGAGTCGAACCCACATGGGCAAAAGCCCGCCGCTTTTCGAAAGCGGTTCCTTGCCAATTCGGAGCACCTCTCCCTCCCCTTTTATTGTGACCCCACGGGGAGTCGAACCCCGGTTACCAGATTGAAAATCTGATGTCCTAACCATTAGACGATGGGGCCAGTACGTGAATTGTAGCACCTTATTATATTGTCATTTTAGCGCTAAAATTGTAAAAAAGCAAGAATAAAGGTAGAATAACCTTGAATTACGAAATGGGTTTGTAGCGAGGGTTTTGCGCAAGCGCGAGTTCGCTTGAAAACGAGACTTTTCGTAGCCAGAGCTACCAAAGTTGAGTTTGAAAAATGAAATCGCGCTTGCGCAAAAGCCGCAGTAAAAGCCATTTCGTTGATTCAAGGTTAATAATAAAATAATGTTAATTTTAGGTGTTGATACTTCGTGCGATGACACATCTATTGCGGTTTTGCGGATTGTTGCAAGAAAATTTGAGATATTAAGCAATATTGTGTCGTCCCAGGAAAAAATTCATCAAAAATACGGGGGAGTGTATCCGACATTGGCGCGGCGCGCGCACGAGGCAAACTTGCCATTGGTTTTGGTTCAGGCGCTCAAACGCTCCAACACTAATGGAATTGGTGTGGGAGCAGGCGCAAAGATTAATCCTAGAGACATTGATGCGATAAGCGTCACGATTGGCCCTGGATTAGACCCCTGCCTTTGGGAAGGAGTGAATTTTGTTAAAGATTTGGCATACAAATTTAATGTCCCAATTATTCCGGTTAATCATATTGAAGGGCATATCCTCGCTAACTGGCTGCCTCCAGTTGACGAAAATATCAAATTCCCGGCAATTTGTCTTGTGGTGAGCGGGGGACACACGCAATTGATTTTGATGAGGAAAATCGGAAAGTATCAGATATTAGGTGAAACGCGCGATGACGCGGCAGGCGAGTGTCTTGACAAAACAGCCAGAATTTTGGGATTGCCATATCCCGGCGGACCCGCCATCGCCGCTGAAGCGCGCGACTATGGAGGTTTAACCTCCATAGTTTTGCCTCGGCCAATGCTGCGTTCCAAAGATTACGATTTTAGTTTTTCTGGACTTAAAACAGCAGTGCTGTATGATTATAAAAAGAGGAGCGCGAAAGAGAGAAAATCAAAAAAATATATTCAAGTAATGTGCGCTGAAATACAGCAAGCTGTGATTGATGTTTTAATTAAAAAAACTATAAGAGCCGGCAAGGATTATAAAGTCAAAACAATTTTGCTTAGCGGCGGAGTTGCGGCAAACAAAGAACTGCGCGCGCAATTTCAACAGAGAGCCAAAAAAGAAAATTTCCGATTTCAAGTTCCAAATCCGAAATTCTGCACTGATAATGCTGCGATGATAGCAATCACTGGCTGGTTTCATCGCGCAAAAGCCCTCAAATCCGCGCGGCAAATCAAAAACCTTCAAGCAATTCCCAACCTGCGATTATGAATTATTTATTACTTATTTTGTTCGGCTTCCTGCCCAGTATTATCTGGCTGCTTTTTTATTTGCGCAAAGACGCGCACCCAGAGCCGAAAACAATGGTGTTAAAAGTTTTCTTTTTTGGAATGCTTATCGCGTTTCCTGCTGCTTTTATCGAGATAATGCTGTTCAAAGGCCTTGGTTTGCTTCATTTTTCTCCGCTATTGATTGCTGGTTTGAATATGTTTGTCGCTGTTGCTTTTGTTGAAGAATTTATGAAATACGCGGTTATTAAGCAAAAAGTTATTAGAAACAAAGAGTTTGACGAGCCGGTTGACGCAATGATTTATATGATTATTGTTGCCCTGGGATTTGCCGCAGTAGAAAATCTTTTGATTTTATTTCCTTTGTCTGAATTTTTTGAAATTTTCACAATAAGCGGCATAAGATTTGTTGGCGCGACCTTTTTGCACGCTTTATGCTCCGCAATGGTCGGATATTTTATTGCTTTGTGGTTTTTCAGGAAAAAATCATTTGGTCTGGTTATTTTCGGTTTATTAATGGCAGTTATGTGCCATGGCCTGTATAATTTTTCCATTATGGTAATTGACAATGGGTTTAAGTTTGTTGTCCCAGCCCTGATTTTAGTTTGTCTCGCGTTTTTTGTATCCTGGGCCTTTCTTGATTTAAAAAAGAATTAATCCTATTTATGAAATCCAAAGGGTTCACGCTAATTGAACTGCTCGTTGTTATCTCAATAATTGGCGTGATTGCCAGTATTGTTTTGGTATCTTTCAGCGGTTCAAGAGATAAAGCGAAATTAGCAAGATCTCAACAATTCAGCGCGCAAGTAAATCATACTCTCGGCGCTTATGCAGTGGGAATTTGGCGGTTTGAAGAAGGCGCTATTCTTGATGAATCAGGTTATGGTAACAACGGTAGTAATAATGGAGCTACCGTTACCAGTGGAATCTACCCAGGCACAGATGCGTTGGATTTTAACGGCGATGCTAATGTGAGTATCTCTGCCAATCTTCACTTTCAAACCAGCCATGGCCCTAGCACTTTAGAACTTTGGTTTAATGCTGATACTCTATCGGGCTCCAAAAAAATTTTTTCGGATAATTGTTATGAATGGGGAGTTTATCATAATGGTTCAACAGTTTATGGTACTGCTTACTGGAGCGTTAGTGGTGGCACAATCTCAACAGGTATATGGCATCATGTTGTTGTGGTTCATGAACACCCTAATGGATTGACAAATACGAAAATAAAGTTATTTTTGGATGGAGAACTCAAAGGAACCGCAACAGGCACTATTACAACCCATAATGGATATACTGATTCTCCTTATTATGTTGGCGCTGATGGCTGTTCTGCTGGCACAAATTTTGATGGTAAAATTGATGAAGTTAAAATTTATAATGAGCCATTGAGTACCGCGCAAATCCAGCAGCACTATGCCATTGGCGCGGAAAAACACGGAATCGCGCTGAAGTAGCAACAACCACAGCGAAGCGACCTCTGTGAGTAAAATTATCGAGGTTCAACCTCGATAATTCTTGATAATTTGTCATCTTAATTTATGAAATCCAAAGGATTTACTCTCATAGAACTATTAGTTGTTATCTCAATCATTGGCGTGATTGCCAGCATTGTTTTGGTATCTTTCAGCGGACAAAGAGATAAAGCAAAAATAGCAAAGTCTCAACAATTCAGTGCGAATATTAATCACTCTCTCGGCGCCTACGCAGTAGGAATATGGGACTTTGAAGACCAGAATGATCCCACTATTGACAGGTCGGGATTTGGAAATGACGGAACCCTGCACGGCGATACTCATTTTGTTGCCAACGATGCCCTGGGCGGACACGCTCTTAGTTTTGACGGGAGCGGAGATTATGTTGAAATCGCGAGCAAGGGAATCCTTAATCCAGGTTCTAATAACTTTACAGTAGAAGTATGGTTTAAACTAAACTCAACAGGAAGTTTGTATAACTCTATATTATACAATAAAGAAAATTTATATGAAGCATCTGCTGGAGGTGGATATTTTACATATGCATGGCAGCCGCATTGGAATTGGGATGGCGGTAATTCGTTTTCAGTGAGCATGGGACAATGGTATCATGCTGTTGTTGTTTATGACCACACAAATCAATATGTTTACAAAAATGGCAAACTTGTTTATTCAAGAGCACAAACAGGAGATATGGGAACGAATACTAATGCTTTAAGAATTGGAGCAAGGGGAGCGCCGGGCGGAGCGTCTTCCTTTTTTCCCGGCGTTATAGATAATATCCGCATGTACGATCACGCGCTCAGCGCAAGTCAAATCCAGCAACATTATGCCCTTGGCGCTGCAAAACACGGAATCGCGCTGAACAAATAGGATTTATAGCAATTAAAGCAAATAAAAAATCGGAAGTTGGACTTCCGATTTTTTTTTCACAGCGAAAGTCAACAAAAATCAGGGGGTTGTGAATTCCTTTTTTTATTTGAGACGGTATAATAGAATATTAAACTGTTAGAATCAAAATGAAAAATTTAAAAGGGTTCACACTAATTGAACTGCTCGTTGTTATCTCAATAATTGGCGTGATTGCCAGTATTGTTTTGGTATCTTTCAGCGGTTCAAGAGATAAAGCGAAATTAGCAAAAGGACAGCACTTTGACGCGCAAGTACATCACGCCCTCGGCGCCTACGCAGTAGGAATATGGCGGTTTGAAGAAGCCGCGGGAATTGATATTCACGATGAATCAGGGTATGGAAATCACGGGACATTTTATGGAAATCCGACTCCTGTTTTTCCTGATGGAGTATATTCCGGAACAAAAGCATTGCAGTTTGATGGGAGTAATGATTATGTAAAATTAGATAGTGACAATTTTGATGGTAATTATACAGCATTTTCGATATTATTTTGGATAAACACTAATACAGACACGCCAACAACTTATGGTATGGCAATGCATAGAAATGATGGAACTTCTATAGGGAGTTCAACATTTTTTGGCGGTGTAGTAACAGGTACAAATGAACTTGTTGCAACTATAGGTGCTGGTTCAGGCCCCGGATGGGTAGCAGGGCGCACAGGTGTAATAGCCTCATCTGGAACATGGTATCATGTTGTGTGTTCATGGGATGGAACTACTGCAAGAACATATGTAAATGGAGTTAAGAAAAAACAATATTCATTATTAGCCACAAATTTTATTAACAAACCTGCAACTACTCGGTTTGGAGCATCGGGAGACGCAAGTGGATATTTATTCAACGGTCAAATCGACAATGTTCGGATTTACGAGCAGTCTCTGTCTGTTAGTCAAATCCAGCAACACTATGCAGAAGGAGTAGCTGCGCATGGTATCGTCTTAAGATAAGCCTGACCGAGGCACACTTTCTACTTTATTTATGAGAAACAGAGGTTTTACTTTAATAGAACTATTAGTAGTTATCTCAATAATTGGCGTGATTGCCAGTATTGTTTTGGTATCTTTCAGCGGCTCAAGAGATAAAGCGAAAATAGCAAAAGGACAGCACTTTGACGCGCAAGTGAATCACGCTCTTGGCGCGTATGCAGTAGGCATATGGGACTTTGAAGACCAAGACAACCCCACTGCTGACAGGTCGGGATTTGGAAATGATGGAACCCTTTATGACAACACTCATTTTGTTGCCAACGATGTATTGGGCGGCCATGCTCTTAGCTTTGACGGGAGCGGAGATTATGTTAATTGCGGTCAGAATGCGAATTTGAATGTTTCTAATTTAGTTACTGTTTCCGCATGGATTAAGCCAAGGAGCGGAGGCGGTTATGCGTTTGCCAAGGACCATTATACGAGATATGCGATATGGATTGCTACTAATTTATTAAGAACATATATTATGGGTACATCATACACCACAAATTTTGCCTTTCCGGCAGATTCTTGGACGCATATTGTATCTGTATACGACCAAACAAACAGTTCGCTTAAGCATTATATAAATGGTAAGGAGATGCAGAAATTTTCTCCTAGCGCTGTTATCAATAGTGCTGGTTTGGACTTTGTAATGGGTAAGAGGTGTGATCCTGTGGGAAATTGCGGTGGTGCTTGTTGCTATTTCAACGGCTCAATCGACGATGTTCGCATATACAATGAAGTGCTTTCTACCGCGCAAATCCAGCAACACTATGTCCAAGGCGCTGCAAAACACGGAATCGCGCTGAAGTAATAACAACCACAGCGAAGCCCCCTCTGTGAATAAAATTATTGAGGTTCAACCTCGATAATTCTTGATAATTTATCATCTTAATTTATGAAATCTAAAGCATTTACTCTCATAGAACTGCTTGTTGTTATCTCAATAATTGGCGTGATTGCCAGTATTGTTTTGGTATCTTTCAGCGGGCAAAGAGACAAAGCCCGGTTGGCAAGAGCCCAGCAATTCAGCGCGCAAATCAGCCACGCGCTCGGCGCTTACGCTGTGGGTATTTGGCGGTTTGAAGAAGGCGGCGGCGCTACGGCTCACGATGAATCAGGATTTGGCAATGATGGAACGCTTCATGGTAATGCGCAATGGGTTGATAGCGGAGTTGTTAGTTTAGATGGAGTAATAAGGACTGATGGAGATACTGATTATTTTGAAATTTCAGATAACAACACTTTGGACATCACAACTTCTATTACAGTAGAATCTTGGGTTAATGGAGACAGATGGAGCACTAATGATCTAATGGTTCACAAAAGTAGTGCGTATGGGCTTTGGTATGATTGGACAGGATCAGCCGCAGATGATAATGAATTTCAATTTATGTTTTATGGTGCTGGCTGGAGAGTGTGTGATTCAGATTTTACACCACAGGTAAATACATGGTATTATATCGTGGGAACTTATAATTATGACATACATAAGTGCAGTTTTTATGTAAATGGAGATTTAAAAAAGACTACAAATTATACTCAACAAATCAATAATGGGACAGTTCTGCGGATAGGCGGATGGACAGACAATAATCGTTTTAAGGGAATGATTGGTGATGTTAAGATTTACAACCACGCGCTTTCTGCCGCGCAAATCCAGCAACACTATGTCCAAGGCGCTGCAAAACACGGAATCGCGCTGAAGTAATAACAACCACAGCGAAGCCCCCTCTGTGAATAAAATTATTGAGGTTCAACCTCGATAATTCTTGATAATTTATCATCTTAATTTATGAAATCTAAAGGTTTTACTCTCATAGAACTATTAGTAGTTATCTCAATAATTGGCGTGATCGCCAGTATTGTTTTGGTATCTTTCAGCGGCTCAAGAGATAAAGCGAAATTAGCAAGAGCCCAGCAGTTCAGTTCCCAGATTAATCACGCCCTGGGCGCGTACGCAGTAGGGATATGGGACCTTGAAGACCAGAATAATCCTACTGCTGACAGGTCTGGATTTGGAAATAATGGCACTTTGTATGGCGACACTCATTTTGTTGCCAACGATGTGTTGGGCGGCTTTGCTCTTATCTTTGACGGGAATGGCGATTATGTTGAAATTTCCGATTCAACGAGCCTAAGTATCACTGGAACAGGTATAACGCTTGAAGCGTGGATAAAACCAAAAGTGGGTGCTTCTAATGGAGCTATAATTCATAAAAATAATCATTACAGTTTACGTTGGCAAAACACAGGAACGATAACCTATGCAGACAGTATTACTTGGAGTTATGCAACAATTGGATATTATGGAAACGCACCCGCAGGACAGTGGAATCATATTATTGTAACTTTTGATGGTTCAACTATTAGATTTTATATTAACGGGGTAGAAGTTGGCAGTAAAGTAAGAAGTGGTTCTCTTACAGATAATGCTATTGATCTTGGTATTGGCAGTTATAATTTTACGAGCAATTTTTTCAACGGCCAAATCGATGATGTCAGGATTTACAGCCACGCTCTGTCAGCCGCGCAAATCCAGCAACACTACGCCCTTGGCGTTGCAAAACACGGAATCGCGCTGAAGTAATAACAACCACAGCGAAGCGACCTTTGTGAATAAAATTATCGAGGTTCAACCTCGATAATTCTTGATAATTTGTCATCTTAATTTATGAGATCTAAAGCATTTACTCTCATTGAATTATTAGTTGTTATCTCAATAATTGGCGTGA
>JAGMDC010000003.1 GCA_023128895.1 Candidatus Parcubacteria bacterium | reverse complement strand
GCTGAGTGGTCGAAAGTAGCGCGCGTTGTTTCTTTTAACTAACTTTGTTTTAACAATAAGGTAGATGTATGGGGAGGTGGCTGAGTGGTCGAAAGCGGTGGGTTGCTAACTCATTATAGGGTGTAATAACTCTATCCAGGGTTCGAATCCCTGCCTCTCCGCCAATTAGAACATTTTGATAATCGCGGCGCTGCGCGCGCCGTTTTTGTGTATTGCGGCGGCTTCGCCGCCGCGATTGTCAAAATGTCCTAATTGGCGGAGGGTATTGGTTAAAATCCGAACTTTTTTTGACGAAAATCCGGACTGCGAACTTTGACGCTCGGGCGAGGCGGAATTCCCCCCTTCCGCCTCGCCCTCGCTTCCGACGGCGATTTTTTCGGCGGGCTTGCAATTCTTTTCCTTGCTCCTCCCTCCCTGCGCGGAAAAGAGTAAGGAACTCCCTAAAATACATAATCCCATTTTGGGATTATACCATGATAGGATATACAATACAAATAGGTATGAGTAAATCCATATTCACAAAAGATTATAAAGAAATAATAAATCGCCTAAAACAGGCGAGAATTGATGCTGGACTTTCCCAACAAGCAGTAGCCGATAAACTTGGCAAACCACAGTCTTATCTATCAAAAATAGAATCGGGAGAAAGACGACTTGATGTTGCCGAGCTTAAAAAGTTATCAGAAGTTTATAAAAAGCCAGTATCTTATTTTGTTTAGTTTTTATGTTGTTAAATAAATTTGAAAAATTTTTGCAATCAGTTGATCTGAATGTCTATCGTGAAAAATATAGGCCTATTAAAATTGTCGAAATGGATTTGCCAAAAGAAATACAGGCAATCGCCATGCTTTACCAAGTTTATTGGGACCAAAAGAAATTTTTAAATTACGATGATTTTTATAAAGAATACCTGAAAAAGTATAAAACAGAAATTGAGGCATTCAGACAAAAAATCACAATGTGTAAAGATTGTTTTTACCGTGGACTGCCAGCAAGAATTTATCGCACTTGGGCAAGTATTATTACGCAAATTCACGCTGGATACGTTGCCGAGTCAGTTTTTGGTGACGAAACAGTTGTAATGTCCGCCGAGCTTGATCATCAAGGAGCCGATTTCCAAGTTATGTATAGAGGAAAGGTCTTAAATTACCAAGTTAAAAAGGAATCATTTAGTGGAGAGGTAAGACGCGGTAAGGGTGGAGTTAAAAATAAAATAGAAGGTGAATTCATCGATATTAATTACGAAGTTCCGAGCAGTGATTATTTTGAAAACCCAAAGAAAAAGGACGGCGAGTATAAACTGCCGTATTTACGATTTATTGAAAATAAAGAATTAAAGCGTTTTCCTAATGGTTTTGTTGTTTTTACGCCGTTTCCTTTTGAAAAAAAGAAAAAAGAAATAGACCAATTAAAGTAATTTCGGTATAAACTTAGTATTATTTAAAAATTTTTCAGCAATACGAATATAATCGGGGTTTATCTCAAAACCAATATACGATTTCCCCAATTCTTTTGCAGCGACGCACTCAGAGCCAGTTCCGACAAACGGCACTAAAACTACGCCGTCTTTTTTCGGCATAGCTGACAAAATAAGTTTTCGTGATAGTTCAAGGGGTTTTTGTGTGGGGTGTTTCATTATCTCGTGTCCATCGTGTTTTTGTAGTTGCCGTGGTTCAAAAACATCATCGCAAGTTTTACACAAAAACCACCTTTCAATCATTCCGGCTCCGCCCGCAAGTGCGGGAATTTTTATTACATCGCGAGGCAACGCTCCGCCTTCGTGAGCTTGATAAATTGTTTCCTTCCCTTTTTTACTAAATCGGCCCAAAGTTCCTTTTCTAACCTTGCCAGCCGCTCCATTTAAAAATCCTTCTGTATATGGTTCTCTAACTTCATCTCTATTAAAAACTGGCTTGTCTTTCCAAGCACAAATAATCGCCTCGTGGCTTCTTTGCCAAAAATTTAGTGAGGCGACATTTTTATTCGTGTAGTGCCAAATAAGCCACCTCTTATTTATCGGAATTTCAACTGAAAGATAAGCTAAAATTTCGCTGAAGCCGTAGATAAACATTGTCCCGTTTGGCTTCATTGTACGGATACATTCGTTTATCCATTCTTTGCACCACGAGACATATTCGCTCAATTCTCGCTTATCAGTATTATTACCAAAATCTTTGCCAACATTATATGGCGGATCAATTATTACAACATCACAACTTTCATCAGGAAGTTTTTTAAGTTCTGCGAGAGCGTCGCCTAAAATTATTTTATTTAACGGAAGAGTTTTATTTCTTTTTAACGAAGTTGTCAGTAAATCCTCTATTTGTTGCGGTTCATTTTGTATGACATCAATAACAATACCTTGAATTTTTATATCTCTATCTTTTCTTATAATAATCGGTTCGTAGGCACTATTTGCCGGTTGAAGCCGAATTTGATTATGCTCTTTATAAAACTTTTTAAGAGTTGCCTCATAATTATCAATTAAGGCGACAACCCTTTGCCCATTTTCGGCGACTTCTTGTTGTTTCACTAAAACAACATCGCCGTCTTTTATATTTTCGTCAATCATACTGTTGCCACTTACTCGCAAGGCGTAGAAGTCGCCGTTTTTTGGTAATTTTGTTTTAGCAACTGCTATAAATTCACTTTGTTGGCTAATTGCTTCAATCGGTTCACCTGCAGCAATAATTCCAAGTAATGGAATTTTAACTAGTGGTTCTTTTTCGGGGATACTAATTGCCCGCGCTTTATTTTTTATTTTTTCTAAATATCCAGCCTTTTTTAATTTAGAAATATAAAAATGTGCCGTTGAAACGGAAGCCATTTTAAACTTCTTTTGTATCTCCGCGAGAGACGGGGCATACCCATTATCTTTTGAATAAGTTTTTACAAAGTCTAAAACCTCTTTTTGTTTTTTTGTGATCATAAGCTTGACTTTATTCTTATACTAAGAGTATAATAGAATAAAAGTAGAAAATCAAGGTCGGAGTTATCCACAATTATTAATTTAACCAAAAATATGCAATTAAAATGGACAGAGCGAATTTCGCTTATACAGTCGGGGGTTAGTAGAATTAAAGCGGTTGCTGGGGTTTATCGCCTAATTAACTATAACCGATCTGATGACAAATATTATGTTTATTATGTTGGGCAAGCAGATGATTTGAATAATCGGCTTTCTCAACATCTTTCTGGCAACGAAACAAATAAATGTTGCCAAAAATATCTTGATAATTATACCTGTTATTTTCGGACGGCGGCCATTTCAGGACAAGCTGACCGAGACGGAGCCGAGGTTGCGCTTAATAATAAGTTTGAGCCCTCCTGTGTCGAGCGGATTCCGGATGTAAAACCAATAGAAATTAATTTTGACTAAATATGCCAGAAACATCATCACACAAAAACGCAAAAACTCGCGGATTACATGGATCCAAAACTGAAGTATCAATACGAGGTAATAGGCGTCTTGATGCGAGTAGTCCTAAAATCGCGCGTGAAGTTGAGAGAAGTAGCGGTGAAAAATCACTTGCAAAAGCAGTGAGGCGGCTTAATAGCCAAACCAACAAGAAAAAAGAGTTATTAGTGCCAACGCCAAATCTCGATAAAGCAAAAGCAGTTGCGGAAAAAGTTGCAAAAGGTAAAATCCTGATACAAAACTTATCCAGAACACAGAGACGCTTCGTAAGGTAGCCTTTCTTAAAAACAAAAAGGAACCTTATTTAAAAGTTTAGTGAATTATTGGAGAGTGTTGTATTGATTTTTCTTTGTGATCCTGGTATATTTATTATTGTAAATAAGTAAATAAACATTAACTTTATGGCTCTTAATTGTTCTTATCTAATCACAACAAAAAACCTTGAATCGTTTTTAAACAGCATTATTACCGCAAAAGCACCCGATACATTTACTCAGAAATTTATAGAAAGTTTGGAGTTTAAAAGCACGAATGATAGATTATATATAGGCCTTTTAAAGGGTTTAGGATTTTTAGATGCTAATGCTGTACCGACAGAAAGATACTTTAAATTTTTAGATCAATCACAATCAAAACAAGTGCTGGCAGAAGCCGTTAAAGAAGCATATGGGGATTTATTCGCCGTTAATACGAAAGCAAATGAACTTACTCAGTCGGAAGTAAAAAATAAGTTTAAAACATTAACACAAGGTAAAATTTCAGAAAAAGTACTTCATTTAATGGCGAATACATTTAAAGCCCTAGTTGATTACGCTGAATGGGGTACAACAACGGTAAAAAAAGATACTAAAAAGGAAAAAATAGATGAACATAAAGCAGAATCAGTAGTTGCTCCCACCCAAGAAGAGATTGAAGAGGAACCTATTAATGGAATGGAAAATGGAAAACTACAAAAAACCGAGCTTCATTATAATATTCAAATTCATTTACCAGAATCAAGGGACCCAGCTGTATATGACGCTTTGTTTAAAAGTTTAAAGAAGCATTTGTTTTAATATGAATCATGATGAATTATATTCTTTTGCTTTCAGGGGACTTCTAACAGAGGAAGCTCTTGATAAGGCTGGAAGAAAACCAAAGGGAGATTTTTCTGAAGCATGGGAACTAGAAATATCCAAACGACTTGGTATTCCCCTCATGGACGAGGGGTTTGTTGTAAAATCAAGGAAAATGGCTGTTGTATATACCGCTATTTGCGCATTTGAAAATTCAGTAAGAGAATTTGTTGCAAAAAAATTACTTGAAGAAAAAGGAGAAAAATGGTGGGAAATTTGTGTAAAAAAAGAAATTCGCGATAAAGCAGAAAATCGGAAAAAATCGGAAAAAGATGTGCGTTGGCTCACGCCTCGTGGCGACTCAATGATTTATTATACGGAATTTGGAGATCTTATTTCTATTATGGCAAAGCAAGAAAATTGGAAATTTTTTGAAGTTCATATTGGTAGTATAGACTGGGCGAAACAAATTATTGGTACACTAGAAAAGTCGCGCAATATCATTATGCATAGTGGCGAACTTGCACCAACAGATATAGAACGAGTAGGAATGTATATTCGGGATTGGATTAGACAAGTTGGATAAAGCCCGCCGAAAAAATCGCCGTCGGAAGCGAGGGCGAGGCGGAAGGGGGGAATTCCGCCTCGCCCGAGCGTCAAAGTTCGCAGTCCGGATTTTCGTCAAAAAAAGTTCGGATTTTAACCAAAAGGTACCGCATAAAAATTCTAAACGCCGTAGGCGTTTGATAATTTTTATTAGGCAGAGGTGCGGCGAGAACCCTGCTCCCGCGTTTCGCTAAGCGAAGCGAAGCGAAACACCGCCTTCGGGCAACTCTTCGAATCCCTGCCTCTCCGCATAAATAAATTATTGCGGCAAAGCCGCATAATTACTCGCTCGGAATAAATCACTCCTAAATTATTGCGGCAAAGCCGCATAATTACTCGCTCGGAATAAATGTAAAAATTTATTTTTCCATTTATTCCTCATTCATAATTATGAAACTCAATATCAAAAAAATTAAAGAGGACGCGAAAAAGGATTTTGAAAAAACTTGGGTGGAAACAGCCAGGTTATTGCCAAAAAAAACGCAGGTAAATCTCAGAGAAAGGCACGGGCAGGAACATGTTTTTAGAAAAATGTCTGACAAATTAAGAAGGATTTTTTTACACACTGGATTTGACGAAACAGAAAATTTGTGCATTTTGCCGGCAGAAGATGTTTATAGGGAATACGGGCCTGAAGCAGCGGTGATATTAGACAGAGTGTTTTATTTAGCAAAACTGCCAAGACCGGACATAGGACTAGGCAAAGAAAAAATTTTGCAAATAAAAAAGCTAATAGGCAAATTCAGCGAGGCAAAATTAAAAGAAATTCTCAGGGACTATAAAAAGGGCAAAATAGAGAGCGATGACCTCACAGAAACATTGGTTGAAAAATTAAATATAAAAACAGAGCAGGCAACAGGGATTATTACTTTATTTTCAGAATTCAAGAAATTGAAACCCCAGATTACAGACCTTACCCTAAGAAGCCATATGACCGCTGTTTGGTATCATACTCTTGGCGCGTTGCAGAACAAAAAAGATTTCCCGATTGCTTTATTTTCATTGGGTTTGAGATATAGGAACGAGCAAAAAGAAGACGCGAGTCATTTGCGCGTTCATCATTCTGCTTCTATTGTTATAATGGATCCTGAAATGAGTTTAGACGCTGGCGCAAAGATTGTAAAACAGCTCATAGAAAAAATCGGCTTCAAAGAAGTAAAATTTGTAAAAAAACAGGCAACATCCAAGTATTACGCAGATGAATTAGAGAAAGAGATTTTTGTAAAGCATAAAGGCGGATGGCTTGAGATAGGGGATATTGGTATGTATTCGCCAATATCGCTGGCTAATTTCGGAATAGAATATCCCGTGTTTAACGCCGGGTTCGGGATTGAGCGTTTGGCAATGGTTTTGGAGGGATATGATGACATACGGAAATTAATGTTTCCCCAGTTTTATTCAGAAGCAAAATTTTCAGACAAGGCAATAGCGGATTCAGTTTATATTATAAAAAAGCCGAACACAAAAATAGGAAAGGAAATAGCGAAAATGGTTAAAAAAACAGCTGAAAAGCACAAGGACAAGATTGCGCCTGTTGAATTTATTGCCTGGAAGGGTAAAATAAACACTCGTGATGTTAAAGTGAAAATTATTGAGATAGAGGAAGGCAAGCGGTTGATCGGTCCGGCTGGCTTTAATAAAATAATTGTTAAGGATGGAACCATTATTGGCTCTGCAAGAACAGAGGGTGTTGCCACTGGTTTTGATTATATAGATGGCTTGGCTAATAAAATAGCCAGCGATGTTGAAAATAGAAAAAAAAGTTTTGAATACAGGGTGAGGGCTGTAAGATCGTTGAGGGATATAAATTTAGACATACCCAAAGATGTTCAGAATTATATTAAAGCAAACCACAAAAAAATTGGAATTAAAGGGTCTGTATTTATGACAGTTAAGGTTGAAATCTCATAATAAATGCGGGGTTAGCACAATGGTAATGCAGTCGCCTGCAAAGCGACTTACGGGAGTTCGATTCTCCTGCCCCGCTCAATCACAATGGAAAAATTTGAAAATATAGAAAGAAAAAATAAGGAATTAATTAATTTAAATCCTATCCAAACAGGAGGAAAATTAACTAAGCCTGCTCAAAAAGCTTTGGTTGAATTTGGCAATGGATATTCTATTTATGATATTAGTCCTGGATTAGAGATAATGGAAGTGCCTCTTATTAAAGAATTTATTCAAGAGGCCTTACCAAAATTTTTGGGAGCAGATATTGTTAGAATTGTCCTTGGAGTGAGGGAAGGCATATTTAATATAATGCATTCTATTATAAAACCAGGCGAAACAATACTGGTTGACGGGAACAGGCATTATACCACGATTATAGCGGCACAAAGAGCAGGTTTAAAAGTTGTTGAAGTTCCAAGTTCAGGAGAGCCGGAATATAAGATAAATGTAGAGGATTATGAAGATTTAATAAAAAAACATAAACCAGCCTTGGTTCTTTTAACTTATCCTGACGGAAATTACGGAAATTTGCCTGATGCTAAAAAATTGGGAAGAATTGCTAAGAAATACAAAGTTCCGTATTTAATCAATGGAGCTTATACAGTAGGAAGGATGCCAGTTTCTATGAAGGAGTTAGGAGCTGACTTCATAATTGGTTCAGGACAAAAATCTATGGCTTCATCAGGACCTATTGGTATTTTAGGCATGGATAAAAAATGGGAAAAAACCTTGTTGAGAAAATCAAAAATATATCCTCAACAGGAAATAGAGTTTTTAGGTTCTGAATTAAGAGGAACAGCTATTGCTACTTTAATTGCCTCATTTCCCACTGTTTTAGAAAGAGTAAAAAATTGGGAAAAAGAAGTTGAAAAAGCGCAATGGTTTTCAAAAGAATTGGAGAAATTGGGTTTGGAACAAATGGGAGAAAAGCCGCATAAGCATGATTTAATGTTTTTTAAGGCAGATGCATTTTATGAGATTTCTTTGAAACATCCCAGAGGAAGGTTTTTTCTTTACAACGCGCTCAAAAAAAGGGGGGTTACAGGTATAAAGCCGGGTCTGACAAAGTATTTTAAACTTTCTGTTTTCGGGATATCCAAACTGGAACTAAAACAGGTTATAATCGCTTTTAAAGAGATTTTAGAAACCGCGTAAATAACAGCAACCGCAGCGAAGCCCCCACACCTATATCTAGGTGTGGGGGTTGACTTTTTGTGAAATATATGTTATTCTTATATTAAATATAAGAAGAAAGAGGTGATAAAAATGGAAAAGAGAAGAATAAGTTCTTTCCAAAAAGCGTTATTAATAGTAATTGGTTTGACGCTTATAGGAATAGGAGTATTGCTGTTTGCTACGTCGTTGGCGTGTGCCGGCACTGGAAAAATAATGTCGGTTGAGGTTGATGTGAAGAACGACAACAAATTTGTGAACGTTGAACAAGGGTTCACAACAATAGAAACGAGGTTGTTTACGGTTAGAGCTAAGAAAGTAGATATATTAATATTGAGCAACCAAAACGCAACGATACGATTTGACGCAGATATTGAACCGGTGGATGTAGCAGTAATTAACGAGAAAGGAAAAATAGTTGAAACATACGACTTTTCCAGCGGCCGTGGCGACATTGAATTTTTAGGAGGCAAAGCAGGAAGCAAGGTGCGTACTGTTGTTCTTCTATCGCCTGGGGGGCTGAACGAAAAATACGCGAATGGTGAAGAAAGACAGGAATTTTTACAAAAGCGCAAAGAGAGAAGTCAAACGACAACGAAAAATCAAATAATAAGCGTTATTCTTGACGCATCAGTTGAGAAAGCAGGGAGCCATGATTCCGCCGCAATAGTAGTGGTAAAAACAAAAGTTGTTCAGCCGAATATAACAAACATTACCGTAGAATGGGAAGACGACGGAGATTTGGAGGTAACGGGGGATAGCAATTTGCCGCGTTACACGGAGATTGAGTGGAAAATTTTTGATGAAACAGGGATAACAAAAGCGAGACGAGATGGAGAAATCGATTTTGATATTGATGCACCAATAGCTGGCGTTGACGAGGATTGTCTTTTGGAAATATGGGTGGGAAGATGGTACAGACAGTATCCAATAGATTTAGGCCCTTTGCCGGAAGCCGCGCAAGGAATGTTTATAAAGACAAAAGAAGAGATGGAAAAATTGACGCCGAAGCCATTGCCAACGAAGGTAACAACGCCAACGTTTACAGAGCCGGAATATACGGTAGTAAGTACACCTCGACCTAAACGCCAGCCAATGGCAACGCCGCCGCCAGTATTGATGCCAGCATTGAAAACAGCGATGTCAAGAATACCATGGGTGATCGTGGGCCTTGCGCTTACGGTCATAATAATAGCTATATTCCTAAAAAAAAGAAAAAATTTGCGGGTTTAACCACCCCGTTTTTTATTTTTTCATTTTTATCATCTTGTTTTTTCATCAAAAAAATGATAAATTAAAAATACATTATGACAAAGCACAGTGCGATAATAGTAATCCTAACAATTATAATAGCTGTGGGTATAGGAGTGTGTTTTATGTTATTGCGAGTAAATATGAACCAGGAATTTGAACCCGATTTAAATAAAGAAATAATAAATCTTCCTGAGCCAAGTACTGACAGCAGTATTTCGGTTGAACAAGCCCTGTTTCTAAGGAGGTCAATAAGAGATTATAAAGATGAGCCATTAACTCTTGCTGAAGTTTCACAACTTGTCTGGGCAGCGCAGGGAATTACAGACACTCAAAAAGGTTTTAGGATAGCTCCTTCAGCCGGCGCGCTTTATCCGCTTGAAGTTTATATTATTGCTGGTAATGTGAGTAATTTATCCCCCGGCGTTTATAAATACAATCCTTTAGAGCATAAGTTGAAGCAGATTGCGGCAGGGGACAAAAGGACTGAATTATGCGATGCCGCTTTGTCTCAAAACGCGGTAAAAGAGGGAGCAATGGCTATAGTATTTACCGGGGTTTATGAACGAACAACCGAAAAATATGGAGAAAGAGGCATTAGGTATGTTTATATGGAAGCAGGCCATTCTGCTCAAAATGTTTATTTGCAGGCAGTTTCTTTGAACCTCGGCACAACAGTTATAGGCGCTTTTGAAGACCAAAAAGTTAAAAAAATTCTAAATATTCAGGACAATGAACATCCTTTATATATAATGCCTATTGGCAGGAAATAATCAATTTTAATTTCGCTAAAAAATTTTATGTTTATGAATATAGATATTCAAAATATTGTCCAAGCCATAATCCCTTGGGCAATGGTTCATGGAATAAAAATCATTGCTATTTTAATTGGCGCTGGTATTTTTATTCGGATTATTAAAATTTTTATTGAAAAAGCCATAAGGAAACTTATCAAACCAGACCAGGTTGCCAAGGACCCTGAAGCGGAAAAGAAGAGAGAAGACACTTTAATCAGAATTTTTAACAGCACTGTAAGCGTGCTTATCTGGGCAGTGGCGTTTATGATGATTCTCTCTGAATTTGGAATTAACGCCGGGCCTTTAATCGCTGGCGCCGGAGTTATGGGTATTGCGATAGGTTTTGGCGCGCAATATATGATACGGGATTTCTTGGCAGGGCTTTTCATTATGCTGGAAAATCAGTACAGAGTCGGCGATGTCATAGAAATCGCAGGTATCGGAGGCAAAGTTGAAGATATTACTTTAAGAAAGACGGTTTTAAGGGATATAGATGGAGCCGTGCATCATGTTCCCAATGGAGAAATAAAAGTCGCTTCAAACAAGGCGCAGGAGTTTTCCAGAGTTCATCTAAAAATCGGCGTTGCTTATAAAGAAGATATAGACAGGGTGAGTTCTGTTCTTAACCAAGTATGTAAAGAAATGGCAGAAGATGAGCAGTGGAAAGACAGCATCACAAAAACACCGGAAGTTCTTGGTATAGATGATTTTGCTGAATCATCTGTTGTTATTAAAGTGTTAGGTGAAACCCTGCCTTTGAAACAATGGGAAGTGGCGCGCGAGCTTCGCAAAAGAATTAAGATCGCTTTTGACAAAGAAAATATTGAAATCCCTTTTCCGCAAGTTTCGGTTTGGCAGCGAAAATAAAAAAGGGCCTGTTTTGAATAAGCGACAGGACCCTATTATAGAAAGAGTTTTTTACGATTTTTTCCTTAGCCGTTTTTTTGTCTCGTCAGAAAAACCGAGCATATCCCATTTTTGTTCCCGCGTCAGTCTCCCCATTGCTTCTTCCTTTATTTGTTCCACTTCCTTGTTAGAAAAACCGAGCATTTTTTGCGCTGCTTCCAACACTATTTCTGTTTCTTTTAGCTTTCGTTCGTAAATCTCTTCCATAACAGAACTATATGGTCTTTCTGCTTTTTCCTGTTGTCTAAAGTACTTTCGCCACAGATTTTTATAACCCTCCAATATCTTTTTTCTTTGAAACATTTTTTTCCCCTCTTTTTTTTAGATAGCATGCCGCCAAAATTTTGTCAAGGATTTCGTTCATTCTTTTTATGTTTTCACCTATTGAAGAAATTAAAAATCGCCTGGACATAGTTGATGTTGTCGGAAATTATGTCAAACTGGAAAAAGCAGGCGCGAATTATCGCGCCCTTTGTCCTTTTCATTCAGAAAAAAAACCATCGTTTTTTGTTTCTCCGGCGCGCCAGACCTGGCATTGTTTTGGATCCTGCGGGACTGGGGGAGACATATTTAGTTTTGTGATGAAAGTGGAGGGGATAGAATTTGGCGACGCTTTGCGTATTCTGGCGCAAAAAGCAGGAGTGGAATTAAAGAAACAAGATCCCAAATTCGCTGAATTAAAAACAGAAAGGCAGCGCTTGTATGAAATTTGCGAATTAGCGTCATATTTTTTTGAAAAACAATTGCAAGCCGGTAAAATGGGGAAAGAAGCGAAAGAATACCTCTTAAATAGGGGAATAAACGAAGAATCAATCAAAAAATGGCGTATCGGATACGCTCCGGATACATGGCAAGGGTTATCAGACTTCTTAATAAGTAAAAATTATCAAAGAAATGAGATTGTTAAAGCAGGATTGGCTATTCTAAAAGAGAAAAATCCAGAAGATTCTTTTGATAGATTTAGGGGCAGAATAATGTTTCCTATTTGCGATTTAACAGGGCAGGTAATAGGGTTTACCGGCAGAATTTTCGGCGATAATAAAGATACGGCAAAATATGTTAACACGCCTAATACCCTGCTTTATGATAAAAGTAAAGTGTTATATGGGTTAGATAAAGCGAGAATGGCTGTGAGAAAAGCCGATGTTTGTATTTTAGTGGAAGGCCAGACAGATGTGATAATGTCGCATCAAGAAGGGAAGGAAAATGTTGTTGCCACATCAGGCACTGCTTTGACCTCTTATCAATTAATGATTTTGAAGAGATATTCCGAGAATTTGATTACTGCTTTTGATATGGATTTGGCGGGCGGGTCCGCGACCAAGCGCGGGATTGATTTAGCCCAGGCGCAAGGGTTTAATATAAAGGTAGTAATGATGCCTGAAGGGCAAGACCCGGCTGATATTGTTTCGCAAAATCCAGAACAGTGGAAAGAATTGGTTAGCAAAACAAAATCAATTTTAGATTTCTATTTTGACACCGCGTTCGCGGAATTTGATTCAAAATTCATAGACGGCAAAAAAGAAATTTCCAAAATTTTATTGCCTGTTATAAAAAAGATTCCGAATAAGATAGAACAATCGCACTGGCTTCAGGAATTATCCGATAGATTAGGCGTTAAACAAGAAGATATAGAGGCAGAAATGAAGAAAATTCAAATAAAACAGGATTCTTCTTTCCAAACAGTTCAACAAAAGCCGAACAGCGAAACAATACAGAGAGAAAAGAAAACCAGAAGGCAAATGTTGGAAGAAAGAGTTGCGGCTTTGCTTATGAAAGAACCGAAAAACATTTCTATTATTGATGACTATTTGTTTTCCCTTTTTTCGCAAAAAATTCAGGAGATTTTGAACAATTTGAAAAAAGACCCGGATTTTTTTCAAAAAAAATGTTTTGAATCTTCTGATGCGAACGAGTTTTTTAACGAGCTTTGCTTTATAGCAGAAGAAGAAACAAGCGACGCAAAACCCGGTAAAGAAATTCAGATATGTCTTAATGAAATTCAAGTTTTGGATATAAAAGCAAAGTTAGACCGGATTTCCTTGCGGATAAAACAATCTGAAAAAGAAAACAACCAGGAAAAAGTGCATGAGCTCACAAAAGAATTTCAAAATCTTTCTCAAAAATTAAATTCTTTTGTTTGACAACCCCCTTAAAAGAGGTATTATGAGAGCGTAGAACAATATCCTTTCTGCTGCGATTTCCAAAATTTGGTCAAATTTCCCAAAAATTTGCTCAACTTGTATTCTATACAGGTTTCAAAAATTGTTTGAAAAATTTGCCACAAATTTTGAAACTCTCGCTACGAAAAATATTGTCCCACACTCTCATTATAAAAACGATATGAAAAAAATAATTGCGAAAAAAGCCGCTAAAAAACCGACAGTAAAAAAAACAATTAGAAAGACATTAAAAAAAAATCCTGTTTTTACTCCTGAAAAAATAGAAACGCTTATTAAAAAAGGAAGAATGAGGGGATTTATTACTTATCCGGAAATTTTATCTTTTTTTCCTGATGTGGAACGGGACGCAAAAGGATTGGACGCGTTTTATAACCAGTTGGAAGAACAGGGGATAGAAATCAAAGAAGCAAAAGAATTTTTACAAGTTTCCCCTGAACCGCCAGCCAAAATAAAAAGAATTTTGCCGGGGCATATTGATTCTATCCAAATGTATTTGAAAGAAATCGGGAAAATTTCGCGTTTAACCGCGGCGCAGGAAAAAGAATTGGCGCGCAGAATTGAAAAAGGCGATGAGGAAGCAAAGAAAGAATTAGCCAGCGCTAATTTGCGGCTTGTAGTTTCTATTGCCAAAAAATATGTTGGAAGAAGCCCGAATTTAACGCTTCTGGATTTGATTCAGGAGGGGAATATCGGATTGTTTCGCGCTGTAGAAAAATTTGACTGGCGCAGGGGTTATAAATTTTCCACTTACGCGACTTGGTGGATAAGGCAGGCAATTACAAGAGCCGTGGCTGACCAGGCGAGGACAATCAGAATTCCGGTGCATATGGCGGAAATTCTCGCGAAATATACAAAAGTGCGAAGGCGGCTTTTACAGGATTTGGGGCGCGAACCTTTACCGGAAGAGATTGCTATGGAAATGGAAATTGATGTGGAAAAAGTGCATCATATTAGAAGGGTTTCGCAGGAGACAATTTCTTTGGAAACGCCGGTGGGCGAAGACGACGAGGATAGTATTTTGGCGGAATTCGTGGAAGACGAAAAGACACCGCTTCCTTCCGTAGACGCGGCAAGAGCTTTGCTTCGCCATCGCTTGCAGGAAATTTTGATTGATTTAACGCCAAGAGAACAAAAAATACTTTCTATGAGGTTTGGGCTGGACGACGCTGTAACCCATACATTAGAAGAAGTGGGGCAGGAGTTCGGCGTTACCCGTGAGAGAATTCGCCAGATTGAAGCCCGATCTTTGGAAAAAATCCGTGAGCACAATAAACTAAAAAAACTCACTGGCTACCGATAATTTTTAAATTTTATATTATCATTTTGATTTTTTCATTTTTCATTTTTTTATATTCCGCGGTGGCGTAATGGTAGCGCGAGGCCCTGTAAACATATTGCAGCTTTCAGTAGAAATGCTGATTGAAAAACGAGGTGAATTGCGGGAAACCTAATCCATTTTAATGGAATGGCAATCCGCAGCCAAGCCGAGATTGAATGCTCGGAAGGTTCAGAGACTTATAGCGCCTCGCTCCACACCAACTTTTTGTATAAAAGCGGTGCGGAGATGAGATAGTCCGTCCCTTTTGGAAACATTAGGATTAGATGTAAGGCCAAGGTTGTAGGTTCGAATCCTACCCGCGGAGCACTAAAACTAAAAACGCCCTTCAAGGGCGTTTTTACTTTCAAATAGTTCCTGCGGGTGTGGTGAGAACCTCCCTCCCGGGCCTTGGGCCTGCCTTCGCCTGCCTGCCGGCAGGCAGGCTACCCGCGGAGCAAGCAGAAGCCCCTTTATGGGGCTTTTAAGTTTGCTCATTGTTTCTCTCGTCCTCAAACTTTTACCATAATTTTACCTGATTTAATTCACCAAAGTAAGAAGAGAAATCCCAAAAGCCTCGCAAAGCGAGACAAAGATTGGGCGGTGTAAAATCGGGGGAGCCCTAAAAGGTTGACAAATTTAATAAGATATACTATAACTTGAACAAAAGGAGAGGGAGAGCTTCTCTTTTTTTTATAAATAACTATCATGTGGAAGAAATTTATTATTTTTTTCGTAATTATCACCATATTGACCCTAACTTTTCCGACCATCATCAGAGCAGGGGGTTTTATTCTTGACTCGGTTTTTACTAATGCAATTGCACAAAATATATCTTCTTCTACATTTCTACCTATAAATTCAGAAGATAGTCAGATTTCAAAAAAGGTTTATACTATTAAGCCAAGCGCTCCTTCTTCTGCTCTGAAGATTTTTGGCAACATAGAGGTTAAAGAAAATAATTTACCGGCCCTTGGCGAAAATACAGATAGAATACCCCAAAAAGCTGAAATTAGAGAAGCGGTCTTGTTAATTGATTCTAATCAATATCTATTATCCAATAAAGATAAGATAAATTTAAGTGTTATGGTTCTCCCTGGCGGTCAATCCATTAACATGGTTCAGGCTGTCATTATTTATCCTAAAGACAAATTAAATGCATTGGAAATAGATATTACTAATTCCTCTTTTTCAATATTTTTAAAGAAAGAGATAAATACAGAACAAGGACTGATAACTATAATTTGTGGTCAGCCGTTCCCGGGGATAAACCAAAAATCTAATGTAGCCGATATTGTTTTTGAACCGTTAGAAGATGGAGAAGTAAATATTGATTTTTTGGCTGATTCAATAGTATTAGCTAATGATGGCTACGGAACGGATGTTTTAAAAGATATGATAAGTGGCAATTATTTGATTATTGCTTTTTAAGGGTGCCGTTATGAAATTTAAAAAATAATGATAATTTGAGCGTTTATTGAACAATTTTTATTTTTCGCCAAGGAGGCGATTTTTTTTGTAAAAAATTTGACAAAACATTATTGATATTGTAGGATATCCTATTAGTTCTTTGAAAAAGATTTGGATAGTCCAATTTGTTTATTTAAAAATAGTAGATAAATTGGACTATCTAAAGGATAGACCGAATAAAACAAAAAAAGGAGATAAAAAAAATGAGTTGGTTTGAAACGAGACGGATTAATAAAAATGTTAGAAATTTAGTGTCGCTAGACCCACAATGTCAGACAATTATTGAAAGGATTGAAAATAGCTACGGCTTGCAAAGAAAACAGTTGGGCTTAAGAAATTTATCGAACTATTTTTTTATTGACATGCTAGAACAAGCCTTTGAAAAGGCAGACCTTAAACTTTCTTCAGAAATAACGGTTCTAGATGTAGGAACAGGTAAGTGGGATTACGCTTCTTTCTTATTAGACTTTTTAGTCTGTTGGAAGAGAGCAAGAATTGTTCATCTAGAAGGGGTGGAATTTCATCGTAAAAAAAATAGAAGGTCAGTAGAACAGAAAGCAAAAGATTGTGAGCTAAATATTTATTGGGATGATATAATGAACCTTTCTAAAAAAGAGAGATATGATATTGTGTTTGTGAATCATATGCTTTCAGGGCCTAGTCATTGTAAAGACTGGGGAGTCCCTTATCATCCTGCAAGTCAATTTTTTTCTCACTTACAATCTTTGGGAAAACAAAATAGTTTGATTATTATAACAGCCTATTATTGGGCCGGTGAATCAGCGATTATCAATTGTATCAGTGAACAATCAAAATTAGCAAATTTTGACTACAAGCCGTCAGTCGGAAAAACATTGGAAAGTTTTCTTTACGGATATATCGGTTTTCACAACAACAGTATTTGTGTGGCTAAAGCTCCTTATTTAGACCTGCAAAGCTCTATTCAATACGACGAATCAAAAGAAAAATGGGATAGAATACTGGGCGGTTTAAGCTTTGTAAAATAAAACTACAATATAAATGGCAGGTTTAACTTGCCAATTTTTTATTTAAATTTCAGTCAAATCAAATTTTAAAACTTCCATTCCTTCTTTGATTCTATTCCAATCAATGGTTCTAAACGCGTTCTGTATGGGGAGCCCTATTGACAAATTCATATTTTATTTATATAATAATATCAGATAAAATGACCGAAAAGAAAGAATTAGGCTCTGGCATAGACGAATTAGGGGTTCCCTATTCTGAATACCCACGGTGCCCGAACCCAGAATGTAAAGAACGCGGACGTGTTGGCAGAAACCACATTGGCGAAGGTGGACCAATACCTATAGAATTTTGGTATTGTTATGGATGTGGTAAAACTTTCTGACCATAGACCATAATTAGCATAAGGGCATAAGAGTTTATTCTTGTGTCTCTATTTTTTTATATAAAAGTAATTTTTGTTAATTTTTCCGTTTCTTCCCCAATCCAAAGTTCTAGACACGTCCTACCCGCGGAGCAGGCTATTGACATATTTTATAATCGTGCTATGCTAATTTTAGTTACCGAGGAAAAGAGATTTAAAATATTTTCTCTTATGTCGGAATCAAAATTGGATATTGGATAAAGGAATAAAAAAAATAGGAGGTGTAAAGAAAAAAATGGATCTATTTGGGTTTTTAAGAAATGCTACCCAAGCAGGTTTGATTCAATGGGAGCCTACGGGCGAAGAAGTCGAAACGAGTTACGGCAGAATTAAAAAGGGTTACAAGACGACTATTGACGGATACAGCGTCAAGACGATCGTGCGTGCCCGGCCAAAAGGCTTTTTTAAGCAAGGTTGGGGACTGGGTGAAGTCGCACACGGAATTGTTGTCGAAAAAGAGGGTAAGGTTTTTACCTTAACCGATGACCCTAAAACAATTCATGGACAGAAAGATGAAAGTGTTGAATCCGTGTGTCGGGCAATTCATCATTGGACGGAGAATAAAGACCTTATTAGCTCTTTAACCCAAAGCCTCGCTCGCTTGTTTTATGCCTAGAACTGGCAGCAAAAGCACATTGAAGGTCACTTAGTAGGAAACGAACGGTGATATTTTTTTTATTTAAATTTTCGTTAAACAGGTTCTAACAGCGCCTAGCGTGTAGAGCTCAGTTTTTTGTCCGAGGTGACCGCCTCGGATTTGACTTTTTTGTTTAAGAAAGTAGGATTAGAAGTACATAGCACGTAACATAAAAAGAGGTGAAGAAAATGGCAAAAAAAGAGAGATTTGGTACTTCCCCGACTCATATTAAGGGGGTTCAATTAAGAAGAGAGCCAGATGTTGAGCTGGATATTTTGCGAAAAACCACTGAGGAGTTTTATGACTTGGCTAGAAAATACTATACAATCAAATGTGAAATAGACAGATTGGATGAAGCCAAGCGTCTCGGCAGAGAACAAATACTTAAAATAGCCCAGAAAACCAAGGGATTACGAGGTCTTATTTCGGAAAAGGACAATTTTGTTCTTACTGCATTTCCTAGTGAGAAAGTGAGTTATGACAGAGATTTACTGAGACAATCTTTGCAAATTAGTTATCCAGCCATAGTCAGAGAAACACTGATTGTTTCTGTCTTCGTTTCAGCCGGCTTTGTCACCAAAAAGGGAATTACTATTTCCGAAGAGATTCTGCAAAAAACCATAAGAAAAGCTCTAATGGGTCTTGGCATTTCTGAGGAAGAATTACCAAAGGTGATGAGCCAGGAGATAAATATAGATGTCAACGAAAGAAAACTTAAAAGTATGGTTGACAAAGGCAAAGTAAAGCTCGAGTCGGGTACTCGTAAAGAAAAGACTACTTGGAACGTAAAGGTAGAACCATAATGTCCAAGGGAGGCAAGGAAAAATCATAAGATTTCTTTCTGCCCCCCACTTTTTTTATTTTCAAGTAAAGTGAGGGACCGAGCACTCAACGCGTTGAGTGCTCGGTCCGAGCGAACGCGAAAATGTACCCCAGACTTTTTAATACCCCACTATTAAGCGGTGGGGTAAACATACAAATCTTTGTGTAAGGTTTAATACCCTACACGAAGTCTGGGGTTCATTTAAATTTCCGTCAAACATGTTCGAACCCCAAGTAGTAAAGCAAAACTTACTACGGGGCAGGCAGCGTCCAGCTGGCAAAACAAAGAAGCGAAACCGTCTCGTTGGTTCGTCCGCCATAGCTATGGAGCGTAGGCGACAAAGAGGCGGTTTTTTGGTAGAATAGAAAAATATGCCGGAGTTGCCTGATGTAGAAAATTTCAAAGTATATTTTAGAAGAAATGGCCTTAATAAGAAAATCACTGCGATAGAGTGCAGCACCCCCAGTTTGATTAAAGAGGTGAGATTTTCTGATTTTAAGAAAAAGTTGATGGAGAAAAAATTTAAAGACGTCCGGCGCAGGGGAAAATTTCTAATAATAGACATTGCAAGGATTCCGGAAAAACTGATTATTCATTTTGGCATGACCGGCGGCTTAAGCTATGCCGAGCAAGATACAGAGAGAAAGGGGAGAGACAGATTTAGCCGTTTAATTTTTAAATTTGATAATAATGAAGAACTGCGGTGGCTTAATGTAAGAAAGCTGGGAAAAATTTATTTAAAAAAAGATCCGGAATCCGTAGAGCTAATTAAAGAGTTAGGCCCGGAGCCGTTGCAGATTTCTGAAAGACAGTTTTTTGAACTTTTGAGAAAATGCCAAAACAAAAATATAAAAGCATTTTTGCTGGACCAAAGAAATATTGCCGGAATTGGCAATATATACTCTGACGAGATACTTTTCCGAGCTAAAATCAATCCCCACCGAATTATTGAAACTTTATCTAAAATTGAAAAACAGAACTTATATCAAGGTACGATAAATGCTCTAAGAGAGGCGATTGAGATTAGGCCCTCTTATGGAATGTATGGAATACGATTTGAGACCGATTGGCTTTTATCTCATCGACATAAAGATATGGAATGTCCTCGAAATAAAAACCATAAATTAAAAAGAGAAATTATTGCCGGCAGAGCGGCGATATATTGTCCGATATGCCAAAAATAAAATTATTTATGAAACATTGAGCTTGGTTCGGGCGACCGAACCGCACCAAAAAAAATCGTCAAGGAGGCGGTTTTTTGTTATAATTGGATAAAGAGTGATAAAAATATGATTAAAGAGTTTTATGTTTCAACTGAAGATAGATATCAATTGATTGATATTACAGACAGGGTAGAGGGAGTGGTTAGAGAAAGCAAAGTAAAAAATGGATTGGTTTTGATTTTTGTCCCTCATTCTACGGCAGGTATTATTTTAACGGAGAATGAATCCGGTTTAAAACAGGACTGGCTCGCGGTGTTGGAAAAATTAGTTTCGGGTTTTGATTTTCTTCATAATAAAATTGACAATAACGCTGATTCCCATATTCTTTCCGGCTTGTTGGGGCAGGGGAAAACTTTAATGATTGAAAATAACAGATTAATTCGGGGGACCTGGCAGCAGATATTTTTAGTTGAGTTAGACGGACCCAGAGAACAAAGAAAAATAATAGTAAAGATTGTTGAGTGTTAAATTAATTACCGCACTAAACTAATCGTTAATCGCCCTGTCCGCAGAGGCGATTTTTTGATAAGATAAAAGAAAGAATATGATTGAAAAAGGTATTGCCACTTTTACTTTAGATTATGGAAAGTGCCCAAAATGGCTGTTTGACAGGATGGTAAAATTAGGTCGAGAAATTACAGAAATAGTCGTTGAAGAATATGGTCCAGATGAGTTTATCAAACGAATATCTGATCCAGTTTGGTTTCAATCTTTGGGCACTGTTTTGGCTTTTGATTGGAACGCCAGCGGTTTGACTACGATTTTAACTGCAGCCCTAAAAGAAGCAATCAGGGGCGACGAAAGGAATTTAGGCGTTTTTATCTGCGGAGGCAAAGGAAAAATTTCCAGAAAAACCCCGGAGGAAATTGAAAGATGGGGAGCGGCTTTAAGTTTGCCGGCTCCGGATATTAATAACCTCGTTTATAACTCAAAAATGACGGCCAAAGTTGACAGCGCATTGATTCAGGATAGTTATCAGATCTATCACCATAGCTTCTTTTTCTCTCAAAATGGCGCTTGGGCAGTAGTTCAGCAGGGGATGAATGTTAATAATCAGACAGCCCGACGTTATCACTGGTATTCTAAAAAGATTACCGACTTGGTTTGCGAGCCGCATTCCGGAATTGCCAGTCAGAGAAAAGCAGCCGCCTTAAATCTTACAGCCGAGGAGAGTGGGAAGGCGCGGGAAATAAGCACAGAATTAGTCCAAGGAAATTATTTTAGTTTAATGAAAGATATCCAAATTTTAAGAAAACATTCTTCGGATTTGTCTTATATGCTCGCTTTGAAATTTAAAAAAGAAAAAACCACACTGCTCCATTTAGAAAATAAAGAATTTTCTTGGCACCCTGTTTTATTGGAGAATTTTTCTAAAAGTAGATATTTAGACAAAATTTTGTTCCAAGTTTGCGACCAAAAACCAGAAAACTATGAAAAACTATTATCATTGAAAGGAGTAGGACCAAAAACAATCAGGGCTTTGAGTTTGGTTTCGGAAGTGATTTATGGAGCTAATCCATCATATGAAGATCCTGCCCGCTATTCTTTTGCGCATGGCGGCAAGGACGGCACTCCTTATTTTGTAGACCGCCCAACTTATGATTCTACGATTGATTTTTTTCAAAATGTTGTCCGAAAAATGAAAATCCCTTTTTCTGAAAAGCAAAAAATTATCCAGCGAATCAAACCAGCAAATTAAAATTCGCAGTAAAATCAATTCAAAGTGAAAAAACAAGAAACAAATAAAATTCAAGAATTGTATAAACAGCTTTATTCAAAATACGGCAATCCAGAAGGCCAGTGGAAATTGTGGTGCAAAAGACAGAAAACGCTTTTAGAAAGAGAGGAAGTAATTATTGGAGCAATTTTGGCCCAACGCGCGAATTGGAAAAATGTTGATTTGGCAATAGACAGACTGAAACAGAGTAAAATATGTTCGCTACGCAACATTTATGATTTTAGTAAAACAAACAAAAATGAATTAGCTCAATTAGTCAGGCCTTCCGGCTTCTATCAGCAGAAAGCAAATTATCTTTTTGAAATTTCAAAATTCTTTATTCAAAATTATAAGGGCGTTAAGGAGGCTATTGCGGCGCCGACAGACAAATTGAGAAAAGAATTGCTGGCGCAAAAAGGAATAGGTCCGGAAACAGCTGATGATATCCTGCTTTATGCCTTAGATAAACCTGTGTTTGTGATTGATGAATATACCCGTCGTTTTGTTAAAAAGCATAATCTAACCCAGGACCTTTTTTATGCCCGCCTTCAGGAGTTATTTCAGAAAAATTTACCCCAAGACATTAAAGTTTATAGAGATTTTCACGCTATGATTGTTTTAGAAGGCAAGGATATGAACTTAAACACATAAATCATCTATGAAAAATTTAGAAAAAATAGACCAAGAGCTGAAAAAAATTAGAGACGAGGTTTTGAATTGTAAAAAATGTCCGCTTTATGAATACAGGACAAAAAACAAGTTTTTGCCGGTTATTGGGGAAGGAAATCATCAGGCGCGAATTATGTTTATTGGCGAGGCGCCGGGACTGAACGAGGCGAAAACCGGCCGTCCTTTTTGCGGGGCAGCCGGTAAAATTTTAGATGAACTTTTAGACACAGTAGGAATTAAAAGAGAAGAGGTTTATATTACCAATATCTTAAAAGACCGACCACCAGAAAATCGCAATCCAAAGCCGGAAGAAATAGACGCGTATTCTCCTTATCTTTTGAGGCAATATAAAATCATTAAGCCGAAAATAATTTGTACCTTAGGCAATTATTCTACTGCTTTTATTTTAGAGAAATTCGGTTTGGCTGAAAAAATCCAGGGGATAAGCAAAATCCACGGAAAGATTTTTGACACGCAAGCCATTTTTCAGAGCGTAAAAATTATCCCTTTTTATCATCCGGCAGTAGCAACCTATAACCCAGATATGAAAAAAATTCTGAAAGAAGATTTCAAAATTTTAGAAAAACTTTCCCAAAATTTTTCTACGGAATAAAACTAATCTGGCCTAAATAATATTTTAAAAATTATATCGGTATAGCATTATGAAGAAAAAAAAACCAGAAAGCAAGATTTATACGATAAAAGTTTATTGCGCAAAATGTAAAACCCTGCTTTATAGATACCAAAAAGAAGGCCAAGGATTATTGGTAAAATGTTATAAAGACAGGATAATAGAAGATTGCACAAAGCGCGATTTAAGATGCCCTAATTGCCAACAGATTTTTGCAAGGCACGCTTTTTACCGTAACCGTCCAGCAAACAAGATAATACAAGGAAAAGTATTTGTGAGGAAATGAAAAAGCGTTCTAGAATTATAGAACGCTTTTTTGAATTGATGGATTAAATTAATTTGTGAATTTTGACGCTCGGGCGCGGCGGATTCCTCCCCGTGTTCCTTCTTCCGTTGCGTCCTCGCTTGCGCCAGCGAATTTTTTTAGCGGGGAAACATGAAAACTTTTTTATTATTATATGACAATTTGGAATATAACATAATGGAATATAGAATATAAATATAGATATGTCTAAAGCAATTTACTCAAAGGACCATAAATATATTGTAGAGCAATTAAAAAAAGCCCGCCAAGAGGCCGGTTTAGAGCAAGCGGAAGTTGCCAAATTGCTTGGCAAGACACAATCTCATGTTTCAAAGGTTGAAGCCGGGCAGAGGCGGATTGACGTTGTTGCGCTGAAAGAATTTGCTAGGATTTATAAAAAATCTTTAGATTTTTTCATTAAGTAAAGACTTATGAAAATTAAAAAATACAAAGCGAGAGTTTTCGGAAAAAACTGCATAATAGAGCTAATGAGCTTTACAAAGGCGGATGGCAAAAAATGGAAAAGGCTTTTTAATATGTGGAAAAAGCTAAAATTGGGCATGCGGGATTACAAATCCAGAGAACCCAATTTTCCGGAAGGTCTTTCAGAGGTTGCTTTTTGCATATATTCGGGATCAAAGAGATTTATCTCTTTACAGGGAAGTTCTCCTGCTTCGTTTGACACTTTTAACTTAGGTATGAACAAGGCAGAGCAAGTAAAGGCTTCTAGCGTTGAATCGGACCTTACTTCTTTCGGGCCGAAATCATGCTGGAATGATTTGTATTTTTTAGATTTTTACAACAACGGAAAGCTAGACGGAACTTTCAATATTTATAAGATACCGTCGAGGTTAGTCTACAATATCAAGGTTAATAAAAAACAGACGTTTAGACAGCAACAAGCCCAGGGAAGAAGGCCTCGTTTTAGCATTACAAAAAAAATTATCAAGCCCAAGAAGCTTAAACCGACAGCAATCGATGTAAAAGTCTGGTAGCTTTTAATTTTTCATCGCTTTTATCATTTGTCTTGCCACAGCTTCAATAACTGGAACGCTTACCGAGTTTCCAAATTGTTTATATAGAGCAGAATCTGAAATTTGAGGCAGTTTATAATTTTCTGGGAAGCCTTGGACCCGAGCGCATTCTAATGGGGTTAACTTTCTAATGCCTTTCTTGTCTTTGATAATAGGCACATTGTGCCCTCCCATGCCCATATTTGCCGTGAGCGTCGGGCAGACACCGCTTTTATTCTCGCGAACATATTGCCTGCGCCATTGATATACCTTTCCCTCTTCTTTCACAAATTTTTCCAACTTTTTATATAAAGGTTTTCCATTATAGTAATATTTTTCCTGGACGTTTTTCTCTAATAAATCAGTGATTTTTTTCGTCAGCCTTACTGGATCGGGAAAAGAAAACTTATCGGCATAATCTTTATTTTTGAAACCTACGATATAGATTCGTTCTCGATTCTGCGGAATATCCCCGTAATTCATACTGTTTAAGACCCTAGGCTTTATATGATAGCCAAGATTTTTCAAGGTTTCTTCGATTATTCTAAAAGTTTTTCCTCCGTCATGGCTTTTTAGATTTTTTACATTTTCGAGAAGAAAACCCTCCGGCTTGCGAGCGTCAATAATGTGCGCAATATCAAAAAATAAATTTCCGCGCCCCTTTTTATCGTCAAATCCCTGCCTATATCCGGCAATAGAAAATGCTTGGCAGGGAAAGCCGCCGAGCAAAAAGTCAAACCTCGGCAGATCATCTATGCCAATCTTTCTTATGTCTTCAACTACGAGTTTTGATTTTGAAAAGTTCAAATCATAAGTAAGCTTGCATTGTTTGTCAAAATCATTCGCAAAAACAGTATTAAATCCGGCTTTCTCAAAACCAATGCGTATTCCTCCGATGCCTGCAAAAAGATCTATAGTTCTAAATCTGTGATTAGCCTTTTTCAAAATTTTTCCTTCAGGCTTGCTGGAAATATTGCTTATTACTTGGATGACTACGCCTCTTACTTCGACCTCCTTTCTAAAAAGCGGAAGCATGCTGGTATTTCTTGGTTCAAGCCGGAACCTATTTTTCTCTCTATAAAGTTTTTTAAGCGTTGCTTCATTGTCGTCGATAATCGCTACAACCGTTTGCCCATTCTCCGCAACAGTCTGTTTCTTAATTATCACAATATCGCCGTCAAAAATGCCTTCGCCAATCATGCTATCTCCGATAACGCGAAGAGCATAATAGTCTTTTGAATTTTTAATTGTTGGATTCAGCACGGGGACAGTTTCCTGAAAATCCTCGATAGCTTCTATAGGCTGTCCAGCAGCTATTCTGCCTACAATAGGAATGTCAATAATTATCCTTATCTCTTTTTTTAGAACAATTCCTCGAGCAGAATTTTCATTTTTTGAGAGATAGCCTTTTTCTTTTAGCGTATTTACATGTTCATGCACTGTCGATACGGCTTTAAGCTTCAATTTTTTCCTCATTTCTTCGATGGTAGGGGAAATTCCGTTTTCCTCCCTATAGGCATTAATGAAATCAAAAACTTGTTTTTGCTTTTTTGTTAGAGTTTGCATATTGCTATAAAAATTATTTGCGTTATAATTTAATTATACCCGAATGAAAACCGAAACTCAAAGCGGTAGTTATCCACAGGGTATAAAAAATTATGGATGTTTTTACAAAAAAGAAAAGAAGCGAAATAATGTCGAAAATCCGCTCCGAAAATACAAAAGTTGAAAGGCTGATTTTTCGCGAACTTCGGAAGCGGGGAATTTATTTCCAAAAACATTACAAGAAAGCGAGTGGAAAGCCGGATGTAGCTTTACCGAGAAAAAAGAAGGCTGTATTTATAGACGGAGATTTTTGGCACGGACGAAATTTCTCGAAGCAAAAGAAAAGATTGCCTAAAAAATATTGGCTAGCAAAGATTGAAAATAATATAAAGAAAGACAGAAAAAATGGGTTGGCCCTGAGAAGAGAAGGCTGGAAGGTCTTGAGAGTTTGGGAGAAAGAAGTATTTAAAAAGCCAGACGAAACAATTGAAAAGATTGTCAATTTTTTATCAAGAAACAATTAAAACCTATTAAATTTTTGGTCATAGAGAGTGTACTATGGATTAAGCTATGAATTGATAAAATGGTATATGAGTTATACAATCTAACTGGTGAAGAAATCAAAGTTGTAGAAAATTTTAATAACAAATAAAGAATATGGAAAATAAAAAAATAATAGAAGAAGAATTTAAAATTCCAATTGAAGAATTATTCCCTAAATTTAAAGAACATTTAGAAATAAAAGATAATAGCCGAATTTTGTTTTCTGGAAAATTTGGAATCGGGAAAACATATTTTTTGAAAGAGTTTTTTAGAGCCAATCAAGAAGAGTATGAAGTTTTTCATTTTTCTCCTATTAATTATCAAATAAATTCAAATGAAGACATTTCCGAATTTTTAAAATATGATATTTTGGTTGAACTTAATAGAAAGAACAAAGATATTTTTCAAGAGAATGATTATAATAATTTGATTGATCTGCAACGGCTATTTTTTGTTTGGGGCAAAAATAACTTTACAGAAATATTTAAGAATGGGCTTTCGTATATTCCAAAACTAGGGCGGCCCCTAAAAGAAACCGCAAAATTAGTAGAAAATTTTTGGACATTTAAACAAAAGATTGAAGCGGGAGAAAAAGGTATTATTGAAAATTTTTTGAAAAAAATCAAAGAAGAAAATATTGCAGAAACAGATTATTTAAGCGAATTATTGAGAGAAAAGATTCAAAAACAAAAAAATGAGAAACAAAGTATTTTAATTTTAGATGATTTAGAAAGAATTGACCCGGAACATATTTTTAGAATTTTGAATGTTTTTTCCGCTCATTTTGATTTACAAAATAAGGAACTGCCAAATAAATTTGGTTTTGATAAAATCATTCTTGTTGCCGATATTCAAAACCTAAAAAGTATTTTTCATCATAAATATGGAGAGCAAACTGATTTTAGTGGATATTTTAATAAATTTTTCACTGTAGAAATTTTCCAGTTTAAGAATGAAGAAATTATTGAAGAGGCAATGAATGAAATTATTTCGCGTTTTCAAACAGAGAATGAGAATTTAAGTAAAGAATTAAATAATTCAGCATTCTTCTTAACGATATTCTTAAAAGATATTTTATTAAAATCTCTGGAATTAGATGGAAAAGAAAAATTGGATTTGAGGCAATTATTAAAAGGCGTGAAATATCAAATACCAATTTTAAAAAATTCAAATTATAGAAAGGATTCATTTGGCGGTAGATATACGGTTATCTCACAAATTATAAATATTGGCATTAAATTTTTTATTTCAATTTTCGGCGGTATGAAAATTGATTTTGTTTCTGTTTTAAAGAAAATAAAAAACGATATTAAGAATAAAGAAAATACTACAAGGGGCTATGATGTATTTTCTTACTATCTCTTAAAAACAATTTCTCCGTTCGAAGAGACTGAAAGTAATCTAAAACATGGGTGGAATGGATATTCAATAGAAATCGAAAATCGAAAAATAAAGAGTATTGCTAAAAAAATAGGAGCAGCGAATAGGGTAGAAGCAAATATATCAGATTTGTTTTTTGATTTATTGATTGAATATGTGTCAGAAAAAATTTACGAGAAACCAATCGAAATATATTAATTGACAAAAAATAAACGAAGAAGTTTATAAACTCTATGGCCTTACATTGGAGGAGATTAAAATTGTAGAAAAAATATAATCAACTATGAGTAACGGCGTCTCAGCACAAAATGCTTTCCGATATCAAGATTGGTGCGCTATATACTTTTTACTGAACCATTATTTAGAGAATAACAGCTCTTTAGAATACTTAATTTGCGAAAATGATAAATTGGATTTTGAAATTTGGCTGGCCTCTGATTTTGAAGGGTATCAAGTCAAAACACAAAAGGATTTATCCGCTCGAGAACTAAACAGTATCTTTAAGTTTTTCTTAACATATATCAGAACTATACCGAAAAATTGTTTTATTTATTTTATTTTTCAAGATGAGCCGGTTAAGTCGTTTAGTTTTTTAGTGGTTAAACTATCCGGCGACAGAACTATAAAGAGCGTAAGCTCTATAGATGAAAAATACTTTTCAACGGCTTTGAAAGACGTTGATTTAAGCACGATAAAATTGGATTATAGAATCTTTTCAGAAAAAGATATTCAGCGTTTGGTTTATGGCCTCGCTAAGGAAGTTTTAGAAAAATATTATCCCAAAGACCAAGATTTACTACCCTCCCTCATTGATAATTTTATTTTCCGATTAAAAGATAAAATTGAAGAATTATCCTCCAAGACTAGAATAGAAGAAAGACGAATTGAGAAGGTGGCTTTAAAAAATATAATACATAAAATTATCTCGTCCCAAGGATTTAGCAAGCAAGATAGGTTCGGAGATCGGAAATTTGTAAAAATTGAGTTGCCAATTGATGAATCATTAGAGGTTAGTATCAAAAAACCATCTTTTAAAAAGCCAAGCATATTACCACCAGATGGAGATTATGAGTAAACAAGGACAATACAATTATAAAGGAATAAATGCGCAAGCGTGGGCGGCAATGTCGTTGTTTTTACAGTATCTTCGTGATTTTAATTTTTCTTATATCCAACTTGAAGCTCCTAAGTTTGAGGACTTTAATTTAGTGTTTAATGATGAACGTAAAATAATATGCGAATCAAAAAATTGGGAAGGAGAGTTAAACTTCTCACACCTAAAGAATATTTTGAATTCCATTCTGAAAAAAACTACTATTAGTGAAAAAGACGAAATACTAATTGTCTGCACCAAATTAAATAAAACTCTAAAAAGCAAAGTTGAAAACATGAAATATTGGAGCGAATTTGTAACTCCTGAATTCAAGAAGAAAAAATTCTCCAACCAACAGATTGCTACACTGAATAAAGTAAGATTCTGGCAAGTCCAAGAAAAAGATAACCATCTTATCGTTTACTCTTTGTTTAGTGAGTTGTTAGATTTTTGGCTACCAGAAGATGAGTTAGAATCTAAAGCGAATAGCATCCTTATAAAAAGGATTTACGAAGGGTCGGCAAAAGGCGCGATTTATCGTAAGGAAGGTATTCTCAATGAGATTGAATCTATCAGAAAAAAGGTAAGTAAATATAGTGGATACTTTGATGATGAGCGCGTAAAGACAGAAGTGCAGTTGCAAAATCTCATAACAGCTATAGAGGACAATAAAGCTCCTGAATGGGCGCAAAGTTCTCTTTCTGCTCTCTCGTCTAAACCAGCTCTGATGTTCTTTGTGCTTGATCGCATAAAGGATAAGAAAATTGATAATTTGAAAGATTGGAATAATCTGTGGGAACTTTATAGAATTTATCGTTTTTCCTTCAGCTTATTTAGAATTTTTGAAAGTAATCTTCATACAGAAAACAATAAAAAGTATATTCTTGAGTTTTTCAAGAGTAATCTTGGTAGAATAAGAAGATTTTATCAGCAAGAGTTTTTTGATGTTGATGTCGTCAAAATTACAAAAAAGATTTTAGATAATGATAAAGATAATAAATTTATTGATGATGTCTTTGAAATTGTTAAAAAGTTAATTACCGATAGACGGGAAGATATTTTCTATTTAAAAGCGCAACGGGATAGTTCTTGGGAAAGAGGAGAAGTAGCAAAGTTGCTCAAAGAGGTACATCAAAAAGCGGATTCTATCCTACGAGAAAAAATATATAAATTGATAGTTGATACTTTCAACCTTGTAAAAGATGACGGTAAATTCAGCCACTATACCCCGTCTGATATCTTTACGATTTTAAAGCAGTGGCTGGATGATGATTTCAAAAATCGTTTTAAAGAACTGACAAAAAAATTTGTTTCTCAATACCAAGAATTGTATGGAAAACACAAAGGGAAAGAAATCTTTAACGGCTGGGAGTTGAGCGGCGGGATGACTTCATCGGTTGGTCATCATTACACAGTCGGAGATAGACATTTTATTGGTTTCGTTTTAGAACCAGCCATAAAGAAATATTACAACGATAGCAAAAATAAAAATTTGGCTTGGAAATTTATTTTTCAAAATTGTATAAGCAAGACAGATTCTAAAACCAAAAGTAAAGTTATAAAAAAAGCAGTTAGCAAAAACAGGCCAGATTTTTTAAATCGGGCAACCCTGCCGATTGTCTTAGAAAGGTATCAAAGTAGCAATAGGAAAATATCCGAGGAAGCTTTTGAGATTTTAAAGGAATTTATATTGTCTCGTAGAGGAATTCCCCATAAAACAGATTTGATTTATCAAGAGTTAAGAAACCGCCCTAATCTTTCTGACTATAGAAAATGGAAATTGGTTGAGGTTAGCACAGAAAAATACGGTATTCCAGTGAGCGTTTTTGTAGAAGAAATCGTTTCGCAATTGGCTAAACGAGGACATGAGAAAGCCAAAGAAGAATTAAAGAAATGGCTTAAAAATCCTAAATATTATGAACGATTTAGGGCTGAAATAAATGTTATACAAAATATTCGTACGATAATGGAAAGTGATTTTGATAGTGCTATTGAAATGTTCAATGACTTTATTGGCAGGAAACAGTTCATTAAAAAGTACGATAATTTTGAGACCTATGAGGTTGCGATATTATTACATGATATTTTAAAGAAGTATTTTGAGAAAAAAGATTTTGCCAAAGGACTAGAAATTCTAAAAAAGTTGGCAACCCAAAAAACTTTGAGTAAAAATCAGCAAATTATATTATGCTTTAGTTTGTTTAATTATAGAGGCAATGACCAATCAGATGATATTGAGTTGTTAGAGAAGGTTTATAAAGAATTTATAAATCCGTTCTTGGATAATTTAGATAATGATATAAATAAAATCGTTAAAAAATTAACCTTTAGCCAAGCTCGGGAGGCATTAGTTCAGTTTTCTGAAAGATTGGCTCGAAATAAGAAAATCAAAGAAGCTTTAAGAATTATTGAAGTATTTATTAATGATCCAGATCCATATTTGCCGGGTAAGGATTCTGAAGATCCGGAAAATAAATATAACGAGCACCAAAGGATTGAGAATGGCAAAGAGCCGGGTTCAATTACTTCTACTCGTGGTTGGTGTGCTTGGGTTTTAATGAAATGTTCTGTTTTAAGTGGTCGGGACTATCTTAAAGAACTTATTGATTTAACAGAAAAACTTACAAAAGATGAAAATTGGTATGTGAAGCATATGGCTTGTTTTACATTGTCTCAATTAGCACAGAATAGATTAACAGTCTTGCCAGACGATAGAAATGTTTTGTTTTTTGGTAAAGACAAAAAAGAGGCATTGGAGCGGGCTAAAAAAATTGAGAAGACAGCATTTAGGTTGTTAATGGATATAGCCAAAGCCTCCGACAATGTTAAAAAGGCTCTAGCAAAAAGTATCTTAACCGTTTTTAATCATATCAGAATTTTAAATGAGAAAGATGCTTTGATTTTTGTGAATAGGTTCAAAGAGTTTCCAGACGAGGCAATTGCCGAAGCGGCGCCATTATTTATTTTTTTTGCTGAATTTAGAAAGGATGCTTTTAAAAATTGGAAATGGAAGACAACTAAATATTACAATGATTTAGGCCCTGATAAGTATAATGACAAAAAGTTTAAGAAGATACTTTTTGAGGCGATAGATAAGATAGAACCAAAACAGAGATTTTCATTTGTGGTACAATTTGAACATTTAATAAGAGATTTAAATTATAAATCAGAAGACGCAGAGAAATTATTTAATCTTGCTTACAAATATCTTAATCATCTTTCTAAAGAATACAATCACGAAGTGTTTAATGTTATTTATATGACCATAAAGGAGGGCATGGAGAAAAAATGCTATTTTGACGAATGGTATAATTTATATATTCAATGCTTAAAAACAGAAAAAACTTTTTACGATGAAAACTTTAGAAAAGAGAAAACCATGGAGATGTCTTGGTGGCCATCGCTTTATAATGAGGATATTTTAATACTTTTTGACCAGCAAGGTGACAAACAAAAGTTTTTAGATGCTTTTGATTTAATTACTCAATTTCCTAAAGAATTAGAAATCCACGACTCTGATAAAATTATTTCTTTGTTGAGAGATTTTCCAAAGACAAACAAGCAAGTTAAAAAAATTGTTGTGCGATTGTTCCAAAGGAACCCGGTTAGATATTATGAATTTAAAAAACAGCTTAAATAAAAATGTGAGTCCGTTAATAAAAAATCTTTTAGATGTCAGGGCAACGGATCATAGAAAAATTACCGGGTTTACAGCGATACGGCCCATGTAAATTTAGTTATTTAATTTGATTAAAAATTCTGAAAGGAGTAAATCTATGAAAGAAAAAATTAAGACAATTTTTAGATGGCTATTAAATAACTGGACGAAAGTTGCTGAAATCGGAACAGTAATTTGGGCTGTTAATGGAATATTAAAAGAATATAGTAGTGGGTATTGGTTAAGTATAGAATATCACATTACTCCTGTTTTAGCTTATTTTCTTTCTGCTGTCTTAATTCTTTATTTATTAAGAAAATATGAAAGAAAAAATTAAGAAAATTTTTAAAAATAATTAATTTAAAATAAAATTATGGCATATATATTTCCAAAAAAAATATTTCCAAACGCGTTAAATGTTTATCTTCAATGTCCGTTTAAATTTAAGTGTCATTGCGATAAAGAAATAAAAGCAGAGTTCATTGAAAGACCTGAGAGTTTTGTGGGCAAAGTAATACATTCAGTTCTTAACGATTTTTTTGATATTGCGAAAGTTCCAGTAGATAAGAGAAAACATCAAGATTTAAGTAAAATGCTAAAATATTCATGGGCCAGGATGCCCAAAAATGGTTGGAGCAATGATTACTGGAGCGATGAAGAAAGAATAAAGTTATTTGGATCTGCAGAGCAAGAAAAAGCTTTTGGACTAAAAGCTATTGCGATACTAAGCAATTATATTTCAAGTACGGATTTATCAGTAGTTCCGCTATCTTTGGAAGATTGGATGGAGTACGATATGGGTGAATTTATTTTAGCTGGTCGGATAGACAGGATTGATCAAAATTCAAATTCTTCAATTGCAGTGTGGGATTATAAAACTGGAAAATTGCCTTACCATAACAACGTAGAAAAGATGATGCAGGAGGATCTTCAGATCCCTATTTATGCAGTTATAGCATCTAATCTTAATCCATTTGCGGAAAAAATTAGAGCCGGATTGATTTATATTAAGTATTCAAGAGTTTATGATATAGTGTGGACTAAAGATGAATTAAAAGAAATAGAGAATAAGATAATTACGGCTATAAAAAAAGCTAGAGACGACAATGATTTGTTGCCCCATATTAATAAATTATGTCCCTGGTGTGAGTATAAAGAGATATGTCCAGATAAAGATAAAATTGAGGAAAAATATAAAAAAATTGACGAAGTAACTTGGTAGTCCAAATTCGGCAAAAATTATTTTAAATAATTTATGAAAAATAAAGCTGAACAAAAAGTCAAAGAATTTAATTAAATTGATAGAAAAAAAGAAAAAATGAAGCGTAAAATATTTTCAGAGAAACTCGATCTTGTTCACAAGGCCCGCGAAGCTATGCTTTCGGCTGTTCAGATTTACAATAACCCGCTCATTACATTTAAAACAGAGTCTTTTATAGTTTTATCATTAATAGCATGGACATATATGCTTCATGCTTATTATCGTTCTAGGGGAATCGACTATCGTTACTTTACTAAACCAGGGAAACGTAAAAAATTTATCCGTAATCCAGATGGTAGCATTCGCTATTGGGATTTAACGGAATGTATTTCTAAAAAAATTTGTCTGCTTGATAAGCATACAAAAAATAATTTGAAGTTTTTAATAGGATTGCGAAATCAGATTGAACATAAGAAAGCTACTGGACTGGATTCCTATCTCTCAGCCCGTTATCAGGCTTGTGCATTAAACTTTAATCGTTATCTTAAAAGTATTCATGGAGAAAAGTTTGGATTAGATCAAAGTTTAGCCCTAAGCTTACAGTTTTCCGAACTCGATTACTCTCAGTCAAGAGTTATTAAAGATAAAGAAAGTTTAATACCTAAAAATGTAATTTCTTATATTGCTAATTTTGATAACAAATTATCCAATGCCGAGATAGAAAGCGACAGATTTGCATATAGACTGCTTTTTACTAAAGTGGTTGCGAAGAGAAAAGGACAGGCAGATAGAGTTATTGAATTCATTGATCCTAGTTCGACGATAGCTAAAAATGTTTCTAAAGAATATTGGGTTAAAGAAGAAAGAGAAAAACCAAAATTTTCTGCTACCCAAGTAATTCAAAAAGTACAAAAAGCTGGATTTAAAAATTTTGGCATGTATCAACATACTCTTTTTTGGAAAGCACACGATGGCAAAAATCCACATAAAGGTTTTGGAGCAACTGTAGTTAAAACATGGTGTTGGTACCAAAATTGGATTGACTATATAATTAACGAATTTAATAAGGAGAGAACAAAAGAATGAGACACCAAAATATACCCTTAAGTAGTGTCTCATTTGTTTCATTTTAGCTTAAAGAGCCCCGACCGAGGAGGCATTGTGGGATAGCCTCAAAAAGCCCTTCATTTCCTCTTAAAACCCAGGTTCTAGATACTGACTAGGGGAGCAGACTAGTGTTCGGTTCTTGCGACCGAGTTACCTATAATTTTTCGTCCGATAGTTGTTTTTAAGCTTGACTATTTATTTTAAAAATTTTAGTGTTAAAATGAAAAGGAGGAACAAAGGTCGAAAAATTATAAATTCAAAAAGAAAAAATAATATGAAAAAAATAATTTTAAGTTTATTAGGTTTGGTTTTGATGTTGGGTTTAGTTGGGGTTATTAGTGCTAGCAGTAGTATTTATACTGCATTTGTTGACCAAGGCATTATTTATAGCCCTGGAAAGGCATATTATCCAACAGTAGTATATACTGGAAGTCAATATCTGATGTTAAGTGACTCAGCTCAGTCTGCTATTTCCACTGACGGTTTAACGTGGGTAAATAGCGCTCCGGTAACAGGGCTTACTAATCCTAAACATATGGTGATGTTATATGACGCAAATGGCTTTGGATGGAATTATGATTATAAAATATGGTATTTTGATAGTGCAGCAGCTGTTCCAAGTGGTACTGGTTCTATAAGGTATGCGGAAAGTAATGACGGGATAAATTGGGTGAATGACCAAGCTGTTTTTGGAGGAAATATGACTGTTTATGGTGATGATAACGTAAATGCTCCTGCAAGGACGTGGGGACCCGGAACTGTTATATATAACCCAGATGCGATTAATACAGATGATAATCCTTTAGATTATAGTTACGTAATGTACTATGACGGTTATAATGGTATTACAGATGATTTAGATTGGGACAATACAGAGGCTCTTTTTTTAGCTTATTCTATAAATGGAATAAATTGGAATAGATATACAAGAAGTCCTGTCTTGAAAGGCGGTTCTGTTGGTGAATGGGATAATGGTGGAGTAGGTTACCCAACTGTCATGCAGATAGAAGATGGTAGTTATGTAATGTGGTATGGTGGTGGTTCAGGCACCAATACAGGAATAGGGTTTACAACTTCGCCGGACGGAATCTCTTGGACAAAAGATACGGAGAATCCAATGTTTCACAAAAGCGATATAACTGATCCTGGGGGCTACAGAGTAGAAAGAACTTATACGCCAAGAGTCATAGATGATGGCAGTGGAGAGTTAAAAATGTATTATTCTGCCAAGAGTGATACAGGAGTTTATGCAGTTGGATTAGCTAGATTAGATTCCGACAACGATGGAATTCCGTATAGCGAAGATTTGTGTCCAGGAACAATTCCAGATTCACCAGAAAGATTAGGAATAAATAGATGGATTTGGAATGGGGATGGATGGGAAACAAAATCACCAAAAGGCGAAGGTCCACAAAAAACATTTACAATGGAAGATACACAGGGATGTAGTTGTGCTCAAATATTGAATATAATGGGTGGAAAAATGAGAGGACATTGGAAATTTGGATGCAGTATAAGTGTAATGGAAGATTTTATTGCAAGTCTGCAGCCTGATCCTGATCCTGATGGTCCTAATGGTCCTAATTGAGATCCAGGATCATTTTAAAGTCGTTTCTGGAAAATAGAACCCCTTTAAAAGAGGGGTTTTTTGATTGAAGTTTTTTGTATAATGAAATAATATGGGAAAAATATATATTGTATTTTTTCGAATGATTGTAGTACAAAGGATAGTTTTTTATCATAGAATGATATATAATAAAATTATATAAATCAATTTAATAAAAAAAAGAGTTACTATTTATATTGACGGTAATAATTTTTATAAATAGAGTGATAGTTATAGAATAATATGGAGTGTTATTTAGTTAACAAGCGAGATTTATCTGATACTACTATAAAGTGTCAGCATTAAATAAAGGTCGGAATAAGTTTATAATCATTTTAGAATCTATGATTAAAAATTTAAAAAAAACAGATTCAAGCTCCATAAGTTTTGTTGCAAATGAATCTATTTGGATTAATTATTCTGATAAATCAATAACAGTGAGCCTTACAATTCATAATCCTGGTGGCGAAACAATGAATCTATATACGAAGTCTAAAACAGGCGAACCAATATTTGTAGGGTCTATTCCGCCGCATTCTACAAAAACAATCACTGTTACTATTCCTGCTAATCATTGGCTTTACGCAGATCAGCCAGGTAGTTACAAGCCTGTTGGAACAAATGTATCTAGCAAGGATTTAGCAAAATTAGTAAGAAATGTAATGATAGAAAATGGAAATAGTAGTCTTGTTTCGGTAAAAAATTTTGGCAAGAGCAGGAAATTACTAAAAATCAATAAAAGCAAAAAATAGAATATTTTAGTTGCGAAATAATTATCTTTCGCCATCGATTTAAGCGGATTCTATAGCGTTTAGTCAGCAGAGCAGAGAAGCGAAGCCGTCTCGCCAAAGGGGCGGTTTTTTGATAAAAAATTTGACAAAATTAGTCAGTGTGGTATATTTTTATTAGTTCGTTGGAAATAAATATAGAAATAGAACGAATGAATTGTGCGAAAACAAAATAAAAGGAGGTTAGAAAATTGAAACAAATAGAGATAAAGAAGAATGATAGCCGAGCAACAGTCTCTTCTGTTGGCGGAACTGTAGTCGAGTTTGTGTGTCAAGGCACGGATATCATATATCCTCAAACAATCATAGAAAGAGGAGGAGAGATGAAAAAGAGAGGCGGTATTCCAATCTGTGTTCCTTTCTTTGGTACGCCGGGGCCAGGATTCAAGAGACTCAGGCGACATGGTTGGTTGAGGAACCAAGAGCTTGCTGTGGTTGCAACATCGAGAAACTCGGTAATTTTTGAAGGCGATAATCGATACAGGAAGACTTATCCATGGCGCATAAAATATCGAGTTACTGTTTCGATGATTGAAGAAGGTTTGTTGGAGACAAAGCTCCGGGTAACTAGAATGAAAGACGGCGTTGATAGCAAGGCACCAATAAATCCGGCCTTTCATCCGTACTTTGCCAATAGTTCTGGAGGTAGAACCAGAATTGTCGACATAAACGTATATAATCCTTTGTTTAGCGCAGGGATAGAAGTTTATCCTAACGGAGAAGCACGGATATTGCGTGCTCCAGATGGCATACTCATTAACTTGGGCCTGAAAAAAGTGGAGATGTCGCTTGGAGGCGGCTTTGCAAGAGGATCTTGCCTTGTCTTATGGAGTGACAGCAATAAGTATTTCTGCGTAGAACCTGTGCTGGCAGACCCTGATAGCTTCAACACGCCGAATGGGATATTTCTAAAAGAGAAGGAGTGGTCAACTATTGTTTGCCTGCTCAAGGTCTTGGCATAAAAAGTCAAAACGAGACAAAAAATAATTTTCGCAAGGGGGTTGGAAATCATCGGTCTTAAATGATAGATTCCGCTCCCGTTTTTTTTTATTTAAATTTTTACAAATGGACTTATTGTCTGTTCCATTGCAAATCTAAAAGTTTCCAATTTTTCCTTGATGTTTTTCCAATCCAAAGTTCTAAATGCGTTCTGCAATGGGGAACACGTAAAAAAATCGCCAAGAAGGCGGTTTTTTGGTAAAATGAGAGAATGAATGATAAAAATTATTTACAAATGGCAGTCAAACAAGCGAAGAAATCTGCAAAGCAAGGCGGTTTTCCAGCTGGAGCAATAGTTGTTAAAGAAAGGAAAGTTATTTCAAGCGGTGTTAGTTTGGGCAATAAATTTAATGACCCAACCGGTCACGCAGAAATTTCGGCGATGAGAAATGCCTGTAAAGAATTGAGGACTACAGATTTAACCGGAGCGACCCTATATGCTTCACTACAACCATGCCTTATGTGTTTTTCAGTTGCTTATTGGGCTGGAATTAAAAGAATTGTTTTTGGCTGCAAGAAAACAGACGAAATGGTTCAGAAAGATTACTACGAGGGCAAGGCAGATTTATACGAAATAAATAAGAAAAACAGCAGACAAATTGATTTAGTTTATATTACTGATTTTGAAAAAGAATCTTTAGAGTTGATTAAACAATGGGAGAAGAACGCTTAGGTTCTAATAGCGTCCAGCGTGTATAACAGAGAAGCGGAACCGTCGGTGTCAAAGAGGCGGTTTTTGATTTTTAAATTAAAAAATTTGTTCTTTGTTTTTTGACACTTGACGAACACCCTGAGGGGGTGTATATATAAATTATACAATTTAAAAATGAATATATGAGAAAAAACACAATAATTCAACGTTTAAACATTATTAAGGGTCAAATTGACGGATTGACTAATCTTATAGAGAGAAAGGAGGATTGCCACAAAACAACAGAGCAATTCTATGCAATCAATGTTGGCCTGAAGAAAGTAATTGAAATGTATTTCAAGGACAATCTATCTTCCTGCCTAAAATCTATCAATCTTAAAAAAAGAAAAACTATTGAGTTTTTATTAAAAGAAATAATTAAAAATAAATAATTTTTATGTCAAATTTAATTTTAACTGATGAAAATTTCTCAGAAAAAGTTTTTAAAAGCCAAAAGCCAGTTTTGGTTGATTTTTGGGCCGAGTGGTGTGTGCCCTGCCAGATGATATCTCCAATTCTTCAAGAGATTGCTGATGAATTTGGAGAAAAAATAAAAATAGGAAAGATTGATGTTGATAAAAACCCTTTAATTTCTGCTACTTTCTCAATAGATGCAATACCAGCATTAATTTTATTCAAGAATGGAAAAATAGTCCAAAGATTTATCGGAGTTCAACCCAAAGAAATTATTACGGAAACTATCAATTCTATTATTGAGAATGAAAAGTAAAAATAAAAGTAAGTTTTATGACTAAAAAAATTGAAAAAATCACAATTTTACCCGGGATAAATAAATTCGGTAAAAAAGAAAATTTTAAAAAAATTGATATAAAAAAAGGGGAAGTAATAGCCATTGTTGGTCATACCGGAGCGGGCAAAAGCCAACTTCTTTATGATATTGAAAGATTGGCCCAAAAAGACACTAAAAGTAAAAGGAAAATTTTAATCAATGATGAAATTCCCGACAGAGAATTAAGGTTTAACCCTAAAAGAAAATTAATTGCTTCACTAGCGCAAAGCATGAACTTTTTGACAGACATATCTGTTAAGGATTTTTTGCAATTGCATTTGGAATCTCGCGGGAAAAAGTCAAGACAGGGATTAATTGAAGAAGTAATAGAAGAAGCTAATAAAATTACCGGTGAGGCGATTTTGCCTGAAATGAATTTGCTTAATTTATCTGGCGGGCAAAGCAGAGCACTTATGGTTTCTGATGTAGCCAATATCAGTATTTCACCCATTATTTTAATTGATGAAATAGAAAATGCCGGCATTAAAAAAGAGCAAGCAATTAAAATTTTAGTAGAAGAAGGAAAAATCATCTTAATTGTTACCCACGATCCGTCTTTGGCGTTAAATACTGACAAAAGAATTGTTATTAAAGACGGAGGCATTGTTAAAGTTTTGAATACCGCCTTAAAAGAAAAGGGAATTGCCCATTATTTGAACTGGATAGAAAGTTATAGCTTAGAGATAAGAGAAAAAATAAGGAAAGGGCAAGAAATTAAGAATATAGAAATATATTGCGAACCAGTTAAATTTAAAAAATAATTATGAAGTTTAATTCAAGACTAAATATTTCTACCTTAGCGAATCAAGGCTCTGCCGAGCCGAAGGCGAGGCAGAGACTTATAATTTTTGCCGGAACGCCCGGCTCGGGCAAAACAAGCATCATTAAGTATATAATTCAGGAATTAAAAAACGATTTTAAATTATTTTTTGTTAAGTTTGATTGTTTACAGACATTAGATGATGAACGCATTGCCAAAGAATATAAAATTCCAACCGTTAAAAAACTGGCAGGAGAACTTTGCCCTGATCACTATACGGCTTTAGAAATTCCTAAAATAATCAAAGAAAATCAGGACAAGGATATTATTATTTTGGAAACCGCCGGCTTATGTCTTCGTTGCTCTCCTTATATCAAAGAAGGTCTGGGTATTAATGTTTTAGACATCACCTCTGGAGACCCTTCTCGTTATGGTCCAATTTTAACAGACGCGGATGTTGTGGCTGTCAGCAAAGGCGATTTAATTTCTCAGGCAGAAAGAGAAATTTTTAGAGCAAAGGTTTTAAAAGTTAATCACAAAGCAAAAATAGCAGAAATAAACGGACTTACAGGAGAAGGAGCCATTGATATCGTGGAATATATAAAAGCATCATCTCATATTGAAAAAGATAAAAAATTAACACTAAAACATTCTATGCCTTCGGCGGTCTGCGGTTATTGTTACGGAAATAGAATAATTGATGAAAAAGAAACGCAAAAAAGATACTTAGCCGGCAAGGAATTGAAAAATTTAGTTCCTAACTTAAACTGCGGAAAATGTGGTTTTAAATCTTGTAATGAGTTTATTAGAGCGGTTTTAGACGGAAAAGCAAAAAAAGAACAATGTCCATTTATCAAACAAAAAGTCGCAAATAAAAATAGTTAAAAAAAATAAATCTATGCCTTGGATAAATCAAAATATTGGTAGAAATGGCGGTTACAACCAATAATGTGTTTTTTAATATGCCAAAAAAGAAAATAATAAAATTGTCTGTCCTTGTATTTATCATAAAAGAGAAATTAAAGAAGATGGACATTGTCACTGCTTTTTATTCGTAAAATGAACTTAATAAAAGTATGAGCAAATTTAAGATTAATAAATCAAAATGCGCTGGTTGTGGAGCCTGCGTTAAAGTTTGCCCTTATGGGGCAATTAAAATTGGTAAAGATGGCAAAGCGGTCATAGATGAAAAAAAATGTCAAAATTGCGGCAAATGCAAAGAAGCTTGTCCTTTTAACGCTATAATTAAAAAATGAACTGGTAATTTCAATTTCGATTAAAGGATATTAGATTTTTGTTAGACGGGTTTGAACAAACTCTATCATATGGAGCAGGTTAGTGAGGCGTTCAGAAGATAGAGGGGACTATCCTTATAGAGACCGAGAAGAGTTCGGGTCCTAGTGTTGGAGCAGAGAAGCGGAACCGTCTCGTCAAAGAGGCGGTTTTTTTTGTTGACTAATTATTTCTTAGATGTTAATATTATTCACATAAGATAGTCGCCTAATTAAAATTTAGTCGAGTTTATTCAGGGGACTAAACTTTGGGATAAAACCTTAAAACATTAATTAATTTATATCACAATTATGGAAGGAACAATTAAAAACCTTACAGACAAAGGATTTGGATTTATTACCGTTGATGGTGAAGAGAAAGATTTATTTTTTCACAGCAACGAACTTAAAGGCGTAACCTACGAAGAGTTAAAAGTAGGTGATAAAGTGTCTTTCGAAAAAGTTAATTCTCCGAAGGGCCCTAACGCGATAAACGTAACCCGCCTTTAAGAATTAATTCAGTAAATCAAATAAATAAAATTAAGCCCATTCTTGGACTTTTTTTTATAATCAGTTAGATAGTTTTTTGGTAGAGCAATCAAATGGAACGCAATTCTTGACTAGTAGGAGTAAGTATGATATTATAAGAATGTTTGATTTGAGAAGCCGTCAATGTCATTCGGCAGGGAGACAAAACCGCAATAAGTAATCTCCTTATATTGTCTAGGAGATTTTTTAATTTTGCTAAATTTAATTTATTATGGAAATTCGAAATATAGCTATTATTGCCCATGTAGACCATGGGAAAACTACGCTTACCGATGCTATTTTACAGCAGACAGGAGCTGCGGATAGTGAAGTAAGTATGGACTCAAACACGCTTGAAAAAGAGCGCGGAATTACGATTTACTCAAAGAATGCTGCCATATTATATAAAAATACGAAAATTAACATTATAGATACGCCAGGGCACGCGGATTTTGGTTCTGAAGTAGAAAGAATATTACGCTCTATTGATTCAGTGCTGTTGGTGGTGGATGCTCAAGAAGGCCCAATGCCGCAAACTCGTTTTGTATTAAAAAAGTCATTGGAGCTTGGATTGCGTCCGATACTAGTAATTAACAAAATTGATAAGCCAGCAGCAAATCCAGAGCGTACGCATAACCAGGTATTTGAATTGTTTGCGGAACTTGGAGCAACGGATGAGCAGTTAGATTTTCCAGTGGTATACGCTATCGCTAAAAATGGTATTGCGAAACGCAATCTTGCTGATAAGGCAAAAGATATCACGCCGGTGTTAGATATAGTCCTAAAACATGTGCCAGTTGCTTCAAAAGATAGCGATAATGTGTTTCGCGCTCAGCCTTTTAATTTGGCATATGACAATTTTTTGGGGCGGCTCGCGATTGTTCGCGTGTATAGCGGCAGTGTTAATGTCGGAGATACTGTGTATGTAAAAAAGCATTCTAACCAAACTACAAGCCATAAGGTAACAAAACTATTTACATTTGATGGAATTGTCAGAAAAGAGGCGCAAACCGTTGAAGCTGGCGATATTGCCATAATTGCCGGACTTCCAGGTGTATATATTGGAGATACATTGGCAAAATCCGCGGATGAAGAATTGCTCGAAAGTATTTCAGTGGACGAACCTACCATTGAACTTACATTTTTAGTGAACGACTCTCCGTTCGCCGGGCGCGAGGGAAAATTTGTGACAAGCCGACAGCTTAGAGAGCGCTTAGAAAAAGAGCTTGAAGTAAATGTAGGATTAAAAATAGATTTTGACACGGAATCCGCTGAACGATTTGTCGTGTATGGAAGAGGAGAATTGCATATAGCTATTCTTATTGAAAACATGCGCAGAGAAGGATATGAGATTCAGGTTTCTCAACCACAGGTGATTATAAAGAAGATTGGCGGTAAGAATTATGAACCATTTGAAGAAATTATAGCAGACGCGCCAAAAGAGTTTCAAGGAACAGTTATTGAAAAATTAAGTTCTCGCGGAGCGCAATTAGTACATATAGAGCCGCAAGGAGACCGTTGTTTTATGCAGTTTGAAGGTCCAAGCCGCGGTTTATTTGGATATAGAAACCAATTTGTTATAGACACGAAAGGAAACGGAATTTTGGCAAGCCGGGTTGTCGGATACCGTCCATACGCTGGAGAAATCGCGCATAGAAAAGTAGGGTCTATGATTTCTGGAGCAACCGGCAAAGCATTGGCGTACGCGCTTGATAATTTACAAACCAGAGGTACCTTATATATCAAAGAAAACACTGAAGTGTATGAGGGCATGGTAATCGGCAACACAGCGAAAGGAGAGCAAATGACGGTAAATCCAATTAAAGGAAAACATCTTACTAATATGCGGGCTTCTGGCTCTGACGACGCGATTAATCTTACGCCGCCTCAAATTATAACAATTGAAACCGGATTAGAGATAATGGACAAAGACGAATATCTAGAAGTAACGCCTGAAAGCGTAAGGCTGCGAAAAAAATATCTCAAAGAAACAGACCGCACAAAAGTAAAACGAAAAAATAAATAATATAAATAATCAAATATTTTTTTATCTAAATTTTCCTATCAAACAGGTTCTAACAGCGTTCAGCGTGTAGAGCACACTTTTTTGCCCGAGGCGCGGGCTTGACATTTTTGTTTAGAAAAGTAAGATTTGAATATACGGCACATAATAAAAAAAATGGGAGGTGATAAAATGGGATTTATAGAATTTCTTGCATCGACTTGGTGGGTTTGGTTAGTCTTGGCCATAGTATGCTATGGCTATGTTATAGGAATGTTCATAAGGAAACTAAAGGAGAAAGAAGAAGAGCTTGATTTCAATGAGAGCTTTGACAACTTCTTTGAAGGATTTTTGGGAATGATATTCGCTGCAGGAGCTGGAACAATTTTCTTAATTCTATTTATTCTTGGATTGATTCCAGCTTATGCCCAGGCTCTGATTCGAATGATTTTCTAACATAAAGAAAATCATAACTAAAATATGGGAAGACAAAGCCGAAAGCTATATAGCTGTAGGCAACTTTTTTTAAAATTTTTATCAGATAGGTTCTAACAGCGTCCAGCTGACAGAGCCAGTTAGGAAGTTGGAAAACAAAAATCGCCCTGTTCGCAGAGGCGGTTTTTTGGTAGAATTATAAGAGTTATGGATGACCAGCAAAGAGTTAAAAAATTTTTAGACGAATTTTCTCGAAAATTAGCAGAAAAATTTGAAGAGGAGCTGGATTTTATCCTGCTTTTTGGCAGTGCCAGCAGAGGAGAGTGGAAAAGAGGGATTAGCGATGTGGATTTAATAATTCAGGTTAAGAGAGCAGATGTGATTAAGAATGTAAAAAAATACGCGGACCAGATATTTTGGGAATTGGACGAAAAATATGAAACAAAATTCAGAGAAGCGTGCTCTGTTGGCGATGAAAAAGATATAATTAAGGGGATCTTAAAAAAAACCAAACTCTATGTGCCTTATGAAGTTTTTGGGCCGCAAGATATTGACTGGGTCAGCGGTGAAATAAAAAGAAAAGATCTGTTGCTGGGCGCAAAATTAGTGGCTTCCCAAGCTATGCTTTTCAAAAAAATGAAAAGCGAAGGCAAAATTTTATGGGGGCGGGATATAAGAAAAGTAATTCAGGCAGAAGCAAGCTGGTGGGAAAAAATCAAGGCCATTTTAATTCCATATCATTTGTCCATGGCATCTCTTTTTGGGGCCTTATTGGCGCCAAAAATTTCCTTAAAAATGGCTGACAAGGCCGCTCTTTATTCATTGGAATCCACTCTGTTTTTTTTGGATAAGCCAATTGGCGGAGGCATTAAAAAAGCCGCTAAAGAAATAGAGAAAGGAATGAAGGAAAGGATTAAATACAAGCGGAACATCTTTGGGGCTATGGAGATTGATTTAGCCCTGAATTTTGATTATCAAAAATTATTAAATTTTAATTTTGCCAGCGAAGCCATTAAGTTAAAACATAATTGGCCGGAAGAATCTAAGGATTTTAACAGATGGAAAACATTGAAATTTTGTTGGCGCTCGCTTTTCTTTGTAAACGCTATGAACTTGTATGCTGTTTGGAAAGCAGATAGGCACCGTCTGATTTTAAAAGCATTATTTATTTTGCGAACCATTTTAGTGTTTCTGGTAATCTGGTTATATTTTCATTACTTCAGATAATTTTTTATGAACGCGGTATTTATTGTATGAAAATTATATCTTGCAATGTTAATGGAATAAGGGCGGCTTACAGAAGAGGTTTTTTGAAATGGCTCAAAGACAGCGAGGCAGATATTATTTGCTTGCAAGAAGTAAAAGCTCAGCGAGAACAATTTTCAGATGATTTGCTTAAAATCCCCGGATATAATTTTCATTTGAATTCAGCGATTAAAAAAGGTTATTCTGGCACGGCTGTATATACTAAGAAAAAACCAGAAGAAGCAGAATATAAATTGGGCCTAAAAAGATTTGACCAAGAGGGCAGAATTATAAAGCTTGAATATTCTAATTTTACTTTAATCAATGTTTATTTGCCGCATGGCGGCCGCCAAAAAGAAAATTTAGATTATAAATTAGAATCTTATAAACAAATTTTGAACTATTTGAAAAAAATCAAAAATCAAAATGTTATTTTTGTCGGTGATTTCAATATAGCTCATCAAGAAATTGATTTAGCCAGACCGAAACAGAATCAAAAAAATATTATGTTTACTCCTGAAGAAAGGCAGCAAATAGATAAATTGATTAATTTAGGTTTTATGGATACTTTTAGAAAATTCAATAAAGAAACCGGACATTATACTTGGTGGCCGTATGCTTATAACGCGAGAGAAAGAAATTTGGGCTGGCGAATAGATTATGTTTTTGCGTCAGAGAAAATGGTTTCCAAGGTAAAAGACGCTTTTATTTTGAATAAGATTCATATGTCAGATCATTGTCCAATAGGCATAGAGATTAAGCAATAAACATTATAATAAATAATATGGCGAAAAATATTGAGCTTTATAACGATAAACTTGCTGAGCAATACGATGAGGCTACTCTAAAGGGTAAATGGTTTGCTCCGAATAAAACAAATAGATTGCTATCGCAGTTTGGATTTGTTAAAAATAATTCAGCAGTTTTAGATTTAGGCGTTGGAACAGGCCAAAGCATAAAATCTTTTACAAATAAAAATTGTAAGATTTATGCCGTGGACATTTCTAATAAAATGTTGCGAATAGTAAGGAAAAAATATCCAGAAGCAAAAACTTTTAAATATGATATTAGTAAAGGATTATCAGGACTTCGGTTAAAAGATAATTTCTTTGATGTAGTAATTGCAGTAGGTGTGTTAGAATTTGTAAAGAATATAAGAAAAATTATCAAAGAAGTAGATAAATTGTTAAAAAATAATGGTTATTTTATTTTTACCTATGAAATATTATTACCCGAACATAAACTTCAAAGATTAAAAGTTCAATACAACGCGGACGGTTATATTGAGAATCAGCCGAATATCGCAAAATTTAAACTTTATCGGAGGAGTAAAAAAGAGATAAATGAAATTTTTAAAAATACTGGCTATCAAATTATCAGACATTTCAAAATTAGAGCCTTTTTAAAAGGACCAGCCAAAATTCCTGTGTATTACGGTGTTGTATTAGCTATAAAAAAATAAAAAATTGGGAAATGACTTTCCGCCATTGAGCGCGGCGATTGGCGGGCAGGGAAGGCCGTTCAAAAATTGCCAAGAGGGCAATTTTTTTGTAAGATAAAACATTATGGCCAAACTAATTTTAGCTACAACTTCTCCATATCGCAAGGAAGCATTTGTATATTTAGGAATTGATTTTGAAGCGGAAGGAAGTAATGTAGATGAATCTAAAGCAGAGAGAAATAATCCTGAAGAATTGGTAAAAAATCTTTCCAGATTAAAAGCGGAAGCAGTGGCTAAAAATCATTCCGATGCTATTGTAATTGGAATGGATTCAGTTGGATATTTTAATGATAAAATTCTTGAAAAACCAAAATCAAAAGAAGAGGAATTTCAACGGCTGCAATCTCTGTCTGGAAATAACCATCAATTTTATACAGGAATTTATATGATTAACACAGCTTTAGATAAAGCAATTTCAAGGGTTGTCAAAACAGAGGTGTTTATAAGAAAACTTTCAGATAAAGAGATTGATAAATATCTTAATGAAGACCCTTATTTTAATACTTATGCTTTAGGGTATGACCCTTTAAGGCATTCCAGTTCAACGTTTGTTCAAAGAATAGAGGGAAGTTATAACAATCTTTTAAGAGGTATTCCTTTAGAAATAATAGTTGAAATGCTTTTTGAAGTCGGTTATAAAAAGGAAGTTTAAATCTTTAATTATGAAAATAACAATTTGTTCATCAGCAGTTTTTACTAAAGAATGTTATGAGATTAAGAAAAAATTAGAAAGAAAAAACCATCTTGTTTTTATCTGGTCGCCAGAAATTGGGGTAAACGGTAATACTGTATCTATGGAGGACTTTCACGCAATGAGGAAAAATAATCTCACAGAAGATTTGTTGAAACTCAAGAAATCATTGATTGATGAACATATAGAAAGAATAAAAAATAGTGATGCAGTTTTGGTATTAAATTTTGATAAAAATGGCATCAAAAATTATATTGGAGGCAATACCTTTTTAGAAATAGGATTTGCTTATGTTTTAGGTAAAAAGATATTTTTATTAAACCCCATTCCTGATATAAATTACAAGGAAGAAATAGAGGCTATGAGCCCTGTTGTTCTTGATAGTGATTTAAGCAAAATTTAAGCAGATTAGTATAAAGTAGAAATATGATTTTAAATAATAAAAGATTAATTGGTTTTTCTACCGGTATTCTGTATCATACTTATCCGTCCGCTTCAAAAGAAATGATTCAAATATGTAAAAATATGGGTTGTGATATCATTGAGTTGAATTGTCCTGTCGAAAGATTTGATTTAATGGATAAGTTAAAACAGAGTGATTTAAGGGATTTTAAATTTGTTTCTTTTCATCTGCCTTGCGGAGTAAGTTCAAAGAATTTTGAATTTTTAAAAAAGGTTCAGAGTTTTCATAATAAGCTTAAATTTGATGAAGTGGTTGTTCATCCAGATGTAATTGAAGATTGGAATGTTCTAAAGTTGTTTAATTTGCCTTTTTCAATAGAAAATATGGATGAGAAAAAGAAAATAGGCAGGACATTAGAAAGCATGAAAAAAATAATGTCTCAAAATGATTATAATGTAACCTTAGACATCAATCACTGTTATGTTAATGATCCTACTTTAAAATTAGCGGAAGATTTATGGGATGAATTTAAGGGTAGAATCAGTCATTTTCACTTGAGCGGATATGAAAAATCTCATGATCCATTGATAGTGACCAAGCAAACCTCGTTTATTGATTTTATGAAAAACAAAGATAGGCCAATTATCATTGAAAGTGTTTGTAAGGACTTGAATCAAGCTAAAAAAGAATTTAATTATATAGTTAATTACCTTGAGTAATTAAAGGAGGTTTTTTGGTAGAATAAGGTATATGAATTTTTTTAATCCATCAAAAAGAGCTGAGATTGTTAGAAGTAGGATGATAAAAAATGGGAAATATTTAATTACTAAGATAACTTCAAGCGTCCAAGAGACCAATGTTCCCCATAAAATTCTTAGCGACTATTTTAGATATAAAGATTATATGGATAACAAGGAATGGTTTTCAGCATCCCTGAAAGAAGTTTGGTCGCCAAAATTTTTAGGTCTTGTTGAAAATATATGGTCGGTTCCCATAAGACAGGTTAAAAAATTAGAACTTCAAAATCCCTCTTATTCCGCTGCTTATAGATTGGGCGGCGACCCAAGAGAATACAGTAAAGTATTTACAATCCAAGTTTCCGGCTGCGATTTTGATTGCAATTATTGTTATGTTCCTAAACAGATAAATGTTGCTAATCCAGAACTTGGAAGATATTTTTCAGCGAAAGAGATGATTTCATTTTTTTTATCAGCCAAACAGAAATCAAAAGAACCTATGAATGTTATAAGAATAAGCGGTGGGAACCCGACCATCGTCCCGGAAATAATTGTAGATGTTTATAATGAAATAAAAAATCAAAATTTAGATGTTTATCTCTGGATTGATTCAAATCTTTCAACTGTAAAATATTTAGAGTCGTTAAAAGATAATTTGAAAGACATATTCAATCAGAAAAACGTTGGTGTCGTTGGATGTTTCAAGGGAACTTGCAAAGAAGATTTTTCCTTGCTCACAGGCGCTGAACCGGAATATTATCAAAGACAATTTGAAACAGCAAAATGGTTTTTACAACGTGGAACTGATTTTTATGTCTATTTGCCTGCTTTAGTTTATAAAAATAATATTGAAGAAAAATTAAGCATATTCGTTGAAAAATTGAAAGAATTAGACAAAAATTTACCTTTAAGAGTAGAGGTTTTAGAAATTATAGATTATCCGGGAGCAAAATTAAATTTTGAAAGAGCAGAAAAGTTAGGCAGACCTTTGCCAAAAACAGACCAAAGGACAGTGTTTGATTTATGGTATAACAGGATTCTTCCTAAATTTTATTCCAAAGAAGATTTAAATAAATACTGTTGTGAAATAGCTTAGATGGCGGCGTTAAGCATGAGCCGCTTCATTGGTATTTATCTACTGTAAATCGATAAATAATTATTTTTTCAAAGTTTGGATTTATGTTTCCTTTTTCACAGGCAGCGGCAATTTGCTTTTCAGCAGTATTTATTCCTTGTAAATCAGGCAAAAGCAATCCTGATTTATAATAAGCCCTTGGCGCAGGCTCAAAAATAACATCAGAGCCAGGAGAAAAGGATTGCGATTTTACAAGGATGCCGTATTTTCTCGGATTTAATTCATTTATGCTCTTTATTTGTTCTGGTTTATTTAAAACATAGACAGTATAAGAAAGCTCGGGAAGTTCTTTTTCCTGGATAGGGGAGAAGCGATAATCTTTAGACGCAGCGGCAATGGCGTTATGAATAATTTCCTGCGCGATGTTTTTTTTTGTTGGCAGATAGGTGCCGATACATCCTCGCAATTCGCCTTTTTTCTCAATAGTTACAAATGTGCCGGCTTTTCGCGCCAAAAACTCCTGCGGCAAATTTTCAGGCAGAGAAACAATCTTTCTTTCTTTTATGTAATTTTCCACCGCCTTTTTAGCGAGTAAAATATATTGGTTCATATAAAAATTATTCTAATTTGAAATTTACGACGAGGTAGCCGACGCCGAAGGGGCATTGGTATGATAAAATTTCCGGCTGCCAATTTAAGCCTGAGGCCTCTAAAATTCCTAAAAGAAAAGAAAAAGAGCGCAAACCGCATTCACCTGCTTCAGGAAAATATTCGTCTAATTTCAAAAAGTTTTTAATATCTTTTTTCTTTAAGTATTCAATTAATGCCTTGTCAAATTTTGGACCATCGGGGTGAAGACCATAAGGGCCGTCTTTTTTTAAGCAGTGAGACATATCGCCAGAGGCAATTAGGGCATAACTCTTCTTTTTATCTAATTCTAAACAGGTTTTTTTGCCTTTCTCAAACCAGAAAATAGGGGATTCTAAACCAGTCAGATAGGTTTTAATTTCTTCCTGGAAATCTGAAGCCAAAAAAAACAGCGGAACATTAAATCCCCAGTCCGGATGAGGAGAAGAAATAATAATATTGTCAGGATTAGATTCCTTTAATTTTTTTCCTAAAAATTCCAAGCTTTCAATGGTTTTTTTAACTTTCTCCCTATCCTCGTGTAAGCCAACTTCAGGCAAAAGCAGAGGAGGATGAGGAGAAAAGCAAGCGAATTTAATCATAAATTAATAATATTTAGGTCTTGTTTGCATTTTGAACATTTGCCGTTTTTGTCAAAACGCTTGATAGCGTAGCCGATTCTTTCAATTGCCAAAATTCCGCATTTTGGACAATAAGTGTTTTCCTGGGAAAGCCCTGGAACATTGCCGGTATAGACATATTTCAACCCGGCCTTTTTACCAATTTCAAAGGCCATTTCTAATGTTTCAACCGGTGTATCCGGCAGATGTTGAAGTTTCCAGGAAATTAAGCCAGAAAATTGAGAAATATGCCAAGGTGTTTCCGCGCCTAACTCGTTTTTAATAAAATTGGCAATATTCTCAAACATTTCTTTAGAATCGCTTAATGTAGGAATTACTAAAGTGGTTACTTCTAACCAAATTTTTTTCTTTTTTATTCGTTTTAGAGTATCTAAAACCGGCTGAAGCCGTCCGCCGCAGTATTTTCTATAAAACTCATCAGAGAAACCTTTTAGGTCAATATTTGCGGCATCCAAATATGGAGAGATTAAGTCAAATAATTCTTTTGACCAGAAACCATTGCTAACCCAGATATTTTTTATTCCTTGTTTTTTCGCCAATTTCATTGTATCTAAGGCATAGTCGGAAAAAATAGTAGGAGAGGTATAGGTATAAGCAATAGAAGGCAAATTATTCTCTTTGGCAATTCTGACAATTTCTCCCGGGGTCAAATCTTCTCCTAAAATTGGTTTATTTGGTTTTGGACCTTGGGATATATTCCAGTTTTGGCAATTAGCGCAGGAAAAATTGCATCCCACAGTGGCAATAGATAATGATTGGCTTCCGGGCAAAAAATGAAACAAGGGCTTTTTTTCAATTGGGTCAATATCGCAGGCAATGGCTTTTCCATAATTTAGGGCATAAAGTTTTCCGTCAATATTTTCTCTTACCCCGCAAATGCCCCGCTTGCCTGGCAAAATAACACAATAATGAGCGCAATTTTGGCATTGTGTTCTTTTGTTTGATAATTTTTTGTAAAGATATGCCTCTTTCATCATTTTCATTATAATCTTTTTTGAATTTTTAACAAAATTTGACTGGTGGACTTATACAGAGTGTTGACAGTTAAAATTTAATATTCTATAATTTTGATAGCACTTTTAAAAAGATGGAAAGAAGACTTCAAGTGACAAAGGGTGGCCAGTACAAAAAGTTAGTAGCTACCCTCCGTCACTTGAAGGCGGATAGGAGTGAAAAAAGAAAAAAATGGAAAAAAATGGAATGAAAGTATGGCTTACAGCGGCAGTGTTAGTTTTGTCTGTGTTTGCAGTTTTGACAGCAGCGGAAATCAATGAAACAAATGAAACAAACCTGATAATCGATGTGGACAATGGCAAAATAAACAATTCAATAGATAACAGCAATATAAATGAAACGCGCTCTATTATAGAATCTGACAAAATCTCCGCTCACTTAAAATATGCGCTTGAATACGGGGAAATTGAACTAGAGCCGATTCCTGCGGAATATAAAATAAAAACCGATGGAACAGAAATAAAACCATTGAGCAACAGTCTGGCGATAAAACAGCAAGAAATAAGCAGGTCAGAAAGAAATTTACAAAGATTGCCGTCTCTAATAACCGGAACTATTATCACTGATGCCCCTTTGAAAGAATATCAACGGGAACAATTAGAAGCTTTGGGCGTGGAGATAAGGTCAGAAATGGATACCTTAAACACAGCTAATATACCAAGAGACGCCATTGACGATGTAGCAGAATTGGAATTTGTGAGATTTATTGAACCTGCTCAACCTGTTCGTTTGCTGTTAGACTCTGCGGTGCCGGAGATAGGGGCTGGAATTATACCAAGCCAACCAAACACATCAAACAAGACATATACCGGAAAAGATGTAATTATAGGAATAGTTGACAGCGGGATAGATACAACTCACGGAGATTTCTGGTTTGACAGCAACAAAACAAAAAGTAAAATACTTTATCTCTGGGACCAAACAGATCCGTTTGGACCCCGCCCATTGGGATATAGTTATGGAACAGAATACACAAACGCAGAAATAGAAGCTGGGATATGCAGAGAGACAGACCCTATTGGGCATGGAACTCATGTTGCTGGAGCCGCAGCAAGCAGCGGTAAAGAAACAGGAAAGTACAGCGGTGCGGCAAAAGACGCAAATATTGTGTTTGTCAAAACTACACTTTGGGATGACGAGATTGTAGACGGACTGCACTATATTGTTGAAAAATCAAAAAGCACAGGACTTCCGGTAGTAATAAGCTGCAGTTTCGGAACATTTTTCAACAGCCCGCATGACGGCTCAAGTCCTCTGGCTCAAGCAGTAGAGTGGTGTATTGAGCAGGGAGTACCAGTAGTATGCTCTGCTGGAAATGACGGAGACGAAGAGTTGCATGCAACAATAGACGGGCCAGATCCTTACGGAGGCACTTATAATAGCAACGATATATATAGTTTAGAAATCGAACTAGACTCGCTTTACAAAGAATCTCTGGTAGACCTTTACTACGACCTCGACGATAATCTATCTATCAACGTCTCTACTGCTAATGGTTCTGTCTATGCTAACGAAACAAATGTTTTAGGTTCAGGGGATAATTGGGCAATTGCTGTCTATCACACAGAGGGGCCAAGTTACAAGAATTATTTCATTTATGCAAAAGACACTCATGAGTTGTGCAATCAGGTCATTGAGATAAAGGTAGATACAAAAAGAAACCGCGGAAATAACAGATGGGACGCCTGGATGTTATCCGAGTACTATCAATGGGGCAGTTTTGCAGATATAAACGACAGAGATTACTTCAAAAGTATCGGCTCGCCAGCTGATTCTCCAAACGCTACAACTGTAGGAGCATATTCCACAAAAACTAATTGGACAAGTGTTAATGGAAAAAAGTATAGGTTTACAAATGCAAAAATGAATGATATCGCTTATTTCAGTAGCCGTGGCCCAACCAGAGATGGAAGAATGAAGCCGGAAATAGCAGCACCTGGATTTGGAGTAATGTCAGCCTTTTCAATAGATGCTTTGCCGTATACATGGGAAGGATGGATAGATCCTGACAATGCTCATAAAATTGCAGCAGGAACAAGCATGTCTGCGCCAATTGTTGCAGGAGTATATGCCCTTTACTTGGAATGTAACCCAAAAACTACACCGTACGAACTAAAGAACTATTTTATGAATACTGCAAGAGAAGATATGTGGACAGAAACTACCTGGCCGAAAACTGACAACCAATATTGGGGTTCGGGGAAAGTCTGGGCTCAAATAACTTCATCAGAGATAAACATTGACAAAACAGTGTTTAACTTAAATACAGAGGAATGGATAAAGGAAATTACTGCAAATGTCACAGAAGAAGTAAAATTCAACCTAACGGTCCGCAATCCAGGCTTGTGCTCTAATCTAACAAACATTACGCTCATAGATGTACTGCCGAACGGTTTAGAATACATCAGAGTTGAATCTGAAACGCCGGAACCCAACGAAATAATCCCTGGTCCAGACGGAACTACAATCCTTAGATGGCTAATTGAGAGACCACTTGAGCCAAAGAAAACTATTGTCTTTTTAATAAACGCAAACGTGACTAAATGCGGCAAATTCAAAAATAAGTTAAACGCAACCGCAATAACCGACAATAAAATAGTTTACGATGAAAGCTGGGCAAAACTTAACGTATTTTGCAAAACCTCTTCAGTGAAAGAAATCAACAAAACCACAGATACTGCCAAAGAAGACAATTGCACAAATATGACAAAAAACACCAGTATATAAACGAACGACAGCCGCTGTCTAAAGCAATATCAAAAATACAAAAAATAAAAAATAATGGGAGTCGCTTCCCGCTTTTTTTTTGTTTAATTTTTCTCGCACCATTTTCTGGCGTTTTGAAACATCTTAAGCCAAGGCGATGCCTGTAATTCTTTTTTCATTTTTTCCGGCATCCAGGGCCACTGCCATTTGAGAAAAGTTCGTTCCGGGTGCGGCATCATGGCTAAATGTCTTCCGTCTTCAGAACAAAGCGCTGTGATTCCTTGCGGCGATCCGTTTGGATTAAACGGATATTTCTCGGTAGAATTTCCATTATCGTCTACATAGGAAAGAGGAGTTAGTTTTTTATCAATAGCATTTTTTAACAATTGATTATTTGGAAACGACAATCTGCCTTCGCCGTGAGCGACCCAAATACCCAATACAGAATTTTCCATATTTTTTAACATAATAGCAGGGCTTTGAGAAATTTTTACAGTTACCCATCGTGATTCAAAACGTGCAGAATTATTTTTTATAAATCTGGGCTGTTTTTTATCTTCAACATCTTTTGCAGGCACCCAGCCCAAAAGGCTCATTAGCTGGCAGCCATTGCATACTCCTAAAGAGAAAGTATTTTTACGATTATAGAAGGCATCAAAAATATTTTTGAGTTTGTCATTAAAGCGAATCGTGCTGGCCCATCCCTTGGCTGAACCAAGCACATCAGCATAAGAGAATCCGCCGACAAACGCGATGCCGCGGAAATCATCAAGATTAATCTTATTATTTAACAGGTCTGACATTGTAACGTCCCAGGGTTCAAAACCAGCCATATAAAAAGCGCTGCTCATTTCTCTGTCACCGTTGCTGCCTTCTTCTCTGATAATAGCAATCTTAATTTTTTCTTTTTTCTCCAAAATTTTTTGAGGCATTTGTTTAGGAACAAAAGCAATTTTATATTGAGGATTTTTCCTTTCATATATATTTCTTTTCTCTTCTATAGCCTGCTTTTTTTCTGTTTGCAATTTGTTTAACTGATGGCTGGTTTCCTCCCACAGCTGGCGGAGATCCAACATATTTTCATTTAAAATTATATTATCTCCAGAGACAATTTTAATTTTCTGGTTCGCAAATGTCTGTGCGATTAAAGAAGTTATGTTCTCCAAATTATGTTTTTTAATAATTCCCGTAAATTTTTTCCGGTTATTCAAATCAACTTCCACAACAAGGCCTAATTCCTCATTGAAATAATAGGGGAGAATATCGTCAGGAGATAATTTGAAAGAAATATCTACTCCGCAGTTGCCCGCAAAAGCCATCTCAAGAATAGTTGTAATCAAGCCGCCATCGGATCTGTCATGCCCTGAAAGAATAATTTTTTCATCTATCATTTGCTGAATAGCGCAAAATGATCTTTTAAGAACATCTGAGTCATCAACATCAGGAGATTCGTTTCCTATTTGCCCTAAACTATGAGCAAGAGCTGAGCCGCCAAGCCTGTTTTTATTGTTTCCGATATCAATTAGCCATAGTTCGCTTTTACCGGGTTTTTTAATATCAGGGGTTATAACTTTATTAATGTCAGCCATATCAGCATAAGCTGATATAGTTAATTCATTAGGCGATTTTACTATTTCATCACCTACTTTAGCAGCCATAGACAGGCTGTCTTTGCCGCCGTCAACAGCAATACCCAAATCAATCATTATTTTTCTCATAGCAGCAGCTGCATAATACAAATTTATTCCCTCGCCGGGCAGTTTTGCCGCCAGCATCCAATTAGCCGAACATTTTATATTGCCTAATTTTTCTATTTTTGCCCAGACGAGATTAGTTAACGCCTCTCCCACAGACATACGAGCGCCTGCTTCACAATTCACGAGTGTTTTTATCGGCTGTTCTCCAATGGCTATTGCCGCGCCGGTATTGCCGAAATGGCTTTGCGCTATAACCGCAACATCAGAAACAGTCAGCTGCAGAGGGCCGCAGCATTGTTGTCTTGCGATAAGTCCTGTTACGCTTCTGTCAACTTTAGTTGTAAGAAACCGTTTTGATCCGACAGAGACGAGACGCAGGACATTTTCCAGCGCTTTTTTGAAATTTAATTTTTCCGGTAATTTTAGGTTATCCAAATTTGAAGTTTGTGTTTCGTCTTTAAATGTTTTTTGCGGCATTTTGCCCAAAATTTTAGATAATTCAAGATTTACCGGAAAAGAGTTGTCTTTTCTATCATAAACAGTTATGCGGCCGTCTTCTGTAATTTCACCCAAACGCTCATACTTTACTTTTTCTCTTTTGCACATTTTATCAAATTTTTCTATTTTGGAGGATTTAATAAGCAAAGCGTTCCGTTCTTGGTATTCAGCTCCCCAAATTTCTAAAACAGATAATGTTTTGTCTCCAACATTGATATTTCTTATCTCCACTTTTCCGCCGGCCGGTTCAACTAATTCTGTTAACACGTTGCACGGGCCGCCTGCTCCCTGGTCGTGGATGCTTATGATCGGATTATTTTTACCCATCTCAACACACGCTCGTATTACTCTGTTCATTTTTTGCTCCATTTCTGCATCGCCTCGCTGTACCGCGTTAAAATCAAGCTCTGCCAAATTTTCTCCTTGAATCATGCTGGACGCGGCCCCTCCTCCAGTACCTATCCTGTAAGCCGGACCGCCAATCTGAATAATAATCATACCTTTTTGAGGCGCTTCTTTTTCTGTGTGGCGTCTATTAATTTGACCAACTCCGCCGGTAAACATTATTGGTTTTAGCCATTCTCTTCTTTCTTTATTTGGCAATCTTATGCCAAAAGAACGGGTAAATCCTTGAATAAGCGGTTCGCCGAATTTGTTTCCATAATCAGAAGCGCCGTTGCTTGCCTGTATTTCTATTTTCAAAGGGCTTGCCAAATTATTTGGATAAGTAAAATTTTTATCTTCCCATGGCAACTTATATTTTGGGATATTTAAGTTGCCCACGCAATAACCGGCTGTTCCGGCTACAATCAAAGAGCCCTTGCCCGTTGCCTGCCCATCCCTTATCCTTCCGCCGGTGCCGGTTTCCGCCCCGGGGAAAGGCGCTACTCCTGAAGGAAAATTATGAGTTTCCGCTGTAAAAGTAATGTCGTAATTTAGTTTCTCTTTTTTAAGAGCAGATGCTTTCCCCGGTGCTTCAGGGATAATAGTTATAATTTCATTTCCTTTGATAGCGCTTGAGTTGTCTTTAAAGGCAATAATGCTATTTTCCTTATTAGCCCCAATTGGAGCGCGCACTATGTCAAACAGCGTTTCAGGGATTTCCTTTTTGTCTATAATCAACTTGCCGTTAAAAAACCAATGACGAGAATGCTCGCTGTTTGCCTGGCCAAGCTGAAAACATTCAACGTTAGTCGGGTCTCTTTTTAAATCTTTTGCAAATAAATCGTAATAAAATTTTTCATCCCATTCATCCATGCCCAAGCCCATTTCTTTGTTAATTTTTTTAATCGCAGAAATACCGTCTTTTAACAAAGGGATTGTATAAACTTTTTTTGGCTTAATATTCGTCCTAAATTTTTCAAGAGGTTTTAAGTAATGAGATTCAGTCATTCTGTCATAATTTTTTTTGATAAATTCTGAACTGTCTGATTGAAGAGAGATTGCGTATCTTTTAGATTTTTCAATCCTTAAAACGTTTTTTAATCCTGCGACATGACAAATAGAAACAGCATTAGTTGAAAAAGCCGTCGCGAAATTTAGACGCGGACCTATTTCAATTATCTTTTTGTTTTTAAAATCAAGAGATGATTTGGTTTTTACGCTGTCTGATAAAAATCCATCTGATAAAATTTGTTTTAAAACAAATTTCTGGCTTTGCGTAAGCTTTTTTGAAACTTCAACATTAAAACAATATTCTAATTCATCTGAAATTTTATGGTAAAAATGATACATATTATATAAGGCGGACTTCTTTATTTCCTTTAACCACTTTTCCTATAGGAATTCCTTGTTTTATGTCATCATCTGAAATAACCATTAATCCAATGCCGTAATTAAATGTTTTTAACATTTCTTTGATAGAAATGTTTCCTTTTTTTTGGATATATTTAAATATCGGATTGACTGGCCACGAACCCATTTTGATATTTATGGCGCACCCTTTTGGCAATACGCGGGGAGGGTTCTCAATAATACCGCCGCCGGTTATGTGCACCATACCGGCAATTTTATACTTTGAAAGCAAGGATTTGATTTGTTTAACATATATAGTCGTTGGTTCAAGCAGTTCTTCTCCTAAAGTTTTTCCTATGAAAGAATGCTGTTTATCAAGTATTTTTTTTGCTTTTTTAGGTTTGTTAATATCTATGCCAAATACTTTTCTAGCAAGACTATAGCCGTTGGAATGAACTCCGGAAGAGGGGAGTCCAAATACTTTCATGCCCGGTTTGATATCTTTTCCTAAAATAAGGTTCTCTTTTGAATCTGCAAACCCAATTGCAAATCCAGCAAGATCGTAATCATTGTCTTTATACATTCCCGGCATTTCAGCCATCTCGCCTCCCAAGAGAGCTGTTTCAGCCCTTTCACAACCCTCTATAATTCCTTTTACTATCAATGATGTTCTTTTTGGAATTTGTTTGCCCATGGCAATATAATCTAAAAAAATAGCAGGCGTTATACCTGCCACAATAAGGTCATTGACGCACATTGCGACCAAATCAATGCCTACCGTATCGTGTTTTTCCATGATGATGGACAGCATGAGCTTTGTGCCGACTCCATCTGTGCTTGTTCCCATAACTCTTTTGTCGGCAAGTTCAATTACACCGCTAAATCCGCCTATCCCTGAAAGGATTTTTCCGTTATAGTGCCGAAAGGTTTTTTGAGCCTCGTTTTTTATAAGATTAACTGCCTTGTTTCCGGCATCTATGTTTACTCCGCTCTCGGCATAAGTTGTTTGTTTATTGTTCGTCATATAAAGCTTGTTCTTTTAATGTATTTTAACAGAACAAATGGCATAAGAAAAGGTTACGTCTAACATCAAGAGCAGGATAGCGAAACCGTATCCGGTTTTTTTGTGAAAAATTTGACAAAATTGTATTATTATGATATGTTTTTATTAGTTTGTTAGAAATAAATATAGAAAAAGAACGGACTGAATGAAAACAAAAAAAGAGGGGAGGAAAGATGAACATAAAAGAAATATTGTTTGGAATAGGAATAATTGCAATAGTATTGTTTAGTTGTGGGTGCATTGATTATAGTGTTGTGCCTGGAGGTTATGAATGCGAAATAGATATTGAAGGTGGGGTGGTGCAATATGGTATCGTGCTTGCCGAAGACGGTAAATGTGGTTTAGGAACGGGCATTCAATTAAGCGCAGATTTAGTCTTACCGAAGGTGTATGTCGGCCGGTGGGAACAGGAAGACGATACAATTTATATGGAGTTTGTCGCGATAAGTCATTTTGGAGGCCCATGGCAGCATATAAGCGAGAGCGTAGTCGCGGAATGGGATGGCAAGACGCTGACAATCATCAGCGCGGGAAAGAATCCGTTTGGGGGGAGCATAATAGACGAAGGCATGATCCTCAAAAAAACAACGAACAAAGAAGATCTTTAAAAATGATAAATATATAATCAAAGATAGCTGAAAGGTGTTTATACCCGTAGGCATTTTTTTTATTTCAAATTGGCGTCTCGTCAAGGAGGCGGTTTTTTGATAAAATAATATAAAGGTCGAGAAATTAGAAATCAATTATTTTAATAATTATTGCGGCAAAGCCCCCACACCTAAATTAGGTGTGGGGGCAAAGTCGCATATTTAATCGCTTGGTCAAAATACAAAAACAAGTTTTTGTATTTTTTCCTCGCTCATAATTATTGCGGCATAACCGCATATTTAATCGCTCGGTCAAAATACAAAAACAAGTTTTTGTATTTTTTCCTCGCTCATAATTATGGACAATAAAACTTTAAGAAATTTGAGAGAGGATTTAATAGGGGAGTTAGGAGCAATAAATCAGTATCAGGAACATATAGACGAAACTGACAACGAAGAAGTTAAAAAGATATTAAGCCATATCAGAGACGACGAGAAAGAACATTTTGCCGAACTGACAAAGATTATCAAAAAGATGGACGAAATTCAGGGAGAAAAATTTCAAAAAGAAGAACTTTAGATTGCTGTTGAAAATAACTGGAAAATTATTAAAACCCGAGCAAATGCTTGGGTTTTGTGGTAAAATGAAAGAAACAGAATGAAAGAAACAGAATGAAAGAAAAGATGAATTTTGTTGTAGTAATATTAATAGGACATATCTATGCAGGTAAACAAATTAACAGATGAGGAAATCGCGCGCGCTGTTCAGTCGGGCGATGTTGAGATATTCGGTGTATTAATTAAGCGCTATGAAGCAAAGATGATGCGTTACGCTAAAAAATTTTTGTTTGATTATGAAGACGCGGAAGACATTGTTCAGGAAATATTTCTAAAAGCGTATATTAATATACAAAGTTTTAACACTGGAAGAAAATTTTCTTCTTGGCTTTATCGCATCGCTCACAATGAATTTATTAATGCTATCAAGAAAAAAAAAAGACGGCCTTTGTTGTTTTTTGACCCCGATACTCTGTTACCCCGACCTGTTTCCAAAGAAAACACTGACACAAAAGCGAACGAACAAGAACTTAGCCATCTGCTTGATAAATGCCTTAATAAATTAGACGCTAAATATCGCGAACCATTAGTGCTTTATTATTTTGAAGAATTGAGTTATAAAGAAATCGCGGATGTCCTGCGCGTTCCAATCGCTACTGTTGGAATAAGATTGCAAAGAGGCAAGAAAAATATGAAGACGCTTTATGAAAAATTAAATTATGATTAACAATAATTCACAAAAACCATCAATCGCTAATAAAGTTATTCATCAGATTAAGGATGATAAAATTAAGATGCGTCCTAGAATATATTTTGTCTTAAAAAGCGCGACAATCGCGCTTGGGATTTTCTTTGTGGCGTTATTTATTTTATATCTAATTAGTTTTATTATTTTTGCTTTGCGCGCGAATGGGGTCTGGTATTTGCCGTGCTTTGGCTTGCGCGGCATCGGGGCTTCATTTATGATGTTGCCGTGGCTGTTGATATCAGTTGCCGTAATTTTGATTATAATATTGGAAATATTTGTGAAACATTTTGCTTTCGCGTATCGCAAACCGGTTCTTTATTCAATATTGTTTGTTGTTATGTTCGCGATTTTGGGCAGTTTCGCGGTTGATAGAATTGGTTTGCAATCAGGGCTTTTCAAGAGAGCGGAACAAGGGCGTTTGCCTGTGGCAGGAAAGATTTACAGCGATTTGGGCAAAGGAAAAAATAGAGATATGAGGCGAGGCATTGTTTCTGAAATAACAGATTATGGTTTTCTTATTAAGACGCGCAATAACGATACGCTTGAAATAATTGTTACCCCTGAAACACGTTTTTCATTTGACGCGGATATTGAAGAAAACGATACGATTATAGTTTTTGGAAAGCAAGATAATGGCTCGGTGCGAGCTCTCGGCGTCCGCAAAGTTGATGATGATTTTATGCCTTTGCGCAATGGCAATGGCCGCAGGTTCAAGAAATGAAACAAATCCAATGTTTTGGTTGTAGTAATATAATGAAAGGTCGGAAATTATCATTTATCATTTAATACAACTATACAACCATGAAAAAAATTTTACTTTATTCGTTATTGGTAGTAGGGATTATTGGTCTTGTTGGCGCGAGCGCGGTTTCAGCGCAAGGGTTCTTTTATAATCGCGCGATGGATAGCGCAGGCGGATACGAAAGAATACTTGAGAACAAAGCTGAGATTCTTGGTTTAAGCGTTGATGATTTGAAAGCTGCGAAAGAAGAGGGTCAAACATTTCAAGAAATTGCTGAAAACCAGGGGTTAAGTATAGAAGAACTTCGCGCGCAAGTGCAGGAAAAGAAACAGGAACTAAGAGCGCAAAAGATGGAAGGAATGAAAGCCCATATTGAGGAATTAGTCGCGAATGAAGAGATCACGCAGGAACAAGCAGATTACAAGATTCAAAAAATACAAGAACGATTTGAGAATTTTAAGGCCAGAGGGAAAATGTTTTATCGCAATGCCGGCGCAGGAAGATTTATGAATTGTCCCCAAGGCAATCTCTAAAGACAATTCTTGATAAGCCAATCCCTATTCCAGAAAGATTAATTGAAAAGCCCGAAGCGCTTGCTTCGGGTTTTTGTTATGGTAAAATAATATAAAGGTCGAGAAATTAGAAATCAATTATTTTAATAATTATTGCGGCAAAGCCCCCACACCTAAATTAGGTGTGGGGGCAAAGCCGCATATTTAATCGCTTGGTCAAAATACAAAAACAAGTTTTTGTATTTTTTCCTCGCTCATAATTATGAGCACATTATTTGTAATTTTAGCGATTGTCGGGTTTATTATTTTAATTTCCATCAAGCAGGTTAACCAGTATGAAAAAGGCGTTAAATTCACTCTGGGAAAATACAGCGGTTTGATGAATCCGGGGTGGCGCATTCTTATTCCCATATTCCAATTTTACAGAAAAATTGATTTGCGCGTAAAAGCAGTGGATGTGCCAAACCAGGAAGCAATCACTAAAGATAATATTTCAGTGAGCGTTAACGCGGTTATCTATTATAAAGTAAGGGAGGCGGATAGAGCGGTACTGGAAGTTGAAAATTTTTATTACGCTATATCCCAATTGGCGCAGACAACGATGCGAAACGCTGTGGGCCAGGTGGATTTAGACGGACTTCTTTCCCAAAGAGACAAGGTTTCGGAGAATATAAGAGGGATTATAGACAAAGCCACTGACCCTTGGGGAATCAAAGTTGATAATGTGGAATTGAAAGACATAACTTTGCCTGAAGAAATGAAGCGGGTTATTGGGAAGCAGGCGGAAGCGGAAAGAGAGAAAAGAGCGATAATTATTAAGGCGGAAGGGGAAGTGATTGCCGCTGATGATATGGCAAAGGCGGCGAATATTTTAGCAGGTTCAACAGGGGCTTTGCATTTAAGAACTCTTCAATCAATTAACGATATTAGTTCTGACCGATCAAACACAGTTGTTTTCGCAATGCCTTTGGAGGTGTTAAGGGCGTTTGAAAGTTTTGGCATGAAATTGCCGCAAATCGCGCGAGAAGCGCAAGAGCCGCGAGAGAATAACGAAAACAAATAGATGAGAATCATTGGAAAATATGAAAAGAGATGTAAAAAAATCGGAAGTTCAACTTCCGATTTTTTTCATTTTGATTTGCCAAAGCCGGCTTGACTTTTTTATATTAAAAAGTAGTATTGGGATATACAGCACATAATAAAGAGGTTAGGGGGTGAGAAAAAAAAGATGACGGAGATAAAACTTTTGGGGTATCCGCAGGAAATCGCGGAAGAAATAGAACGGGAGATAGCTGTTTTATTCAAAGATTCTGAAGACGGGGAAGGAATGGTCGTTACGATTGTGCCAGGCGTCAGCGCAAAAAATTTATATGGGCAGAGAGAACCCTACATTGAAGTTGCGCACATCAAAGGGACAAAAGGCGCAGAGATAGCCAAAAAGTTGAGACAGTATCTTAGAGTAAAACGAGATATAAAAGTGACGCCTATAACGCTTTATATCCCGGCGGATGCGGGCGACGAATAAATATATAATCAAAGATAGCTGAAAGGTATTTATACCCGTAGGCATTTTTTTATGTAAAAAATTTGACAAAATATTTGTTTTGTGTATACTTATAATAACTTTTCTTTTTCTTTTTGAAGAAGAGAGAAAGTCGTGCTTTCTATATCTTGCGTTGAATCTTTCATTCGTGAAAATTTAGGAGTAGGTTAGAAGTAGGTCGGGTAAATACCTTACTTTATAGTATGGTATTAAATCTCACTGAAAGGTGGGGTAAAAATTTAACGAGAGTGTTTTGCACTCTCAAAATAGAAAAAATGACAACTAAACTTTATGTAGGAAGTCTTTCTTACGACACTACCGAAGACAGCTTAAAAGATTTGTTTTCCCAGGCAGGCACCGTGAGTTCAGCTTCTATTATAATAGACAAATTTTCCGGCAGATCTAAAGGATTTGGATTTGTGGAAATGTCTACTGAAGAAGAAGCGAAAAAAGCCATAGAAACCCTTAACGATAAGGAATTAGACGGAAGGAAAATCGTGGTGGACGAGGCCAAGCCAATGGAAAAGAAGCCTTTTAGAAACGAAAATCGCGGAGGAGGAGGTGGATACGACGACAAGAGGTACTAAAAGAAAGATTAAGACCTAAAACAAAAAGAACCCATTCGGGTTCTTTTTGTTTTGTGGGGTTGACAAGGGATTGTTATGGGTGTATATTCATAATGAAAGGTCGGAGTAATATAATTATAACCATAAAATTATTATGCCAAGATTTGATCAAACAGGCCCTAGGGGGCTTGGACCAAGAACTGGAAGAGGAATGGGCCCTTGCGGCGATGGATTTGGATATGGCGGAGGATTTGGATATGGGCGCGGATTTGGATGGAGAAGATTTTTTACTAAGAAAGAAGAAAGAGAATCATTAGAAGAAGAAACAGAAGATTTAGAAGCAGAATTGAAAGCCATAAAAGAGCGCTTAGCAGAGCTCAAAGAACAAAAGTAATATGCCAAAAAATATTCCTTCTATTTCTCCCGGAGGCAGATTTAGAGCGCCCGGCGAAGGCGGCCGTGGTCGTCAACCCGGCGGTTTTGGTTTAGGGTCAGGAGATTTTTGTATTTGTCCGAATTGCGGCGCCAAAGTTCCTCATCAAAGAGGAATTCCTTGCTATGAGATGAAATGCTCCAAATGCGGTAACTTAATGGCCAGAGGCTCATGAAGATTACTATTGTTTATGACAATACTGCTTTTAGGCCAGACCTTCAATCTGATTGGGGGTTTGCTGCATTAGTTGAGGCAAAAAATACCCCCAAGATTTTATTTGATACTGGAGCAGATGGGAGAATTTTGCTTAGCAATATGGAAAAGTTGAACATAGAGCCAACTTCCATTGACGAAGTTTTCATTTCTCATTCTCATTTTGACCATATTGGAGGACTGCCTGAATTTTTGAATGTGAATAACAAGGTTAAAATTTATAATCCTGATTCATTTTCCAAGCCAACAAAAATTCACGAAAATGTGTTTTCTACCGGTCAATTGGATGGAATAGAGCAGAGTATGGGAGTTGAGACAGAGAAAGGAATTGTTTTAATCGTTGGTTGTTCTCATCCAGAAATGAAACATATCTTAGATGCCATAAGGAAATTCGGGAAAATTTATGGAGTGGTTGGCGGAATGCATGGATTCAATGAATTTGAATTATTTAAAGATTTAGAATTAATTTGTCCTACTCACTGTACTCAGCACAAAGCCGAACTTAAAAGATTATATCCTCAAAAATATATTGAAGGAGGGGCCGGCAGAATAATTGAGATATGAAATCAAAACTTTACTTTAATTATGCCAAGACCGAGACTTTATCGCAGAATCGGGTTTAATCCGAATGTAACTTATTTTAAACCGCAGGGAGTGCCTATGAGGTTTTTAGAAGTGATTGAACTTACAGCGGAAGAAGCGGAAGCAATGAGGTTAAAGAATATAAAGGATTTAGACCAATTGGAATGCGCGAAAAAAATGAATACTTCGCAAAGCACTTTCCAGAGAATTTTGTCTTCGGCTTACAAAAAAATCACTGAAGCCATAATACAAGGAAAAGCCATAAAAATTGTGAGATAGACCATCAAACAAAAAACCGCTTATCCGCCTTTTAGCAGAAGCGGTTTTTTGCTACAATGAAACATAATAGAAATAATATGGAGACATCAATTTTAAAAGAATCTTTTGTTAAAACTTTGAATAGTTTTAAGCAGGTCGCGCCGATTATTGTTGGCGTTCTTATGCTTGTGAGTTTGTCTATTGTTGCAATACCAAAAGGATTTTACCAGAGTGTTTTTACCGGCAATAAAATTATAGATCCGTTGTTCGGAGCGATTTTTGGGAGCGTAGCAGCGGGCAATCCGATAACAAGCTATATTATAGGAGGCGAACTCTTAAAACAAGGCGTAAGTTTAATTGCTGTCGCGGCTTTTCTTTTGGCTTGGGTAAGTGTTGGCTTAATTCAATTGCCGGCAGAATCCTTAATGCTTGGCAAGAGATTTGCGATTACAAGAAATATTGTGAGTTTTATAACAGCAATAATAATCGCGGTTCTCTTGATTGCTACATTATCTTGTTTATGATAAACAGAATTTTAGAAAAAATCAGCGAAAAATGGATTTTTTTAATAGCTGTCATAGCTCTGTATCTGATTTTGTTTTTCGTGAATTTTAATTTAGCCAGCCAAGCCTTTTTTCAGTTGATTTATCTTTTTCAGAAAATTATTCCAGTGTTTGCTTTGGTATTCGCTTTTATGTTTTTTTCAAATATTTTTTTTGAGCCAAAAAAAATATTAAAATTTGTTGGAAAAGGCGCTGGGCTCAAGGGCTGGCTTATATCAATTATTGGGGGAATTTTATCAACCGGACCCATATATATGTGGTATCCTTTGTTAAGCGATTTGAAAGAAAAAGGAATGAGGGATTGCTTTATCGCGGCTTTCCTTTATAACAGGGCGGTTAAAATCCCTCTCCTGCCTATGATGATTTATTATTTCGGCTTGCCTTTTACTATAGTCCTTTCTTTTTATATGATTTTGTTTTCTATTATTAACGGGATTGTGGTCGACAAACTTGTTCAAATGAAATTAAAATAATTAAAATGACTAAAATCGCGATTGCTACAATTGAAAAAGATGAAAGTTCAGAAGTAAGTTCCCGCGCGGCTCGCGCTCCATATTTTTTGATTTTTAATGAGAAGCAAGAGCTTTTGGAAACAATTTCCAATCCATTTGCCGTTGGCGCCGGAGGCGCTGGTTTTGCTGTTGCCAAGATGCTTGCTGACAAGGATATTGATATTGTAATTGCCGGCGCTATGGGCCCTAATATGCTTGGCGCGCTTGACGAGAAAGGAATAAAGCATTACGAAAAGCAAGGTAGAGCCAAGCAAGTGTTGCAGGAAATTGTTGACGCGCAGTAGTTGGGAATTTGGTATAATTTTGTATAATTTGGTATAATTTGGTATAATGATACAACAACAAGGTTGTAAGAATAATTATAATTCAAGAATATGTTTGGTTTGAAATCAAAATTTATTAAAAAAATAGAAAAAAATCAAGGGACAGAGGACTATGAGGAAATTGTTGAAAAAAAGACCTCAAAATTAGGAAATGTTTTTTTGGTGATTTTGGTGATTTTTTTGTTTATCATAGGCCAGAAAGTTTTTTCAGATATAAAAGATATTCCCGAAGAACCTATCCACCCGGCATTTTGCGTTGAAACATATTCTGATATAGATTTATTAAGAAACCTCAATTATCCGCAACCTTGCTATTTCAGCGAGATAGATAAAAAATTTAATGTAGAAAAAAAATTTAGAGACATTGAGCCGCAAATAAACAATATAATTTTTCTGAATCAGGAGATAAGCGATATCCAGCAGGAAATTTATTTTAATGAAAGGGAGTTGGACAGATTATTAGGGAGATACGGTGTGGGTTTGCAGGAAATAATGGTCAAAGAGAAGCCGGTAATAGACAAGCCCGAAGTTAAAGCGTCAATCTCCTCTCTCAACGAAGAGATTGCGTCCTTAAACCAGGAATTAACCATTAAAACCAAAGAAAGAGACGATAAACTCAATATTATAGAGCCAAAACTGCTTGTTCTGAAAAATTCTTATGAACAGGCAATAGATGATTATAAGAACAAGAGAGCGTATTTTAATTTCATAGTGTTTTTATTAAAATTGATTTTTGTTCTGCCTTTGTTCTGTTTGTCTCTTTATCTTTATTTCAAGTTAAAGAAAAAGAACAGCCCCCATACTATTATTGCCGCGGCAGTGCTCACTGCTTCATCTATTCTCTTTGTTGAAATAGTTTTGATATTTTTGTATGAAATTTTGCCAATGGAATGGCTGATACGGGTATTTAAGGCGCTGATGGAGATTGCTGTGTTGAAATATGTTATTTATTACGGCACTGCTTTGCTTGTTATAGCCATATTTGGCGGCATTGTATATTATATTCAGAAGAAAGTGTTTGATCCAAAGAAAGTTGCCATAAGGCGGCTAAAAGATAACAAATGTCCTAATTGTTCTTTTGCGCTTAATGCGTCTTATGAGTTTTGCCCAAAGTGCGGGGAGCAAATACGAGAGCAATGTTCTGTTTGCGGCAAATTAAAGATAAAGGATTTGCCTTATTGCCCTTTCTGCGGCAAGAAATGAAATAATTTTAAGAAAGGTTGGACTTAAATAATAAATTTTTATACATGAAAAAATTATACAGGAGCAGGGAAAATAAGGTTTTTGCCGGAGTTATCGGCGGCATTGGCGAATATTTTGACATTGACCCGGTGATTTTAAGGATTGCTTGGGTTTTACTGGTTGTATTTACCGCTTTTGCGCCGGGTATCATTGTTTATCTGGTTTCTGTTTTCATTGTTCCGAAACAGCCAAAATAGTATATGTTGGTTTAATACGATAAATGAATGTTCGCGGCGATTTTAATGTGTAGATAAAAACAGGGGAGACCCTGTTTTTTTTACTAAAAAGTTGACAACCACTGGAAAATATTTACTATAGAATATAGAACATAGAATGATGAGGTTTGTTTTTAGGAAAGAAAACAAGCAGAGTTCTTTGTAAATTAGGAGGGAAAAAATGATAAAACGAAATATATATGGTAGCATCTCCCCTGGAGATTATCGCTATTGGATTGAGGAAGCAGCGTTTTTTTTGTCAGAGAACGGGGCTACAAGATATAAGTTGAAAGTAGAGGCGGCTTTGGCGAGAATTTTATACAGGCGGGGGTTGTGTGACATTGGGATTGCGCAGGAAATCAAATTGGCTTGCAATAGAGTGACTACAGAAGAAGTTTACGCGGAAGAAAAGCGCATTAAACATGATATTCGCGCGCTCGTGAATTGTATCAGAGCCAAAGTAAGCGATGATGCCAAACCGTTTATCCATTTAGGAGCGACTTCGTTTGACATTATAGATACAGCAAACACAGCCAGATATAATGATTTTATTGGGCAGGTTTTTTTACCCGCACTTATAGAATTGGAAACCGCGCTTATTGATATAACGATGAGATACGCAGGCACAGAGCAAATCGGCAGGACGCACGGACAGTACGCAGAGCCAATAACATTTGGGTTTGCCATGGCGGAATATGTCAGCCGTGTTGGCGGATGCATTATTGCTATTGAGGAACGGGCATCTGAACTTGTCGGACAATTTTCAGGAGCAGTAGGCGCTTATAACGCATCGTCAATACTTTTTGACGATCCCGAAGAGTTTGAAGCAGAAGTGTTAGCTGAATTGGGGTTAAAATCCGCGAGTCATTCAACACAAATTGCCCAGCCAGAGCCATTGTTAAGATTGCTTTTTGAAGTTATAGCAACACTTGGCGTGTTAGCGAATTTATGTGATGATACGCGGCATCTGCAAAGGTCTGAAATTGGCGAAGTTAGTGAAGCAAAGAGCAAAGAGCAAGTTAGTTCTTCAACAATGCCGCACAAGGACAATCCAATTGGTGTCGAAAACGGTAAAAGCATGTGGAAAATAGTTATGCCGAAAATTATAACAGTTTTGATGGATCAAATCAGCGAGCACCAGAGAGACCTTACAAATTCAGCTTCAGGCAAGACATATCCAGAAATTTTTGCGTACACTTTCTATACAGTGAAACGTTTGACCGGGATAATGGAAAAGTTGGTAGTTAACGAAGAAAATCTCAAGCGGAATTTAGCTTCAGCGCGAGATTCAATCGCGGAGCCGCTTTATATCATATTGGCCTCATTGGGGCATCCTGATGCCCACGAAAAGATACGGGTTTTAACCTTAGAAGCGCGAGAAGAACAGAAATCATTGGTAGAAACAGCAAAAGCGGATACAGAATTGAAACCATATTTTGCGCGAATGACAGACAAGCAAAAAGAAATTCTCTCTGGTAGGTCTAAGTACACAGGAATCGCGGAGCAAAAAGCGAATAAAGTCGCTGACGAGTGGGCTGCGAGGTTTGGTATTGAATCAAGGCAAAAGAAAAATTTGGGAGGTGAAAAAAGAAAAAAATGAACGTAATAAAAAACATATTTGGATTAATAGTTATCGGAATGATTGTAGTAATGGCAATGTCCACAGGTTGCATTGATAGCGAACCCAAACAACCGATTCCAACGCCAACACCAACGCCAACACCAACGCCAACAAACGATGACAAAGCATTTCTATACTTCTGTATTGAGATGGCTGATGTTATGAGCAATCAGACAGGGGCATTAGTAGCGTCTATGAGTGAAACCGAATGGGACAGAGAAAGAATTATAGTCGACGCAGCCAATCTGGAGACATCAGCGGAAACCTATTTAGAGGAGTGCGAAGAGTTTCAAGTATCCGAAGAGATGCAGCCTCTTTGGATAGCGGTGCGGAATATGCTGGACGAATTTCGATTGGGTGCTTTGGACTTCAAACGCGGCGCGAAAAACAGGGATATTGCAAGAACAATGGAGGGGTTTGATCACTTCGAAAATGCTGAGAAATACGCACGCGAGGCGGACGAACTAATAAAAAACTCGTGAAACCAGTAACGCACTTTAAGATGAAGCGTGACCTTTTTTGCTCACGCTCCGAGGATAAAAAAGAATAGGAGGGAAAAAATGACAACTATAAAGCAAGGGAAAGCAATATGGGACTTTGTGTCTGTGTTGGTTTGGATTGTTATACTAGTAGTGTTGTCGTATGGCATAAGCAAAATGGGAGGTTAAAAGGGATGAGCGAATGTGAAATATGCGAGGACACGGGTGAAATCATTGTAGGTTGTTTAATGACTGAAGAAGGGGAAATAATACCTATAATAACAGCACCTTGCCCGAGATGTAGAGAATATAAAAAAGGAGGTAAATTAGCATGACCGAAGATAGAATAGAAAAGATTAAAAAAAAGAGAAAAGAAGAAACAGAAGAGATGGGAGAATATCCGGAGAAAGTGGACTTATTATCGCCCGCTAATAATTAGGAGGTGAAAAAAATGGAAAAAATTATTTGTTTTGATTTAGAAGGACCGCTTTCGCCGCAGGACAATGCTTTTGAACTAATGAAACTAATACCTAATGGGGATAAAATCTTTGAGATTATCAGTAAATACGATGACATTTTGGCTTTAGAAGACAGAGAAGGATACGAACCAGGAGATACTCTAAAACTCATCGCGCCGTTTCTTATGTTGCACGGAATTACTGAACAAGACATAAAAGAAGTATCTGACAGAGCTGAATTAGTAAAAGGCACCAAGGAGCTGATAGAAGGCTTGCAAGAGAATGAGTGGAAAGTGCATATTATTTCTACTTCTTATGAACAGCACGCCTATAATACAGCTTATAGATGCGGAGTTTCTACAAGCAAGGTAGCCTGCACTTTTTTTCCGCTAAATCGGTTCTATTCATCCGCTCTAAAAACAGAGGATTATGCCATAGTGGAAACTGCGGAAAACAGTATTAACCGTATTATTGACTTGTATCCAATCGATGATTTAGCAGGAGACAGGAAGATTAAAACCGTTCTTGACCAATTCTACTGGAAGACACTGCGAAAAAATTCTTCATGGAAAGAGATATACAAAAAAATATCAGTAGTTGGAGGAAGACGCAAAGTTCGAGCATTGGAAAGTATATTGCGATATCATAGTTATACGCCACAACCTCAAATATATTTCAGTGACGCGGTTGTTGTCGGAGACAGTATAACTGATTATCGTATGCTTGAAGTGGTAGAATCAGCGGGTGGATTAGCAATCGTCTTTAACGGCAATGAATACGCCTTATCACACGGAACTGTAGGATTAGCAACAACTGATATGCGGGATATACAGTTAATTCTCAATGCCTGGAAAGAAGAAGGTCGAGATGTACTTAAACAAGTAATCCTGCGAAAAGAGGAAGAACAAACAGATGGCAGCAAATCATACTATCACTGGATAATTGGGAAGAAACAGGAAGAATTTACGGAGATTCTGGAGATCCACAAGAAATTTAGAAAATTAGTTCGGGGCGAAGCAGCTAAACTTGGTTGAATAAGGCAAAAGGTTTGAATAAAAAAACAGGAGATAAAAAATGACAACTATAAAGCAAGACATTGCGTCTCTGTTGGTTTGGATTGTTATACTAGTGATATTGTCGTATGGCATAAGCAGAATAGGATGATGAAAAAATTTAGGAGGTGATAAATAGTATGAAAAAAATAGGTGAAGGAAAAACAAAAGTAATTTGGCGAGTTAAACCGGGAATAGTGAAGATTGTCAACAAGCCAATTATCACGAAAGGAGACGGGAAGAAGAAAGATCCAATGCAAGGCAAAGACAAATGGGTGAACAACATCACAGCGAATATTTTTGGATTACTTAATCAGCACAATATAAGGACACATTTTATCAGACGAGCAGGAGAAACAGGTTTTTACGCTTTAGAATGCGATATGATACCCGATGAGGTAGTAATCAGGCGGTTTGCTACCGGCAGTTATCTTGAGCGAAATCCAGAAATCAAAGACGGCACCATGTTTGACCCCCTGGTAACGGAATTTTTCTATAAAGACGACGAACTAAATGACCCGATTATAGAAATTGTTGAGATAGATCCTGATGAGTGGTATCTCTATGGAGCTCACGAACCAATAAGTGATTTGAGCTTTATTGGAACAATTGGCTGCCATTTTTCGTGGGAAGAAGCGGACTACATTGAACGCCAAGCAAAGAGGATTTTTCTAGTTCTTGAACAGGCATTGAAAGAGTTAGGAGTAATTCTTTGGGACCTCAAGATAGAGTTTGGAAGGCAAAGGCACAACCTTGGAAAGCACAAACAAGAAATTATTTTAGCTGATGTGATTGACCCTGACAGTTTCCGAATCAAGGATAAAGACGGACGGCAGTTAAGCAAACAAAGATACAGAGAGGGCGCAGACATGGAAGAGGTAAAAGATATCTATAAGATAGTGTCTGAATTGACAAATCAGTGGAAGATATAGATGGATATTATAAAAAACAAAATAGCCGTTTGAAATTGAATTGTGAAATTCAAATTTCGGCGGATTTTTTTTTATTTGATTTGGCAAAAAATTTGTAAAAACAAGAGAAAGGGATTAGAATTTAATAATGAGAAAGATTATATTTTTAATATTGCTGTTGTCAGCGATTATATTATTTATTTTTATTATGTTAAACGCGGCGCGGGACAATTTAAAAGAGAAAAAGGTTTGTTTTCAGGACAATTGTTTTATTGTGGAATTGGCAGAAACGCAGGAGCAAAGATATCGCGGTTTGATGTTTCGCGAGAAAATGGATGCTGACAAAGGAATGCTTTTTATTTTTGAGCAGGAAGGAGAACATTCTTTCTGGATGAAAAATACTTTGATTGCTCTGGATATTATTTACATCAATCAGGATAGGGAAGTGGTTTTTATTGAAAGAGATGCCCAGCCCTGCGGCGATGGCGTGTGTAAAAAGATGAAGCCGGGCAGAAAGGCAAAATATGTTTTGGAATTAAACGCCGGCACAACGGACAGGATTGGCCTTGAAATAGGAGATAAGTTTGTTTTTTAGAATATTAGGCGAGGGAGATTGCTTGCGAGTGTGGATAACTTGGCTTGTTTGCGGATATTAAGCGTGATAAAATAATATAATGAAAGTCGTATCATTTATCATTTATTATTTATTTTCACATTACTATGAATTTTAAATTACATATTTTAGAAATTGTCGGATTAAGTTTTTGCGCTCTGGCAATTTTTTTTATAGGAGCCGTAGATGCCCAAGCCAATAGTCGTTGGGATTTGGACAGGAATTTATCTCTAGACAGGACAGGAGATGATGTAAAGTTTATGCAGGAGTATTTAAGAGAAACTTATCCAGAAGTGGAGGCCACAGGCCGTTTTGACGAACAAACTCGCGAGGCAGTAGTTCGTTTTCAGGAAGAACATCAAAAAGAGATTTTAGATCCCTGGAAGTTAACAAGAGGAACAGGGTTTGTAGGCACTACCACAAGGGCAGAAATGAATGAGATTTTTGAATCCGAAAGAATTGTGCCAAAACATACTTTTGGAGAGGTTTTAATAAAAATTAAGCCAGGTATTGATACAAAACAGATAGAGCAGGATATAATATCTTTGACAGGTGAAAAACCTCGCGCGATAAAAAGAATTTCCAAGTCGCCAGATTTTTCAAATTTGTATCGGATAACTTTTTCAGAGGATGTTTTGACCTCTGAGATTATTGAAAAATACAAAGTTTCTTCGCGTATAGAATATGTAGATGTTAATTCTATTGTATCTACTTTTACAACTGTGCCAGATGATACATATTATAATCCTAAATATCAGTGTGGTTTGTACGCGATTAAAGCTGGTGAGGCATGGGACATAGAAAAAGGAAGAGCGAATGTTGTTGTGGCAGTTGTGGATACAGGCGTAGATTTTTCTCACATTGATTTATCCGATAATATCTGGAAGAACCCTGGCGAAATTGCCGGAAATGGCATAGATGACGATAACAACGGATACATAGACGATGTGCAGGGATGGGATTTTGCTTATGATGATAATAGCCCGACCGATAGGTTTGGGCATGGGACTCACTGCGCCGGCATTATAGCCGCTGTTACAAATAACGGTAAAGGAGTGGCAGGTGTTTCCTGGCATTCTAAAATAATGCCTGTGAAATCACTTTTTAATAATGGAAACGGGAAGCTAGATGATCTTGTTGAAGGAATAAGATATGCAGCAGATAATGGGGCTGATGTAATTAGTATGAGCTGGGGAGGATGGGGACGTAAAGGAAATATGGCGATAAACGATATTTTGAGATACGCCCATAAAAGAGGATGTGTTCTGGTCGCTTCTGCCGGGAATAGCAATGTTGATGCAAAACTGGTGTTTCCCGTAAACCAGCCAACAACTATTGGCGTTGGCGCTACAACTTGTCAAAATGTAAAAGCTACATTTTCTAATTATGGTAGACTCGTGGATGTTTCTGCTCCTGGAAGGAATATTCTTTCTTTGCGCGCAGATGGTACGGATATGTATAGAGATGGACATCATATAATAGGTGAAAAATATTATGTAGCGAGCGGGACCAGTATGTCTGCGCCTTTTGTTTCTGGAGTTGCCGCTTTAATAATTTCCCATAACCCTGGAATAGCCAATGAAAAAGTAAGATATATTTTAAAAGAAACAGCGTATTTGCCAGAACAGCCAGAACAGCCAGAACAGCCAGAACAGAGACCCGACGAGCCGACACAGCCAGAGCAGCCGACACAACCACAACCGCGAGAACCAGAACAACCAGAACAACCGGGCCGACCAGGCCAACCAGAACAACCAAAACAACCAGAACCAGAACAACCAGAACCAGAACAGCCAGAACAGCCAAGCTTACCAGGCAGACCTGGCCAACCAGAACAACCAAAGCAGCCAGAACAGCCGAAGGAATCAGGATTAACAATCACTTCTCCTAATGGAGGAGAGCAATGGCAGAAGGAGCAAACATATAATATTAAATGGAGCATCAATTCTGCAGTCAGAACAGAAGTATTTGTTTATTTAGAAGACCATTCAAACAATCCAAATTGTTCTCCTGACAAACCTTGCGGTGATAATAAGCTTCTTACATATAGATTTTCTTCAGGCAGTTATTCATGGAAAGTTCCGGCAGGTCAAAATTTAGGAACCAAATACAAAATTTTCATTGAAGTAGTCGGTTCAGGTTTTGACAGAAGCAACAACTATTTCAGTATTGTATCCTCTACAGGGCAGCAGCCAGACCAGCCGACACAACCACAACCGCGAGAGCCAGACCAGCCAGACCAGCCGAGCCGCCCAAGGTTTCCGACTCAACCTACCCAGCCCAGACAGCCATCTGGCGAGGTCCCCCGCGGCAGAACAGGAACCAGGCAAGTGGATGAAGAACTGAGCAATACACTTAAAGAACTGTTTGAGCGGACCAGATATTTGCTTGAACAAGGGGAACAAATTTTGAATGAGAGAAGACAGATTTCTGCTCGCAGCGGGACATATAACAAAGGCACTAATTTAACAAGGACATTAATCAGCGATGAAAGCGAACAAGATATTTTTATTGATAGTAATGATAAGATGTTTAGATTACCTGGTGATGCTGGGTTAGGATCTGATAAAATACCTGGTGCTGGAATTGTCAATGCATATCAGGCCCTGTTGCCTTTGCCTTGTTTTAATGATAGCAAACAATGTTGGGATGATTCAGATTGTTGTTCTAATAATTGCGTTTTTGACTCGAGAACATCTCTAAAAATATGCATCCCTGCTGATAAGAGTTGCGTGTTTTGCAAGATAAAGAAGGCGTACTATTCTAAGACGCAAGAAGAAAAGTGCCAAGAAATAAATTGTAACACTAATTTTCTATTCACCTGCAATGATGGAGAATGTCATCCGATTTCAGACGCTAAATTAACCGCTTGGATTAAAGGCGATTATGACGGCGTAAAAACAGATTCAACCGACCGTATTTCCATGTTGGAATATTGCGAAATTTATATTAAGAGATCCCTTATAAAAAGTAGAGTAGGAAAACTCGGCAAGTTCAAAAAAAATGATAAGAGTTCAACAATAAATTATTGCGAAACTTATGGCTCTGAATCATTTATAATTTCTCAGTCAGATATGATTGATTATTTTAATTATGATAGTTTTGCCAAAGATGGGACTATTACTGTCAACTTCGCTCCTTTTCCTTCCGGCGGCGTGGATTGCTGCTGTAATGCCGCGCATAAAGCAAGATTAGAGTTCACGTATAGCATAGGCAGTTCTTGTTCTTATCACAATGCTGGCGCCAAGAAAGATGTAGACGATGACGGTATTGATGAAACTTGTTTATCTGATGGTTCATGGGAGGGTAATTCTCATATACCAAGAAAAAATCCTCTTTCTCCGCCTACTTTGTTCCCTCTCGCTTATATGTTATCTGTTGGCGGCGTGAGAGCGCTCACTAATGATTATATTTATTATTTTTGTGTTGCGGCTGGTGTTAACGATAGCACTCCGGATTTAGTTTTTAATACAGATGAAAATGCCTGGTGCAGGATATCTCTAACAAAACAGGGTTACGACGCGATGACGATTAATTGCCAGAAGGGGGAGGGTACAACCTCTCATACTTGCGCTATCCCTGATGTTGGTTCTTTGGGCCCAAAGATTTTGTATTTTGCTTGTAAAGACCAATTTGGCAATAAGCCAAGTGAACTTAGTACTCCGTCAGTAGGATTTTATTTGATCGAAGGAAATTGTTTATCTGAAGGAGAAGAATGCCCAGGAACTTATTATTGCTGTTCTACGAAGTGTGTGCTTGATCTATTTTTTTCAAAGAAAGTATGCATTCCCATAGATAAAAGTTGCGTTTTTAAAGGTTCTTATTATAATAATTTTGATAAATTGGATATAGATGGAGACGGCAGAAAAGAGACATGTACTCCTAATGGAGAATGGATAGATTTTGGTACATCCCAGCCGAGGCAGCCAATGCAACCGCGAGTACCAGACCAACCAGACCAACCAGACCAACCAGAACAACCGGGCAGACCAGACCAACCAGACCAACCAGACCAACCAGACCAACCAGAACAACCGGGCAGACCAGACCAACCAGACCAACCAGAACAACCGGGCAGACCAAGGTTTCCGACCCAACCTACCCAACCGACCCAACCTGCTCAGCCAGACCAACCAGAACAACCGGGCCGATCAAGGTTTCCGACTCAACCTACCCAGCCCAGACAGCCCTCTGGCGAGATCCCGGGCGGCAGAACAGGAACCAGACAAGTGGATGAAAGAATAAACAATACATTTAAAGAACTGTTTGAGAGGACCAGGTATTTGCTTGAACAAGGGGAACAGATTTTAAATGAGAGAAGACAAACTTCTGCTCGTGACGGGATATATGACAAAGGTTTTGATGAGTCGGGCATAGACGGGAACAACAAAGACGAAACCTGCCATACTTCTTCTTTATGGGGATGGAATTATTGCACTACTAATTGTAAATGCTACGCAGGCGAAGGCGACTGCGACAGCAATGATGACTGTCATACCGGCTATTGCGCGTTTGACGTTGGAGAGAAATATACACAGGACAGCAGAATAGATGTCTGCGAGGAAAAATAACAGTAACAGCGCAAAAAAAATAAGAGAGACAGATGCCTCCCCTTAACCTTTTACTAAACGCGCTACGCTAAAATTTTCCGGAGCCTTTTGAATTCTATGATATACCCCAGACCCTTATCAGTGATATTGTATCTTTTAGCGTTTTCCTCGTTTGTCTCCGCAATAAGTTCTTTTTCTTGGAGAAATTCAAACCTTTCTTTGAAGTTTCTCCAGTCCAAATTTGTCGCGTGCATTAATGCTGTTTTTGCCATCGGTTCTTTCTTCTTTTTCTTCTTTAGTAGCGCATCCAGCATATCAAAAAAAATCTCATAGTCGCCCCTCTTTTTCGTTTTTCTTTTCGTTTTTCATTCACCCCCTATTGTTTTTTTAATTATAATTATAATAAACCATTTCATTCAAAAAGTCAAGTTTTTTTTGATTATCTGACTTGACAATATTATTAATTTTTAGTATTATTATAAAGTACTTTAAATTTTTAATATAGATAATTGCTTTGTTTCTACGCTGTTTAACGATTATGAAATTATTTGTAATTATTAAACAGTGTAGAAATAATAAAAAAAGGAGGACAAAAAGCAAATGGATAAAAAAGTGGTAATAGTCGTATTACTGTTCCTGGCGATAGGAATATTTATATTGATTGCGCCGCAAGCGGAAGCGCTATATTATGAAGAGACGACGCAGACAAAGGGTGTAAAATACGCATACACCTTTTATTCATCAGACACAGTTTTCGTTCACGGCAAAATTAGCGCGCAGGGTATCAGCGGCAGGGCTATAAATACTTCTGCTGTATTGAGTTTTGAGAAAGAACCAAAAAAAACAGACCTGACATTCAAACATAAGTTGACCGCTAATCAATCAAAAAAGATAGAATTAGCACAATACGCTAGATATACAGCATCGCTTCGTTCTGCGGCACTGGGCATAAATGTTGAACACTTAGTAGCGGACTCTTTTCTCTTTAACGCTGGTATAGAATCGCCGACATTAAACACACAATCCAAATTTTTTGGAGAAAACAGTTCGCGCTCGTGGAATTTTTCAACAAGGGCGCTCTATGAGAACCAAGAAATTAGTTGGACAATAACTCCTTAGTAAATAGTAATAAAATTTTCCCTGTTGTAGGCAATGGGGATTTATTTTACTTCAAATTTTTCAAAAAATTTTACAAAATTGGCAAATTGCGGCAAATATAAAATAAGGAGGTGCTAATCCCTCTTTTTTTTATTTGTTGGTTTGTGGTATAATTTGACAAAGGTCAAAAAATTAAAATAATAAATTTATTTGCTATTATGAAAATAAATATTAAGTTTTGTATTTTTGCGCTCGCTGTTATTTTCGCGTTTTCTTTGTGTGAGGGAATCGGCGCGCGCGAAGCGCGCGCAGCAATGCGAAGCGTGGATTTGGACAGAAATTTATCTCTAAATAGAACCGGAGACGATGTGAAGTTTATGCAGGAATATTTAAGAGAAACTTATCCAGAAGTGGAGGCAACTGGCAGGTTTGACGAACAGACTCGCGAGGCAGTAGTTCGTTTTCAGGAAGAACATCAAGAAGAAATTTTAGATCCCTGGAAGTTGACAAGGGGAACAGGGTTTGTAGGTACTACCACAAGGGCAAAAATGAATGAGATTTTTAAGAGCGAAAGAATAATACCATCGCATACTTTTAGCGAGGTATTGGTAAAAGTCAAAACAGGGGTTACCAGCAGCAGGATAAATCAGGATATTATATCTTTGACAAGGGAGAAGCCATTAAAGATATCAAGAGTATCAAAGTCGCCTTTGTTTTCAAATTTGTATCGCGTTAGTTTTGATTTAAGCGTTTTAAGTTCAGATATTATTGAGAAATATGGAAAATCTGAAAACGTAGAATATGTGGAAACAAATTTTGTTGTGTCTGTTCATACAACAACTCCAGATGATACATATTATTCCACAACAGGCGCTTGGAAACAATGGTATAAAGATCAGTGGGGTTTACATGTAATTAAAGCAGGCGATGCCTGGGATATACAAAAAGGAAGCAAAGATGTTGTTGTGGCAGTTATTGATACAGGAGTGGATATGTCTCACACAGATTTGAAAAGCAATATTTGGATAAACTCTGGCGAGATTGCCGGCAATGGAATAGACGATGACAATAACGGATATATTGACGATGTTAATGGGTGGGATTTTGCGTATGATGATAAGAGCCCTGCTGATGATTTTGGGCACGGGACTCATTGCGCCGGCATAATAGCCGCTTCCACAAACAACAGTAAAGGAGTGGCTGGTATTTCCTGGTATTCTAAAATAATGTCGCTGAAATTTTTTGATAAAGATGGCTCTGCCGATGGAACCGATATGATAGAATCAATTATGTACGCTGTTGATAACGGCGCTGATGTGATAAATATGAGCTGGGGCGGAATTGTCGCAAAAGCGCCTGCTGCGCTTGAAGAGATATTGAATTACGCTCACAAAAAAGGATGCGTGTTAGTCGCTTCTGCTGGAAATGATAGCAGCGATGGAAGATTTACGTTTCCAGGTAGTCATTTAACCACTATCAGTGTTGCGGCAACTACGCCGTTGAACAAGCAGGCAAAATGGTCTAATTATGGGCGCTTGGTTGATATTTCAGCGCCGGGAGCCGTAATTCTTTCTTTGCGCGCTAGAGGCACAGATATGTACGGAGATGGAATCAGCATAATTGGGGGAAAATATTATATAGCAAGCGGAACAAGTATGTCAGCGCCAATGGTGTCTGGAGTTGCGGCTTTAATTCTTTCGCAAAATCCTGGAATTTCAAATGAAAAGGTAAGGCAAATTCTAAAGGAAACAGCTTATCATCCTAAAGTAATTTCCAAGCCGGGCCAACCAAGCCAGCCAAGCCAGCCGGGACAGCCAAGCCAGCCGGGACAACCAAGCCAGCCGGGCCAACCAAGCCAGCCGGGCCAACCAAGCCAGCCGGGCCAACCAAGCCAGCCGGGCCAACCAAGCCAGCCGGGCCAACCCGCGTGGCCATCTTCTAAAGTAAGGGTGTCTGAAACAACTTATGAGCAGGGAGAAACCGTTGAAATAATTGTGGAGCCAAACAATTCTTATATAGGATGGTCGTTAAGAATTGTTGACTCAAACGGGAATTATGTCAACTTTTTCCAAATGATAACTTCACAAGGCGGCACATATAATTATACTCTTTCTTTAAGCGCTCCATTAGGAAGTTGGAACTTAAAATTAGTAAAAGGAAATCAAACAGCTACTACTTGGGATGGACGTTTTGAGGTTGTTAAAAAAGAAAGTTCAAGACAGCCGGGTCAGCCGCGTCAGCCGAGCGAACCAGGGTTACCGGGCCGACCAAGTCAGCCTACCCAGCCAGAGCCAGAAGAAGAAACCTGCCATACTTCTCCTTTATGGGAATGGAATTATTGTACTACTAATTGCAAATGTTATGCCGGCGAAGGCGACTGCGACAGTAATGACGATTGCCATACCGGCTATTGCGCGTTTGATGTCGGAGAAAAATATGGTCAGGACAGCAGAATGGATGTCTGCGAGGAAAAAGACCAGCCAGACCAACCGACCCAACCAACCCAGCCGAGTGAACCTGCCCAGCCGGGTCGTCCAGGACAGCCGATGCAGCCAAGACAGCCGGGTCGTCCAGGACAGCCGATGCAGCCAAGACAGCCGGGTCAGCCGAGCAGGGATCGTTCTATCCAGCCCGGAGAATACGATAGATATAAAAGGGAAATATTAGACAGGATAAGCGACAGATTAACAGAGATAAAAGAACAAATAGATAGATTAAATGTACAAAATATAGAAAGAGGCGCTGCAAATTCGCGAGAATCTTTTTATGGGAACACTGATGATATTTATAGAAAAACCAATCTTACAAGAACGAGCGTTGAAGCAGGCAAGAGTGAAAATACCAATATTCAAACGACTTTTGATGTATCCGCGAATGTTGGTTCAACAACTATATCCGGCGCCGGGATTGTGAACGCGCATGAAGCGCTGAAAATGAAGCATAGTGATTTTTGTTCCAAGGACGGGGAGGAATGTTGGAAAGATGCAGATTGTTGCTCTAATAACAATTGCGTTTTTGATTCAGGAACATCAAAGAAATCGTGCGCTCCAGCAGGCAAAAGCTGTGTTTATTGTCAAAATAAGCAAGCCGCATATTCTCAAACTCAGCAAAAAGATTGTCCAGAATCTGGGTTTTGGGCAGTGCCGTCGATAGGGGGCTGCGCTAATTATCTCACATTTACCTGTACAGGGAATGACTGTTTTCCAACATCAGACGCTAAATTAACAGTTTTCGTCAAGGGCGATTATGACGGAAAGAAAACCAATGATAGCGATTCAAGTTCATATTCAAAAGAATTTTGCAAGATTGCTGTTGCCAAGGGATATGGCGAAATAAAATTAGGCGAAATAGGCAATTTCGGCGGTTCAATAGATTATTGTGAGAATTTTAGTTCTAAAACATTTACAATTCCAAAAGCAACATTAATTGAACTTTTCAATTATTATCTATTTAATCAGGACGCGACAATTGCTATTATATTTGAAGATAAATATTCTGTGGATTGCTGCTGCAACTCGTCTCATAAAGCATTATTAGAGTTTAAGTATAATAGCGGAGATATTTCTTGTTCTTATTACAGTGTTGGAGATAAGAAAGATGTGGATAATGACGGTGTTGACGAAACTTGTTTGGCTGACGGTTCTTGGCAAGGCAGTTCAATAGTCCCTGGTGGAGATAAAATGCCTCCTATTATCCATACAATTAGCGTAGACGGCAAAGAAGCTAACAGGATTTTGGTCTTTCCAGATGAGGCACATTATTGGTCTCTTGGTTATGACTATGATAGATTTATCCATAATTATACTCCGGATATTGTTGCCACTACTCAGAAAAAAACTTGGTGCAGAATTTCTTTAACCAAACAAGGTTATGACGAAATGACGCTTGATTGTCAAAAGGGGGAGGGTACAACCTCCCATACCTGTACTTTTCCAGATATTGGTCCAGTGGGATTCAAGAGAGTATATCTTGCTTGTAAAGATGATATTGGAAACAAAGCTGATAAATCAAATGTAACAAAAATAACATTTGGATTGACTGACAAAAATTGTTCATTAATAGGAGAGAAATGTTCAGAATTATTTGAAAATTGGAATTGTTGCTGGCCTTATTGTCTTTTTGATCCGTATGTTTCGCACGGAATATGCGCTCCAAAGTATACAGACTGCGCGTATAACGGAAAATTTTATAAGATTTCTAATAATGATAAAATAGATATAGACGGCGACGGGGAGAAAGAAACGTGTTGGTTTATTTACGACGAAGATGGCGTTAGAATAGGCGCGGGATGGAAAAAGATCGGCCAAGAAGAATCAAGCCGAGAGTCACCGACCCAACCGACTCAACCAGACCAACCAAGCCGAGGCCGAGAGTTACCAAGTCAACCGAGCCAACCAGACCAGCCCCGCCGACCAGGAACCAGACAAGTGGATGAAAGAATAAACAATACACTTAAAGAACTGTTTGAGAGGACCAGGTATTTGCTTGAACAAGGGGAACAGATTTTAGAAAACAAAAGCCAGACTTCTGCTCGTGACAAGACATATGAGAAAGGTTTTGATAAGTCGGGCATAGACGGGAACGGCAAAGACGAAACCTGCCATACCTCTTCTTTATGGGGATGGAATTACTGCACTACTAATTGTAAATGTTATGCCGGAGAAGGCGACTGCGACAGCAATGATGACTGTTATACCGGCTATTGCGCGTTTGACGTTGGAGAGAAGTACGGACAGGACAACAGAATAGATGTCTGCGAGGAAAAATAACAGTAACAGCGCAAAAAAAATAAGAGAGACAGATGCCTCCCCTCTAACGCGCTACGCTAAAGATTTTTGTATTTTCTGGAAATCACCGATAAATGTTTTACCCTTGACGGTGATACTGAATTTTACTTCTCTGGAATTTTTTTTGTTTGCCGTTGGCGCGATAAGACCTTTTTCAAGGAGCAATTCAAATTTTTTTTTGCAGCTTCCCCAGTTCGAGTTCGCCGAGCGCATAAGTGTTGTTTTTGCCATCTCTTCTGTCTCCCTTAGCGCTTTTAGCATATCAAAAATAATTTCCTTTTCGCATCTTTTTTCCATTTTTCATTCACCCCCTATTGTTTTTTTAATTATAATTATAATAAACCATTTTATTCAAAAAGTCAAGTTTTTGATTTTCTAAAAAATTTTACAAAATCGGCAAATTGCGGTAAATTTAAAATATGGCTTTATCTATTGGAATTGTTGGTTTGCCAAATGTCGGCAAGTCAACTTTATTCCAGGCAATAACTAAAAAACAAGTTGAGCGCTCTAATTATCCTTTTTGCACTATTGACCCCAATGTCGGAGTTGTTGCTGTCGTGGATAAAAGAGCGGACAAACTCGCGGAATTAACAAATTCAGCAAAAAAAATCTACGCAGCGGTGGAATTTGTTGACATCGCCGGCTTAGTTAAAGGAGCCAATAAAGGCGAAGGATTAGGCAATAAATTTTTAGCTAATATAAGAGAAGTTGACGCTGTGATTTATGTTCTTCGCTGTTTCAAGAATGAAAAAATTGTAAATATAGAATCTAAAATTGATATTGTAAGAGACAAAGAAATTTTAGACACGGAAATGTGTTTGAAGGATTTAGAAGTAGTAGAAAAAAGAATTGAAGGAATGGAAAAAGAAGTAAGGGCAGGGGACAGGCAGGCAGTTCAAGAATTAAAAATATTAGAAAAAGCTAGAAATATTTTACAAGATGGAAGGGCATTGAATACAGAACTCTGGGATAATGAAGAAAGAAAAATTTTAAATAAATATCAATTATTAACTTCAAAGCCGGTTTTGTATTTATTAAATGGTTCTGAAAATGAAATTTCCGCGGATGTGATTGAGGTTTTCAAAAAAAATAATTGGCAGTTTTTAATTATTGATGTTCTTACTGAATTTGAAGCAGGGGAGATTGAGCCAGAGGAAAGAAAGGATTTTGGTCTGCCATTAGAATTGAAAATAGACGATTTAATCAAAGAATCCTACAAACTGCTTAATTTGATAACGTTTTTTACCACCGGTTCTGACGAGACCCGGGCTTGGACTCTTGAAAAAGGGGAAAAAGCGCCCGCAGCCGGCGGCGTTATTCACAGCGATTTTGAAAAATATTTTATCAAAGCGGAAGTGATTAACTGGCAGGATTTAATCGATGCCGGCGGGTTTGCATCGGCACGGGAAAAAGGACTAATCCGCATAGAGGGTAAGGATTATATTGTCCAAGACGGCGATGTTATTGAAATTAAAAGCAGTGTATAATAGTATTATGGCGAGCAATATTTACATTATCAATTCAAGAGGAGAAAAGGAAATGTTTTCTTTTCAAAAAGTGTATAGGTCTGCGCAAAACGCTGGCGCTAATAGAAATTTGGCAAAAGAAATCGCTCAAATTATTGAAAGAGATGTATTTTCTGGAATGAAAACATCTGATATCTATCGTCAGGTGAGAAAATTGCTGGCAAAAAAGAATTCCAAATCTGCTTTAAAATTTTCATTAAAACAAGCGATAAAAAAACTTGGTCCAACAGGTTTTCCTTTTGAAAAATATATTGCGGAGATATTCAAAAAATCAGGGTTTGACGTAAAAATAAATCAGTTTTTGCCGGGTAAATGCGCTTCTAAATATGAAATAGATTTTTTGGCGCAAAAAGAAAATATCATATATGTAGGGGAGTGCAAATACAGGAATCTTGCTGGAGATAGAGTTCACTCAAAAGACGCGCTTGCGAATTATGCTCGTTTTTTGGATATATCAAACGGCGCGTTTTTAAGGTCTAAAAAATATGAGAATTGCGTTAAAAAAACTATAATAGCTACAAATACAAAATTTACCGCAAAAGCGAGGCGATATTCCCGATGTGTTGGTATGGAGCTTTTAGGATGGAAAGAGCCCAGAAACAATAGTTTAGAGTACATAATTGAAAAGCAAAAATTTTATCCCATTACAATTCTTCCATCGTTAAAAAGCCGTATTAAAGACGCGTTTGTCTCCCAAAAAATGATGCTCGCTCAAGATGTTTTAAAGATTAACCCGCAAAAATTTTCTAAAAAATTTAAAATACCTCTAAACGATTTAGAGGTATTGATTAAACAAGCAAAAATTTTATTGGAAGAATGAAAAATCGGAAGTTGAACTTCCGATTTTTCATTACTTCCGATTTTTCTTTATTCTTTTCTCGCCATTATAAAGTCAGCAGTAAAAGCAAGAATTTCATTATGTATATTCTGGGGTAAAGTTTTCAGAGATTTTTTTGCGTTGTCAATGTATTTTTTACCTAATTGTTCAGCTTTTTCTTCAGCGTTTGTTTTTTCAATTAATTTCATTGCATCTTTAATATCTTTGCTTAGAATTTTTTTCTTTTTCATTATTTTTAATAATTTTTGCTTGTCATTTTTTGAAAGTTTTTGCAAAGCAAAAATAATAACAATGTTTCCGCCCTTTCTTTCTTTGATGTCATTGCCGATTTTTTTGTCTGGCTCTTCTCCAAAGATATCTAAAATATCATCTTTGATTTGAAAAGCAATTCCTAAATTAAAGCCAAAATTTTTTAACGCGTTTAGGGCTTTTGGCTTTGCGTTAGCGCAGATGCCGCCCACTTCACAGCAGGTTTGGAACAAACTTGCTGTTTTTTTACCAGCCATTTCAAAATAATCTTTTTTTTGAATTTCTGAATACATATTTTCAATTATATATGGCTCTTGCTTTCTATCTCCTCTTTCTAATAAAGTATCTAAAATTTCTCCTTCTGTAAGGGTTTTCATTGTTTGTGCAAATATTTTTGAGATTTGAATAGAATATTTTGATTTAGCGCTTGCCTGGAAAATAGATGAGGCATAATTGACAGCAATGCAGTTAGCGGTTGCCGAGCCAAATTTAGACCAAACACTTGGTCTTTCTCTTCTGGTTTCAGATTTATCAATCAGATCGTCTATAATCAAGGTATAATTATGCAGGATTTCTAAGCCAGCCGCTGGGTATAAAACATCTTTTGTATTTCCACCAACTAACTTATAGCATAAAATTGTTAAGAATGGCCTTATTCTTTTACCTCCGGTTAAAATTTGATAATTAGTAATTTTTTTTGTTCGTTTGCTAGTGTCCAAACTCAAAATCTTTTTGACGATAGGGTCAATTTTTTTTGTTGTGTTTTTTAGAATTTTATTGAAATTATTTTCTGAAACCATTATTGTATTGATTTTATCGGCAGCTCAATGAAAAATGCGCTTCCTTTGTCCTTGCCTTTACTTTCCGCCCATATTCTACCTTGATGCAAAGTAATAAATTTTCTCGCAACAAATAGGCCCATTCCGGTTCCTTCCACAAAAATATTTGTTCCAGCATCGCCTCTGCTGAATAATTCAAATAATTTATTTCTGTCTTTTTCGCTAAATCCTCTCCCTGTGTCAGAAATTGTAATCAACAAATTGGAACCCTGTTTTTGCAATTCTATTTTTATTTTGCCTGTTTTGGTATATTTTATAGCGTTATCTACTATATTATAAATAACCTGCCTTATTTTTAGCGCGTCTATATTAAGTTTTGGAAAAACAGTTTTTGGTTTTTTCCATACAAGTTTGAGATTTTTTTCTTTCGCTCTTGCCTCCATTTCTTTATAAATACTGTCAATCATTTCTTTCATATCAGTAAATTGTTTTTCTAATTTCATTCTGCCTAATTCAATTCTTGAAATGTTTAACAGGTCTTCAACAATTTTGACTAATCTATCGGAAGAAATTAAAACATTGCTTAATACTCTTTTCCCCCTTGGTTCAATCTTTCCATAACTTTCTTCAAGCATCATTGATGTATAGCCCTTGATTGCCGTGAGAGGAGTTCTTAATTGGTGTGACGCCATAGAGATAAACTCTGATTTTGCCTGCGACAATATTTCCGCTTCTTCTCTTCTTTTAACTTCTCCTCTAACGCTTCTAATAAGCATAAAGCCGAAATAAAGGAAAATGAAGAAAATTAATCCTTTAAAGAGTTGATACGAGGGCTCTGTTGTGAGAAGGAAAAGATCAAGTAAAAGCAAAATCGCAATCAAGACAACAAACAACGAAGTCAGAACAACCTTAATGTCAAACAGTTTATGTCTCACAATCGCATACGCCGTAAACCCGAGAAAGATAATAGCTGAATAATCTCCAAAGCGTTGATATTCAACTGTGCCAGTTCTAGAAGGAATAATTATATTGAAAATAATATTAAACAAAACAAACACAAAGATTCCAATTAGAAAATATTGTATCTTCAGTTTTTGTACTCCAGAAAACTGAAAGTATTTTTTAAACGATAAGCCAATAATCATTACAGTTATAAAAAGAGCGTAAATATTAAATAAGTTATTTCCAAAACCAAAAATTATTTCCGCGCCCCAAGGTTGGATAACAGATGTTTTAATAATAAAATTAGTAGATATTGAAAGAAACGCTAAAAAAATTCCAAATAATAAAATAGATTTTTCTATAATTGGATGTTTGCCTTTTTCTTTTAAGAAATAGAGAACATAAAAATAATAAGAAGAAATAAGAAATAGAGCTACTGAACCCCAATTTAATTTATAAAAAAATGTTGCTAAAAATGTTTGATCAGTTTTATATCCCAAAAAAGCAAAATCAACCCAAAGAACAAGAAAAAATGTCATTACAGCAAACCATTGGTTTAATTTTTCTTTTTTATTAGCGCTAAGAACCCAAAAAACCATCCATAATCCAATAAGATTTATTAAAACAATTATTATATTTTCTATTAAATCTATATTTATCATAAATTAATGATGATTTTACCTAAAAGCAGAATAAATGGCCAAAGTAAATATTCTCCATCTACCATTATATAAGATAAATTATGAATTTGTGTTTTTTCTTTTTTAGCTTTTTCTAAATAATAAAAACTATAAAAATAAAAAATTAGAATAAATAAAGAAAACAATGGCAGTAAATTTGTATAAACGCCTATAATAATAGGAACAAAAGAAAAAATATTAATTATATGAAGACAATCTATGGTTTTGTGCTTTCCGAATAGTATCGCTAAGGTTTTTAAATTTTCTTTTTTATCGGATTCGATGTCTTTGATGTTGAAAAAAATTGTGTTCATTAACCATCTTAAAAATACAAAAGAGAAAAGCAGAGATAAAAGCAAACTAAAAGAAACATTATAATAAAATCCTATTAATATTATTGATAACGCCCAAAAAAAAGAAACATAAAAACTTTTAAATTCAATTATTTTTTTAGATAAGTTTTTTAAAAAAATTGTGTATAGAAGTCCGCCGGATATTATAAACAAAGACAGGAGTATGACTGCTAAATTATTGATATAAATTAAACACAAAAAAAAGAAACCCCAATAAAAACCAAAAATAATTAAAAAATATTTTTTAGATTTTTGAATATGTTGTGTTCTTTGAAAGTTTGTTAAAAAATCTTTTTTAAGTTCTTTGAAATGATTATAAAAATATGTTATTTGAGAAATCAAATAGCCAAGTATTAAAAGAGGGATTGAGATTTTTTGATTTAAAATTATCGCGCTAAAACAAAGAATACCTGACGCTCCAAAAGAAAGTAAATGTCCTCCGTAAATAAACTCGCCCCATAGGAATTTTGTGATTTTTTTAATTTCCATTACTTATATTTTCCCAAATTATCGTATGTTTGTCAAAATCAATAATTCACAATTTTAACTTTGTTCTCATTGCTCTTGACAAATTTGTGGTTGTTGGTATAATAAGGAAAAATCCGAAATATGAAATATGAATATATTTTCTAAACAAGAGATTAAAAAATTGTGGAAGCCCTTTGTTGTTTTGTTCGTTTTCAGTTTTTTGGCTATGAACTGGGCGGATGTTTCCTGGGTGTTTAATTATAGAATAATCGCTGGCATTGCAACAGCGCCTTTCCAGAGCATGAGCGCGGTTGACGCGGAAGAGAATGGTTTGTCGGATTTGGAACGCGCGAGCGTTGTAAAAGAAGACAAGACAAGCGAGAACAAAAAACAACCGAAATATACAGGGAATATAGGAAGTAAAAATAGTATAAAAATTCCCAAAATCGGAATTTCAGCTCCTATTGTTTTCACGAATAGTTCCAATAATCAGGTTTTGCATAAATTGTTAGATAAGGGAGTGGTTTATTATCCGGAGTCAGTGTTATTCGGCGAGAATGGACAAACAATAGTTTTGGGGCATAGCGCTCCGGCAAACTGGCCAAAGATTAAATATGATTGGGTTTTTAGCCGTCTTAATGAATTAAACAAGGGCGATAAGATTATTATTTATTATGATAATCAGAAGTATGTTTATTCTGTGTCGCGAAAAATATTTTTAGACAAAGGAGAAGAAATTCCTGAAAACCACTTGACAAATAATAGAAATATTTTAATATCAATTAGTTGCTGGCCCCCAGGCAAGGATTATAAAAGAATTGCCGTGGAGTCAGTGCTAATCGACTAATATTATTATGACTAATAAAACGACTAGTATGTTCGATTTTAAGAAGGGAATTATAATTTCCTTAATTTGTATTGGCTTAGTTTTGCCTTTGTTTGCTTCAGCGTGGCGGTGTACGCCTATCCGGCCTACAGTGGTTACAGAAGATGCGACAAGTATCACTGAGATTTCCGCAACTTTAAATGGAAGAATAACCAGCGCTGGCGGGTGCAATAGTATGTATTATCGGTTTCAGTATGGAACATCTACCGATTATGATAATTCAACTTCATGGGTGTATCGTTCTTATACAGGACCGTTTTCTACAAATGTTTCAGAACTCTCAAGATGCACGACTTATTATTTTAGGGTGTTAGCAAAAAATAATCAGGGAATTTCTTATGGCGCTGATAAGACATTTACAACTGAATGTCCTGCTCCGACGGTTGATATTAAGGCAAATGGGTCTGACGGTCCGATTGCTGTTGATTATAATAATACAGCTGAATTGGTCTGGACATCAGAAAACGCTGATGCCTGCGTTCCTTCTGGCGGATGCGGCGATTGGTTTGCAACAAGCAAGCCATTAAGCGGTACAGAAACATCTTGTTATTTAACAGAAAACACAACTTTTACAATTACTTGCACAGGTGAAGGCGGAACAGCGACAGATAGCGTTACTATTAATGTTGAACAGCCAGCCGAGCCGACAGTGGATATTAAGGCAAATGGGTCTGACGGTCCTGTCACAATTGATTATAATACTTCAGCGAGATTAACCTGGGTTTCTGAAAATTCTGACTTTTGCCATGCCACAGGAGATTGGACTGGAGATAAGCCGTTATCTGGCTCTGAACAGACTGGCAATTTGATATCTTCTAAAACATATACAATTACTTGCACAGGGCAGGTTGGCTATGCGGTAGATAGCGTAACAGTTAATGTGGAACAGCCCGCCGAGCCGACAGTTGACATCAAAGCCAATGGTTCTGACGGGCCTATCGTAATTGATTATAACACTTCAGCAGAATTAACCTGGGTGTCGGAGAACGCTGATTCTTGTTATGCTACTGGTGCGTGGTCTGGAGACAAATCTTTGTCTGGTTCAGAATTCACTAATATTTTAACATCTTCCAGAACATATACTATTATTTGTTCAGGCATAGGCGGTTCTGTGAGCGATAGTGTGACCGTTAATGTTGAACAGCCGTTGGTTCCAACAGTTGATATTAAGGCAAATGGCTCTGACGGGCCAATCACTATTGATTATAATACTTCAGCAGAATTAACCTGGATGTCGGAGAACGCTGATTCTTGTTATGCTTATAATGATTGGACAGGCGAAAAACCTATTTCAGGCGCAGAATCCACTGGCAGTCTTATATCTTCAAAGACATATACTATTAGTTGTTCCGGCACGAGCGGGTATGCGCAGGACAGCGTGACTGTCGCGGTTAACGCGCAACTGAACAATCCGCCTGTTGCCAATGCCGGCCTCGATAAAGAGACATACGAAACAGAATCCATTGTTTTACAGGGTTCAGGCACTGACCCGGACGGAGACGAGATTACTTATTCCTGGTCTTGTACCGGGGGCACACTGTCCAGTTCAAGCATAGCCCAGCCATTGTATTACGCTCCTTCTGTTTCGTCTGAAACAACATACACCTGTACATTAACCGTAACAGACCCTTATGGCTTGAGCGATTCTGATTCTATGAATATCTTAGTCAAGGTGCACGAGTCGCCAACGCTTTATGTTACTTTCACAGCCAACCCAAATTCCGGATGTGCTCCGTTGCAAAATGTTGATTTGAACGCCAATGTCTATGGCACCGCAACCGGGCTTATAACATATTTTTTTGACTGCGAAAATGACGGCAATTGGGAAAAAATAATTACAAGAAACGACAATAATTACACTGCTTACAATCTTTGCAATTATTCAAATCCTGGAACTTACACAGCCAAAGTTATGGTTGAAAGGGAATTATTGTCAGCCCAGGCAACAGTTCCTGTGAACGCGCAGGACTGCGTTTCCGCGCCGACAGTTGACATCAAGGCAGACGGGTCTAACGGGCCTATTACAATTGATTATGACACTACAGCCAATTTAACTTGGACATCAAGCAACGCTAATTCCTGTTACGCGTCCAACGCCTGGTCTGGTTCCAGATCTTTATCCGGTTCAGAAATAACAAATCATCTTACATCTAACAAGACATATACTATCACTTGCACAGGCGACGGCGGCACAGCGAGCGACAGCGTCGCAGTAAGAGTTTCTTCCGAGCCGGAGCAAGGCGAAATGACGGTGGAGAAATTAGGCCGCAATCTCACTGACGGCGGACCTTGGACAACTTATGTTCCCGCGGAGCCAAACGATGTTATTTCTTTCTCTATTGTGGTAAGGGCAAAAGACGCCAAGATCTATAATATAGTAGTTGAAGACACTCTGCCTGACAGAATGATTTATCAATCTGGTTCTCTTAAAGTGAGCGGAATTTCTTCAACAGGCGATATATTTTCCGGGTTAAATGTCGGCGATATATCCGCGAATAAGAAGAAGACAATTACTTATAATGCTTATGTAGCAGGTTTAACGCACTTTAATATTGGGCAAACATTGTTAAAGAATTCTGTTGTTGTCATTTCTGAAGACACCGAGATTGAAGAATCAGACACCATTAATATTATGGTAAACAGAATAAAGACAACTACTGCCGCAGTTGCAACAGGCGTTTCCACAGGATTAACCAATAACATTTTTCTTGATTCATTCTTTATTCCATTGGCAATCGCCCTGTTCTTGATCTGGCTGTTCAAGTCATACATTATTGACATTCAGGATTGGTTTGAATTGCGCAAAAGAAAATATCAGGAATTTCAGGCAAAGAAATTGCTTCAATTAAAGATTGCGCAAATTAAAGCAAAAGAATTCATCCGCGGCAAAATCGCGTAAACTAGCGCGGATATTTCAGGATACAAAACAAAAACCCTATTGCGAGGCAAATAGGGTTTTTGTTTTGCGCTAAATTTTATAAAGTGGTAAAATATAAAAAATATGATAAAAGCAATTATTTTTGACCTTAATGGAATTTTTATCCAAAGTCCTTATTTTCAAGTGAAGCGAGGGAAGCCCAAGCGAGAATACTCTCGCTTGGGCTTCCGAGCGAACGCGGAAAATGTATCCCCGGACTTCGTCTGGGGATTCATTTAAGCGATAGATTCCAAAAAGAATTTGGCGTTTCAAAAGAAGATTTTTTACCTGCGTTGAAAAACATAATGGCAAAAGCGAGAAAGCCGAATGCCGGTAGTTCTTTTGATTATTGGAAGTCTTATTTTCAAGTGAGCGAGAGGAATATAAACAAACGAGCGAAGCGAAGTTTGTTTATATTCTAGAGCGAACGCAGAAAATGTATCCCGTAGGGTTCATTTAGAAAAATGGGGCATTGAACTAGCAGAAGAACAATTTTTTGATTTCTGGTTTAGCGCAGAAAAAGAAGTGCCCGAGATGATTGAATTGGTTAAAAAATTAAGAAATAGAGGCGTTAAAATTTTTGTTTTGTCGAATAATTTTATTGAAAGAGCAAATTATTATAAAAAAACATTTCCATTTTTAGAAGAAATTTTTGATAAAGTTTATTATTCTTGGCAAACAGGATTTGTTAAACCAAATCCGGAAGCCTACAAAAACTTATTAGTAGAGAATAATTTAAAACCCGAAGAATGTATTTATTTTGACGATTCAAAGGAGAATATTGAAGTAGCCAAAAAATTAGGGATTCAATCTTTTGTTTTTGAAGGAGTTGAATGTGTAAAAAACTTGTGTAGAATCTGAAAATGAAAAAAAACGACCCATTTCCTATCCCGGTAGTCCCGGGCACGCCGCCATCCGGTGATGGTTCGGAAAATGAGTCTTTGTATTTTTAGTATATCATACTGGAAATTTTTACTGTCGGAGGTTGAACCTTTGACAGTTTTGTTTTGCGCTATTTTTAGGAAGTGGTACAATAAGAGTGAGTATTATAATAAAATGAAAGGATTTATTGGTTTAATCAAAAAATATTTTTTTGAAATATTTTTTGGCGCGAACTAATAAACCAAAAATTATTGCGGCAAAGCCGCATAATTAATCGCTCGGAATAAATGCGAAAATTCATTTCCGCATTTATTCCTCGCTCAAAATTATGGAACAAGAAATTAATTCTAAACTTTTATTGGTTTGTTTATGTGTTGTGGTTGCTGTGATTTTCGGTTTTGCGTTTTCTCAATATCAAAATATTTCTTTTTCAACAACGCCTATCGCGCCATTTATGGAGCGGATTAATATTCCATTTTTATCTGATATTTTAGCGCCAAAACCAGAAAAGCCTGAACCGGGTCCCGCGTCATTGGAAGGAATTGCCAAATTTTCTTCGGAACAGGAATTTAAGGATTATTTGGAGTCGAGCGCAGCAGAAATAACTGGATATTATGAAGGGATTTCAATTACTGGAGTGAGGAAAGGAATGGATGTAGCAGAGGGAATGTCAGTCCCGACACTTGAAGCAGGGATTGGAGCAGGAGAAGAAACAATGGAGCGCGTGTCAGAAACAACTGTCCAAACAGCGGGAATTGACGAGCCGGACATTGTCAAAACAGACGGCAAAGAAATTTATTTTTCTCCGCAGAGATGGTATTTTCCGATAAGGGCTTTTGATATGGACGAAATCGCGCCGGGGATAGAAATTCCCAAACCCCAGAACAGGGGGATTAAAGCAATAAAAGCGTTTCCGCCTTCTGATTTGAAAATTGATTCGGAAATTGAACAAACTGGAAATCTGCTTTTATCAGAAAATATTTTAGTGGTTTTTTCAGGTCAGGAAATTATCGGCTATGATGTGTCTAATCCAGAGAAGCCAAACAAGAAATGGGATATGGAATTGGAAAATAGAAATTATTTGGTTTCGTCCCGCCTATATCAGGGAAAAGTATATTTAGTTGTTAAAAGCAGAATTGACACTTACAGGCCTTGCCCAATCAGGCCATTATATATAGAAGGCAAAGCATTAGAGATTGGGTGTTCGCAAATTTACTACCCAAGAGTTCCAGTACCAGTGGATATAACTTACAGCGCTATGGTATTAAATCCAGAAACAGGCGAGATTGAGAAAACTGTGTCGTTTGTTGGTTCTTCAAGCCAATCAGTTGTTTATATGTCGAAAAATGGAATTTATATCAGTTATTCTTATTATGAGAGCGTGATTAATTTCTTTTATGATTTTTTTCAAAAAGATTGTCAAGACATAGTTCCTGCCTGGGTAATTGAAAAATTAGAAAAACTCAAAGACCTTGATATAAGCGATAGAGCTAAAATGGTGGAGTTCGGAGTTATTCTTGATAAGTTTCAGAGTTCTTTAAGCGATGATGAAAGAATGAGAATAGAAAACGAATTTACCAATAGGATGGATGATTATTACGCGAAACACAGCAGAGATTTTGAGAAAACAGGAATTGTGAAAATAAAATTAGACGGGTTTGCTCTTGCGGCAAACGGAGTATTTCCGGGCAAGCCATTGAATCAATTTTCTTTGGACGAATATCAAGGTTATTTAAGAGTGGCCGTGACGATTGGGGACAGGGGTATGGGAGGTATGTTCTGGAATGTAGGGGAGAGCGCTAATGATGTTTATGTCGCGGACAGTAATTTGAACATCACCGGTTCTGTGAAAGATTTAGGCGTTACAGAAAAAATTTATTCTGTGAGGTTTGTCGGTAATAAGGGATATGTAGTAACATACAGGCAGATAGATCCGTTTTATGTTCTGGATTTGTCAGATCCGTATAATCCGGAATTAAAAGGAGAATTGAAAATTCCGGGATATTCTTCGTATCTGCATCCAATTACCGAAGACAAAATTTTAGGAATAGGCAAAGAGGGCTGGAAAGTGAAAATTTCTCTGTTTGATGTAAGTTCGCCGAGCGAGCCAAAGGAAGCCGACAAATATATTTTAGACGAACATTGGTCAGATGTTCTTAATACTCATCACGCGTTTCTTTTAGACACAAAACACAAGATATTCTTTTTGCCGGGCAGCAAAGGCGGTTATATTTTTTCTTACGAACAGGACAAGTTGGCGCTTAAGCGGGCTGTTAGCGGTATTGCGGCTAAGCGCGCGATTTATATCAATGACTACTTATATATAATAGGTGAGGACCAATTAATCGTATTAGACGAAACAAACTGGAAACAAATCAATAATTTAAAGTTTTGACTTCAGGGTAATAATACGGAGATAGGATTGGGTAATTTGCTCGCGAGAAATTTTGCCTTGCTTCACGGCATTGAAAATAATATCGCGCGCTTGCTCTGGCGCTTGTTCGTCATATATTTTGCCGTTGTTTGAAATAATCAATAAATCGCATCCAGCGTTTATGGCTCTGATAATTGCCTCGTCAAATCCATAATGTTCTGTAATAGCGCCCATCTGCATATCATCTGAAACAATTACTCCGTTAAATCCTAATTTTTCACGGAGTATGTTTTGGATAAACAAAGGCGATAAAGTGGCTGGATATTCCGAGTCAATATTTTTATTAATAATATGCGCGGTCATTACCATACACGCTTTTTCCTGTTCAATAATTTTTTCAAAAGGAATAAGTTCTTTATCTTGATATGTGTTGGTGATATCAACCATTCCTAAATGACTGTCGTTTCGCGAACTTCCATGTCCGGGAAAATGCTTTAAGCAAGTTATAATGCCGGGTTCGCTATGACCTTCTATAAAAGCCAGTGCCTGCTCAACTACTTTGTTTGGTTCGTTTGAAAATGTTCTTCCAATGCCGCCGATAATTGGGTTGTCTGGATTTATATTAACATCAACTACCGGCGCGAAATTTACATTAAATCCTAAATCAGCGAGTTGGCGCGCGAGCGCGGCGCTGATTTTTTTTGTTTCCTCTGGATTATTTTGCGCACCAAGTTTCTGCGGGCTTGGCATAGCAATAAATCCGTATTTTTCTTTTAATCGATTTACTTTCCCGCCTTCCGCGTCTATTGCCACAAATAGGGGAGTCCCAGAGAATTTTTTCAAATCAGCAATAAGATTTTTTGTCTGCTTTGGGCTGATGATGTTTCTGGGAAAACTTTTTGAAGGAACATCATAATCAAATAATATTACTCCGCCTATGTTCAGGTCCTCCATTTCCTGAACAATATATGAATCCTTTGAAATTTCTGTGCCGCGAAATCCAATCATTAACATCTGTCCGATTTGCTCTTTTAATTCCTGGTCTTTTACATCCGCGATTTTCTGCTCGCTTTGTTGTTGAGTTGGTCGGAGCTCGGGTCTCCGACCATTTTTTTTCTCGTTTATTGTATAGTATGCGAAAATTCCTATTCCGCATAATAACATCACCAGTCCAACCCCTATAATTGTTTTATATGTATTTAACATATTTCCATTATATCACAAATTTAACGCCTGCGGAGCCCCGAGCTCCGCAGATATCCGATTTTGTTTCGCCCGCGAATTCTGTGAATTCATTTGACATTTTGGAAGAAATATGCGATAATTGAGAGCGAGGAAAAAATACAAACAAGCGAGCGAAGCGAGTTTGTTTGTATTTTGACCGAGCGAACAATTATGCGGCGAAGTCGCAATAATTTGATATTGAATCAAGGTACATAAGAATAAAAAAATAGGAGAAAGGTGGTAAAAAAATATGAGGGTTGGTCTGACAGATGAAGAGATATATGATATAGAGCAGCAAAAGAGGATAGCGGAGTTGGAGGCAGAGTTGACGGAAAGAAACAAAGAGATAGTATCGTTGCATAAGATATTGGATAAGACAATTGAAAAGTTGAAAATGAGAGACGACGAAATAACGGAGTTGGACGCGAGGTTGAACATAACAGTATCAGGGAATAATTCGCTTTCAACATTGACCAAAAAGCAAACCGTGGAGTTGCGAGAGAGAGATGCGAAGATAGCGTATCTGGAGATAATAAAGCGAGCATATGATGGATTTTCTCCAATACTTCATAAACAAGGCGAACGGGTAAAGGAATTAGAGGCAGAGTTACAGGGAAAGGAAGAGGAAATACAGAAAGAAAAGCAAAAAGTGCTTGATGAATTGTTAGACAGAGTTAATACAATGGCCATTGCGTATGGGCAGTCGCAGCAAACGGATTCAGGGAAAATAAGCATGTGGAATCACATAACAAACATTGTTAGCCAGTATGGATTTGCAGAGAAAGACGTGAGCGTGAATGTTGATATTCCAATGAATTTGGCATTGTCCGCTAAAATAGCAATTCCGTGCGGGTGGATAATCAACGAACTTGTGTCTAATACTTACGAACACGCGTTTCAGGACAGAGGAGGAATTAAAATCACTATGAAGGAGGAAGGAAACAAGATTGACCTATCTGTTAAAAATTATGGCGCTTGTCTTCCAAAGGATTTGGATTTCCGAGAGACAAAATCTTTGGGAATGCAGATAGTGATGTTGTTAGTGGAACAATTTGAAGCTGCGATAAACATCGGCGAAACATGGTTTGCAATTACTTTCAAAATTTGAAAGTAATTATGAACAGCGTAAAGCAAAAATAGTAACATATGCGTCTTCGGACGCTCTTTTCTTTTTTTCAAATATTATGATAAAATATAATAATGAAAAAAACGCAAATAATAAGTTTGTTTGTAATTCTGGCGTCCTTTGTCATAGGGATTTATTATTATTCCCAAATGCCTGATTTAATGGCATCGCACTGGAACACTAAAGGGGAAGTGAACGACTATATGTCAAAATTCTGGGGACTGTTTTTAATGCCTATATTTGCTTTGGGAATATTTTTACTTTTCTTAGTTATTCCAAAGATTGATCCATTGAAAGAGAATATAAAAAAGTTTGAAAAATATTTTGACGGGTTTGTTCTGCTTTTTATTTTATTTTTTTTCTATATTTATGCTCTCTCGATTTTGTGGAACCTTGGGATAAGGTTTGATATGGGTTGTTCCATACTTCCGGCAATGGGAATACTATTTTATTATGTCGGAGTTTTACTCAAGAACGCTAAAAGAAATTGGTTTATTGGAATTAAAACTCCGTGGACATTGAGCAGTGATGTTGTCTGGGACAAAACGCATAAAATCGGGGCCAAATTATTCAAACTTGCCGGCGCGATTGCCTTGTTAGGGATTTTCGCTGGAGAAAACGCTATTTTTTTTATTTTAGTTCCAGTAATTTGCGCCGCGATTTATACCTGCGCTTATTCCTATTTTGAATATCAAAAAGAGATAAGATAAAAATTATCCACAATTGGATTTATTTTCAAGTGTGTTATTATATATTTATAAAGCGTTTAACAATAAATTATAAATTTCATAAATACTATGTCTTTTTTAAGTAGATTAAAACAAAATATGGGAAAGGAAGAAGAAAAGCAAGATGAAGATAGCGAGGGAGAAGAAATAGCAAAGTCCAAAATAAAGAAGATAAAAGTTCAGAGCGCCAAGAAAGCGAAACCGATAGAAAAGAAAACTAAAGCGGAAAAAATTTCTAAAGTAAAAAAATCAAGTTTTTCTTTAAAAAATTTGGGCGGTCCCGAGGGCGAATTAGCAGTGGACGTTTATCAGACAGCAAAGGATATTGTTATTGAAGCCGCTATCGCCGGCGTAGATTCAGACGAACTGGAAGTTTGTATTGAGAACGACACAGTGACTATCAAAGGAGAAAGGGGAGGGTGCAGTCGAGAGGAGGAAAAAAGTTATTTTTATCAAGAATGTTATTGGGGCGCGTTTCAGAGAAAAATAATCCTTCCAGAAGAAGTTGACGCTTCGCGAGGAACAGCGGAATTAAAAAAAGGCATTCTATGCGTAAGAATACCTAAAACAGAAAGAAAGAAACGAAGAAAAATAGATATTAAAGAATAAATCTATTGAGAAATAATTTTTATAAATTTTCTTTTGCCAACCTGTATCAGCATTCCTGATTTTATAGCAATAATTTTCTTCCAGTCATCTTGAATTTTATTATCAATTTTTACTCCATTTTGGAGTATGGTTCTCCTGGCTTCCCCTTTTGAGGAAGCCATTTTTGTTTTTACAAGCAAATCAAGAATATTTATTTTCTTGTCTTTCATCTTAACGCTTTTAATATCAGAAGGCAGTTTTTTCTGTGTAAATACTCTGTTGAATTCTTTTTCAGCTTTGTCCGCAGATGTTTTGCTGTGGTACATTGTGACGATTTCCTTTGCCAAAATCGCTTTCGCGTGTTTTGGATTAAGCTTTTTTATTTTTATGTCTCGCGCGATTTCTTTGATTTGTTGCGATGGTAACCTTGTGCATAATTCAAAGCAAGGCAAAATTACTTCGTCTGCTAAAGCCATTATTTCGCCGTACATATTATTTGGTTTTTCGTCCAAACTAATATAATTCCCTTCGCTTTTTGACATTAATTTTTTATTTGTTTTTGGGTTTACTAAAAGTTTTGTGGCAATCACGATTTTTTCTCTTTTTTGATAAATTTTTACTAAATCCCTGCCTATCATCATATTAAATGTTTGGTCATTTCCCCCGACTTCAATATCAGCATTCATGCCCACAGAATCGTATCCTTGCAATAAAGGGTATATAAACTCATGAAGATATATCTCTTTTTTTTCTTTAATCCGTTTTTGAAACATATCTCTTTTGATCATTTTGCCAACAGTGGATTTTGACATAAGTTCAGCTACATCTTTGAAATTAAATTTTGCCAGCCATTGGCTGTTAAATTTGATTTTTACCGCGTTTTGCTTGGATTCAAAATCTAAAATTTTTTCTACTTGTTTTTGGTAGTCCTTACAATTTTTTAATATTTCTTTATGAGTTAGGGCTTTTCTGGCGTTTGTTTTTCCAGTTGGGTCTCCAATTTGAGCGGTAAAGTCTCCAACCAAGAAAATTATTTGATGTCCCAATTTTTGAAATTCGCTGAGCAAGAGAAAATTTGTTGAATGCCCGAGATGAAGTTTTGAACCAGTTGGGTCTACGCCGATGTAAATTATCAATTTTTTACTTCTTAATAAAGTTTCCTCAAGCGTTTTTTTTGAGGGAAAAATGTTTTCTATAAAACGAGAAGAAGCAATTTCTTCAATTTTTTTTGGGTCTGTGTTTGTTTTCATAATATTGGTGTCCCTGGAAGGAGTCGAACCCTCATCACTGGGTCCGAAGCCCAGTACTCTGTCCATTAAGCTACAGGGACATTGGTTAATTTTACCAAAATAAGTTGAAAAATACAATGAAATGAGATAGAATAAAAGGACAGGTAACGCTAAATAATTTATGGAAATTCCAAAGCAAGTACAATTTGTTGTTGAGCAATTAGAGAAGCAGGGATTTGAAGCGTATATTGTGGGCGGGTGCGTCCGAGATCTTTTGCGCGGAAATAGTCCAAAGGATTGGGATATTGCAACAAGCGCCAAGCCGGACGAGATTGTAAAAATATTTCCAGATAGTTATTTGGATAATAATTTTGGCACAGTAAGGGTGGCGGTGGAAGACGAAGATTTTCAGGAGATTGAAATAACGCCGTTCAGGGTTGAGTCAAAGTATAGTGATAAAAGACATCCTGACAAGATAGAATGGGCAGAAACAATTGAACAGGATTTAGGAAGAAGGGATTTTACAGTGAACGCAATGGCAGCGACGCCAGAGGCGTCTAAGTTAAAAATTAAAAGAGAAAAGTTAAAAGTTATAGATTTGTTCGAAGGGCAAAAGGATTTAGAAAATAAAGTTATTCGCGCAGTGGGTGACGCGGAAGACAGGTTTCAGGAGGACGCGCTGAGGTTGGCGCGGGCTGTGAGGTTTGTCGCGACATTAGGAGAGGGCTGGAAAATTGAAGCAAAAACAAAAAAAGCAATTCAAAAAAATTCTGGATTGCTGAATATGGTTTCAAGAGAAAGAGTAAGAGACGAGTTTATGAAAATTATTATGAGTGAGCGCGCCGGGGAGGGTATAGAACTTTTGCAGGAACTTGGGCTTTTGAAGCATATTATCCCAGAATTGGAAGATTGCCGCGGAATAGACCAAAGCAAGCATCATATTTACAATGTTTACGAACATCTTGTGCGTTCCTTGAAATACGCTGTTCAGAAAAATTACAGTAAATATGTCAGGTTGTCCGCGCTGTTTCATGATATCGGCAAACCCATAACAAAGAGAGGCAAGGGTGAGGACGCCACTTTTTACAACCATGAAATAGTTGGCGCTAAAATAACAGCGAGAATTTTACAGCGCTTGCGGTTTTCCAGAAAAGATATTGAAAAGGTTGTGAAATTAGTGAGGTACCATTTGTTCTATTATAATGTAGAAGAAGTGGGCGAGGCGTCAGTGCGGAGATTGGTGCGGCAAGTTGGCATAGAAAATATGGAGGAACTCTTACAGTTAAGATTTTGCGACAGAATCGGGTCCGGAGTGCCAAAAGCAGAGCCGTACAAGTTAAGGCATTTGAAATATTTGATTGAAAAAGTGAGGCAGGACCCTATTTCAGTTAAAAAACTTAAACTGCGCGGTGATGATGTGATAAAAATTTTAGAAATTAGACAAGGACCCAAGGTTGGCGCTGTGTTGGATATTTTATTGGGTAAAGTGTTAGAAGACCCAAAAAAAAACACGAAAGAATTTTTAGAAAATGAAATTGAAAAATTGGGTAAATTGTCTGATTCAGAAATTTTTGAATTAGGCAAGAAAGCGATAAAAGAACGCCAAACATTGGAAATGAAGCGCGACGAAATGACAAAAAGCAAGTACTGGGTAACATAAAATATTACGGGGTGTGGTGTAATGGTAGCATACCGCCTTCGGGAGGCGGCAGCCCGAGTTCGAATCTCGGCATCCCGACAAAAACAATATGGGCCTGTATTTTAATGGTAGAAGAGGGCATTCGCATTGCTCTGATGTGGGTTCGATTCCCGCCAGGTCCACATTTTACGATTTACTTGATTTTCCGCGTCGCTCGGGGCTTCGCCCCTCGTTTGCAAAGGCAAAAAATAAGAACCTTTCGCTTTCGTTTTCGCTTCAAGAACCTTGTTTTGCTTCGCAAAATAAAGGTAATTCCAAGGTTTTTTGAAATCAATTGAAAGTTTTTGAGAGGCGATTGTACAGTCCGAGCCGATTTTTTTCAGAAAATTTTTCATCTCGGCAAAATTTTCTGTTAAAGCGAGATTTTTAGCTTGATTGGCTTCAATTATCCAATTCCGAACAAGTCCGAGCCAATTATTTCCTTTTCGCTCAAAATCTGATAATTTTTCCTCAATATCTTTTTTTCGCGCCATTAAGGCGTTTTTATTTTGCTGAAATTCCGATAATTCAAAACCGCCTTCCAAATAGGCGTCAGTGAGGCGTTGTATTTTTGTTTTGACTTTGTTTAATTCTGTTTTGAGATTTTGAGCGAAAAGATTTGACAATGTGCAATTTTCTTTTTCCCATTCATCAACTTTTTTCAGATATTTTTCTTGCCAATCATCAGACAAAGAAACTTTTTGACAAATTTCTTTTACCTGTTCCGCGAGTTTTTCTTCCCGCAAAAATCGGTTTTGAGAGCATTTTTGAATTTTACTTTTTTTGGTACAGCGATAATATGTGTATTTCTTGCCGTTTTTTTTAATCTTGCGTTCAGCGGTAATACAATAGCCGCACTCTCCACATTTGGCAAAACCCAAAAAAAGAAAACCTTTGTCTTTTTTACTATGTCGCGGTTTGCTATTGTCTTTGAGCGCTTGCTGGATTTTGTCAAAAAGTTTCTTTGAAATCATTGGCTTGTGGCTTCCTTGATGAATTTCATTGCGATATTTGAAATGTCCGTAGTAAAACGGATTTGTGAGTATACTCTGTATTGTTGACAGATGAGGCGGTTTTCCGTCCTTACCAATCAAGCCAAGAGAAAACATTTTGCTTTGAATTGCTGTTAGCGTGTATTTTCCAGAGGCAAAAGCCCACAGAATCTTTTTCACTTTTTTGAAAGTATTTCTGTCTGGTTCAATAGTTCTCAATCTCGGTTCGTTGAAATATCCGATTGGGGCTTTTGCCGAAAGTTCGCCTCTGCGAATTTTTTGCCTAATTCCCCGCAAAATGTTTTCTCTTAAATTGTCGGTGTAATATTTTGCCTGCCCAAAAGCGACAGATAACATAAATTTTCCCTGCGGCGTTGGCTCAAACCAAAATGTCGGGAATTTTAGCGAGGCGACTTTTCCAGTGTCAACGAGATAGATGATTTTTCCGCCGTCAATAGAATTGCGAGCCAGTCTGTCTGGATTCCACGCTAAAATTCCCTCGGCGTTTCCTTTTTCAATCTCGGAAAGCATTTGATTAAATATTTCCCGCCCCGGCTCTTTGGCGGTTTTACATTCAACAAACTCGCGGACAACAAAAATCCCGTTTTGCTTTGCGTATTCGCGCAGTTCCGCGAGTTGGGCTTCAATAGACAAGATTTGCCGTTCTTCGTCCTCTGACGATTTTCTGCAATAGATGAAATATTTAATCATAGTATTAATAATTTGATAATTGAAAAAAGAAACGCTTGCGCCGACAATTTAATAAAATTAATAAAATTTCGCTTTGCCTTTCGCCGAAGGCGAAAGAAGAAAATCGGCTCGAACCCTAAAATTTCCTTTCAAAAATTTTCAATTGATTTCAAAAAACCCTGGGATTATATTTATTTATCCGCCGAGCGGCGTAATGGCTCGGCGGCAGAGGCGGCGAAGCCGCCGACATCCGACGCAAATCGCTTATAGTGGTGTTTGTTGGACAAAGTCCGAACTTATTTTAAACAAAATCCCGACGCTGACTGACCCCCGACTACATACACTTTTAGTGTTTTATTTTCTTTGGCTCGGGGGCAGGCTGCTGCCTGCCCCCTCGCTTTAATTTATTCGGGAAAACAGGCGGTTTTAAGGTAAAAATGGCCGAAAATACAGAATGAAAAGTTTGCGTCCGCCTTGCATTCCGTAATGCAAATTTTTCTCAAAGTTGACATTTACTTGACATTCCCGAATGTCAACTTTGAAGGGCCGGTTTAACTTGCCAAAAGTAGTTTTTTAGCCCACTCTTGACAGATAGGTTGGTAAAAATTCCGATTGACTTTCATTTTTTTATTAGTTTTCATTATTGCTTCAAGCCACTAAGCGCAACTGACTCAAGTTTTTTACTGATATTGGAAAGATTGGGAATATAAAAACCAAAAATCACTTCTTGTACATTTAGAGGAAATATTGCCTTGATGTCTTTTGAATACAGCGAACCGCTTCTTGGCGTTTCATGAGACATTTTATTTATATCATAAAACGACAAGTGGTTCGGATAATTTATTTTAGCCGGCGCCGATATCCCGCTTAATCCCTTTAATTTGCCGTTTTGCAAAACAAACTCCCCGCAGCGAACCCAAACATACAATGGAAACAAGCCGTCTTCTGCCGGATTTAAATTCTCAATAACGCAAAAATTACGGCTGTCAGTTGCTGTCTTCCAGCTGAAATATTTTTGTGTTAATAAATAGTCCGTAATAGATTTTTCTACTTGATCAATCGTGAAATTAATTGGATGTTTAATACAAATATTATTTTCCTTTACGCAATAGAAATCTATATTTTCTATAAACTCAGAAGAACATTCGCCCATTGTTATTTTTAAACCTAAATCAGTTGGTTTTGCACAAATAAAATCTTCTCCACATTTGTAAGGTCTGCATTCAGTAATTTCAGAGATTGATGTTAACCAGCCGATGGCACCAACGATTATAAAAACGACCATCCCAATGATAACTTTTTTATTACGCAGTAAATTTGGTTTCTTCCAGAGAACATAAATTGAAGTAATAATCGAGACAGCGATTATCGCGTAAACAATAGGCGTGACACTATCCGGCAGATTCTTACCGAATAAAATAATCCAACCAACAACACTAAAGGCAATAAGTGCTACAAATAATCTTGTTATCAATGCTTTAATAATTTTATTTCTGGTCATATATTAATTTCAATAACTCATCAACGGAAACATTGAGAGCTTTAGCTATTTTTTGAAGTGTCTCAAGGGTTGGATTTGGATTATTACCGGTTTCAATATTCACAATTGTATTCAGAGATAAATCGGCTATCTTTGATAATCTATCTTGAGAAATCCCTTTTTTCTGTCTCAATTTTTTTATATTTTTACCGATATTTGATTTTAAGATATTATTTTGACTTGACATACCTTCTTTAATGATATACCATTATAATGTATGGGCTAAATTGTGGATTATTTATCTTATTTATTTTAATAATAATCCAAATAAAAAATAAAGTCAACCAAATTTTTTAACCTTTTTTTACCTTAAAACCGCCTGTTTTCCCGAATAAATTAAAGCGAGGGGGCAGGCAGCAGCCTGCCCCCGAGCCAGCCGAAATAAAACACTAAAAGTGTATATAGTCGGGGGTCAGTCAGCGTCGGGATTTTGTTTAAAATAAGTTCGGACTTTGTCCAACAAACACCACTATGATAAACCGTAAACAATTAGGCGAATTAGGGGAAAAGATTGCGCGTGATTATCTTGAAAGCAAAGATTTTGATATATTGGCGAGAAATTGGATTCAGAAAACAAGGACAGGACGCAAATTCGGGGAGATTGATATTATCGCGGGAAAAGACGATGTTATAAGGTTTGTGGAAGTGAAAACTTTGAGTTCAGGCAAAGGAATCGCCCCGGAGCAAAGAGTTGATTTTCGCAAACAGAGAAAATTGCAGAAACTCGCGCAAATTTGGCTGACACAAAATAAATTTTCTTTAGATACGCCCTGGCAAATTGATATTATTAGCATTAAAATTGATTTGGAAACCCAAAAGCCAGAAATTTTACATTTTGAAAACGCTGTGGAAGAATTTTAAGTTATCCACAGCTTTTTATTATCAAAATTGTTGAAAATAAGGTAAAATATAATAATGTATTTCTCAAAATTTCAAAAAACAATTGCGCTTACAGGCGGAGTTTTAGTTTTGAGCGCTGCAATGGGATATATTGTTTTTGCGTGGGATGGTCCCACTGCTGAGCAGCCGCAGGAAAACACGCCGACGCCGATAAATATTGGCCCTGTTGCTCAAACCAAACAAGGCGCTCTTGCTGTTTCTTCTCTTTTTGCTTCGGGCAATAAGGTTTTTCTTAATGATGATGGCGAAGAAGGAGATATTGAGCGGGTAGATTACATAAAAGGCCAAGATGGTTTATATTTAGATTCGGATCCGTTTAATATAGCGTCTGTTCATTTAGATAACCAAAATAAAGAGATAAAATTTTCTATCAAAGGAGATGAAAAAATGAAAGTTGATAAAAATGGTAAAATGCATATTCTCAAATTAAGTGATTGTTTCTTAGAAGTAGATGAAGATGGAAAAATAAGATGTTATGTTGGCGGACAGATACCAGACGGTGATGAATTTTGGCCCAGCCAAACAGAAATTTTACATATAGACATAAACGCAAGCGATTCCTGGACGGTGCCAAACGAAGAGCAAGAGGTAGTAATAAAGGTGGCTGCCAGCATATCTGCGTATGGTTCTAGCACAGTGGCAGATTTTAAATTTTACATCAATGGAGAAGAAAAAGAGCATATCAGTGTTTCCGGCGGCTTTCGATACGATTGGCCATGGCATGATTCCTGGGAGAATAATAATTCAGGAATCTGGTATTATCATATAAAGCAAAGTGATGTAGTTAAGATTACTACAAGCGGAACAAGTTATAATACTAGCGCGAGCGCTTCAGTTTATAAACTCAGATATAAAAGAGATGTGATTGACTATGCTTCTTGCGAAGGCACTATTTTATATTACTATGATATCAATAGCACGGGCAAGATGAATGAAGTAGAAAATCAGTATAATCCCGATGTCCCTGTCTCTGTGGCAATAACATCTGACGGACTGCCTATTTCATTTCCTAATCCTTAAATTATATGATTTATTTAAATTTTCACAAAATAATTGCTTTAGTTGCTGGAATTTTAGTTTTCAGCGCAATTACTGGGTATATGGTTTTTGCTTGGGATGAGCCACCATTGGCTTTGCCATGGAATCTTGATGCCCCAATCAACGCCGGTCCAGAGGCCCAAATAAAAAGCGGAGACCTTACTGTTACTGAACTTACGACTTTAGGCGGCAAGCTTTATCTTAATGAGGACGACAGCAAAGGAGGTGATATTGAAAGAGTGAATTATATAAAAGCACAGGATGGCTTGCATTTATGGTCTAGCGCAGAGGATAATGCTTGTCTTGATTTAGATAAAGGAGAGAAAGCAATAAAATTGAGCACACAAGCGATAGAAGGAGTTAAGATTGATGGGAACGGCGATATGTATATTTCCGGCTTAAAGAATTGCTTTTTAGAGGTGAATGAGAATGGAAAAATAGGATGTTATGAGGGCACAGGCGCGCCGGGAGATGATAAGTTCCAAAGCACGCAGGTAGAGATTTTGCATATAGGCAAGAACGGAAGCGATTCATGGACAATAATAGACGAAGAGGGAGTAATAAAGGTTACCGCGTATGTTAGCGCTAGGTGCAGCGGGTATTGGGAGAATTTTAAGCTTTATATCAATGGAAATTTAGAAAAACAACTTACTGCTAATGGTTATGCGGAGTGTACTTGGTGGGGGTTTCACTCTTGCCTTAGGTGGGAATGCGCGACCGATGCAAAATCAAGAACCTGGTATTATCATATAAAACAAGGCGATGTAATTAAGCTTGCTACAAGCGGGTCCGGTTCATATTGCAGCGGGAATGCTTCAGTTTATAATTTAACATTTAGAAGAGATAGAGTTGAGTATGTTTTTTCCGAAGAAGATATTTTGTATTACTATGACAAAGATACTAGTGGAGAAATGGAAAAGGCGACAAAACAAAAACAGTTCGCGGTCCCTACTTCCATAGCTGTTACTGCTGATGGGATTCCGATTATTATTATTGTTGAATAATTAATTTTCAATATGCTTTGTTCAAATTTTCAAAAAATAATTATTTTGTCGTCTGTAATTTTGGTTTCCAGCGCGGTAATAGGCTATATTGTTTCTGCTTGGGATGAGCCGGGCGATGTCCCGCCAAATATTTTGCCAGCAGATAATATTTATGAACTGATTAATATAAGCAGTGATTCCCAGACCAAAGCAGGGGATCTTACTGTTTCCGCTCTTACTGTTTCAGACGGGCATCTTTATCTCAATGCTGATGGTAATAAGGGAGATATTGAAAGAGCTGATTACATAAAAGGGCATAATGATTTACATTTATTGTCAGATACCGGCGCCCCAACAGCAGCGTCTATTTATTTAGATAAAGAAGAGGAAGAAATAGAGTTTTATACTCAGGGGACAGAAAGAATGAAAATTGACGGAGCGGGTGATGTTCATATTTCTGGATTTAATGATTGTTTTTTGATGGCAAATAATGACGGAAAACTAATGTGTTATTCTGGCGGAGCAATGCCAATAGGAGAAGAGTTTCAGAGCGACAATACAGAAGAGATTTTACATATAGGCAAGAGCGGAAGCGATTCTTTGACACTAATAGAGGGGGAGGAGGTAATAGTAGATGGGGAAGGAGTAATAAAGGTTACTGCAAATGTTAGCGCTAGGTGTAGAGGGTACTGGGAGAGTTTTAAGCTTTATATCAACGGAGAAGAGAAAGAACAACTCACTGCTCATGGTTATTCAGTGTGTACTTTTTGGGCGTTTAGTTCCTGTATGAGATGGGAATGCAAGACCGAGACAAAATCAGGAACCTGGTACTATCATGTAAAACAAGGCGATGTAGTTGAGATTACTACAAGCGGGTCAGGTTCATATTGTAGCGGGAGCGCGTCAGTTTATAATTTAACTTTTAGAAGAGAGACAATTGACTATGTTTCTTCCGACGGTATTATTCTATATTATTACGATATAAACAGCACTGGAAAAATGGGCAAAGTATTTCAAAGATTTGAACCCACTGTGCCTGTTTCTATGGCTGTTACAGCTGACGGAATTCCCATTAAAATAGTTGTTCAAGAATAAATTATGAAAAAATTTCAAATTGTTATTTTAATATTTTGTTTATCATTTTTTGGTTTTTTAGCTTTTCAAAACAGCAGAGTGAATGCCGATGCTAGTGATAATGTCTTTGGCTGGGCTTGGTCGGAAAATATTGGCTGGATTAGTTTTAATTGTAATAATTCTGAACTGCCGGAACCTCGGTGCAATATAGATTATGGAGTAGATATTGATGAAGCTACAGGCGATTTTTCAGGATACGCGTGGTCGGAAAATGTGGGTTGGATTAGTTTTGAGGCGAGTGATTTAAGTGGTTGCGAATATCCTGATTCTACTCACGGCTGTTCAGCTTGGGTTGATATGCTCAATGGCGAGGTTTCCGGCTGGGCAAAGGTTTTATGCTCTGACAGCTGGATACGGCTAAGGGATACAGATTACGGAGTTGATATTGACATAGATACAGGTGAATTTCATAAATGGGCGTGGTCCGATGATTACGGTTGGATTAGTTTTAATTGTTTTGAAGGTGGACCAGACGGAGAGAATATTTGTGGCGCTTCTGATTACAAGGTTGTCACTACCGTACCATTTTTGTCCATGCCTTATATTGAAGATTTAACTTTTAGTCCGAATTATTGCACAGAGGTTGCAGGAAAAGGCCATATTAGTTTGGAATGGAAATATAAAAATGATTCTGGAAACGCGCAGGCTAAATTTAATCTTCAAGTAGCCGCAAATCCGGCTAAAAATCCTGATGGAACATTTGTTGATCCTCTTGTAAATTTTGAGGATGTTGTCCGAGTTGTATCTCCGGACGGCGAGTGCACTTCATGTATAGTTGTAGTTCTTTCTCCTTCAGGGCCTCAAGATATTTTTTATAACGACCATTATTATTGGCAGGTTCAGGTTGAAGATGTTCTGGGATTGGCGTCTGTTTGGAAAGGGGGACCAGAATTTGATACCCCGCTTCATCCCTATCCTTATCCCGACTTTACTCTATTACCTGAATCGCCGAGTGTAGGCGAAGAAATTCAATTATGTTCAACTTTGGGAGTCGATTGCGTTGAAGATGTGAGCGTTTGTTATAACGCCGCTGGCGGAGCTATTTCCTGTACCGGCAACGCATTTGAGTGGACTATCCCCGATGCGAGTTTCATAGACAGCGACGACTCTTCTGAAAATCCAAAAATTCAGTTTGACGCGCTCGGGGATGGCAAAGTTATAAAACTTGGCATAACTGATAGCATTGGCTTTTGCGCGAGAGAGAAATTATTTGATATTAGCCTCCCTTTGCCAAATTGGAAGGAAGTCATACCATTTTAGTAGTTAAAGTTTAAAGTTTATTTTTTAAAAATTATGTTTTTTTCAAAATTTCAAAAAAGAACCGCTTTAATCACCAGTATTTTAGCTCTAAGCATAGCAATAGGCTGTTTTGTTTTCGCATGGACAGAGCCCTCCTCTTTACCTCCTTTAACAGGCCTATATCTGCCTATTAATACTGGCCCTGATTATCAAAATAAATTAGGCGATTTAGGCATTGGCGGCGGGACAGGCCAGGATGTGTACAAGCTTTCTAATTCAGCCGGGACATTAAAATTTATTAATAATGCCGGCGCGGAAAAATTGCTTTTGGGCCAGGACGGCGCCTTGATTGAAAATGGAAATTTGACAATTAATGGCGATGCTGAAGTGGCAACTCAGCATATACCCGGATCAGGCGTAATTGAGCCAAAAGATTTTGTTGATGGCTTAGCTGATCCTACATCTGTTTTCGTCCAGGGCGATTTTGCTTATGTAGTAAAGGGTTGGGATGCTATGTTTCAGCCTAATTTTGTCATTTTTGATATTTCAGACCCTGAAAATATTGTGACAAAAGGTTCTATTAACACTGGTTTAGGCGATATTGCTGATATATATGTCCAGGGCGATTATGCTTATGTGGTAAGCCCGATTGACAATAAACTGGCTATCTTTGATATTTCCAATCCCGATTCCATTGTTGCAAAAGGTTCTATTGGCGGTTTAGATGACCCTACAACTGTTTTCGTCCAGGGCGATTTTGCTTATACGGTAAGTCAGGCAAGCTTCATGGTCTCTGCTTCTCTTATTATTTTTGATATTTCCAATCCCGATTCTATCGTTAGAAAAGATTCTGATAGCACTAATTTAGATACTCCCATTGATGTTTTTGTCCAAGGGAATTTTGCTTATGTAATAAATAATGGAAGTTTAATGTCCAACGGTTCTTTTGCTATCTTTGATATTTCCAATCCCGACTCTATTGTTGCAAAAGGCCATATTAATACTAATCTGTCCAGACCTAGATCTGTTTTTGCCCAAGGGAATTTTGCTTATGTGGCAGATCAAGGAAATAGTCGGTTGCTTATTTTTGATATTTCCAATCCAGATTCTATTGTTGCAAAAGACTATATCAGCACTAATTTGTCCATACCTAAATCTGTTTTTGTCAGAACTACTTACGCTTATGTGGCAAGTCAAAATAATAGTAAATTAGTTATTTTTGATGTTTTAGACCCCGACAACATTTTATTTTTAGATGATGAATCCGCTAATTTAAGTTCGCCTGTGTCTGTTTTTGTGTCCGGCTTTTATATTTATGTGGCAAGCAATGGAAATGGAAAATTTTGTATTTTTAAGCTTGTTCCTCCAGACGAAAGCGAAATCATAAACGGAAATTTAAGCATTGGGAATAACCTTACTATTGACGGAGATTTAACAGTGATTGGAGTAAAAAGCGCTAAGATTATGACTTCAAAGGGAGTAAGACGAATGGCGGCAGTAGAAGCGCCAACAAATAATTTTATTACTTTTGGTTCCTCTCAATTAAGTAACGGAGAAGCAAGGATAAATATTGAGCCATTATTTTTAGAAACAATCAGCACTAAAAAAGATTATCAAGTTTTTTTGACCGCGAAAGATAGCTGCAGCCTGTATGTTGCCGACCAGGATAAAGAGGGTTTTTTAGTAAAAAAATCAAAAGGAAAACAAGATTGCGCTTTTGACTGGTTTTTATACGCTTTAAGAAAAGGGTATGAGGACTGGTATATGGAACCATAATGTCTTTTTTGAATTTTAAAAAAACAATTTTTTTGGTTTTTGGGGCTTTATTATTAAGCGTCTTAGGGGGCTATATTATTTTTGCCTGGAGCGAAACTCCTTTTTCTCCTCCTCAAGTAAATGGAGATATAATTGTTCCAATTAACGCTGGTCCTGATTACCAGAACAAATTAGGCGATTTAGGCATTGGCGGCGGGACAGGACAGGATGTGTACAAACTTTCTAATTCAGCAGGGACATTAAAATTTATTAATAATACCGGCGCGGAGAAATTGCTTTTAGCACAGGACGGCGCTTTAATTGAAAATGGAAATTTAACAGTTCATGGAAACGCTAATATTCAAGGAAATTTGAATATTGATAGTTGCACTAGTGTGGCAGGGGATTTAGCGGTTACTGGAGTAAAGAACGCTAAAATTATGACATCAAAGGGAAAGAGGAGAATGGCTGCAGTAGAAGCGCCGACAAATAATTTTATTACCTCAGGGTCTTCTCAATTATTTGACGGAGAGGCAAGGATAAATATTGAGCCATTATTTTTAGAAACAATCAGCCCTACGTATGGATACCAGATTCTTTTGACGCCAAGAGACGATTGCGGTTTGTATATTGCTCAAAAAGCAGAGAATTTTTTTATTATCAGAAGGTTTGAAGGCAGAAAAGATTGTGCTTTTAATTGGATGCTTTTTGCCCAGAGAGAAGGATATGAGGATTGGTACATGGAATAAGAAATAGCATTGGATTGTCATCATTAATTTATGAAACAGAGTTTGCCAAAAAAATTTTTCAAATTTCATCTTTTTCTGTTTTTAATATTTTTAATTTCTTTTCAAATTATAGAAAGAAATTCTTTTTTTATTTCAGAAGCCGAAGCCGGAGCAGATGACAATGTCTCTGGCTGGGCTTGGTCAGAAAATGTCGGCTGGCTCAGTTTTAATTCCATAAACTGTGATTCAGACAGCAACGGGATTACTGACCAGGGAAACTATTCCCAGTGTTCAATAGGGGAGACCATTCAGCCCTATGGAGTAGATATTGATAAGTACAGCGGTGAGCTTTCCGGTTATGCATGGTCAGAGCAGATTGCATGGATTAGTTTTAATAAAGGAGAACTTTCCGGCTGTCCCAGCGGCGCTTGCGAGGCAAAAATAGAATCCGATGACACTCTTTCCGGCTGGGCAAGGGCTTGTTTAGTATTCGCAGATGGATGCAGCGGCAGCTTAAAACCGAACAATGAAAGAGGGAGTTGGGATGGCTGGATAAAATTAAAAGGAACCGCTGCTGAACCTCCGAATCAGGATTACGGGATTTTTTTAGATAGGGGAGTAAGCCCTTTTGAATTTCAAGGATGGGTTTGGGGTTCTAATATCCTTGGCTGGATTAGCTTTAGCCATTCCAATTGTGATACTAATGGAGATGGATTTTCAAATGGTATTGGAAGCTGTCCAATTGCGGGAACTGATATTTCTGATTATAAAGTAATAACAGATTATGTTCCAAACCAATCTCCAGTAATTACTTCTGTTTCTGACTCTCCTGACCCTCAAGAGGGAGGAGGAGATATTATTTTTAGTTCTCTGGCTTCTGATTCTGATGTTGGAGACACGATTAAATTATATGTCTGCCAAGACGCATTATGCGTTAATTGCGTGCCAGGAGATACTTCAGGATGTTTACAGGACACAATAGGGGCAGTGGTGAGCGACATTGCTGTCGCTGTCGACCCTTCAGCAGATTATACATCTGATAATAGTGAATATACTAATGCGCAGAATTACTGGGCTTATGTCTGCGATCAATTTGACAAGTGTTCCAATATAATTTCTGGCGGAGATTTTACTGTAAAAAAGAAAGATACCTGCGCTTGCGGCTGTGTAGACGGAATATGCGATGAATGTTTTGGAGGATATTGCTGTTCTGGCCAATGCAAGTCCTCTGATTGTAACGGGGCTTATGCTGAAAATTTAGAACTTGGCATTATTAATTACTGCACTGGCTCTCCCGGGCAGGGCCATATTGAATTGAAATGGATATATCAGAACGGCGGCGGTATTCAGCAGCAGCAGTTTCATATCCAGGTCTCTACCGACGCGGCTTTCACAGATCCAGTTGTGAATGAATATGTCTTTCGGGAGAGAGATCCCGGTGAAACAGACACTTCCGGAGAACTTGTAAAAGTAGGTGGCTCTGACATTCTTTACAATGACGATTATTACTGGCGAGTTCAAGTTAAAGACGCGATAGAGGATTGGTCTGGCTGGACATTATATGACGATGCCGCGGACCCGGACGGCGACGGGAATTTTCAGACATTTACCACCCCGGTCCATCCTTATCCCTACCCTGATGATTTTACTTTTACTCCTGAACGTCCGAGCGCAAACGAGGAAGTTCAGTTATGTTCAACTTTGGGAGTTGATTGCCTCATAGATGTGAGCATTTGTTATAATGATGCTGGCGAAACTGTTTCCTGTACCGGGCAGGGATTTGATTGGACCATTCCAGAAGCAATTTTCACAGACGGCGGCGCGTCTTCTGAAAACCCAAAGATAGAGTTTGCCACGCCCGGGGACGGTAAAGTTATAAAACTTGGCATAACTGACACAGGCATAACTATGGGCAACGGGAATTGCGGTGTTGGCTGCTGCGAAAAGTCCAAAACAATTAATGTAAGTTTGCCTCTGCCTAACTGGAAAGAAATTATACCGTTTTAATAATCAATAATCAATTATTCTTAATGAAGCCCCTGTTGGAAGGGGTTTTTGCTTCTTGAAAGATTAAGGCCATTTATGCTAATATGAAAATGTTTAATGAAAAATTATGGAAGAATATAATCATAAGAAAATAGAATCTAAATCGCAAAAGTTTTGGGAAAATCAAGGGCTTTACAGGGCAAAGGATTTTGCAAAAAAGCCAAAGCAATATATTTTATTTGAATTTCCTTATCCATCTGGTGATGGTCTCCACACAGGCCACTGCCGGTCATATATTGCCTTAGATGTTGCCGCGCGCAAAAAAAGAATGGAGGGCTATAATGTTTTGTTTCCAATTGGCTGGGACGCTTTTGGCTTGCCAGCGGAAAATTATGCCATTAAAACTGGAACTCATCCGCAGAAAACAACTGCGCGGAACATTGCTAATTTTAAGAGACAATTTAAGTCCCTTGGCATATCTCTTGACTGGGGCAGGGAGATTAATACCACTGACCCGAAATATTATAAGTGGACGCAATGGATTTTTCTAAAATTGTTTGAAAAGGGTTTGGCATATCAAGCGGAGATGCCGATAAATTGGTGCCCTTCCTGCAAGATAGGGCTTGCTAACGAAGAAGTAGTTTCGGGAAAATGCGAGCGATGCGGCGCGGAAGTGAAAAAAAAGAAACTAAAGCAATGGATGTTGAAAATAACTGAATACGCGGACCGTCTGATAGACGATTTAGAAAAAGTGGACTATCCGGATAGAGTAAAGACCCAGCAGATAAACTGGATAGGAAAGTCCGAAGGAACAGAAATAAAGTTCAAAATCCAAAGTTCAAAACAAGATTACATTAAAGTGTTTACCACAAGGGTTGATACTATTTTTGGATGTACATATTTGGTTGCGGCGCCTGAACACGAAATAATCAAGAATCAAAAATTGAGAATCAAGAATTACAAAGAGGTTAAAAAATATCTTGAAAAAAGCAGGAAGAAAAGCGATTTACAACGGACCGAATTAGATAAAGAAAAAACAGGCATAGAATTGAAAGGAATTAAAGCAATAAATCCGTTCAACCATTTAGAAATTCCTATTTTTACTGCTGATTATGTTTTGCCGCATTACGGCACCGGCGCGATAATGGCTGTTCCAGCGCACGACGAGCGCGACTTTGCGTTTGCCAAGAAATATAATTTGCCAATAAGTCCTGTAATTCAAAATAAAGAAATTGAACCGAAAGCGTTTACGCAAGACGGTGTTTTAATAAATTCAGGGCAATTTGATAATTTATTTTCAAAACAGGCGCGAAAGAGAATGACAAATTACGCGCGCAAGCAGGGGTTTGGCAGAGAAACAGTAAATTACAAATTAAGGGATTGGGTGTTTTCCAGACAGCATTATTGGGGAGAACCTATTCCGCTTGTCCATTGCCAAAAATGCGGAATAGTGCCTGTGCCATACAAAGACCTGCCAATAGAGCTTCCTTATATTGAAAAATACCAGCCAACAGGCACTGGAGAGTCGCCTTTGGCAAGCATTCCAGAATGGGTAAATTGTAAATGTCCAAAGTGCGGCGCAGATGCGAAAAGAGAAACCGATACTATGCCTAATTGGGCCGGGTCATCTTGGTATTTTATCCGATATGCTGACCCGCATAACAGTAAAGCATTGGCAAGTAAGGAAAAATTAAAATACTGGCTTCCCGTGAACTGGTATAACGGCGGTATGGAGCATACTACCCTCCATCTTTTATATTCGCGTTTTTGGTATAAATTTCTTTATGATATTAACGTTGTGCCGCAGGATGAACCGTATTTGCGCCGAACTTCCCATGGAATTGTGTTAGCAAAAGATGGAAAAAAGATGTCAAAGTCATTTGGAAATGTGGTTAATCCAGATGCTCTTATTGAGAAATACGGGGCTGACAGTTTAAGGATTTATGAAATGTTTATGGGACCGTTTGAGCAAGCAATTACGTGGAATTCCAATGGCGTGATTGGCGCGAAAAGATTTTTAGACAAAGTTTGGAATATAGGCATTGTCATTCTGAGGGAGCCTACTGGCAACGCAAGAATCCTGCGGCAGTCTCATAATGATAAATTAGAAAGATTAATTCATCAGACAATAAAGAAAGCGACAGAGGATATTGAAAATCTTAAGTTTAATACTGCTATTAGCGCTTTAATGGTTTTAGTGAATGAAATGGAAAAACAAAAACAAAAACAATTATCTTTATGTGATTATCAATTGTTATTGAAATTATTAAGTCCGTTCGCTCCGCACATCGCAGAAGAATTGTGGCATAAATCAAAAAATAAAAAATCAATTTTTGAGGAGCAATGGCCAAAATATGATCCAAAATTGATTAAGGAAGAAAAAATTACTTTAGTTATCCAAATCAATGGAAAGGTGCGCGATAAAATAGAAGTCTTGGCTGATATTTCAGAAGCCGAGGCAAAAAAATTGGCATTGAAACAAGAAAAAGTTAAAAAGTACATAGAGCACAAACCCATTAAGAAAGTCATTTTTGTAAAAAGCAAGTTGATAAATATTGTAGTTTGATACCTAAATTTTTCATTTTGAATTTTTATTATGTGCGGCATAGTCGGCTACATTGGAAAAAGAGATAATCCTCAAATTGGTTTGAGCGCGCTGAAGCGCCTTGAATATAGAGGATATGATTCTGCTGGAATGGCAGTATATAATCCCGAGAAACAGGAGATTTTTTGCTTGAAAGCGAAAGGCAAAATTAGCGAACTTGAAGCAAAATTTTCTGACGCGCCTTTACATGGTTCTCCTTTTATTTTACATACCAGATGGGCCACCCATGGGGAGCCGAGCGAGGCAAACGCGCATCCGCACTGGGACTGTGAAAAAAATATTTATTTGGTGCATAACGGCATTATTGAAAATTACAAAGAATTGAAAGAATTATTAATCGCAGAGGGACATAAGTTTGCCAGCGAAACAGACACAGAGGTTATCGCGCATTTAATAGAACATTACTTCAAAAATAATTTAGAAGAAGCAATGAGACAGGCGCTGAAAAAAGTCAAAGGCGCGTACGCCTTGGCGGTTATCGCGCGCAAAGACCCCGGCAAAATTGTTGTTGCAAAATTCGGTTCTCCGTTAATTTTAGGAATTAACGACAATGAATTTTTAGTTGCGTCGGACGCGTCTGCCATTGTTTCGCACACCAATCAAGTGATTACATTAGACGATAATGAGATGGCTGTCTTATCTCCAAATGATTTTTTTATATTAAAAGAAAAGCCAATTGAAAAAATTGAATACGACGCGGAAGAAACGCAGAAACAGGGTTTTTCCCATTTTATACTGAAAGAAATTTTTGAAGAGCCGGACGCGATAGAAAAAAGCATTGCCGGAAGAATGATTTTAGACCAGGGATTGGCGAAATTAGGGGGTTTAGAACAAGTTTTAGAGCAATTAAAAAAGGTGGACAAAATAATTATCACAGCGTGCGGCACAGCAAGTTACGCGGCCAAGGTTGGAGAGTATATGTTTGAAGAATACGCCAAACTACGAGCGAAAACAGAAGTTGCTTCTGAATTTCGCTATAAAAATTCTATTTTAGACGACAAGACAGCTGTTTTAGCTATTTCCCAATCCGGAGAAACAGCTGATACTTTGGAAGCAATAAAAGAAGCAAAAAGAAAGGGCTGCCTAACTTTGGGGATAGTAAATACTGTTGGCTCTTCTATTGCCAAAGAAACAGATGCCGGCGTTTATTGTCGTGTAGGCCCGGAAATCAGTGTTGCTTCTTCTAAGGCGTTTATTTCCCAGTTGTCTATTTTGGCTTTGATTACTGTTGGACTTGGCAGGCAGAGAGAAATGAGTTTAGTTACTGGAAAGAATATTTTAGAGGAACTGCAAAAATTGCCTGAATTGTCTAAAAAAATTTTTAACCAGGCAGATTATATTAAAGGATTGGCAGAGAAATATTCCATCTACAGAAATTTTTATTTTTTGGGAAGAAAATATAATTCTTCTATCGCGTCGGAAGGCGCGTTGAAATTGAAAGAAATCGCGTGGAAAATTCACGCTGAAGGTATGCCCGCAGGCGAGTTAAAGCATGGACAAATCGCTTTGACTGACGAAAATTTTCCGGCAGTGGTTATTTGTCCTTCTGATTCTGTCTACAGCAAGATGAAAAACGCAATGGAAGAAATTAAAGCGCGGAAAGGAAAGATTTTAGCAATTGCCACCGAGGGGCAGGAAGACATTAAAAATCTGGCTGACGATGTAATCTATATTCCAAAGACATTAGAAATGTTGACCCCGATTTTGTCAACAATTCCTTTACATCTTTTCGCAGCTTATTTGGGTTTGGAATTAGGTTTGGATATTGACAAGCCCCGCAATCTTGCGAAATCAGTTACAGTAGAGTAAAATGTAACATAGGGCTAAAATTTAAAATCTGAAACTTGAAACTTAAAATTTATAACTTTAAGTTATAAATTATAAGTTATAAGTTTCATGAAATATTATGAATCTTTATAAAGATATTCCAGCCGGCGAGAATTTGCCGGAACAAATCAATGTAGTAGTGGATATTCCAAAGGGCTGCAACAATAAATATGAATACAGCGAACAGGGCGGATATTTTACGTTGGACAGAGTAAATTATTCGCCAATGTTTTATACTTTTGATTACGGCTTTGTGCCCCAGACGCATTCAGAAGACGGGGATGCTTTAGATGTTTTACTTTTGACTACTTATCCCACTTTCCCAGGATGCGTTGTTAAGGCAAGGCCAATTGGCGTGCTTTTAATGAAAGACGAGGCAGGTTTAGATAATAAAATCATTTCTGTGCCAATAGAAGAAATTGATCCCCGTTTTAAGGAAATTCAGGATATAAATGACTTGGGAGAGCATTATAAAAAGGAAATACAGATTTATTTTGAGGATTATAAAAAATTAGAACCGGAAAAATACAAACATGTAAAAGTTGACGGCTTTGAAAACAAAGAAAAAGCATTGGAAATTATCAAAGACGCGGTTGAGAGATATAAAACAAATAAGTAATTATGTTTGAAAATATTTTAGAGAAACAAAATAAAAAAGTGATGCTTTTGGGCAACGAAGCGATTGTGAGGGGCGCTTTGGAAGCCGGTGTTCGGTTTGTGGCAACCTACCCCGGCACGCCGGCATCGGAAATAGGAAATAGTTTCTATTTGATTCAGCGCTCGCATCAGAAAATCAAGAATCTATATTTTGAGTTTTCTGTTAATGAAAAAGTGGCGATAGAAGCAGGAGCAGGCGCGTCTTTTTCCGGATTAAGAACTCTTGTCGCAATGAAAAATTTTGGATTAAATGTTGCGTCTGATTTTTTGCTGCCTTTGGTTTATACAGGCGTGAAAGCGGGCATGGTGATTTTAGTTGCGGACGACCCGAATTGCTGGAGTTCAGCGCAATCAGAAGAGAACACGCGCGCGTTCGCGCAATTGGCGCATATTCCAATTTTAGAGCCGTCAACGCCGCAGGAGTGCAAGGACTTTACAAAATTTGCTTTTGAGATGTCAGAAAAATTCAAAATTCCAGTGATGGTTAGGGAAACAACACGGGTCGCTCACCAGAGCGCGCCAGTAAAATTGTCAAAGATAAATATCCCGGCGACAAAAGGCAAATTTGTCAAAGACACGCATCAATTTGTCACAATGCCGCCAAGGGTGCTGGAAATGCACAAAGAATTGTTGGAGAAATTAGAGAAAATTAGACAATTTTGTGAAAAATCCAAACTAAATTTAGTTAACGGAAGTCCGAGTTCCGACAAATCTGGGATTATCACTTCCGGGGCGTCTTATTTATATGTGATGGAAGCGCTGGGAAAATTAAGCATAGATTTGCCCGTGTTCAAATTAGGATTTTTTTATCCTCTCCCGCAGAATAAACTAAATAATTTCATTAAAAATTTAGACAAGGTATTAATAGTAGAGGAATTGGAGCCGTGCTTGGAAAAAGAAGTTAATATTTTAGCGAAAGATATAAACCCAAAACTTAAAGTTTTTGGCAAAGATTTATTGCCGGAAGTCGGAGAACTAAAGCCAGAAATTGTTTTGCGCGCCATCGCGAAATTTACCGGTAAATTAACTGTCGGAGGTTCAACCTCCGACAGTTATAAAAAGCCGTCAATATCAATTTCCAGGCGGCCCCAATTGTGTCCAGGCTGTCCTTATTGGCTTGTATTCGGAGCTGTTAAGAAAGCAGTTAATGAAAAGAAAGTGATTTTCGGCGGAGGAATTGGATGTTATATGCTTGCCGGCTTGCCGCCCCATAATATACAGGACTACTTATATTGTATGGGCTCTTCTATTGGGCTCGCCCACGGCATTAAAAAATCCAGCAACCAGAAACTTATTACTTTTATTGGCGATTCCAGTTTTTACCACGCTGGAATACCAGCGTTAATAAATACTGTTTTCAACCAATCAAATCCGTTAGTGATTATTATGAATAATGATATCACGGCAATGACAGGGCACCAGCCGCATCCCGGGGTGGAAGACGGCGCTCCAATAGTAAAGATAGAAGATCTTGTGAAAGCGTGCGGCGTCAAGAATTTGAAAATTATTGACCCGGTAAATCAGAAAGAATTTATTAAAACAGTAAAAGATTTTGTAAATAAGAAAGAGGTTTCAGTAATTATTGCCCGCCGCCCCTGCGTATTCGTAAAAAAACACTAAAAGAAATGAATTATGAATCGAGGATAAAAATTCCGAGAACCGTTCTCGGAATTTTTTATTTCCGCTATTTACATTTCCAAAAAATTTTGGTAAATAAAAATTAGTCCTTATAAAATAGCATAATAGCAAAATAGCAAAAAGGGCTAAAATAAAAAAAATAGGAGGTAGAAAAAAAATGAAAACAGAAAAGAGTGTTAGCATTGTTTATGAACAATTGATTAGGCCTTTTTTACTTAGAATTTCCGGTAACGATCCGGAGAAACTTCATCAGGTATTTCTTTCATTACTGCATCATCTTGGAGAACGGGAAGGATTAGTTAGAACAATTGAAACAGTTTTAACTTACAGTGATTCAACGCTGGAACAGAACATTTTTGGGCTTAAATTCAGAAACCCGATAGGAATTGGTGCTGGTTTTGACAAAAATGCCGTTGGAGTTGCTATTTTGGGAGTAGGTTTTGAAGAAATTGGAACAATAACCCCTCTTTTTCAGAAAGGTTTTCAGCCGCCACGGATTTGGTATTTACCAGAAGATAAAGCATTGATAAACAAAATGGGTTTCCCTAATAATGGAACAGAGGCAACAGTAATTCAGTTGGCGAAGATAAAAAAATCATTTGTTCCAGTAGGTATCAATATAGGAAAAGGAATAAATACTCCTATCGAGGAAGCGGTTGGAGACTATCTTTATTGCTTGGAGAAATTATATCCTTTTGGCGACTTTTTTGTAGTCAATGTTAGCTGTCCCCATATGCCCGGTTTGTTCAAACTCCGAGAAAAGGAATACTTTGATGACTTAGTTTGTTCTCTTATAGAAAAGATTAGAGAAATTACAGGTCAGACAGGACTTCCTGAGAAACCGCTATTGGTGAAGATTTCGCCCGATGACAGCCGAAGAGAACTTAATGAATTGTTAGATACCTGCCTTGAGTACCACATTGATGGCATAATCGCGGTCAATACTACTCTCTCTCGAGAAGGTCTGAGTATTTCAACCAATAAAGAAGGAGGTATGAGCGGAAAGCCTCTTTTCGAGAAAACAGTAAACACAGTAAGATATGTTAACGAGTATGTCCAAGAGGAAATTCCTATTATTGGTGTAGGAGGAATTTTTGATGCCAAAGATGCTTACGAAGTGCTCAAAGCAGGAGCAAGTTTGATCCAGACATACACAGGATATATCTATCATATCTACAACCCTTTCTATTTTTATCAAATTAACAAGGGGATTAAGGAATTGATGGATAGAGACGGAATCAAGAACCTCTCTGATTTAAGAAAATAGAAAAATATGGGCGTTCACACGTCCCTTTTTTATATTTGTTTACCTTTCTGCGCGGTTTTAGCCAACGATTATTTTTTCCGTTGTTATGCGATGGGGTTTACATTCCCAAAAAATTTTGGTAAATAAGAATTAGTCCTTATAAAATAGCATAATAGCAAAATAGCAAAAAGGGCTAAAATAAAAAAAATAGGAGGTGATAGAAAAAAATGCCAGAGAAAAGAATTATCGTAGCTTTGGATAACATAGACAAACAGGAAGCATCATTGATTATGCAGGAACTAAGAGGACAAGTATATGGATTTAAGGCAAACGATTTGTTAGATAAGATTGGTCCGAGAGAATGCATTTATTTTATTAAGCAATACGGGAGAGTAATGGCAGATCCAAAATTTTGCGATATTCCCAACACTGTTAGAAATAGAATTGGGGTATATTTTGGCGAAGTCCAGAACCCTGACGGAGAGACAAAAGTAGAGGAAGAATATCAAGCAAACATGGTAACAGTGATGGCTTGCGCCGGGCTGCCAGCGTTACAAAAGGCCGTGGAAAAGAAGAAAGAACTTAAAGTGCCGACGGATATAGCAGTAGTAACAGTATTGACTTCATTGAACGAGGAAGAGTGCAATCTCACGCTTGGAGGACCGGTGAAAGCAAAAGTTTTGCAGTATGCTCGGAACGCGGTAATTGCTGGATGCGACGCCATTGTTTGCTCGCCACAGGAGCTTCTATTCTTAAAACAATTCCCAGAACTTAATGGCTTAAAGCGTATCATTCCGGGGATTAGACCGAAAGGAGCGAAAGCGAATGACCAAAAAAGAATAAATACCCCAGAGGAAGCAGTAAGAAACGGAGCAGACAGAATAGTGATGGGCCGAGCGATAACGGAAAGCGATGATCCATTGGGCGTTGTTCAGAGCATCAATAAATCTATTGAGAATATAGGTTGAAAAGATTTTGTCGGGGATATTTTTTTTCTCCCCGCATATTTTTTGGATTTTGGAAGTAGAGTATAGGAAACAAAAGGAGGAAAGGAAAAAAATGCAAGATTGGGAAAATTATAAAGAGGATCAAGGGAAGATTATTATTGAGCGATTGTACGCAGATGGCATGATAAAAACATGGTACAGGGATAAGCCAGAGGGATGGACGCTTGTATCGGGATTGTGGAGCCCTTTCTATGTTCAATTGCGGCCATTGCCATTGCATCCAGAATTGCTTAGTCATGTCGGTTTCGTGTTAGGGCAATTAATGCATAAAGAATGTCCTGATGTGGATGGAATTATCGGCGTTGCTATGGCTGGCATACCAATAGCTACAGCTATTTCGATAGAAGCAAAGATACCATCGGGGTATACTCGCAAAATAGAAGGAGTGAAAACAAAAGAGGACTTCAGTCGGTTTATAAAAGGATATGGCGAACATTCATTGGTTGAAGGAATTCCAGAGGATGGCGGCGAAATAGCAATCATTGACGACTTAGTAACAAAGTTTAACAGTAAAGAGGTAGCGATAGAACAATTGAATTTTGAACTGAAGTTGCGTGGGCTAAAAGGTAAGTGTTCGCATGTTGTTGTGCTTCTTGACAGGGAGCAAGGGGCAGAAGAAAGCGCCAGAGAGCAAGGGATTACATTACATTCGTTGATTCCATTTAAATCAAAAGGAATAAAATGGCTAAACGATGTTTTCATGCCCAGAGAGCGCGATGTAATCGCGGATTATTTACGAGAGCCAGAGATATATCAGAATGCCAAAGTGCAGGCAGAGTTGCGGCAAGAAGCAGAGTCAAGGCGAAAATAGCGTTGAGACAATAGAACAATCATTGGTTCTGAAATTCCATTTGAATTTTTGGGACCTTTTTTTTACAAAAATTGCCAGGAAATTTTTTTTATGATATTATATAATATATTATGAATAAAGATTTTAATATGGTTATTGTTGGGACAGGAGGGCAGGGAGTGATTACGCTTCTGCAGATTTTGGCTGAAGCGGCTTTGATAGAGGGTTATGACGTGAAAACATCTGAACTTCACGGCTTGAGCCAAAGGGGCGGGTCAGTGGAAGTCCATCTTAGATTCGGAAAAAAAGTTTTTTCTCCTTTAGTCGCGCGCGCTAACGCTGATTTGATTTTAGGGCTGGAAATGCAGGAATGTCTCAAATCCTGCTATTATGCTGGCAAGCAAACGAAATTTTTAATCAATAAATTTTTTATTCCGATTTTGGGCCAAAAATCCATAACCGAAAAAGCCATTGTAAAAGAAATCCAAAGATTTACTAAAAATATAATTGTAATCCCGGCAGCAGATATTTGCGAAAAAGAATTGGGCAAAAATGTTGTTGCAGGCGTTTATTTATTAAGTTACGCTTCTCGTAATAAAATTATTCCTTTGAAGCCAAGTTCAATTCTAAAAGCAATTGAGCAAGCAGTGGCAAAAAAATATTTGGAATTAAATAAAAAAGCATTTAAACTCGCTAAAACCTTGAATTACGAAATGGGTTTGTAACGAGGATTTTGCGCGAGCGCGAGTTCGCTTGAAGGCGAGATTTTTCGTAGCTGTGCTACCAAAGTTGAGCCTGAAAGATGAAATCGCGCTCGCGCGGAAGCCGCAGTAAAAGCTATTTCGTGATTCAAGGTTTAGAACCATTATGGAAAAAATTGACCCGTATATTTTCCGCGCTTACGACATAAGAGGAAAATATCCGCAAGAATTAAATCAAGAATCTGCCTACAGAATTGCGATGGCTTTTTCTGCATTATATCCAGACGCGAAAAAAATAGTTGTGGCAAGAGATCCGCGCCATAGTTCTCCTTTTCTGTTTAAATCAGTTACCGACGCTTTAGTAAAATCTGGAAAAGAAGTAATAAATATTGGAATTGCGCCAGACCCTTTGTTTTATTTTACTATTTTTCATCATAAAATGGATGGCGGTATTATGATATCCGGGTCTCATAATCCTAAAGGACATAACGGGCTCACGCTTCATATTAGAGAAAATGATGAAGAAATCAGCAAAGATGTTGTTGAGGATGATTTAGAAAAAATAAAAGAGCTGGCTATAAAAGGAGAGGTTTTAACCAAAGAAGGAGGCAAAATAACGAATTTCAATCCAGAGAATGAATATATTGATTATGTAACTAATAAGATTTCATTAAAAAAGCCATTAAAAGTTGTCGTTGATTCAGGCAATGGCGCTTGCGGTTATTTGCCGGAAAAAGTTTTTAAAAAATTAGGTTGCCAAGTAAAAATTCTTTATCCTGAATATGATGGCAATTTCCCAAACCATTTACCAGACCCTTATGAAGAAGAGAATCTTCAAGATATCAAAAATGAAGTGATAAAAGAGAAAGCAGATATAGGTTTTGCTTATGATACTGACGGTGATAGGGTAGGGGTTATCAATAACAAGGCAGAATTAGTGAATGGCGATTTTTGCCTTTTAATGTTAGCTCAACAAGCATTGAGAAAAAAGAAGGGGCCTGTTGTCCATGATATGAGGGTTTCTAAAGCATTTTTAGACGAGATGAAAAGGCAGGGCGTAAAAACATATTTTTCTATTTCTCACCATAACGCTGTTATCAGAAAGATAATTGAGACCAACGCCGTGTTTGGCGGAGAAATCACCCTGCATTTTCTTTTTCCTCTTGATTATTATTTATGCGATGAAGCAATTTTTGCTTCTTTAAAAATTGCTGAAGTTATTTCCGAACATAATAATTTTGCCGAGTATGTTGATAGCTTGCCTCGTTATTGCGCCAGTCCAGAAATATTTATTGACGCGGACGATGACAAGAAATTTGGAATTATAGAAAATTTGCAGAACTATTTACAAGAAAATAATTATGATTTTATTGATGTTGACGGCGCAAGAATCAATTTTCAAAATGGCTGGGCATTAGCCAGAGCCGCAAATACCACGCCGATTATCAAATGCCGTTTTGAGGGCAATACAGAAAAAGATTTAATAGAAATAGAGAAAAAAGCGCTGGAGATTTTTAAGGAGGTCGGTATTCCTATCACGGAAAAAGTTTATAAAGAATTAGGATTATAATGAAATATGGAAGGCGGTAAAAAAAGTAAAAAAATCGTTTGTTTTGGCGGGGGGACAGCAGTGCCACAGGCGGTTATTGCAGGGCTTAAAAAACATCCGGTTAGGATAACCAGCGTTACTTCAATGTTGGAGAGCGGAGGTTCCACAGGTCAGTTAAGAAAGGATTTTAATATCTTGCCAGCAGGTGATATTAGTCGGCATTTGGTTGCCTTGTCAGAAGCTCCAAAATGGAAGAAAGAACTTTTTTATTTAAGATTTGGCAAAGAAAAATTTCCAGGCGGACATATTGGCCATCGCTTTGGAACCGTTTTTATTTCTTTAGCAGAGTATGTTAACAAAGATTTTGAGAAAGCTTTGAAAATAGCAGAGGATTTTTTAGAAATAAAAAAACATAAAGCTCTCCCTATTTCTTTAACGAAAACCCATCTTCAAGCAGAATTAGAAAACAAAGCAATTATTAAAGGTGAAGATGAGATAGATGTTCCTAAACAACATAATCCGAGGTTCAAAATTAAAAAAGTATTTTTAAAACCAATGGTTAAGGCCTATCCTCCTGTCTTAGAAAAAATCCAAAAAGCAGATTTACTTATTATTGGTCCTGGCGATTTATATTCCAGCGTTATTCCTTGTCTCTTGCCAACAGGAATAAAGGGAGCAATTAAAAAAACCAACGCAAAGAAAGTTCTTATTGTAAATTCAATGAATAAATTTGGCGAAACAAATAATTTTTCAGTTTTGGATTTCACAAAGGAAGTTGAAAAGTATATGGGTTGTCCTTTTGATTTTGTTTTATATAATACAGGAGTTCCCGACCCCAAAAGGATTAAAGATTATAAAAAAGAAAATCCATTAATTTTAAATTTAGTGAACATTAATGAAAATTTAGACGAGAAAAAATTTATTGGCAGGAATTTTTTGATTAAATCCGGTCCAATAATCTATGATAAAAATAAAATAATAAAAATATTGTTAGAACTATGAATTTTGAAGTCGCGCAAAATTTTGCTGTTAATTTGGCGAAGCGGGCAGGAAAGATGCTTTTAGACAATTCAGAGAAGATTAAAATTGTGAAATTTAAAGACCGGCAGGATATTGCTACCAATCTTGATTATAAGATTGAAGAAATGATTATAAAAAGTATTAAAGAAAAGTTTCCAGAGCACAATATTTTATCTGAAGAGGTTGGCAGTATAAATACAAACAAAAAATCAGATTATCTATGGATAATAGATCCAATTGACGGCACCAAACATTATATTAGGAAGATTCCTTTGTTTTCTGTTTCAATTGCTCTACAATATAAAAATAAGATTGTTTTGGGCGTAGTTTATAATCCAGTGACTAAAGAAATGTTTTATGCTCATGATAAAGGAGGCGCTTATTTGAATAATAGAAGGATTAGAGTTTCTAAACAAGATAATTTAAAAAATTCTTTTATTTATGTTGAATTGCCTGTTTTTAATCTTCCAACTAAAGAATTTGATAAATTTTCAAAGATTTTGACAAAGCTCAATTTGCTTTGTTACCGCGTGAGAGTATTTGGTTCTGGTTCGTTAGGACTGTGTTATACAGCGTTAGGAGGTTTTGAGGCATATGTCAATCTTGGCGATCCGACAAGAATATACGATCTTGCGGCTGGATTGATTATTTTGGAAGAAGCAGGAGGACGGGCAACAAAGCTAAATGGAGATTCAATTTCAATTGAGAATGAGAAAAAAACTAATTTATTAATTTTAGCATCCAATAAAAAAACGCATAGCGCTATTTTAAGATTATTAAAACAATGAAATCCAAAAACACAATTTCTCAGGCAGTGATTTTAGCAGGAGGCGCAGGGAAGCGGGTTTTTCCTTTGGCTGTGAATCAGCCAAAATCAATGTTTAAGATTTTGGGCAATCCATTGATCCAGTATGTAATTGAAAATTTGAGCAAAGAAAACATTAAAGATATAATTATAATTGTAGATCAAAATACCGGGCAGATAGAAAATTATTTCGGCAACGGAAGTAAATTCGGCGTAAAAATAAGATATATTTTTCAGAAAAAAGCATTGGGCATGGCGAACGCTTTGACCGCGGCGCAGAATTTAGTTGATGATAATTTTTTTGTTTTAAATGCCGATGATGTATTTGAGAGTTATTTAATAAAAGATATGATAAAGGAACATGCGAAAGACGAGGCAGATATAGTTCTTTCCAGTCAGCCGGTAAAAGAGACATGGAAATTCGGCATAATTGATTGCGACAGCAAAATGAATGTTAGGAAGTTGGTTGAAAAACCGAAAAAAGGAAAAGAGCCGAGCAATCTTGCTGTTATTGGAGTTTACATAATGACTAAAAAGATTTTTGATTACTACGCTAAAGTTGGCGTTTCAGATGAGCAGTACGAAAAAGCGATTCAAAAGTTTATAGATAAAGATAATAGAGTGAAAACAGTGAAGTATAACGGTTTTTTTTCCAGTTATAAATATCCCTGGGATTTGTTTGTTATAAATCAATATTTTATGGATAAAATTATTACCAAGGAATTTATTTCCTCAAGCGCTTCCATATCTAATAAATCCCATATTATTGGCAATGTTTTTATTGGCGACAACGCAAAAATAATGGAAAACGCTGTGATTAAGGGTCCTGCGTATATCGGAAAAAATTGTGTCATAGGCAACAATGTTTTAATTCGGAATTATTCTTCTATAGGGAATAATTCTGTTGTTGGGTATTCTACGGAAATAAAAAATTCGCTTATAGGCGAAAATTGCTGGTTTCATTCTTCTTATATTGGTGATTCAATTATTTTAGATAAATGTTATATTGGAGCAGGGACAATTACGGCAAATTTTAGGTTTGACGAAAAAACGATTAAAGTGAATATTCTGGGCAAAGGCAGGGTTGATTCTAACAGAGATAAATTAGGCGTAATTATGTCAGATGACTGCCGAACCGGCACTAACGTAACAATAATGCCAGGTATGAAAATCGGTTCGAATAGCATAATTGGGCCTGGTGTTGCGCTGGACAAGGATTTAGACCCGGATAAAATAATTTTTTTAAAACAAGATTATATTGTTAAAAACAATAATATAACTTTAGACGCGGAGAAAAAAGCTGAATTTAGAGCCAAATTATTAAAATACATAAAATGAAAAAAGCGATTGTTGTCAATCCCCATAATGATGACGGGATTATCAGTATTGGAGGGACATTGATTCAACTTTTAGAAAAAGGTTGGAAAATTATGTATATTCAAATGACTAATGGAGGACATGGCAGTAATATTGTTCCTTATTCTGAATTGAATAAAATTAGAATTAAAGAATCCGAAAACGAAAGAAAATTTTTAGGTGTAGATAAATTTTATAATTTTAACATAGAGGATGGTAAACTTGGCGCTTTAAAAGAAAAAGAACAAGAAAAAATTTTGCGAAAAATGGTTGGATTAATGGAAAGTTATAATCCTAATATCGTATTTTTGCCAATAAAATCTGAATCGCACATTGACCACAGAGTAACATATTTATTTGCCAGAAGAGCGATTGAAAAAATCAATATTACTCCGTTAGAAGTGTATTATTTAGTGCAGTTTTTTCCTTTTTTGAAAAAGGATCCCGGCAACATTAAGAAACTTTTGATGGTTCCAATTGATGATTACTGGAGTAAAAAAGAGGAAGGAATCAAACAGCATACTTCCCAATTAAAAGAAGGAAGACTTTTACAGACGGTGGGAATACTTGACGCTTATTTTTCTCTAATTTATTTTCAACCTTTTGAAAAAGTTTGTTATAAATCTGAGTTATTAGGCATTCATAGCGTTAATAAAAATTATAAGTTGCTTATCAAAGATTTAGATGAAGTTAGAGATGTGAGTAATGTATCTCACGGAAGGCAATCAAAGAAAATTCAATTATAGCATTTCAAAATATTAATTATAAATTATGAAACAAAAATTATATGATATTATAATTATTGGCGGGGGACCGGCAGGAATGACTGCCGCGATTTACGGACATAGAGAAAATTTGGATGTTCTTTTAATCACTAAAGATATTGGGGGCCAAATTAAGAGAAAATCAGTGGAAATTGAAAATTATCCCGGATTAGGGAAAATTTCCGGCAAAAGTTTAATTGAAAAATTTGAAGAGCATCTCAAAGAGTTTAAGGTTCCGGTTGTTTTAGACAAAGCGGTAAAAATCAAAAAAACAGGGAAAGTTTTTTTTGTTTCAACTGGAGATAAGAAACAATTTAAGGGTCTTTCAGTGATTGTTGCTTCAGGCGCTGACCCCAGGCCTTTGGAAGTTACTGGCGAGAAAGAACTTATTGGCAGAGGAGTGAGTTATTGCGTTACCTGCGACGGCATGCTCTATAAAGACAGGATAACAGCAGTGGTTGGCGGCGGCAACGCTGGTTTTGAAGCAGGCATATTTTTATCCCGCCTTGCTAAACAGGTTTATATTTTGGAATACGGGCCCAAAGTTAGAGCAGACAAAACAAATCAGCAAATAGTAAAGAAAACGCAGAAAATAAAAGTTATTACTAACGCTGACTTAAAAGAGATTAAAGGCAAGAATTTTGTTGACACAATAATATATCAGGATAATATAACTAAAAAGGCAAAAACACTAAAGGTCGATGGAGTGTTTATTGAAATCGGAAGTATTCCGGCTACTGGTTTTGTAAAGGGTTTGGTGGATTTTAACAAGAGAGATGAAATAAAAGTAAATCCGCAAACAGGCGAAACAAAGATTTTCGGACTTTTTGCCGCCGGCGACATCACAGACAACAAGTATAAACAGATTGTTGTCGCCGCTGGCGATGGCGCGCGATGCGCCTTGTCCGCCAGTAGATATTTACAAAATATTATATAAGAATTATGAAGGTATTAAAAATTGGAGCCAGCTGGTGCGTTGATTGTAAAGTTATGACTCCGCGCTGGGAAGAAATTGAGCAAGAATACCCTTGGCTGGAAACAGAGTATATTGGTCTTGACGACAATCCTGACGCAATAAAAAAATATAATATGGCATCTATCCCAACTTTTATATTTTTTGACAAAGATGGAAACGAAATTTTAAGAATGTCAAAATTAGTGGAAAAGGATGTTTTGATAAAAGCGATTTTAGAAAACAAGGATAAGTAATTATGAATTTTATGAAAAAAGTGATCTTTGTGATTTTAATATTAGGTTTTGTTATTGCCGCAGTTGCTGTTGGTTATTTTGTTTTTCGCTTTTTAGCGCCGATTCCAGAGCCAGAACCAATTGTAAATTTAGAACCAACTCTAGAGCCAAAGCCAGAAGAGCCAACAAATAATGAACCTCTCTTAGAACCGCTTTCAATAGGCAAAGAGGGGATGATTTCTTTGGAGCAATGTTCAAAGAGGGGGATTAGCGATAAGGTTATTATTTTAGAGACAAAGTACTGCAGCGCGTGCAAGGTTGCGGTCCCCAGATTAAGAGAAATTGAAAAAGAATTGAACGCAGAATTTATGTATTTTGATTTATCTAAACAGGAAGATTTAAAAAAGTTTAAGGAATTTAAGATTTGGCCTAAATACACTCCCACAGTTATAATAGGATGCGATGTTTTGATAGGCAGTTATTCCAAGGATAAATATAAAACTCTGATAGAAAAATTTTTGAATAATTTGAATAGATAGATGAAAGAAAAAAATAAAAAAATTTTTGTGGCGTTTTGTTTTGCATGCGGCTTAATAGCCCTGTTTTTGGTCATAAAGAATATTTCACCTGATTATTTTAAGGAAATCGGATTTGGTTTAGACCTGCCTTGGTTCACTTTTATCATCGCAATTATTGACGGCTTTAATCCCTGCACCTTATGGATTTTAAGTTTTTTATTGGTTTTGCTTATATCTAGTTTTGAAGGGGCCAGCCAGACAGCAAAAAAAAGAATGCTGATAGTCGGCTTTACTTTTGTGAGTGTAGTTTTTGTAATTTATTTTTTATTTATGGCTGCCTGGCTGAATATATTTAAATTTATAGGGTTTATTGACCCTTTAAGAATAGGTATTGCTTGCTTGGCTTTATTTGCCGGCGCTATAAACTGCAAAGAATTTTTTGCTTTTAGAAAAGGCGTAACCTTAATGATTCAAGAAAAGCATAAGCCATTAGTTCTGCAAAAGATAGAAAAAATCAAAGAGGTTATCAAATATGGTTCTTTGCCGGCTTTAATCACTGCTTCTGTTGTTTTAGCCGCGTTTGCTTCTTTTATTGAATTGCCCTGCACTGCTGGATGGCCAATGATTTATACAGCGGTTCTTTCATTAAAAGTTCTCGAGGGCAGTATGGCATATTATATTTATCTGATTTTTTATGATTTAATTTACATAATACCTTTGAGCGGAATGATTTTATTATTTATCTGGTTTTTCAAGGGTAAAAAAATCACCAAAGAGCAAACAAAGGCGATAAAGCTCATTGGCGGTTTATTAATGATTGTTTTAGGAATTATTTTATTAGTCAATCCAGAATTATTAATGTTTATGTAAGCAAGTTAGGGCTTAATATAATCGCATTCTTTGCTGGAGCACTTGGCTCCTTTTTTTGTTTCTACTAACAAAGAGCCGCATTTTGGGCATTTTTCGTTTATTGGTTTGTCCCATAAAGCAAAATCGCATTTTGGATATTTGTTGCAGGCAAAAAATGTTTTGCCTTTGCGGGTTTTTTTCTCTACAATTTCGCCTTTTTGGCATTTCGGGCATTTAATTCCCAATGTTGGTCTTTCCAAAGCCGCTGTGTGCTTGCATTTTGGGAAAGCCGAGCAAGCGTAAAATTTTCCAAACCTTCCTAATTTTATGATTAGAGGCGCGCCGCATTTTGGGCAAATTTTATCTGTCTTTTGTTCAGCGATTTCATGTTTAGGCACTTTTTTTTCTTTTTTAGCCAAATTTTCAGCAAAAGGAGTATAGAAATTTTTAATAACTTCTGTGTATTTTGTTTTGCCTTCCGCTATTTCGTCAAAGTTTTTTTCCATATTTGCGGTAAATTGAATATCTACAATTTTTGGGAAATGTTTTACCAAGAGGTCGTTGACCGCGATTCCTACTTCAGTCGGCTGGAATCTTTTGTCATCATTTTTTTGGACATAGTTGCGGTTTTGAATAGTTGAAATAATTGGCGCGTAGGTAGAAGGCCTGCCAATGCCGTTTTCTTCCAAAATTTTAATAAGCCCTGCTTCCGTATATCTTGAAGGCCCTGCAGTAAAATGCTGTGATGACAGCAGTTTTAATAATTTCAAAATTTCATTTTTTTCAAGAACAGGCAATTCTGTTTCTTCATATTTCATAGGATAAATTTTTAAGAATCCGTCAAATTTTAATGTCTGTCCGGTTGTTCTGAAAATATAGTTTTTAGCGGAAATATCAATAGATGTTGAATCAAAAATCGCATGGCTCATTTGCGACGAGATAAACCTTCTCCAAATTAAGTCATACAAACGATACTGCTTGTCGTCTAATTTTAGTTTGTCGGGTTCCTTGTTTGGTTCAGTGGGCCTGATAGCTTCGTGCGCTTCTTGCGCGCCTTTTGATTTTGTTTTATATTTTCTCGCGAATCCCGGGAAATAATTTTTTCCTAAACTTGCTTCAATAAATTTTTTCGCGGATGCCAAGGACATTTCTGATAAGTTAAGAGAGTCGGTGCGGTGGTATGTGATATTTCCTTGCTCGTAAAGTTTCTGCGCGACAAACATTGTGAATTTCGCCGGCCAGTGCAAACGCTTCCATGCCTCCTGCTGCAAGGTGCTTGTGGTAAAAGGCGGCAAAGGATTTTTTTTGTTTTCTTTTTTATCTATGTCTATTACTTTATATTCAGCTTTTTCTAAATCTTTAACAATCGCGTCTGCCTCTTTTTTTGTTTTAATTTCTAATTTTGGAATTACCTTATTGTCTTTTTTTATTAGCCCGGCAAGAAATTTATTTTTTATATCAGTTTCGCGCGATTGAAGCTCTGCTCCAATTGTGTAGTATTCTTGCGGCGTAAAATTTTCAATCTCTTTTTCCCTTTCCGCGATAAGCCGCACAGCCACTGACTGAACCCTGCCCGCGGACAAACCCTTAACGATTTTTTTCCATAAAAACGGCGATAATTTATACCCGACCAATCTGTCTAAAATTCTTCTTCCTTGCTGGGCGTTCACTAAGTCCATATCAATATCGCGAGGGTTTTTCAACGCGTTTTCTATTGCTTGTTTCGTGATTTCGTGAAACACAATTCGCTGATGTTTTTTGTCGCCTAAATCTAAAATTTGAGACAAATGAAACGCGATTGCCTCTCCTTCTCTGTCTTCATCAGTGGCTAAGATTATCAAATCTGCTTTTTTTGCTTCTTTTTTTAGGATATTTGCATTTTTTCTCGCTTTTAAGGGAATAATGTATTTTGGCTTGAAATTTTGTTCTACATCTACTCCCAATTCGCTCTTAGGTAAATCCCGAATATGGCCATAAGAAGACAAGACCCTGTATTTAGGGCCTAAAAATTTTGTGATTGTTTTCGCTTTCGTCGGGCTTTCTACTATAATTAAGTTCATAATTCAAATTTAGCCCGTTAGGGCGTAAATATTTCCTCCAAAATTTTTTATTATATCTTTTATTTCTAAAACAGCAATAGCGCTGTTGATTTCTGACGGAAATAATTTGGTAATTTTAGCAATTTCGTCAATATGCGCGGGACCCTGTTGGAGCGCGCGTAAAACCAAATTTTCCTGTTCTGTGTCCCCGGTAATTTGCTTTTCAAAATTAATGCTAATAGTTTGCTTGTTTAATTCTTTGAGAATATCCTGCGCGTTTTCCGCTAATTTCGCGCCTTGTTTTATAGCGAAGTGGCATCCTTGGGAATTTTGGGAATAAACAGACCCTGGAACGGCAAAAATTTTCCTTTTCTGTTTTTTCGCCCAATTTGCGGTTATTAAAGCACCTGATTTTTGTTTTGCTTCAACAATTAAAATTCCCATTGACAACCCGGAAATTATTCTGTTTCTGTTCGGGAAAGTAAATCTTGCTCCGTGCGTTCCGTTTGGATATTCGGAAATCAAACATCCGTTATTTTCAATTATTTTTCGCGATAATCCTAAATTGGATTGTGGGTATATTGTTTTCTCGTCTAATCCGGTTCCCAAGACGGCGATTGTTTGCTTTTGCTTTTCAACTATTGCTTGGTGCGAAAAAGTGTCAATTCCAGGCGTTAATCCGCTCACAATAACTAATCCAGCGTCAGATAGGTTGCTCGCAAAATTCATTGCTATTTGTTTTCCGTAAACAGAGCATCTTCTAGTTCCAACTATTCCAAAACAGGGCTTTTCCGCGGCAGACAGGTTTCCTATATAATAAAGAAGCTTTGGCGGATTTTTGATTTCTTTTAATTGTTTTGGATACTCTTCATCCTCAATTGAAACTGTTTTAATATCCTGATCCATTTTCTTAATCTACCACATCTAAAAAAATTTGACAAAAAATAATAAAATAGTAGGATTAACTTAGAAATTAAAATAAAGTATATGAGGTGATAAAAACGAAAAAAATATTTAAGAAGAAAGGTATTGAGGTTCGTGTTGCGCGAGGAAGTATTCACACTCTGGAAACGATAAAAGCAGGAACAGAGGGGATTGGAGTCGGAGAAAAAGTAATTTCTTTAAATTGGGGCAAGAATTCTCACGAGCGTCAAGGGAGAACCATTGTGTGTGAAAAACCATCTTTATCTATTGAAAGAAAAGATATTTTGAGTCCTGGGAATACATTCGAAATTGCAAGCGATGATATTATTTATTATCTGGTGCGGCATTTATCCGTTTTGATAGACTGTTGCAAAGAAAAAAATTTTTCTTTCATAGATTCTACTTTCGGAAGGATGGAAGAGATATTGGAAGAAACAAGATTTATCGTTGCGATAAAAGACGCAGACACACGAAATATAATAAGTTTTCTATGGGGAACTTCAGGATGAGGTTATCCCATTTTTGTTTGGTCCATAATTCTTACGCTTGATTGTTTGATGATGTTTTCTAAAATTTTTTCCTCGTCTTGGGTAAATTTTTCAAGCACAAATTTTTCAGTGATAATTGGTTGCGTGTCGCCACCTTGTTCCTGAATTTTGCCTACAGGTTTTATTCCAACGCGGACGCGCGCAAAATCCTTTGTGTTGATTTCGTCAATTATTGACTGAACGCCTTTGTGCCCCGCTGACCCGCGATTTTCAGAAATTCTGATTTCTCCAATTTCAATATCAATATCGTCATGAACAACTATTAAATTATCAGTTATCAAAGATAAATAATCAATTATTGATTTTATTGCTTTACCTGAACTGTTCATAAAGGTCTGCGGTTTCACAAGCATAATTTTATTATCATTAATAATGCTTTCTGAAATTAAGGAATTGTGTTTCTTGGATAATTTAAATTCAGGAAAATTATTTTCCTTGGCAAATTCGTCAATAATCCTAAATCCAATATTATGCCGCGTATTTTTATATTTTATACTCGGATTTCCCAAACCGACAATCAGAAACATATTAACATCATAACATATTTATCAAATTTACAAAATACGGGGGACGCGCGTTGTGATATTGCCAAGTCCTGTTAATTTTGATATTATGAGATAATGAAAAAAATTGACTTTATTGTTTCTTTAATAATCGGCGAAGTTGTTGGTTTGTTTTTATTAGGGATTTTGAAAAATCTCGGAATAGAAGCGATTTTTGGCATAGAAATAAAATCAATCAATTTGATTATCCCAATAGCTTTTCCAGTATTGTCCGCATTCTGCCTTTATATTGCTTTTCTTATTGGCAGGAAATTTTTAATAGTTTTCCAGGCAGCGAAATTTGTTTTGACAGGCGCGTTAAACACTTTTATTGATTTAGGAGTTCTAAATGTTTTAATGTTTGTTTTCGGGATTGCCACAGGCATGGGTTATTCTGTTTTCAAGGGGATTTCTTTTATTATTGCAACGATAAATTCTTATTTCTTAAACAAGTTTTGGACCTTTGATAAAGCAGAAACCAAGAAAACAAAAAAGGAGATGACGCAGTTTTTTTTAGTAAGTATAATCGGTTTTGGGATAAATATAGGAACCGCTTCAATAATAGTTAATGTGGTGGGACCTCAATTCGGGTTTACAGACGGGTTCACAGATAAAATGTGGGGGAATGTTGGCGCTATTATTGCAACTTTTGTGGGAATGACATGGAATTTTATTGGTTATAAATTTGTTGTGTTTAAGAAGTAGCAATAATTATGGCTAATTTGGTTTTATACAGAAAATACAGGCCAAGAATTTTTGCCGAAGTTGTGGGGCAGGAGCATATTATTCAAACAATAACAAATGCTGTTTCTTCAGATCTCATTTCGCACGCTTATTTATTTACGGGACCAAGAGGAAGCGGGAAAACAAGTGTTGCGAGAATTTTAGCAAAGGCAGTGAACTGCGAGGATAGAGACGGCTTTGAGCCCTGCAACAAATGTTCTTCCTGTTTGGAAATTATAGCTGGAAGCGCTATGGATTTGATTGAAATTGACGCCGCGTCCCATCGCGGGATTGACGAAATCAGGGAATTGCGCGAGGGCGTGAGATTCGCTCCGAGCAAACTGAAATATAAGGTATTTATTATTGACGAATGCCATCAACTCACAAAAGAGGCATCTAACGCTTTATTAAAGACATTGGAAGAACCGCCTTCGCGCGTGATTTTTATTTTAGCCACAACAGAGATTCAGAAAATGCTTCCAACTATTCTTTCCAGATGCCAAAGATTTGATTTCAGAAAGTTGACAGCAGAAGAAATTATAAATAGATTGGATTTTATTTGTGAAAAAGAGGGCATAAAAATTGAGAAGCCGGCTCTGGAACTAATTGCTTTGCATTCCGAAGGCGCGCTCAGGGACGCCCAGGGTTTTTTAGACCAGGCGCTCACATTTGCCGGCGGCGGCAAAAAAGAAATAAGAGCGGAAGAAATTAAGGATTTATTGGGATTAGTGGAAACAAATTTGGTGAGCCAGTTTTTTCAATTTATATGCGAGAAAAAACCAGCAGACGCGATTGAATTTTTAAATAAAACAATAGACAAAGGAATTGACGCGCAGGAGTTTGCCAAAGCGTTTAATAATTATTTAAGACAGGCAATAATTTTAAAAGTGAGCGGGGGAGGGGATACAAATAAGGAATTGATTGTCGGGCTCACAAAAGAGGAATTTGAAAATCTTCAAAATCAAATTGCGGGCATTGAACAAAGCGAACTCCAGAGGATTATAAATTTGTTTATAGACGCGGAAAACAAAGTAAAATTCGCGTCCATTCCCCAGCTCCCATTGGAACTCGCACTAATAGAATCTTGCGGCAAACCGAGTTAAGCACAAAGCTCGGATTGTTTTTTTGGCTTTAGCTATACTTGTATTATTTGAACCACGGTGATATAGTTAAGATAACATTAACCTTGGTTCATTATGTCTAAAAGTAAAGAAAAAGAAAAAGCCATTAAATTAAGAAAAAATGGGCGTTCCTATTCCGAAATTTTGAAAAAAATTCCAGTAGCTAAATCTACTTTGTCTCTTTGGCTAAGAGAAGTTGGTTTAAGCAAAAAACAGAAACAACGGCTTACAAAGAGGAAACGCGCGGCAGGTCTCAGAGGGGCTATGGCAAGGAGGGAACAGAGGTTGAACATTACGCAGAAGATAAAAGGCAAAGCAATAAAAGAAATAAAAAATATATCTGATAGAGAATTATGGTTGATTGGAATATCTCTTTATTGGGCAGAAGGATATAAAGAAAAAAGTTATAGATCTGGCTTTGTAACATTGGGGAATTCGGATCCGAATTTGATAAGAATATTTTTAAAATGGCTTCAGAGTATTTGCAAGATTGATAAAAGCGATATCCATTTTCGAATTTATTTGCATGAAAATGCGATAAATAAATTACCAGAAGTACAAAAATATTGGGCTAAAGTTACAAGATTTCCCAAAAAAGAATTTCAAAAAGTCAGTTGGAAAAAACATAAGATACGCACCAACAGAAAAAATGTAGGTAAAGATTATTACGGTTTGTTAGAAGTTGTTGTTAGAAGAAGTACAAATTTTAATCGTAAAATTGCAGGCTGGACAGAAGGCATTTGTAAAAATTGCGGGGTGGTGTAAGGGTCACACGCCTCTCCTTGGAAGAGGTAATCTAGGTTCGACTCCTAGCCCCGCAGCATTCACATGTTAAACCAAGCGATCGAGATACATTATAAAAAATCACCAAAAGGTCAATTTTAAAACAAGTTTTAAAGAGGCGCGTTTAAAACTTGTTAGGCGAAATGCGGCTCTAAAATAATATGGAACACATTTCTAAAAAAACGCCACAAAGTATTAGTGACACATTAAAAGAAATTGGTGAACTTTCGTGCATATTTTATTTATACTATCACTTCAATAATAAAAACTGGTCAGTATATAAAAACTACGATGAGAAAGGTTACGATATACTGTTATTTAGCAAAAAAACAGGCAAAAAGAGGAAAATAGAGGTTAAGACTAGACAAAAATTAATTAGTTCTTCAAGTAATAGAAATAAAAACACGCACTTTACTTTGACAGAGGTAGAAAAAAAAGAAGCGGATTTTTTAATAGGCCTTTGGTTTGAATATAATATGTTCTTTATAGTTCCGACTTCAAAATTAATGGAAACTAAATCAAACGACAAAAAGCTATATAAATTTATAGTATCACTTAATAAAAATAACGACCTTAATGAAAGCTCTAAAAAATATTTAGGAAATTGGGAGAGTATAATAAAATAGTTTAAAATAGGGGGTTAACTCTATTTTTTAAAGTCAAACAAAAAGTCGAAAAATTAATTAAGAAATAAAATTATGGGAATAAATTTTAATGGTCAAGTTACAATAAACGGAAATGTTGAGATGTACGATAATGGCAGCATGAAAATCACTGCTAATCAACTCAACATTAGCATCAATGATCTGCCAAATTTTATTGAAGAAAATCTTAAGTATTCACCAAACAAACTTGAATATTTAGAGGCCGCTGAAACAGTAAAAACATCAAATGAACCCAGTAAAATCAAGGAAGCTTTGAATAAGCTAGGAAGCATGGCAAAAGAATTAGGTAAAAATTTACTATTCATCGGATTATCTCAAACGGTCATTGATGTTATCAAAGGTGTGCTCAGGTAAAATAGCACATAGAAAATATGGTCAGCTTTTTTTTATACTGTCTCATTTGTCTCATTTTATGCTTAAAACAGTCCGACTGAGACGCGTCAATGAAACGCTCTCAAAATTATCTAATAAAAATTTTATAAGATGATTACTGAAAATATAGATATCATTTGGACAATTCTCGGAATAATAACTATTGTTTTGTTAATAATTTTTTGGAGAAAAAGAAATGCTGTTTGGGGAGGTCTAACAGTAGGTATTATTATTGGATTTATATTTACTATTTTTTATCTTTTCCAAGGAAGCGGATTTAATTGGTTTATTATTGGCAAAGGCGCAATATTAGGAACAATGATTGGATTTATTACAGAATTATTGGGAAAAATTTCTAATTTTGTTAGGGAGAAAGAATAAAAAAATAAATCTATGAAAGAAAAAATTAGATTTTATAATAGAAAAAGTAGCAGATTATTATTGTGTAAATCCCAAGAATATTATTGGAAAGACACGAAAGAAAGAATTCGTACTTCCTAGGATGATAATTGCTTTTTTAATGCGGGAACAATTGAGAGTGCCTTTTCCAGAAATTGGACGGAGATTAGGAGGAAGAGATCATACGACGGCAATTTACTCTTATAAGAAGATTTTTAAAGCATATAATAATAATGAAAAAATCAAAAGAGAGATTGATAATATTAAAGAAGAATTTTGATTCTAAGAGAACGGAGATAAATTTCGTCTTTTAGGCGCTTAACCAAGAAAATCATCGCTGGGCAATTTTTATGGATATCACAAGTATTATAATTACATTTCTTGAAAAGATACTCCCATGGGGAATTGAAAAGTTCATTCCTTTAATTAAAATTGAACCTAAAAATATAACTTTTAAAAAATCTGAATGGCAGGAACAATTATCATTTTTTGTTTTTAATAGATCAGAAAATATATTATTTGACGTTTACATAAAAATCAATGTGGGAAATTGTAAAGCAGAAGATTTTAAGATAGAAACAAAAAAAATAGAGGAAGAATTTCGTGAGAACATTAGAGATATTTCAATAAGCACAAAAGTGATAAGGTTTAATTGTATTGACGAGAATGGTAAAGATTTTATTGTTTTAAAAATATTAAAAATTGATCCAAATCAAAGGATTTCATTTACAATTAAAACTAATTCTGGGTCTGTTATAAAATTGGAGGTTTTAAAGTATTCAAAAAAACAATCTAAGATACTAACACGGAAAAATGAGATTGCTTTATCATTTGAAATTCCTTTAAAAAATTCTAAATTCTTTTTTGGAAAGAAAAAAGAAAAAGTTAAATTAAAATCAATAAGTCTTCTTCTAAGAAAAAAGTAAAAATATGTATGAATGCATAAAGAATTTTAATTGCGTAAGGGAATGGGTAATGAGCAACCTACTATGGACAGCACTTTTTGGTGTAGTGGTTTTTGTGTTTTTTAGATTCTTACCTCAATTTATACAAGCAATAAAAATTACTAAGATAATTTTAAAAAATAACAGAGATACTAGAGGTAATGGTTTAGGTAAATATTCAGCCGATAGGTTTCTTGATATTTGGTATTCTAGCGGAAAATTACCGTTACGATACGAACATAGGGTCTTCTATCCACTAAGATTTGGATTGAATTCAAGACATTGGATGAATGTTATTGATGACGAATTAGAGAGTTTAAATTTAATTGAAATATTTGAGAGCAAAAAAGGTTATAAGGCAGTAAAACCCATTAGGAATTGGAGAAATAATCTTATAGTTAGATTAACAAAATTTTATTTAATTAAGTTTATAGGAGATAATTCTCAATACTATAAGAACCTTGAAGAACAATCTAAAAAATAAAATATTAAAAAATAATTTCTAAGAAAAGTTTAGAAAAATTCAAGAAGATTTATAAAAAAAGATTTAGTGAGTATTTTTCCGATCAGGTTGCTTTAGAAAAAGCTACCAAATTGTTGAATTTAGTAAAAGCCGTTTATCGGCCAATGACTAAAGAAGAATATGATAAAGTCCAAAAACGCAGAGAAGAAACAAAATAATAAGAGGGGATTAGATGAGGCGAAAAATAATCTGTTAGGATTTTTTGATTTACTTCTCAAAATTGATACGAGAAATAACCCTCAAAATTATACCAAGAAATCAAAAATTAAAAATAAATAAAAAAGCCCTCTATTTGGGCACAATTTATTATATTAAGCCATACCTTGACAAGGGTTGTCAAGTATGCTATTATGTAAGTGTGCCTATGAACCGCAAGGTTTGTCTCGGCTAAGGAATTCCATAAGCCGAAGGTAGGCACATCAAAAAGACCATTTTCTTCTGTGAATGGTTTTTTTGATTTTGGACCATATTTTTTTGTCGTTTTTCTTCATAACACTTAAAAAGATTATATTTCCTGTTCCTACTTTTCTCAAGATAACTTTAGCTAAGGTTTCTTGTTGTCCAACAACCTCTTTTAATGTCCAAAATTCCGCATTTTTCCCTAAATCTTTTATAAAAGATTTCTCGTATTTATGTATTTTTTTTGCACCTTTTATTACAGGTATTACCAAAGGTAAAAGCCCCAATTTATACATCTGTTCTTTTATCGGTCTCATTTTTCCATTTGGATAGACAAGATGGTGGAAACCCTTAGAGGTAAAAAATACATCCTGTTTTAGCACAGGACAGTAAACCTTTTTAATGCTTTTATACCACCTCCTTCTTTTCTCTAATAGTTTTTTATATTTTCCCATAATTGACTTCATTATTATATTTTTTCAAATTAAATCAAGTCTTTTCTTGAAATACCTCTTAAAAATAGTGAGTAGTAGGGCAGAATAAAATTTGATTAAAAATCAAAAAAATTAAGTTGCTTTTTTTAATGTTTTTTATAAAAAAAATAATAAGAGGGGGGTAGTAGCAAAGAAAAGAAAGATATAATGCAATTTTGAATTTTCATTTTTGCACCTTTTATCGGAAAAAAACGCAAAAAATATTTTTTTTTGATATTTTTTAGTCAAAAGAGAAAAAATAGTTGAAAAAAATTGTAGTTAAAACTTTAATTTTAGGTATGAAAAATCATTAAAAATAGTTAAAAAATTAAAAAAAATTAAAAAATAGGGAAATAAAGGGCGAGGTTGAGTGGGGTATTAACTCATTACAAGCCATTTACTAAGCAATACCATCTCACACTTGCTCCCTAATCAAATAATCAATAAATCAAATCTGACTTTGTGAGATATAGTGAGTGGCACAGCAGGGTAAAAATTGCTATAATGAATTAGAAGCTAAATCTGGTATGTAGATATACTTATTCGACCTTTGGAATATAATTTTCGCGTTATCCATAATTGTGCAGCATTTTAAATTTTCGGAAGTTGGACTTCCGACGATTTTTTATCAGGGGTAATTTTAATTTAGTGAAGTCAACTTCACTGGACAGGATTTTTGGGGAGTGTAATATGAATCTAATATTATGCATCAGATACAAAACAATATTCTTAAAACTTTGTTGTTTAAGGAAAGAGCGCGGTTTGCCGAGCTAAATACGGAAGGGATTTCCAACGACCATTTTACTTTTCATTTGAAAAGATTATTAGAGCAGAAATTAGTTGAGAAAAACGAGCAAGGTTTTTATAATTTGACTATTATTGGCAAGGAACACGCTAATCGTTTAGACACAGACGCCAAAGATGTTGATATAGAAAGACAAGCGAAAATAAGCGTCCTTGCGGTATGCGTTGGCGATTTTCTTGGGCAAACAAAATATTTAGTTCAACAAAGGTTAAAACATCCTTCTTATGGATTCTATGGATTTGTTACTGGAAAGATAAAATGGGGAGAAACAGTTTACGAGGCTGCTCAAAGAGAATTAAAAGAAGAAACAGGACTGGAAGCGAAATTAGCTTTAGCCGGGATTGAACACAAGATTGATTATTCCGATAAAGGCGAATTATTAGAAGACAAGTATTTTTATGTGATGAAAGGAACAAATTTTTCCGGGCAATTATTGGAATCATTTGAAGGAGGTAAAAATATTTGGCTCTTGAAACAGGAAATTGAAAAATTGCCAGATTTGTTTGATGATGTTTTGAAAATAATAGAAGTCGTTGATAAAGGAAAATTTACATTTTTCGAAGATAAATACAATGTTAATGGTTATTAAAAAAATTAGAAAAAAATAGATAAAGAGGCAAGCCCCCGCACTAATGTATTGGTGCGGGGGCTTTTTTTATCGCAAAAAATTTGTTAGAATGAAAAAATGGATTTTGGGGAAATTGAAAAAAAAGTTTTAAAATTTTGGAAAGACAACAAAATTTTTGAAAAATCAATTGCGCAGCGCGAAAAATCGCGTGATTTTGTTTTTTACGAAGGTCCGCCTACGGCTAATGGCAGACCAGGAATTCATCATCTTGAGACTCGCGCTTTTAAGGATGTTATTTGCAGATATAAAACAATGAAAGGTTTTCGCGTTTTGCGGAAAGCCGGCTGGGATACTCATGGTTTGCCGGTAGAATTAGAAGTAGAGAAAGAATTAGAATTTAAAAGCAAGAAAGATATTGAGAAATTCGGGCTTGCTAAGTTTAATAAAAAATGCAAAAAATCGGTTTGGAAGTATAAAACAGAATGGGAGCAATTAACAGAAAAAATCGGTTATTGGCTGGACTTGGATAATCCTTATATCACTTATGACATAGATTATATTGAAACATTGTGGTGGATTATTAAACAAGTTTATGAAAAGGGATTGTTATATCAGGATTATCGTGTTGTGCCTTATTGTCCGCGTTGCGGAACAAGTTTGTCTTCACATGAAGTGGCGCAAGGATATAAGAAAATTAAAGAGCCGTCAATTTATGTAAAATTTCCTATTAAGGGACAAAAAAATACTTATTTTTTGGTATGGACTACCACTCCATGGACTTTGCCCGGGAATGCGGCAGTTGCGGTAAATCCGAAATTCACTTATGCCAAAATAAAGGCAGAAAAGGAATATTTGATTTTGGCGAAACATAGGATTAAAGAAAGTCGTATAGAGGGCAAAATTGTTAAAGAAATAAAAGGCAAGGATTTAGTTGGATTAGAATATGCTCCATTGTATCAGCGAACAGCGAACAGCGAACAGCGAACAAATAATATTTTTAAAATTATTGCTGGAGATTTCGTGTCGCTGGACGAAGGCACGGGATTGGTTCATATCGCGCCAGCGTTTGGAGAAGATGATATGGCTGTTGGGAAAAAAAATAATTTGCCGGTTTTGGTTACGGTAGATGAGCATGGGAAAATGCTTACAAAAGGATATAAGTGGGATAAAATGTTTGTTAAAAAAGCAGACCCCATTATTGTTGAAGATTTGGAAACAAGAAAAATGCTTTTTAAGCAAGAATTATACGAACACGATTATCCGTTTTGCTGGAGGTGCAAAACACCGTTGATTCATTTTGCTATGAAGTCATGGTTTATTCAGATGACCAAAATAAAACAGGATTTAATTAAAAATAATCAGAAAATAAACTGGGTTCCAAGTCATTTTAAGCAGGGCAGGTTTGGTGAATGGTTAAAAGATTTAAAAGATTGGAATATATCGCGCGAAAGATATTGGGGAACGCCTTTGCCAATATGGAAATGCCAAGAGTGCGCGAAAATGGAAATAATTGGAAACAAAGAAGATTTAATAAAGCAAAAATTTACCACAAATAAGTATTTTGTTTTAAGGCACAGCGAGTCAGAGTGTTTTAAAAAAGAAATTGGTGTTTCCAAACCGGGGAAAGATTTATGTCCGTTGACTAAAAAAGGAAGAGAGCAAACCAAGAAAGCCGCGCAGGAGTTGAAGAAAGAAAAAATAGATATTATTTTTGCTTCTGATGTGCTGCGGACAAAACAAACAGCGGAAATTGTCGGTAAAGAATTGGGCATAAAAGTAAAATTTGACAAGAGGCTAAGGGAAATAAATTTTGGGATTTATGACAAAAAACCTCTTAAAGAGTGGAGAGGATTCTGGCAAAATAGAAGCAATAAATTAACAAAAAAACCGCCCTTAGGAGGAGAGAATTATACAAACGCAAAGAAAAGAATGTATAGATGCTTGCAGGATATTGATAAAAAATATAAAGACAAAAAAATTTTAATTGTGAGCCATAGCGGTCCGATTTTAATGTTAGCAAGCGCGGTAAAAGGGTTATCTAATGAAGAAATTTTAAAACTGTTAAAAAAAGAAGGGGCATTATTTCCAGTAGGGAAATGGCATAAAATAGATTTCAGGATTTTGCCTTACAATGAGCAGGGAGAATTGGATTTTCATCGGCCGTACATAGACGAAGTAAAATTTTTCTGTCCCAAGTGCAGGCAAAAAATGGAGCGGGTTCCAGAGGTATTGGATTGTTGGTTTGATTCTGGAGCAATGCCATTCGCACAAAATCATTGGCCATTTAATAATAGAGTATCAGCTGCAAATAATAATTTGAAGCCGCCAAAATTATTTCCAGCTGATTATATTTGTGAAGCAGTAGACCAAACTCGGGGTTGGTTTTATACTTTATTGGCTGTGTCAAGTTTGCTTGATTTTGGCAATTCGTATAAAAATGTAATTTGTCTGGGTCTTGTTTTAGATGAGAAAGGCGAAAAAATGTCTAAATCAAAAGGAAATGTGGTTAATCCGTGGTATGTAATCGATAAATTTGGCGCGGACGCAAGCAGATGGTATTTCTATACGATTAATCAGGCAGGTGATTCAAAGTTGTTTACCGAAAAAGATGTTGACCAGGCGTTGAAAAAATTTGTATTCACTCTGTTTAATGTTTATGCTTTTTTGGAGACGTATGCCTCAAATCCGCTCCGCCATCTACACGCCGGCGGACAAGTTTCAAACCCTAAACATATTTTGGACAAATGGGTTATTTCAAAATTAAACGGGTTGGTTATGCGCGTGGGTAAAAAGATGGACGAGTATGATGTTGTCGGGGCGGCGCGGGATATTGAGGATTTTACGATAAATGATTTATCTTTGTGGTATGTGAGAAGGTCGCGAAAAAGATTTCAGCGCCCGCAAAATAAACTGGAACTAAAACAAGCAGGACAAACATTAGAATATGTTTTAATGGAATTGAGTAAATTGTGCGCGCCGTTTGTCCCGTTTGTTTCGGAATATATTTATCAAAACATTTACGGCAAGAAAAAATCCGCGCATTTGGAGGATTGGCCCAAAGAAAATAAGAAATTGATTGATGAGAAATTGGAAAAGCAGATGGAAATAGCGCGGAAGATTGTCGGCGAGGCCCTGGCGCAGAGAGCCAAATCCTGTATTAAAGTTCGCCAACCATTAAATGAATTAAGAATTCAGAATTATGATTTAAGATTTAAGAATAATGAGGAGTTGTTAGGTTTGATTAAAGACGAGATTAATGTGAAAAATATTGTGTTTGATTCTAAAATTAAAAATAAACAGGAATTAGATACAAAGATTACCGCAGAGTTGAAAGAGCAGGGGATTGTGCGGGAGGTTATTCGCACTATTCAGGGAATGCGCAAGAGCGCTGAATACAAGCCGCATCATAAGATTTTAATCAGATATTCCGGGGACGAGAAATTGAACAAAATTTTAGGGAAAAACAAAGAATTTATTCTAACGGAACTCACAGCAAAAGATTTCTTGCAGGGAGAGAGACCCAAACAAGTATTTGATATTGAAAAAAAATTCAAGATTGACCAGCAGCATTTATGGTTGGGGATTAAAAAAATTTGATAAGTATGTTAAGATAAAATAATGAAATTAAAAGGGTTTACTCTGATTGAACTACTCGTGGTTATTTCAATAATTGGTGTAATCGCCAGTATTGCTTTTGTGTCTTTGAGCGGGCAGAGAGATAAAGCGAAAATAGCAAGGTCTCAGCAATTCAGCGCGAATATTAATCACTCTCTCGGCGCTTACGCAGTAGGAATATGGGACTTTGAAGACCAGAATAATCCTACTGCTGACAGGTCTGGATTCGGGAACGATGGAACTCTGTATGGAGACACTCATTTTGTCGCCAACGATGTACTGGGCGGTTACGCTCTTGGCTTTGACGGGAGCGGAGACTATGTTAACTGCGGGGATAGTTCGAGTTTGAAAATAGATGATAAAAGTTTCACGCTTGAGGCATGGATTAAGCCCGCAAGTCATATAAATGTAGGAAGTAGGTTCACAGTGATGGCGTTCTACAACCCTGGTTGGATAATGGATTTACCCAATGACGGTGGCGTGGAAGGATACAGATTTTACAGCGGGAGCGCCGTGTATAAATATACTCCTACAAACAATTTGATTTCTTTAGATTGGACACATTTTGTTATCACGAGGATTTTGGACGAAAATATATTAAGAATATATCTAAACGGCGAGTTAAAACAAAGTTGGGGCATAGCTTCTGTTACAGTATCAACAAACCCACTTTTAATTGGTATGCGAACCGGTGGATGTTACTTCAATGGCACAATAGACAATGTCAGGATTTACAACGAAGCGCTTAGCGTGGGTCAAATCCAACAGCATTACGCCGCAGGCGCCGCAAAACACGGCATCGTTTTGAAATAGTAAAATAGAATTATGAATGATAAAAGGAATATAATAACAAAGTGTTAACATCCGATGTTAACATATGTATAATATAATAGTATGAGTAAATTATTTTTATTTTTTTTAATACTGGCATTAGTTATAGGAGGCGCTGGTTTTTGGTATTACCAGCAAAATTTTTATTCCAAAGAAAGCGTGAAGCTGGAAATTTTAGGTATGGAAAGCGCGGATTTGGCCCAGGAAGTGGAATATATTGTTAAATATAAAAATAACGGAAATGTTAGAGTAGAGAATCCAGAATTGATTTTTGAATATCCAGAAAATTCCATTGTTGAAAATGGTTTGTTAAGAGAAATTTTACATTCAGAAGATTTAGGGGAAGCAATTTATCCCGGTGAAGAAAGAACTTTCAAATTTAAAGCAAGATTATTGGGCAAAGATGGCGACGCAAAAATAGCCAAGGCATGGTTAAGTTATGTTCCTAAAAATTTACAGGCGAAATATGAATCAACGACAAGTTTTACTACAATAATAGAAAAAGTTCCTCTGACTTTTGAATTTGATTTTCCTTCCAAAACCGAAGCAGGAAAACAAAGCAAATTTCGTTTGAATTATTTTTCAAATATTGACTATCCGATTTCCGGATTAAGGGTAAAAATAATATATCCTTCTGGTTTTGAGTTTATATCCAGCAAGCCAAAAGCAATAGAAAAAACAGAGTGGGATATCGGGGTTTTGAGCAAAGCTCAGGGAGGCAAAATTGAGGTTTTTGGCGAAGTATTCGGGGAACCGAACGAGCGGAAACTTTTGCAAGCGGAATTGGGCATTTGGCAGAATGGAGAGTTTGTTTTGCTAAAGCAGATATTCCAGAGCATAGAAATAGTTGAACCGTCGTTGTTCATATCACAGCAGATAAACGGAAATCCAGAGTATATTGCCGACCCGGGCAGTTTGCTTCATTATGAGATTTTTTTCAAAAATATAGGACAGGATTTACTCACGGATTTGTTTTTAGTTGTAAAACTGCAGGGTCATGCTTATGATTTTCAAACATTGAGGTCTAATACAGGCAGTTTTGAAACAGGAGACAATTCCATAATTTTTGATTCGCGCAGAGTGCCAAAACTTAAATTTTTAGACGCGCAAGAAGAAGGAATAGTGGAATTTTGGATAGAATTAAAAGAAAGATGGGATATTACCGGGGAGGACAGAAATCTTGTGGTAAAAGACAAAATTATTTTGAGCCAGGCGCGCCAGGAATTTGCAACAAAAATAAACACTGTTCTGGAGTTTGCGCAAAAAGGATATTTTCAGGACGAAATTTTCGGGAATTCCGGACCCGTACCGCCAAGGGCCGGAGAAAGAAATACTTATACTATTATGTGGCAGGTAGGGGATTATTATAATGATATTGAAAATGTGAAAGTGAAAGCGATTTTGCCGCCGCAATCTGAACTCACGGGCGAGATTTTCCCGGAGGAGCAAAAAGAAAAATTTGCGTTTGATTCTGTGTCCAGGGAAATTGTTTGGGATGTTGGGGATTTGTTTACAGATGAAGCGTCGTTGAATGCGACTTCTACGCCTAATATTGCTTTCCAGGTTGCTTTTACGCCTGATGAAGCCCAGAGAGGCAGTATTCCTGATATTATCAGCGAAGCGGAAATAATTGGCGAAGATATCTGGACAGAACAGCTTCTGTCTATTAAGAGCCCTGCTGTTAATACTACTCTACCTGACGACCAATCTGTGAGCGAGGAGCAGGGAATAGTCCAATGATTAATTTAATGGATAAAATTATATCTTTGTGCAAACGCCGCGGATTTGTTTTTTTGTCGTCAGAGATATACGGCGGTTTTGGCAGTTGTTATGATTTTGGGCCGTTGGGCGCGGAGATGAAAAGAAATATTAAACAACTCTGGTGGGATGAAATGACAAAAAAACAGGATAATATTGTTGGGATAGACGCGAGTATTTTAATGTCGCCAAAAGTATGGCAGGCGTCAGGCCATCTTACAGCCGGGTTTGCCGATGAATTAGTTGAGTGCAGGAAATGCCACAAGCGATTTAAGCTGGATGAACTTCAAAAAAATATTTGTCCGGAGTGCGGCGGCGGGCTCACAAAGCCGAAAAAATTTAATTTGATGATGAAAACATTTGTTGGGCCTGTTGAAGATGACAGTTCTATTGCGTATTTAAGGCCTGAAACCTGTCAGGGGATTTATGTAAATTTTTTGAATGTGATGAATTCCATGCGCCTGAAGCCGCCTTTCGGAATCGCGCAAATTGGCAAAGCGTTTAGAAACGAGATAACTCCGGGAAATTTTATTTTTCGCGTGCGCGAGTTTGAGCAAATGGAAATGCAATGGTTCTCCCCGCCCGCAACGCTTCGCAAGCGAAGCGTAGCGATGCGGGCGGGTAATCCGAAAGACGCGAAAACTCCGGATGACTGGTTTGAATATTGGAAAGAACAGCGAATGAACTGGTATATTGATTTAGGGATTAAAAAAGAAAACCTGCGCGCCATAGAAATACCAAGAAAGGACAGAGCGCATTACGCTAAGAGGCAAATTGACATTGAATACAAGTTTCCCTTTGGATGGAAGGAAATAGAAGGAGTCCATAATAGGGGAGATTATGATTTATCTAATCATACCAAACACAGCAAAGAGGAATTAAAGTATTTTAACCCTGACACAAAAGAGAAATATACGCCTTATGTTATTGAAACATCTGTTGGAGTAGGAAGAAGCGCTTTGGCGTTTCTATGCGAGGCGTATTCCGAGATAAAAGGCGGAAGAACAGAAACAACCAAATCAGTGAAAGAGGTTGAGGCGGTTCTAAACTTGGATAAGCGCTTGTCGCCTGTGAAAATCGCTGTTTTTCCATTAGTAAAAAACAAGCCGGATTTGGTAAAAAAAGCAAAAGAAGTATATCAGTTGTTAAAATTTAAGTTTGTTTGCCAGTATGACGAGGTTGGCTCAATAGGCCGCCGCTACCGCCGCCAGGACGAAATTGGCACGCCTTTCTGCCTGACAATAGATTTTGAAACATTGGAAAATGATGATTTAACAGTCCGTGACCGCATTACAATGAAGCAGCAAAGAATAAAAGTCAAAGACCTCAAAGATTTTTTCCAGAATAAATTTCGCAATGATAGGGGTTGACTATCTTTTTTACTTGATTTAAGGTAAAATAAAGTTGTAGAAAAGTTCACCCCGTTAAATGCCGCTTTGCGGCAATTTCGCCAAAGGCGAAATTATTTAACAGGGTAAAGGTCGGAGAATTATTAATTATTAATTATTTAATATTATGGCTGAAGAAAAAACTGAAAATATCGCTTATTGCGTAAAATGTAAAGAAAAAAGAACTATGAATGATCCGAAGGAAATTACTATGAAAGGCAAAGGCGGAACAAAGAGAAGAGCAATGACAGGAATTTGCCCTGAATGCGGGACAAAGATGTTTAAAATTCTTCCGAGCAAAAAGTAACAGATTTTGATAGTTATCAAATAGCCAAAAACCGCTGAAAGCGGTTTTTGGCTATTTGAATATGATTACATAATCGTGTACAAGAAAGAGATTAATTATACAAAATATATTTTGTTTGGTCTGCTTCTGTGCAACGCTACAGCTGGATTGATTTTATGGGATTTAACCAAACCCCAGCCATTAGAAGTCAATTTTTTTGATATAGGCCAAGGCGACGCGATTTTTATTCAAACGCCGCAACAGCACCAGATTTTAATTGACGGCGGACCTAGCAGTACAGCGATTTTGAGAAAATTATCGCAAACAATGCCGTATTGGGACAGGACAATTGATTTGATTATTTTGACCCATCCGGAGCACGACCATATAGCGGGCCTGATTGAAGTGTTGAAATCATACAAAGTGGAAAATATTTTATGGACAGGCATTATAAGAAACACGGCAGAATATAAGGAGTGGCAAAAAATTATTCAAGACGAAGGCGCGAATATAATTATAGCGCAAGCGGGTGTGAAAATTTTTTCAGGCAATAGTTCTGAATATTATAAACTGGAAGTCCTTTATCCATTTGAGAGTTTAGAAAGTCAGGAAATTAAGAGCGTTAATAACACTTCTGTTATCGCGCGTTTAAGTTTTGGAGAAAATTCTTTTTTATTCACAGGCGACGCTTTCAAATCAGTAGAGAATGAATTGATAGAAGAAGGGATTTATTTGGATTCAGATGTGCTGAAAGTCGGGCATCACGGGAGCAAAACATCAACAGCACAGGAATTTATTGAAGCAGTGAGTCCAAAAATCGCGGTGATACAGTGCGGGAGAAATAATAGATATGGGCATCCATATCCTGAAACATTGGCAACTTTGGAAAAATTTGATATAAATATATTAAGAACAGACCAAAACGGCGACATTAAAATTTTTTCCGATGGCAGTAATTTAAAAATTAAAACGCAAGATAATTATGGACTTTCCTCTTTTTAAGACAAAGAAACAAGATATAGACAAGAAATTTGATTTAACAGACCCTGCGCAAAGAAAGGAGTATTTTGAATTGAAGGCAGAAAAGGAAATAAAAAAAATAAAAGAATATTTGGAACACAATAGTTTTATTATTTATCTTCTGGGCAAAAAAAATTCAGGCAAAGGGACTTACGCGAAAATGTTTGCCGAAATAATAGGCCCTGAAAAAATATTCCATTTTTCAGTAGGGGATATGGCAAGGGAAATAGACGAGGAATTGAAAGACAAAGACAAGCGCGCGCAATTGATTGAATTTCTGAAAAATAATTATCGCGGCTGGCTCGGGATTGAAGAAATAATTTCCTTATTGGAGTTAAGAAGCACAAAAAAATTGCTTCCAACAGAATTGGTTTTATGTTTGGTTAAAAGGGAAATAGCCAAACAAAAAGGCAAAGCGATTTTCATTGACGGTTTTCCCAGGGCACTGGACCAGATTGGCTTTTCTTTGTTTTTTAGGGATTTGATTGATTACAGGCAGGATCCTGATATTTTTGTTTTGATTGATGTACCGGAAAATATAATTGATGAGAGAATAAAATACAGAAGGGTTTGTCCAAAGTGCAAGACATCAAGAAATTTGAAATTATTGCCGACTTCAAAAATCGGATACAGGGAGCAGGAAAAGGAATTTTTTCTAATGTGCGACGAGCCAGGGTGCGAGAACGCGGAAATGCTCCAAAAAGAAGGGGACGAGTTTGGCATAAAGCCGATAAGGGAGCGATTGAATTTAGACGATGAGTTAATCAAGAAAGCATTTTCTTTGCGCGGAATTCCCAAAATTTTATTAAGAAATTCAGTGCCCGTGGACAAGGCAGACGAATATATTGATAAATATGAGATTACTCCCGCATATTCTTATCAATGGGATAAACAGGAAGGAAAAGCGAGAATAATTGAAAAGCCATGGGTAGTCCAAGATGAAAAGAACGAGCCAGTTTACAGTTTAATGCCTCCTCCGGTTGTTCTGTCCCTAATCCATCAATTAGTTGATATCCTAAAAGTTTAACAGTGACCTACGCAGCTGTAAAATTTAGTATTGACTTTTGGGGGTAAAATATGCTACACTGATAATGGTCCTGTTGTTTTCTAAATAGATTCTGGGACAAAAGTTTTCTTCGGGAGTTCTATATTTAGATAGCCCTTGGGCTATGTATGCGGACACCCACGTGGATTGCTTTCCAGATTCTAAAGAGAACGCAGGGCTTTGACTATCTAGTGATCTTTGCAACAAAAGGGAGCACCCTTATGGATTGCTTTCCAGATTCTAAAGAGAACGCAGGGCTTTGACTATCTAGTGATCTTTGCAACAAAAAGAACGCAGGGCTTTAACTTATCTCGCAAATGCGGGATTTTTTTTGTAAAAAAAAATCGCCGAAAATAAAACGAAAGCCCTGATATTAGGGCTTTTGTTATTTTAATTTTGAAAGCGATTTAATGCATTTTGTGCAGGCAAGAATTCTTTTGCCCGCAAATTCCTTGAATTTTGGTTTTACATCCATAGGAACTCTTACCCATTGCAGATTGGGATATTTTCGTTTTTTAGGGCTTGGGTTATACTTTCCCCTTAGTTTGTTCAACTTTCGTGCCATTATTGATTTTTTTTGGCAAATAGGACACTGTTTCATAATTAGATAAATGATTACTGATAAATGATAATTAGTCAATCGTTATCATAGACCATTTCCAAAAATTTGGCAAGAGTTTGATTTTTTGATATAATAAAAATATGGAAATTTTTGTATTGATTTTAATTATTATTATATTTCTTTTTTCGGTTGTGATACATGAGGTTGCGCACGGCGAAGTCGCTAATTTTTTGGGCGACCCCACCGCGAAAATGGCTGGCCGTCTGACATTAAATCCATTAAAGCACTTGGACCCAATAGGTTCTATCATTGTGCCAGGGTTTTTGATTTTAACAAGTATGCTTACTGGCGCTGGCGTGATTTTCGGTTGGGCAAAGCCAGTTCCAATAAATCCGTATAATTTCCGAGACCAGAAATACGGCGCGGCAAAAGTCGGCGCCGCAGGACCCTTGGCAAATATTTCATTGGCAATTGTGTTTGGGTTATTATTGAGATTTTTGCCTTTTGGAATGGACCATTTTTCCCAGAGTTTGATTTTTGTTTTCGGATATATTGTATGGGTTAATCTGCTTTTAGCAGTGTTTAATCTTTTGCCAATCCCGCCGTTGGACGGGTCTCATATTCTTTTCGCGTTTCTGCCGCGAAGTATGGAAAATGTAAAAATCATTTTAACTCAGTACGGTTTGTTTATTTTGCTTTTCGTGATTTTTTTCTGCCTTCAATGGATATTGCCTTTGATTAACTATTTGTTTTATTTAATCGTCGGCGTTCCGTTCTTTTGAGAAGTGCGAAAACTACGAGGGAAAGCAATATTATCATTAAAATGACAATCCGTGCGCGTTGGCACGGATTGTCATTTTAATTGTGCTTGGGAGTGAAATTCACTAAAAGTTATTTGACAAATTGGGAGAAAATTGTAATATAATGGATACCAAAGAAGCACATTACAATTTGTAGAGGCAAGCATATTGAGGCGAGTGCTATAATGAAAGAAAAAAAAGGAGGCATGAAAAGTGGAAGAAAAAAAAGAGCATTGTAAGCGTATGGTTGAGGCCGCAGAGATGGATGTTGAGCGAAAAAGAGTGGCATTTGAGGGAGCGATGGAAGATTTGGCGTATTGGAAAGGACAATTAGAACAAGTGGAAAAAGAGGAAGACGATAAATTATGGGAGCAGAATTTGAAAGAAAAAAAGGAGGTATAAGATATGGTAGGAGAAATAAAAGCAAAATCGGTTTTGAAAGAAGAAGAGTTTGCGTATCTTTTAGGAGTAGGGTTTTGGGATGCGGCAGACGAGGAATTTTTCAGCGAGCAAAAGAATTTGTTCTTAAATGAGCAAGTTAGCAAAGTTTGGGACGCGTGGTACGAGAGAAATTGGCTAGGCGTGCTTGAAGCAATATTGAAAATTCCTGCAGACATTGATTCAGACATTGATTTGCGTTTACTCACAACATTAGACATGGTTAATTTGGGACGAACGAGTTTGCTCCTTTTGTTCTGGAATATCCGCAGACATTTCACTATTGAGGAAGTAAGAACAGTGAGTCAGTTTTCGCGGAGAGCAGGTCAGGATTTAAATAAAGAGCCGTGGAAAGAGATGTTTCTGGAAATGGCAAGAAAGTATTTTCCAGATGCGGAGGACGGCATAGAAAAGATGATTGAAGCAGTAGCGGAAACAAGGATAGACAAAGACGAGTATATACAAGTAATTTGGGAACACATGATTGAAATAACCAAGGAAAACCAAGGTTTGGTTGAATATCTAGAGGGTAACAGTGATTTTGTTGAAATTGTGGCATATATGGATAAGTATATGCACGGGCAACAGATGCACGCAAGAGAACTGTTACAAGCAGGTGATACTCTGCTGTCGCGAAAGAGTTTTAGAGCCGCGTGCAATGTGTATAAAACGCTAATAGAAGAGGGACACGATGTCTGGATTGGTGAAGCGAGAGAGAAGATAATAGAGATTCGCGACGGATACGACAGAAATAAATTCTCATATGAAAAAATGGTCAGGAAAGTCAAGCGGGTAATCAAGAAAGCCGGGCTTGCGATAGAAATAAAATAATATGATGGGGCGCGCTGCGTCCTCATTTTTTTGAGAAGTGAGCGAAAAGAAAATAAGCGAGCGAAGCGAGTTTATTTACTTTTCCGCCCGCCTGCATCGCTACGCGAAGCGTTGCGGGCAGGAGCGAGCAGAAAAATGCATCCTATTTGGGGCAATTTTTTTTACAAATGTACCTCAGGGATACATTTTTAATACCCCACCATCAAGCGAAGGTATTCTGCCGAGGTCACTTCGCTGTGGCCTCGGCGCGCTGAAAGTTATTTGACAATTTAGGAGAAAATTGTAATATAATGGATATCAGAGAAGCACATTACAATTTGTAGAGGAAAGCATACTAAGGAAAGTGTTTTGATCAGAAAAGATAGGAAAAAAAATGGGCGAAAGAGAGGTTGAGTCTTGCAGGGCCAGAGTTGGGCTTGCTAAGGCATATGTTGAGTTGAAAAAAAATGAGTTGGAGGAAGCGCAGGAAAATGTGAAGCGCTGCGAAGTCCTGTTGGAAAAAGCGGAAAAAGAGAGAAGAGATGAATTATGGGAGCAGAATTTGAAAGAAAAAAAGGAGGTATAAAATGGGTATAAAAGTGGAAGAAGAAATAAAAGCAAAATCGGTTTTGAAAGAAGAAGAGTTTGCATATCTTTCAGAAATAGGATTTCTGGACGCGGCGGGCGAGGAATTTTTCAGCGAGCAAAAGAATTTGTTCTTAAATGAGCAAATTAGCAAAGTTTGGGACGCGTGGCGCAAGAGAAATTGGCTAGATGTGCTGGAAGCAATATTGAAAATTCCTGCAGACATTGATTTGCGTTTGCTCACAACATTAGACATGGTTAGTTTGGGACGAACGAGTTTGCTCCTTTTGTTCAGGGATATCCGCAGACATTTCACTGTTGAGGAAGTAAGAACAGTGAGCCAGTTTTCGCAGAGAATAGGCCAGGGTTTAGATAAAGAGCCGTGGAAAGAGATGTTTCTGAATACGAGTAAATTATCTTTTCCGCATAATGTGGAGAAGATGATTGAAGCAGTGAAGGAAGTCGGGATAGACGAGAAAGAGTATAGAACTCAAGTCTTGCGGGAGATTATATATCAGATGGTATGCCATGGCACGGTAGAGAGTTTAGCAAATGAAATTTTTGCGCACGAAAATTTGTTGGATAGTGTAGATAAGTTTCTCGGATTTGACTGGCTTGACAGAGAGCAAATAAAGCTGATCATGAAAGCGGCGGACCATATGCTGACATGGCAAACCTATCCAAGAAAAGGTTTGAAGAAACCTGCGCGAGTTTATGAAAAATTGCGGGATAAGGGAGTAATAGTGATTGGCAGAGAACGGGCAGAGATTATAGAACTTTCTAAAAAATGGAATTCGGGTAAAATTTCTAGAAGGAAACTCGATAGGAGAGTCGATAAACTCGTAAAAAAACTCGAGACAATATAGTATACATAATTTATGGGGCGCGCTGCGTCCTCATTTTTTTGAGAAGTGAGCGAAAAGAAAATAAGCGAGCGAAGCGAGTTTATTTACTTTTCCGCCCGCCTGCATCGCTACGCGAAGCGTTGCGGGCAGGAGCGAGCAGAAAAATGCATCCTATTTTGGGCAATTTTTTTTACAAAATTTGACTTTTTTTTTGCGTTTTGTTAGATTATATATAAGCATATATACTTATGCTTAATTATTTTAATTCGTAATTCGTTAATTCGTTAATTGAATAATTCGTTAATGATTTTATTATGCCGACAATTCATCAATTACTTAAAAAAAATAGGAGAACAGCGAAAAAGCCGACTAAAAGGCCTGCTTTGAGTTTCAGTTTTAATGTGTTAAAAAACAAGCCAATTAAACATCCTTCTCCTTTCAAGAGGGGAGTGTGCTTAAAAGTTTTTACAACTACTCCCAAAAAGCCGAATTCAGCAATGCGCAAAGTCGCAAGGGTGCGGTTGAGCAATGGAATGGAGGTGACAGCGTATATTCCAGGCATTGGGCATAATTTACAGGAGCATTCAGTTGTTGTATTAAGGGGAGGCAGAGTAAAGGATTTGCCCGGAGTGCGGTATCATATTGTGAGGGGCGTTTTGGATACTGGCGGAGTGGAAGGGCGAAAACAAGTAAGAAGCAAGTATGGCACCAAGAAACCAAAATAATATTTATTATGGCTCGCAAAAAAATTTCAAAAAGAATAATTCCAGGGGATATTGTGTATGACAATGTAATGGTTGCCAAATTTATCAACCAGATAATGCGCAAAGGCAAGAAAACTATTGCTGTAAAAATCGTTTATAGCGCTTTTGACATTATTAAAGAAAAAACAAAGAAAGATCCATTAGAGATTTTTGATTTGGCAATGGCGAATGCCGCGCCAGATATGGAAGTAAAGTCAAAAAGAATTGGAGGAGCTGTTTACCAAGTTCCAAGAGAAGTGAGAGGGGAGAGGAAAATTAGTTTGGCTATGAGGTGGCTGATAAACGCGTCTAAGGCAAAAAAGGGCAAGCCAATGAAAGAAAAATTAGCGGAAGAATTGATTGCCGCGTCTAGTAATGAGGGATCCGCGGTGAAAAAGAAAAACGACACACATCGTATGGCAGACGCAAACCGCGCCTTCGCCCATTTCGCCAGATAGAATATAGAATCTGGAATAATTCTTCTAAATTCTATATTCTAAATTCTATTCTTATGGCTGGTCCAATAGATTTCATTTTTACTTTTATTTTAGTATTAATTCTGATTTATTTTTTGCTGACTTTGTGGTAGTAATTATTTTATGCGCAAATATTCAATAGAAAAATATCGTAACATAGGTATAATAGCTCATATTGACGCCGGCAAGACAACATTTACCGAGCGTGTTTTGTTTTACACGGGAATTTCCCATAAAATCGGCGAAGTCCACGAGGGCGAGGCAGTTATGGACTGGATGGAACAGGAGCGGGAAAGAGGTATAACCATTACTTCCGCGGCAACAACTTGTTTTTGGTCTCCAAGAGAATATACCACAAAAGACAAGACCAATGAACACAGGATAAATATTATTGACACTCCCGGACATATTGACTTTACAGTGGAGGTCCAAAGGTCTCTGCGGGTACTGGACGGCGCTGTGGTTGTTTTTGACGGAGTTGCCGGAGTGGAGCCGCAGTCAGAAACAGTGTGGCGACAGGCAGATAAATTTAATGTTCCAAGAATTTGTTTTATAAATAAATTAGACAGAATGGGCGCGTCTTTTGAAAAGAGTTTTGCTTCAATTGGGCAAAAACTTTCCCCTAATGCTGTAGCAATGCAGATTCCCATTGGTTTGGAAGAAAATCTTAAAGGCGTGATTGATTTGCTGTCTATGAAGGCAATGAGATTTGGGGGCAAGTTAGGCGAGGAAGTGAAGGAAGAAGAGGTTCCTGCGGATTTATTAGACGACGCGAAAAAATGGCGCGAAAAACTTATTGAAAAAGTTGCTGCGGAAGATGCGGAAATGTTGGAGCAATATCTTGCCGGCAAAGAAATTCCTGTTGAGAAAATCAAACAAGTTTTAAGAAAAGCAACTATTGACTATAAACTGATTCCAGTATTTTGCGGTTCAGCGCTGAAAAATACCGGAGTTCAGCTGGTATTGGACGCTGCTGTTGATTACCTGCCTTCGCCTGTTGACCTGCCTCCAATTAAAGGCATAGACCCCAAGACAAACAAGGAGGTTGAAAAGAAAGCAAGCGATGACGAACCGTTCTGCGCTTTGGCTTTCAAAATCGCCGCAGACCCTTATGTGGGAACCTTGACATATTTCAGAGTTTATTCCGGTTCTATAATAAAGGGTTCTTATATCGTAAACGCCAATACTGGCGAAAAAGAGCGTTTGGGAAGAATTTTGAGAATGCATGCCGCGGAAAGGGAGGAGGTTGATGAATTATTTGCCGGCGACATCGCGGCAACAGTGGGTCTTAAAAATACTGGAACTGGAAATAGTTTGTGCGCGGAAAACGCTCCTGTGATTTTAGAAGAGATTACTTTCCCAGAGCCGGTAATTTCCATCCGCATTGAACCAAAGACAAAAGCAGACCAGGAGAAAATGGGCTTGGCGCTTAAAAAATTGTCAGACGAAGACCCGACTTTCAAAATTAAAGGAGACCCGGACACCGGCGAAACAATTATTTCCGGAATGGGCGAACTTCATTTGGATATTCTTGTGGATAGAATGAAAAGAGAATTTAATGTTGAAGCAAATGTTGGCAGGCCCCAGGTTGCGTATAAAGAAACAATTAAGACAGAAGCTCAAGCAGAAGCGAAATACATTAAGCAGTCAGGCGGCAGGGGACAATACGGCCATGTTTGGGTCAGAGTTGAGCCAAAAGAAAGAGGAGAGGGCTTTGAATTTATTGACGAGATAAAAGGAGGAGTTATTCCAAAAGAATTTATTTCGGCGGTAGAAAAAGGAATTAAAGAAGCAATGTCAAAAGGCGTTGTGGCTGGTTATCCATTGATTGATTTGTCCTGCGCCCTATATGACGGGTCTTTCCACGAGGTTGATTCTTCTGAAATCGCGTTTAAAATTGCCGGGTCAATGGCTTTGCAGAGCGCGGCTAAGCGCGCGCAAGCGTATCTATTAGAACCAATTATGAAATTAGAAGTAGTTATTCCAGAAGAATTTTTCGGCGATGTTATCGGCGATTTGTCCAGCAGACGCGGCAAGATTGAAGAAACAGAAGATAGGTTGAATACGAAAGTTATAAGCGCGAAAATTCCTTTATCTGAAATGTTTGGGTATGCTACTGCTTTACGTTCTCTGACGCAGGGCAGAGGCAATTTCACAATGGAATTTGACGATTATGAAGAGATACCTGCAAACATCACACAAGAAATCATTGAAGGCAAGAGAATATAGAATATAGAATATAGAATATAGAATATAGAATATAGAATATAGAATAAGAAAATGTCCCGAGAATATTTCTCGGGACATTTTAGTTTTCCATAAAATTCTATTTGTGATAGAATATGTTAAATATGGAGAATATCAGAATTACAAAAATAAGGAATTCAAAAAATCGATTGAAAAAGGTCGGGTTCAAAATATAAATAAAAAATTATAAAAATTATGCCAAGAGGTTTTTTAGAGAAAAGTTATTTTAAAGGAGTTCGAAGAAGATTAGTGGAAAAAGATACGGGAGGAACTAAAGAAGAAAAAGGGGGCTTGAAACCGGATAAAGAGAAATTAGAAAAAACCACCAGGATGAAACTTGTTCAGGAAGCGGAAGAGAATAAAAAGCAAAAAGAATTAGAGGAAACCCGCGAGAAATTAGAAAAAGTGAGCGAAAACTAGGATGAAGATGAGAGCGAGAAATAATTTTTGAATTCCAATTGTTAGTTTTAAAGATAGACCTACGGACTGGTCTATGGGTTTGAAATTATTTGATGCTGTTGTTCGACAGTAAAAATTTTTATTTAATAATTTGATTTTTTTTGGAAAGTTTGCTATAAGTAAATTATATGAATTTAGATGAGATTAAAAATTTAATAGAAAAAGACGGCGGCAAGTTTATAATTGTTGAGGACGGCAGGCCTGTTTTAACTGTGATGAGTTTCGGTGATTATAAAAAGATAGTGGAAGGATATAAGAACAACCCTTTTGACAAAGCGGATTTAATAATTGAGCAGGATAAGAAGCAGGAGCAGGACAAGGAACGCGAGCGCGAGCAGGAAGGTTTGAGCCAGGAAGGCAAGAATTTTTTAGAAATACCTATCCAGGAAGAAGATGAAGAAGCAGATATTGAGAATTTACCTGTGTAAGATGAATAACTGTTGACTTTTTTTTTAATTTTGATATATTAACATAATATAACATAATATAATTTTATGAATTTGAGATATAAAATTTGAAACCTTTAATTAAGTTTCAAGTTTCCTGCCTATCGGCAGGCAGGTATGTTTCAAGTTTTAAGTTTTTCATGGCAGAGAAAGAAAAATTTGAGAGAGTAAAACCTCATTTGAATATCGGCACTATTGGCCATGTGGATCACGGCAAAACCACTTTAACAGCCGCGATTTTACACGCGCTTAAATTAAAAGGCCTGAAAGCGAGCGAAAAAGGCGTGAGCGAGATTGATTCAGCACCGGAGGAAAAAGAGCGCGGCGTTACTATTAATGTCTGCCATGTTGAATATGAAACGGAAAAACGCCATTACGCGCATATTGATTGCCCAGGGCACGCTGATTATATTAAAAATATGGTGACTGGCGCGGCGCAGATGGACGGAGCGATTTTAGTTGTTTCCGCTCCTGACGGCGCTATGCCGCAGACAAGAGAGCATATTCTTTTGGCTCGCCAGGTTGGCCTGCCTTCATTAGTGGTATTTTTGAATAAATGCGACGCAGTGGACGACCCAGAAATTATTGATTTAGTGGAATCGGAAATTCGCGAACTTTTAACCAAATATGAATATCCCGGAGATAAAGTTCCTATTATAAGAGGTTCCGCGTTAAAAGCTTTGGAAGGCAAATCTGTTGACGATGAAAATATAAAGCCAATTTTGGAGTTGATGGACAAGGTGGACGAATTTATTCCAGAACCGGAAAGAGACATTGACAAGCCGTTTTTAATGGCTGTTGAGGATGTGTTTTCTATTGCTGGCAGGGGGACTGTGCCAACGGGCAGAGTTGAAAGAGGCGTTATTCATTCAAACGACGAAATAGAGGTTGTTGGAATCAAACCAACCCAAAAAACAGTTGCGGTGAGCATGGAGATGTTTAATAAAACATTGGACGAAGCGCGAGCAGGGGATAATGTCGGGGTTTTATTGCGCGGACTTAAAAAAGAAGATGTTGAAAGAGGCCAAGTTTTGTCAAAACCGGGAACCATTACGCCTCATACTGAATTTGATGGAGAGGTTTACGTATTGAGTAAAGAAGAAGGAGGAAGGCATTCTCCGTTTTTCAGCGGATACAAGCCGCAGTTTTATTTCAGAACAACTGATGTTACGGGAGATGTGGTCTTGCCGGAAGGAACAGAAATGGTTATGCCAGGAGATACGGCCACTCTGAAAATCAAATTAATTGTTCCTATTGCTATGGAAGAACAGCAGAGATTTGCTATCAGAGAAGGCGGCAAAACAGTGGGAGCAGGGGTAGTAACAAAAATCATAAAATAGAATTAAGAATTCATAATTCATAATTTAGACAAAAGTTCTTTAAGATGGCAACAAAAAAATTAGCAGAAGAAGTTAAGCCAAAATTACGGATAAAACTTCGGGCTTACGACCATAAAGTAATTGACACAAGCAGTCGACAAATCGTGGAGACTGCTTTGCGTTATGGAGCCGAGGTTTTAGGGCCTATTCCTTTGCCAACAGAAATTCACAAATATACTGTGAATAGGTCTACTTTTATCCATAAAGACAGCAGAGAACAGTTTGAAATGAGAACCCACAAGCGGCTGATTGACATCTTAAATCCAAATTCAAGGATTATTGACGCTTTGACAAATTTGACTTTGCCTGCTGGCGTGGATATTGAAATTAAAATGTGAATGTTTTTGAATAAATTTTAAGAATATGACAATTGTTTTAGGCACATATTCCAAAATTGATAAATGAAAAATTAAACTAGTCTGTATATTAAAAACTGGGCTAGCGCTCAGTTTTTGATTAGAAAAAAAAGATGAAATTTATTTTAGGTAAAAAATTAGAAATGAGCCAGCTCTTTGACGAACAAGGGAATGTAATTCCAGTTACTTTGATTGAAGCAGGTCCCTGCAAGGTATTGCAGCTCAAGACAAAGGACACGGATGAATACGAAGCAATACAAATCGGTTTTGATAAGAAAACAAAAAATATAAAGAAAACAGAAAAAGGCAAAGAATATAAATACATTAGAGAATATAGAATTGTTGAACAGGATATTAAAGATATTAAACAAGGCGATGCAATTGATGTTTCAGTTTTTGACCTAATGGACAAAGTAAAAATTTCAGGAATTTCCAAAGGAAAGGGGTTTCAAGGGGGCGTAAAAAGGCATGGGTTCCACGGCAGGAAAGCGACGCATGGAGCTAAACACGAAGAAAGAACAATAGGGTCAGTGGGGAGTGCTTGGCCGCAAAGAGTTATCAAGGGAAGAAAAATGCCTGGCAGAATGGGCGCTGACAGAACAACTGTAAAGAATTTGAAAATAGTTAAAATAGACAAAGAGAATAATTTAATCGCTGTAAAAGGCGCGGTTCCCGGCAGGCGCGGCACATTACTGGAAATCAGAGGATGAAAAATTAAAAAAAACAATGGCAGAAACACAATTAGACAATCAAAAAAAAGATAAACCCAAGAAAATCGAGAAAGATGAAACAAAGAACATGGATTTGCCGGACAAGGTGTTTGGCGAGGATTTTAATTCTGATTTGGTGCATCAGGTGGTTGTATCGCAAATGGCGAATAGAAGGCAGGTTTCAGCCCATACAAAAGACAAGGGAGAGGTGAGAGGCGGCGGACGAAAGCCCTGGCGCCAGAAAGGGACAGGCAGGGCAAGAGTAGGGTCAAACAGGTCTCCTATATGGCGCGGCGGCGGTATAACTTTTGGGCCTACAAATAAGCGAAATTTTAAGAAAATTATTCCATTAAAAATGAGAAGGAAAGCCCTGATTATGGCTTTAAGCCAAAAAGCAAAGAATGGGTTGTTGATTATTTTAGACGAGTTCAAGCTAGACAAGCCAAAAACAAAAGAAATCGCGAATTTAATAGCAAAACAAAATAAAGAAAAAGCAAGTTTTTTGATTGTTATTCCGGAAAAAGACGAGAATATAGTCAGAGCAGCGAGAAACATTCCTGATACAGCGGTAATGCAGGCAAAAGACTTGAATTGTTTGGATATTTTAAAATATAAATATATTATGATGGCAAGGCCATCAATAAAAGTAATAGAAAAAACATTTGTTAAATGAAATTTTATGAGTATATTTAATTTTTTAAGGAAAAAGAAAAAAGAGGAAATAAAAGAGGAAAAGAAAGAAGAAGTAAAGGCAGTAAAGGAAAAGAAAGAAGAAAGAGTTGGTGTTAAGCCAGCGAAACTAAAGAAGCCAGCAGAGAAGAAAATAGTTGCTAAAAAAAGAAAATCAGTAATAAAAACAGGAATAAGTTATAAAATATTGAAAATCCCTCATATTTCAGAAAAAGCAACTGATTTGGTTGAAAAAAATCAGTATATTTTTAATGTTGCGCAAAAAGCGAACAAACAGGAAATTAGACAAGCAGTGGAAGATGTTTACGGCGTAGATGTTGTAAGGGTTAATGTGATTAATATTCCCAGAAGGAAAAGACGGGTTGGAAAAACTATGGGTTGGAAACAGGGGTATAGAAAAGCCATTGTAAAAGTTAAGGAAGGACAGAAGATAGAGTTACTTCCACGATAAATTTTATTGCGGCAAAGCCGCATAATTACTCGCTCGGTTGGAATACAAAAACAAGTTTTTGTATTCCTCCCTCACTCATAATTATGAAAATATATAAACCAACAACTTCAGGGACAAGAGGGACGAGAGGCGCGGATTTTTCTGGATTGACTAAAAAAAAGCCTGAAAGGGCGCTGATTAAATCATTGAAGAAAAAATCAGGAAGAAATTTATCAGGCAGAATTACAGTGAGGCACAGAGGAGGGGGCGCTAAACATATTTACAGAATTATTGAATTTGGGCAGAGTAAAATAGATGTGCCTGCGAAAGTGATTGCCGTAGAATACGACCCTAATCGATTTGCCTTTATTGCGCTTTTGGAGTATAAAGACAAAGAGAGAAAATATATTTTAGCCGCGCAGAATATGAAAGTCGGGGATGAGATTATTTTTTCGAAAAAAACGGAATTAAAACCAGGCAATAGAATGGAATTGAGAAATATTCCAGCAGGGACAATGGTTCACAATATTGAACTTAGTCCCGGGCAGGGAGGACAGATAGTGAGAGGCGCGGGAACTTCAGCCAAAGTTTTAGGCCAAGAGGGAAAATATATTCATTTGGAAATGCCGTCTTCTGAGATTAGGAAAGTTCCTATGCAAGGATTTGCTTCGATAGGAATAGTTTCCAATCCAGAACATCGGTTTATTAAATTAGGCAAAGCAGGCAGAAAAAGGCATATGGGAAAAAGGCCTACAGTGAGAGGAAGCGCTATGAATCCTTGCGACCATCCAATGGGCGGCGGAGAAGGAAGATCAGGGGCTGGAATGCCGCATCCAAAGACACCGTGGGGAAAGCCGGCTTTAGGCGCAAGAACTAGAAAAAAGAACAAACAAACAAACAAGTTTATTATTAGAAGAAGGAAAATAAAGAAAAGAAAATGAACCCTGCGGGATAAATTTTCTGCGTTCGCTCTGAAGTCCAAGCGAGCAAGCTCACTTGGACTTCCCTCGCTTCACTTAAAAATAGAATATGTCTAGAAGTTTAAAGAAAGGACCATATATAGACGAGAAGTTGATGAAGAAAATCAGCAATTTGAGAAAAGAAGATAAAACCATTATTAAAACATGGGCGCGTTTTTGTATTATCACGCCTGAAATGGTGGGTTTTACTTTTGGGGTCCATAATGGAAAAGAATTTGCTCCTGTGTATATCACTGAAGATATGGTGGGGCATAAGTTGGGAGAGTTCTCTTTTACCACAAAATTTGTAAGGCATGGAGGCAAAATGCAGAGAGAGCAGGAAGCAAAAGTGAAACAAGAGAAATGAGAATTATGATTATAAAAGCGAAATTAAGTTATTTACATATTACACCAAGGAAAGTAAGATTAATTGCTGATTTGATAAAAGGAAAATCAGTTGAGAAAGCTCAAAAGATTTTGAATTTTGCGGATAAAAAAGCGAGTATTCCTATGTTGAAATTATTAAACTCCGCAATTGCCAACGCAAAAAATAATTTTCAAATAGAAAATATTGCCGAGCTTTATATCTCTAAATTGTTAGTTGACGAGGGCCCCAAACCTAAACGATGGCGTCCAGTATCACGGGGCAGGGCTAATGAGATTCGGAAAAGGACTTCGCATATTACCTTGGTATTGGATGAAATTGAGAAAAAAGAAATAAAAAAGAAAAAGAAAATTTTGCCCAAAAAAGGTGTTGAGGAGCCGACAAAAGAAAAGATAGAAGCAGAAAGAGAGAGAAAAATACCTGTTAAGGTGAAGAAGCGAAAAATAAAGCCGGAATTTGAAAAACAAAGGCCGGAGCGCGCAACAGGATTAAAAAGAGTGTTTAGGCGAAAAGCATTTTAATTATGTCTCATAGAGTTCACCCAAAAGCATATCGTTTAAGAGATGCCAATGATTGGGATTCAAGGTGGCAGACAAAGAAAAATCTCGCAGAATTTTTAGAGGAGGATTTTGTGATACGGAGTTTTCTGGAAAAACAGTTAAAGGACTGCGGTCTGCAAAGCGTTGAGATAGAAAAGTCCCCTGACAAAATAAATATTATTATAAATACTTCAAGGCCTGGTTTGATTATTGGGAGAGGCGGCAAGGGCGTGGAAGAATTAAGAGAAAAAATAGAACAAAAAATTTCTAAAATTTCCAGGAGGAAAGAGACACTTTCTCTCAAGAAAATAAAAAACAAGGAAAAAGCAAAAAAAGAAATCAGCGTAAGCGACACCAAACAAACCAAGAAAGTAAAAATTGACATTAAGGAAATTAGAGAGCCGTGGACAAAATCAAGTTTGGTGGCTCAATTGGTGGCATCTCAATTGGAAAAACGTTTTCCATACAGAAGGGCGCTTAAACAGGGATTGGACAAAATAATGAATTCAAAGGGAATAAAAGGCGCGCGGATTCAGGTCGCCGGCAGGTTGGACGGGAAAGAAATTGCGCGCAAGGAATGGCTGAAAATCGGGTCTTTACCAAGGCAAACACTAAGAGCGGAAATTGATTATGGCACAGCCAGTGCTCATTGCAATTATGGGGTTGTTGGAATAAAAGTATGGATATATAAAGGTGAAAAATTTGATTAATTAGCAATCACAGTATATGTTAATTCCTAAAAAAGTTAAACATCGCAAATGGCATAAGGGCAGTTCAAAAGGGATAGAGACAAGAGGAACAGAATTGGCTTTTGGCAGTTTTGGATTAAAAGCACTGGAAGCAAAATGGATAAATTCTAGACAGATTGAAGCCGCGCGCAGGGCGATTATTAGATATTTGAAAAAAAGAGGAAAGCTTTGGATAAGAATTTTTCCATACAAGCCAGTGACGCAAAAAGGAAATGAAACGCCTATGGGAGGAGGAAAGGGCGGAGTGGAATATTATTGTTTTCCAATAAAGCCGGGTAGAATTATGTTTGAGATTGACGGCATAGAAGAGGAGGCGGCAAAAGAGTCGTTAAAGCGCGCTGGAGAGAAAATGCCTATAAGAACTAAGTTCATAATGCGATAATTTATATAACGATGAAACCAAACGAATTAAGACAAAAATCAGAAAAAGAATTAAAAGGACTTTTAGAACAGGATAGAGAAAAACTTCGCCAGTTGCGTTTTGATTTGGCTTCTGGTAAGGTGAAAAATGTGCGGGAAATTCGTTCAAAAAGAAGAGACATCGCGCGAATACTAACTATACTAACTAAATTATGAAACATCAATTAACAGGAATAATTGTTTCAGACAAAATGAAGAACACATTGGTTGTTAAGGTTGAAAGAATTAAAAAAGACCCTAAATATAAGAGGCGTTTTAAGCTTCACAAAAAATATAAAGCGCATTATGAAGAGGGAGAATATAAAGTTGGAGATAAAGTAGTAATTGAGGAAACCAGACCAATATCAAAAGATAAATGTTGGCGAGTAATTAAAAAATTATGATTCAGCCGCAAACAATGTTAAAAATAGCAGATAATACTGGAGCAAAAATAGTTCAGTGTTTTAAGGTATTGGGCGGGAGCCGCAGGAGATACGCGCGAATAGGAGATGTTATTGTTGCTGCTGTGAAAAAAGCGGAACCAAGAAAAATTGTGAAAAAGCATGATAAAGTGAGGGCGGTGATTGTAAGGCAAAAAAAAGAATTTAGGAGAAAAGACGGCTCTTATATTAGATTTGACGATAATGCCGCTGTAATTTTAGAGGGCACTACTAAAAATCCCAAAGGCGGGAGAATTTTAGGTCCCATAGCCCGCGAAATAAAAGAAATGGGTTATGAAAAAATTGCGGGAATGGCAAAAGATATAGTATGAAAATACGCAAAAATGACACAGTTTTAATAATTTCCGGCAAAGACCGCGGCAGGAAAGGCAAGGTCTTGCAAGCGCTTCCAAAAAAAGGGAAAGTTTTGGTGGAAGGAATCAATATTAGAAAAAAGAGCGTGAGGCCGAAAAAAAGCGGAGAAAAAGGGCAGATTGTTGAAATGCCCGGGCCTTTGAGTATTTCCAATGTAAAAATAATATGTCCTAAATGCGGTAAAGCAGTGAGAATAGGATATAAAGTTGACAAAGAAAAGAAAATAAAAAATAGAATTTGTAAAAAGTGCGGTGAAGAAATATGATAAATTTAAAAGAAAAATATCAAAAGGAAGTTGTAGGCGCAATGAAGAAAAAATTCGGTTATAAGAATGATATGGCAGTGCCTAAAATTGATAAAGTGGTTGTTAATACTGGTTTTGGCAGATTGGTTTCAGATAAGACATCTGACGAGAAAAAGAAAATTCAAGAGTCAATCGCGCATGATTTGTCTTTGATTTGCGGGCAGGCGCCTGTTTTGACCAAGGCAAAAAAATCAATCGCTGGTTTCAAAATTCGCGAGGGTATGATTATCGGCGCAATGGTTGCGCTAAGGAGAAAAAAGATGTATGATTTTTTAGACAGGTTGATTCATATAGCGCTTCCTCGGTCAAGAGATTTTAGAGGAATTGACGCAAAATCTGTTGACGCTACTGGTAATTTAACTATTGCTGTGAAAGAACATATTTCTTTTCCAGAAATATCTCCTGAAAAATCAAAAGTTATGTTTGGATTTGAGACCGTGATTGCGACCACAGCTAAAAATAAAGAACAAGGATTAGAGTTATTTAAATTATTAGGATTTCCCATAAAAAAATAATTTATGGCTAAACAATCACAAATAGCAAAATCAAAAAAGAAACCAAAGTTTTCCACTCGTAAAGTGCTGCGTTGTTTTAAGTGCGGCAGAAATAGGGGATATATGAGAAAGTTTGGTTTATGCCGTATATGTTTTAGGGAAATGGCGAATAAAGGCGAAATTCCCGGAGTAAAAAAATCTTCTTGGTAAATCAAGTTTCCTGCCTACCGAGCAGGCAGGCAAATTTTAAGTTTTAAATTTATTATGGATACAATTGTTGATATGCTCAATAGAATAAGGAACGCGCAAATGGTGGAACATCCATCAGTGAATATTCCATTTTCTAATTTTAAGTATGAGATTGCTAAAATTTTAGAAAAACAGGGATTTTTAGGCAAGGTAGAGAAAAAGGGAAGAAAAACTCGTGCTGTAATAGAGATTGCGTTGAAATATCAGGATAAACGGCCGGCTATACAGGGGCTTAAAAGAGTTTCCAAACAAGGCCAGAGAATTTATAGCGTTAAAGATAAACTTAAAAAAGTTAAAGGCGGATTTGGTATGTCTGTTATTTCCACTTCAAAGGGTTTAATGACAGACGAAGACGCGCGCAAGCAGAATTTAGGCGGCGAAATAATATGCGAAGTATGGTAAAAATTGAAAATTATTATTTATGTCAAGGATAGGTAAAAAACCAATTAAAATATTAGAAGGCGTTGAAGTGAAAATTGATGGTCAGAAAATTGTGGTCAAAGGACCAAAAGGAGAACTCTCGCGAGAGATTCGGCCTGAAATTAAGTTGGAGCAAAAACAAGGAGAGATTATTGTTTTATTGCAAGCAGAGACAAAAAAATCTAATGCTTTTTGGGGATTAACCAGGAGTTTGGTTTCTAATATGGTGGAAGGAGTAGTTCATGGTTATGAAAAGAAATTAGAGGTGCAGGGATTGGGATATAAGGCAAATTTGCAAGGTGAAGATTTAATTTTACAGGTGGGATTTAGCCATTCAGTAGAGTTTTCATCTGTCCCAGGAGTGAAATTTTCAGTAGAGAAAAATATAATCACTGTTTCCGGCATTGATAAGGAAAAAGTTGGGCAGACAGCCGCGAAAATAAGAAAAATTCGGCCTCCAGAGCCGTATAAAGGCAAAGGAATCAGATATGAAGGAGAAATTGTAAGAAAGAAAGTGGGCAAAAAAGCCGCGACAGCAGAGTAAGGTTTTGTAGTTTATAACAATTCGCAAGGCAACGAAGCCCTCAAGGCACCGACCCTCAAAATTCCCAGCGGAATTTTGGGGTCTAATATCTCAGTGCCTGACTCCTCGCCCCGCCAGTAGGCGTGGCTCGGAGACCATGCTCAGGCGCTTCCGATGTTTGCCATTGAGGGCTTGTTGCCTCGCTCATTATTTATTTTTAAGTTAAAATATGTTAAAGAAACAAGAAAAGAAAATTAGGCGGCATAAACGGGTGAGAGCAAAAGTGTCTGGAACTATTAAAATTCCGCGTCTTTGCGTTTTTCGGTCGCATCAGCATATTTACGCGCAGCTTATTGATGACGAAAAAGGGAATACAATTGTTGAGGCGCAGGAAAAAGAAATTAAAAAACCAGACGCTGGAGACCGCAAGGCCCTGCCTACCGAGCAGGCAGGCCTGCCTACCGAGCAGGCAGGCAAAACAGCGCTGGCATACGCAGTAGGGAAGTTGGTTGCCGAGAGAGCGCTGGAAAAGAAAATTAAAAAAATTGTTTTTGACAGAGGCGGATATAAATATCACGGAAGAGTGAAAGCCCTGGCAGAGGGAGCCCGCGAAGCAGGATTGAAATTTTAAAAAATTGAATAAAAAAAATACAGGTGAATTTGTCCGCCTGCAAACATTTAAATGGATTGTGCTATTAGTATCCCCAGCGCTAACATGGCGACACAGAGTGCTATCGTATTGCTTAATCTGTTAACATATTTTATTTTTTTGATAGCAGATTCAAGTTTGGTACCATTAGATTCAGCGATTTTAACCATATTTCCCATGGTAAAATTTATGCCGAAAGAAAAAATCAAATGGCACAAACTTATTATACATAGCGCTATCACAAAAATAAAAGTAGTTCCTATTTCCATTTTTAACCTCCTTGATAAGGTTATAGCACATTGATTGGTTTTGTCAAGAGTAAAAATCATTTATTATTTTATTATGTTTAATCAAAGATTTCGTAAAAATAAGCCAAAAGACGAGTTCGATTCTAAACTTTTGGATTTGGCAAGAGTAACACGGGTGACTGCTGGCGGCCGCCGTCTTCGGTTTCGCGCTGTAATGGTTGTTGGCGATAAAAAAGGGAGAGTTGGAGTTGGAGTGGCCAAGGGTTCTGATGTAGCGCAGGGCATAGAAAAAGCAACCAGGTTGGCAAAAAAGAATTTAATCAAAGTTCCTATTTCACAAGGCACTATTCCTTATGAAGTGATTTCCAAATTTGGAGCCGCAAAAGTCCTGCTTAAGCCGCAAAAAGAAGGCAGAGGATTAGTCGCAGGCGGCACAGTCAGGGTAATTTGTTCTTTGGCTGGAATTAAAAATATATCTTCAAAGGTACTCGGGAAGACCAGAAATAAATTAAACAACGCAAAAGCAACTATTGCAGCGTTAGAGATGTTAGGAAACACACCTGCCCGCAATGCTTCGCATAGCGATGCAGGCGAGCGTAGCGATGTTGATAAAAAAACTAAAAAGTAATAATTTATGTTGAATGAACTTAAACCAAATCATAAAACAAAAACAAGAAAGCGCGTTGCCCGCGGAGGGAAGCGCGGCACTTATGCTGGACGCGGATTAAAAGGACAGAAATCAAGATCTGGCAGCAATAAAGAACCAATGGTCCGCGGGTTGCTTAAGAGATACCCAAAATTAAGGGGTTATAAATTTAATCCCAAACCAAAGAATTTTTTGGAAATAAATTTTGCTTTTTTTGAAAAATATTTCCAGGATAAAGAAAAAGTAAATCCAGCAGCCTTGCTTAAAAAAGGAATAATTCGTAAAATAGAAAAAAGAATTCCGCGAGTTAAAATTTTAGGAAAGGGGCAGATAACCAAAGCATTGATTATTGAAGATTGCAAAATATCTAAAACAGCGAAAGAAAAGATAGAAAAAATTGGCGGAAAAATCAAAGAATTAAAATGATTTTAGATAAACTTATACAAATATTGAAAATTCACGATTTGCGCAATAAAATGTTGTTTGTTTTATTTATTTTTTTTGTTTTTCGGCTGTGCGCGAATATTCCTATCCCCGGAATTGATATAGAAAATTTAAGAGAGTTTTTTGAGAGAAATCAGATGTTCGGGCTTATGAATATGTTTACCGGCGGGGCGTTGGACAATCTTTCCATTGTGATGCTTGGATTGGGGCCGTATATTACAGCAGTGATTATTTTACAACTTTTGACCATGATTTTTCCCGCGTTTGAAAAAATGTATAAAGAGGAAGGGGAAGCAGGCAGGCAAAAATTTAATCAATATGGAAGAGTGCTCACTGTGCCTTTGGCTACATTGCAGGGATTTGCTATGTTAACTTTATTTCAAAGACAGGGGCTTATCGGCTCTCTTTCACCCGCTTTAATGGCCAGTTCAATTTTAACTGTGGTCGCTGGAGCCGTGTTTTTAATGTGGCTGGGAGAACTGATTACCGAAAAAGGAATTGGCAATGGAGTTTCGCTTTTGATTTTCGCTGGAATTATTGCTGATTTTCCAAATAATATTCGCCAGATGTTTATCACTTGGGATCCTTCCGCAATTCCTACATACATTGCTTTTTTCATAATGGCTATTCTTATAATTGCCGGCGTGGTTGTTGTGAACGAAGCGCGCCGGAATATCCCTGTTTCTTACGCAAAAAGAGTGCGGGGGCAGAAAATGTATGGCGGGGTCTCAACTTATTTGCCATTAAATATTAATCCGGCAGGCGTAATCCCTATTATTTTCGCTTTGTCTCTAATGCTTTTCCCGGGAATGATCGCCAGTTTTTTGGCAGGCGCGGGCGGCATAGTTGGAAGTGTCGCGCAAACAGTAGGGGATTTATTTCAAAATCCCTGGGTCTACGCGACTTTGTATTTTATTTTAGTTGTGCTGTTCACTTATTTTTACACTGCTGTAACTTTTGACCCTAAGGCGATAGCAACAAATTTGCAGAAAATGGGGGGCTTTGTGCCTGGAATAAGGCCGGGAGAGTCAACTGCTAATTTTTTGTATTATATTCTGAACAGGATTTTGCTTTTTGGGGCTTTATTTTTGGGAACTATCGCGATAATGCCGTCTATTATAGGCGGAATTACCGGCGTGATGGTGTTTCAGTTCTTGTTGGGAGGAACAGCTCTCTTGATTATTGTGTCAGTTGTGCTGGAAACAATGAAGCAGATTAACGCGCAATTGCAAATGAGGGACTACGAAACATTTTAACGTTTAATTAAATTCGCAAGGCAACGAAGCCCTCAAGGCACCGACCCTCAAACCCCTAAGGTGGGTTTTGGGGTCTAATATCTCAGCGCCTGACCGAGCCCCCACACCTAATTTAGGTGTAGGGGCTCGGACCATGCTCAGGCGCCTCCGATGTTTGCCATTGAGGACTTGTTGCCTTGCTCATTTATCATTATGGACAAACCAATAAATTTTACTTTAATAGGAAGGTCTGGTTCAGGCAAAGGGACACAAGCGAAACTTTTAATGAAAGAATTTGGCGATTTTTGTTATATTTCCACTGGTGATTTATTTAGAGATTTATTAAAAGCTGACACAGACACGGGCGCGAGAGTTAAAAAAATTGTGAGAGAGGGCGGATTCCCATTAGATGATTTGGCAGCAACTTTATGGATGCATAGTTTTGCTTATAATCTTAAAGAAGATCAGGGATTTATTCTTGATGGCGCTCCTCGCAGAGTTAGCGAGGCGCAAGCATTAGATAGATTTTTAGAATTTTTGGAACGCAAAGAAAATACTTTTAATTTATTAATTGATATTTCCAGAGAAGAAGCGATTGGCCGTTTGACCAAAAGAAGGATTTGCAAGGAGTGTGGGCGATTAATTCCATGGGTGGGCGAATTTAAGAAATTGAAAGTTTGCGATAAATGCGGGGGAGAGTTAATTACTCGGCGCGATGATAGCGTTGAAGCCATAAATAATCGTCTTGATTATTATGATAATACAGTTGTAGAAGTAGTTGAGTATTATAAACAACAAAATCGGCTTATTAAAATTAACGGCGAACAGCCGATTGACGATGTCTTCAAAGAAATCCTTGAGAAAATTAAATGATTTCTATAAAAACCAAACAGGAAATCGCAATAATGGCGGAAGCGGGTAAAATTTTGGCAAAAATTGTGAAACAATTGGAGCAGATGGTTGATGTGGGGATTACTACCAAACAATTAGATAAGGCCGCAGAGGACCTTATTTTTAAATATAACACAGAACCGGCATTCAAGGGTTATGGCGGGTATCCAGCGGCATTGTGTTCGTCAGTAAATCAGTCAATCGTCCACGAAGTTCCGTGTGATTATAAGTTAAAGCAGGGAGATATTATAACCTTAGATTTAGGTTTGAAATATAAAGGATATCTTTCTGATATGGCAATAACTGTTCCAGTTGGAGAAGTTGTTCCGGAAATTTTGCGTTTAATAAGGGCGACAAAGAAAGCGCTGAAGAGGGGAATTAAGAAATCGCGTCCAGGAAACACTTTTGGAGATATTGGGAACACTATCCAGCGCCACGCTGAAGACCAAGGATTCGGAGTTGTGCGCGAACTATGCGGGCATGGGATTGGCAAAGAACTTCACGAAGAGCCAGAAGTTTTGAATTACGGCAAGCGCCGCGCTGGCGCGGTTATTAAACCGGGAATGGTTTTTTGCATTGAGCCAATGCTCACTACAGGGGATTGGAAAATTAGAAGAGGTCCAGACGGGCATGCTTTTCAAACAATTGACGGGTCTGTCTGCGCGCACTTTGAGCACACTATCGCAATTACTGCTCATGGTCCCAAAGTCTTGACAGAAATTAAGGATTAGTTTATGCTATATTTAGCACTAATTAGGGGTGATAAAAAATGGGAAATGTGTTAGATAAAATTAATGAAGTCGTGGAAAAAGAAAAAAAATCGAGAAAAAAATTGACATCTGAAGCGATGATAGAAGAAATCATGAAGTGTATGGCTAAAGCAGCGGAAATTGGAAAAGTGTTAGAGATTGCGATAGTTGATTCGATGGATTCGAAACGAAAGATAAGAATAGCAGGGAATTATTTGTCTATACCTCATGCTGGGTGGAGCAACTTGTTAGTTCAAACTTCAGATACCTTAGAACAACAGTTATATGAAATATTTGCTGGCGGGTTGGATCGATTATGGGAGAAAGGGACCCCAGTGCTTGCCCAAGCGAGAAAAATTTGGGAAGACATAATTCTTTCCGAGAATTTTAGTGTAAAAATAGTGAGATGATTTTTGTGGCGGCGCAATCATGGGGCTTGAATTAATTCTTTCCCCGAATTTTTTTACTTATTTTTTCAAACTCATGACACCAAAGTCTTGACAGAAATCAAGGATTAGTTTATGTTAAATTTAGCATAAATTAAGGGGTGTAATATGGCAGAACCAAAAAATGTTGGCCTTAGAAGAGCCGTAATGAAAATAATAGTGTATTCCAAAGGGGTTGTCACTTGTGAGGAGATAAAAAAGAATTTAAGCGCGCAACAATTTACATCATTTAGTGAAGAAGAAATGATGCAAGCCATAAATTCGATTTTAGTCAAACGAGAAGATAAGTTTGAATTTATCATAGTCACAAGAGAAGGCAAACCAGAGTTCGGAATAAGGGCAACAAAAAAGTTTTGGGATTAACACATATAGTGAACATGGGGATTGAATCAATTTTTTCCCCGAATTTTTTTACTTATTTTTTCAAACTCATGACACCAAAGTCTTGACAGAAATAAGACGATAAGTAATACTAAATTTAGCACAAATTAGGATGTGATAGATAAATATGGGAAAAATATTGGAAGAAGTGAAAAAGGTGGGAAAAGAGATAAAAGGGAAGAAAAAGATAGAGATAACAACAGAACAAATGATAGAAGAAATACTTTCTTGCATGGAAGTATTGGAAAAAGCAGGAGGATTGATTATCCAAATAATGCCTCGCGAAGGAATGTGTCTCAGTGAAGCGATAAGGTTGGGCCCTTACTATCTGGCAGTAGAGGGAGAAAGCTATAATCTTTGGAATAATATATATTTTGGAGATTTAACTCCAGGGAGAAGGGTTAGTGTGATAGGAGTTATTTTGAAAGGAGAGTGGAAAACTGTCCATCCTCGGAGAGTCATAGACATTTGGACTCGGATCATGCGCGCGGAAAATCCCTTCATAGAGGTAATCGATTGGTAAAATCGCAATCATGGGGCTTGAATTAATTCTTTCCCCGAATTTTTTTACTTATTTTTTGAATTTTTTCTTTACAAATTCAAGATAGTTTGTTAAGTTTGAGATAGTACATTCAATAAATCATAAAATAGGAGGGGATAATTATGGGAGAAATGAAAAAGATTTTTGAAAGTTTTGGCGTACATAAAAAGGCAAAAACAGAAAAATCGATTTCAGGATTTAGAAAAATTACAGAAGCAGATTTAGATTTGATGCCATTCAATATTTTTGTGAAAAAAATGATTGATGAAGGATATTACGCGCAAGGACTTGTTGTTTTTTTAGAAAAAATGATTGAACAGATTGAAACGTTTAATCAATATTTTTTCACAAAAGTCAGCGATAAAGATGTTTTACACATAGACACAAGTATTTTAGAGGGATACATTGATTGGCTGCAAAAGATAATAATGCATTTGAATAAATTAGAATCGGCTTTCCAAGGAAACAATATAGTACGCCAAATTGCGGATATTCAAGAGAGAATTAGCTATGTTTACGCTGATATTACTATGCAGACTGGTTCAATAGACAGATTTTTGCGCACAGGTTTATTGGAACAAGCAATACCCAGTTATTTTTCAGTAATACGGCAGATTAGAGCGTTCCATAATGGCAGCACATTGAATGAGTTGCGAGAGATTTTAGAACAAGTAAAAAATATAATTGATTAAAAGGGTTTTATCACCCTACTTTTTTTTATATTTTTTTGGTACAATAGATAAATAATAAAAAAATTATTATGGATAATAAAAAAATTCATTTGTCAGTTATAATTCCGGCTTATAAAGAAGCGGGTCGTATTGGAGATACCTTAAAAAAAATTGATGAGTATTTGAGGAGCCAAAAATATACTTATGAAATTATTGTTGTTAATGACGGTTCGCCGGACAAGACAGCAGAGGAAGTGAGCCAGGTTTTACCGGAAATTAAAAATTTGCGTTTGATTGATAATAAAAAAAATCGCGGGAAAGGTTTTGTGACGCGGCAGGGAATGTTGGAAGCAAAAGGAGAATTTTGCGTGTTTATGGACGCTGATAATTCTACAACTATAAACCACATAGAAAAGATGTGGCCTGAATTTGACAAGGGACGCGAAGTCGTGATTGGCTCGCGGGATATAAAAGGCGCGGATATTGCCGTGTCTCAGCCCTGGTGGAGAATAATACTTGGCAATATTTTTAATTTAATTGTCCAAATTGTTTCAGGGTTAAGGGGAATTTGGGATACTCAATGCGGGTTTAAGGGATTCACCGCAAAGTCGGTAGAGGATATTTTTCCAAAGTGTAAAATTGACCGTTTTGCTTTTGATGTTGAAATTTTGGTCTTGGCAAAAAAAATGGGTTATGAGATAAAAGAAGTACCAGTGAGATGGATAAACGACACTACAAGCACAGTGGGTTTCAAAAATATGGTAAAAATGCTGATAGATGTTTTCCACATTAGAAAAAATTTGGTGTTGAAAAAGTACGATGATAAATAAAAGTAAAAAAGCAAAATTTCCGTCAGAACTTCGTTTTGATTTAGTAAGCGGAGATTGGGTGGTCATTGCCACTGGCCGCGCGCGAAGGCCTGAAACATTTAAAAAGGACAAGAAAATTATAGAGCATGTTTCTCCGCGAGATTGCGTGTTTTGCCATCTTTCCAAACAGGAGAAACCTTTGATGGTTTTTTATGACGGCAAGAAGGTTGATATAACCGCAAAAGGCGGGATTCCTAAACGATGGTCTGTAGTGTCAGTGCCGAATAAATATCCGGCGTTTATTTATAATGAAAAAATAAATAAAAGAACAGAAGGCCCTTATCATTTGATGAACGCCGCGGGTTTTCATGAAGTAATAATAACAAAAGACCATAGAAAGCAGATAGCGCAATTTTCCCAAACGCAAATTAAAGAAGTAATTGATGTTTATCAAGACAGATATCTTGATTTGATGAAAGAAAAATTCGTTAATTATGTTTCTATTTTTCACAATCATGGTCCGGAAGCTGGCGCTTCCATAGCGCATCCGCATTCCCAGATTATCGCTATTCCTATTATGGATCCAGACATCCAGTCAGGGCTAAACTGCTCCAAAAAATTTTTTAAGGATAGTAAAAAATGCGTTCACTGCTTAATGAACAAATGGGATATTAAAAATAAGAAAAGAATTGTGTTTGAGAATAAATATTTTGTAGCTTTATGTCCTTTTGCGTCAAGAATGGCGTTTGAAATCGTGATTTCGCCCAAACAGCATTCTGCTTATTTTGAGAGAATCAGCGAGAAACAGAAATGGGCTCTTGCGGAAGTGTTGCAAATGGCAATGCATAAACTTTATAAAGGGTTGAATAATCCGTCGTATAATTTTTTTATTCATACAGCGCCGTGCGACGGGAAAAATTACGATTTTTATCACTGGCATTTGTCTATTCTGCCAAAAACATCTACCTGGGCTGGGTTTGAACTTTGCACTGGCATAGAGATTTCAACTATTGAGCCGGAAAAAGCGGCAGAGTACTTGAGAAAACAATGATTGCTGAACTTCAAACATTTTTTATCGCGATGACGCCAATAGGGGAGTTGCGCGCGTCTATTCCTGTTGCCTTAGAGGTTTATCATCTGCCTGTTAAAACTGCTTTTGTGTTTTCTGTTTTGGGCAATATGGTTCCAGTAGTGTTTCTGCTTTTGCTGTTAGGTCCCGCTTCTGAATATTTAAGCCATCGGTGGTATAGATTTAATCGCTTTTTTGTATGGCTGTTTGATAGAAACAGAAAAAATCATCAGAAAAAATTTGAAGTTTGGAAGGAATTGGCGTTAGTTATTTTAGTGGCAATTCCTTTGCCTTTTACCGGCGCGTGGACAGGCTCTATCTGCGCTTTTATTTTCAGGATTCCATTTAAGAAAGCACTGCCATTGATATTTTTAGGCGTTTTGATCGCCGGCGTTATAGTAACGACATTAACATTAAAACTTTTTTAATAAATTAATTTCATGGCAAGAATTTTAGTTTTTGGAGATAGTATAGTTTGGGGAGCGGATGATATTAAATATGGCGGTTGGGTAAATAGATTCAAGATTTGGTTTAAGACAACTGGAAAATTTAATGAAGTTTTTAATTTAGGGAATCCTGGTGATATTTCAACACAATTGCTGAAACGGATTGAAAATGAATGTAAGGTGAGGATAGAGCAAAAGTATAAAGAAAGTAATGTAATAATAATTCAAACTGGTTTAAATGATTCCGAATTTATTTATAGTAAAAATAGTTCGAGAGTTTCAATAAAAAATTTTGAAAATAATATTCAAAAGTTGACAAATATTGTCCAAAAATTTTCTTCAAAGATTATTTTTGCTGGGCTGACTCCTGTTGAAGAAGTAAAAGTCAATCCAATCCCTTGGAACTCGGATGAGTCATACAAAAATGAATACATTCAAAAATACGACCAAATAATAAAGCAAGTTTGCAAGAAAAATAATGTTCATTTTATTGAAATTTTTGAGGATTGGCTCAAATTGGATTATAAAAAATTATTAGAAGACGGAGTGCATCCGAATTCCGTTGGGCATCAGAAAATTTTTGAAACAGTAAAAGATTTTCTGATTAAAAATAAAATTATTGCGGTTTAAAATATGATGAAAAATCAAAAATATATTTTATGGTTTAAGGAGATTCGCAAGAGCGATGTTGGTTTGGTCGGGGGCAAGAACGCGTCATTGGGCGAGATGTTTTCGCAATTAACTAAAAAAGGAATAAAAATTCCTGACGGGTTCGCGCTTACGGCAGACGCGTTTTGGTATTTTTTGAAAGAAAATAAGATTGACAAGGAATTAAAAGAAATTTTTAAGAAATTTAATCCCAAGAGCATTAAGAATTTGCAAGAAACCGGGAAAAGCGCGCGGGATTTGGTTTTAGCGGCAAATTTTCCAGAAGATTTGGAAAAAGCGATTTTGAAAAATTATAGAAAATTGTCGCAGGAATATAATGAGAAGAATTTGAGTGTTGCTGTTAGGAGTTCGGCAACAGCGGAAGACCTGCCGAGCGCTAGTTTTGCTGGACAGCATGAATCATATCTTAATATTACTGGCGAGCGGGAATTATTAAGCTCGGTTAAAAAATGCATGGCTTCTTTGTTCACTGACAGAGCTATCGCGTATCGCGAGGAAAAGGGATTTGAGCATTTGAAAATCGCTTTGTCTGTGTGTATACAGAAAATGGTAAGGTCTGATTTGGGTTCTGCCGGCGTAATGTTCACTCTGGATACTGAAACTGGATTTCCTGATGTTATTTTAATAAATTCAATATATGGAGTAGGGGAGCTCATTGTAAAAGGAAAGATTACCCCGGACGAATTTTACGTGTTTAAGCCGACATTGAAGCAGGGCTATAAGCCAATAATTTCCCGCAGTTTAGGCAGAAAAAATATAAAGTATGTTTATAATAGGAAGGGCGGGTTGAAACAAACAAAAGTTTTGCCAAAAGACCAAACAAAATTTTCACTTTCTGATGATGAAATTTTGAAGCTGGCCCAATGGGCTTGCGATATAGAAAAGCTTTATAATCTGCCGCAGGATATCGAATGGGCGAAAGACGGAAAGACAGGGGATTTATTTATTGTCCAATCCAGGCCTGAAACAGTTCACGCAGCGCAAGTTAAAACATTTTACGAAGAATATAAAATTAAATCAAAAGATAAACCGATTTTGCGCGGGATTGCTGTTGGAAATAAAATTGGGCAAGGGAGAGTGAGAATTATTTCAAATGTTTCTGAAATTGCTCAGTTTCAGAAAGGAGAAATTTTGGTAACTAAGATGACCGACCCTGACTGGGTGCCTGCGATAAGAATAGCCAGCGCTGTTATTACCGACGAAGGCTCCAAGGTATGCCACGCGGCAATTGTTTCAAGAGAATTGGGAATTCCCTGCATTGTAGGAACTTTGCGCGGCACTAAAATTTTGAAAAATAACCAAGAAATTACCATTGACTGCTCTCAGGGGCTGGACGGGAAAATTTATTCTGGAAAAATTTCATTCGAAATTAAGAAATATAATTTGAAGAAAATTCCAAAGATTAAAACAAAGATAATGCTTAATATCGGAACGCCGGATATTGCTTTTAAGAATTCGTTTTTGCCGAATAATGGGGTTGGTCTGGCGCGCGAGGAATTTATTATTGCCGAGAAGATTAGAATACATCCATTAGCCCTGAATAAATTCAAGGAAATCCCAAGCCAGAAATTCAAAAAAATAATTAAGAAGGTGGAGGAGTTGACGATTGGGTATAAAGACAAAGAGCAGTATTTTGTGGATAAACTTGCGGAAGGCGTGGGGATAATCGCGTCTGCGTTCTATCCGAAAGAAGTGATTGTGCGTCTGTCTGATTTCAAGACTAATGAATATAAAAATCTTATTGGAGGGGAATTATTTGAAAACGAAGAATCAAATCCAATGCTTGGATTTAGAGGCGCTTGCCGTTATTTAGACAAGGAATTTCAGCCAGCGTTTGAAATGGAATGTAAGGCGATAAAGAAAACGCGTGATGAATTCGGTTTGAAAAATATTACAGTAATGGTTCCATTTTGCAGAACCCCGGAAGAGGGAAGAGCCGTGATCGCTTTAATGAAAAAATTTGGCTTGGAAAAAGGCAAAGATGAGTTGAAAGTAATTGTAATGTGCGAGATTCCGTCTAATGTTATTTTAGCAGATGAATTTTTAGAAATTTTTGACGGAATGTCTATCGGGTCAAACGATTTAACGCAATTAATATTGGGAATGGACAGAGATAACGCGCGCATCGCGCATATCAGCGACGAAAGAAATCCAGCTGTGAAAGAAATGATATCGCAAGTTATTAAACTTTGCAACAAAAAGAAAAAATACTGCGGCATCTGCGGAAACGCTCCGAGCGACTTTCCGGCGTTTGCGGAATTTTTAGTTAAAGAAGGGATAGAGAGTATTTCTTTGAACCCAGATACAATCATTAAGACAATTTTTCTTTTGTCAAAATTAAGACAAACCAAATCTTGATTTTTACGCGCTATTTTGTATAATGTATAATGTATAATATATAATGTATAGAAAACCATCTCTATGCTGTCTGTTTAGGGGTGGTATTTAATCACAAATATGTCAAAGATATTAGGTATTGATTTAGGAACAACTTATTCGGCAATGGCCGTTGTTGAGGCAGGGGAGCCGAAAATTATTGAAAATAAAGAGGGTGCGCGTACCACGCCTTCTGTTGTTGCGTTGGGCAAAAATAATGAGAGATTAGCAGGTATTTTGGCAAAAAGACAGCAGATAACTAATTCCCAAAATACTATTTTTTCTGTTAAACGGCTGGTAGGCCGCCGGTTTTCTGATTTAGAAATTCAAAAGGACAAAAAACTTCTCCCTTATGAATTAAAAGAGGCGTCTGATGGGGGAGTGGAAGTAAAAATGGGAGATAAATGGTACAAGCCATTGGAAATTTCAGCAATGTTTTTGCAGAAATTGAAAGCAGACGCGGAAGAGAAATTAGGCGAAAAAATCACAGAAGCGATTATCACTTGTCCCGCTTATTTTGACGATTCACAGAGAAAGGCGACAAAAGTCGCGGGCGAGGTAGCTGGATTTACAGTGAAAAGAATAATTAACGAGCCAACTGCCGCGGCGCTGGCTTACGGCTTAACAAAGCAGGGAGAGAAAAACATTATTGTATATGACTTTGGCGGAGGAACATTTGATGTTTCTGTTTTGGATGTGAGTGAGGATACAGTGGAAGTGAAATCTACTGGCGGAGACACTCATTTAGGGGGAGATGATTTTGACCAAAAAATTATTACATGGCTGGTGGATAAATTTAAGCAAGATCAGGGAATTGATTTATCGCAAGACCAATTGGCTTTACAGCGGCTAAAAGAAGCGGCGGAGAAAGCCAAAGTTGAATTGTCCACTACATTAGAGACAGAAATTAATATTCCATTTGTGACTTCTGATAGTTCCGGACCCAAGCATCTTCTTTATAAATTAACGCGCGCGGAGTTTGAAGAATTAGTCAAAGAATATGTTGACAGGTCAATTGAATTAACAAAACAAACATTAAAGGACGCTGGTATGGAAATAAAAGATATCCACGAGATAGTGTTGGTAGGAGGCCAGACAAGAATGCCGAAAATACAGGAAGAAATTAAAAATTTATTCGGCAAAGAGCCGCATAAAGGCATTAATCCTGACGAAGTTGTCGCAATGGGCGCCGCGGTCCAGGCGGGCATATTACAAGGGGAAGTAAAAGATGTTTTGCTTTTAGATGTAACGCCGTTGTCTTTGGGTATTGAAACAATGGGACAGGTTAACACTATTTTGATTTCAAAAAATACAACTATTCCAACTTCCAAGACGCAGGTTTTTTCAACTGCTGCTGACAATCAGCCCTCAGTGGAAATTCATATTTTGCAGGGCGAGAGGCCGAGTTCCGCGGATAATAAGACATTGGGCAGATTTATTTTAGACGGAATTCCGCCCGCGCCGCGCGGCGTGCCTCAAATAGAAGTGAGTTTTGACATTGACGCGAACGGAATTTTAAATGTTTCAGCGAAAGATAAAGCGAGCGGGAAAACCCAATCAATAAGGATTGAGGGTTCTTGCGGCGTGTCAGACGAAGAAGTGGATAAAATGAAAAAAGACGCGGAATTGCACGCTGAAGAAGACAGGAAAAAGAAAGAAACAATTGAAGCAAAAAATTTGGCGGATAGTTTGATATACACAACAAAAAAGACCCTGAAAGACGCTGGAGACAAGGTTTCAGCAGAAACAAAAAAAGAGATAGAAGAAAAAATAGAAGCGTTAAGGAAAGTAAAAGATAGCGATAGCATAGAAGAAATTAAACAAAAGACAGAAGAATTGTCCCAAGCAATTCAGAAAGTAGGGGCGCAAATGTATCAGCAAACGCAGCAGCAAACTCCTCCGCAGGAAGGAGAAAATAAAGACGACAAACAAACTGACGACAAAACCGCGGAAGAAGGCGAATATAAGGAGAAGTAATTCATAAATAATTCGCTCGGCAACGAAGTCCTCAAGGCACCGACCCTCAAAATCCCAGCGGGATTTTGGGGTCTAATATCTCAGCGCCTGACCGAGCCCCCACACCTAAATTAGGTGTGGGGGCTCGGACCATGCTCAGGCGCCTCCGATGTTTGCCATTGAGGGCTTGTTGCCTCGCTCATCATTTTTTTATTTATGGCTGATTATTATCAAATCCTGGGGGTGGCGAAGAATGCCACAGAACAGGATATAAAAAAAGCATATAGGAAGCTTGCCCATAAATACCATCCAGACAAAGGCGGCGACGAAAAAAAATTTAAGGAGATAAACGAAGCTTATCAAATTCTTTCTGATAAAAGCAAGAGAGAGCAATATGACAAATTTGGCAGGGTATTTGAAGGCGGCGCGCAAGGAGGTCCCGGTTTCGGCGCTGGCGGATTTGATTTTGAAGCGATGAGAGATAAATTCGGGCAGGGAGCGGAATTTGGATTTGGAGATATGGGAGATATATTTGGAGAGTTTTTTGGTCATGGGTTTGGCAGGGCTGAGCGAAAAACAGATATTAAAAGAGGGGATAATATTCAAATAGACATAGAACTTCCTTTGGAAGCAGTGTTAAAAAATCAGGCGCGCGAAATCAAACTTTATAAAATGAATACCTGCTCCAGATGCAAAGGGACAGGCGCGGAGCCGGGTACTGCTGTAAAAGAGTGTTTTTCCTGCAGGGGAACGGGACAGGTTCAGCAGATTAAAAGAACATTTCTTGGCTCTATAACGCATTATACTATTTGTCCGGAGTGTAAAGGCGAAGGAACAAAACCGGAAAAACCCTGCAATGTCTGCAAAGGCGAGGGAAGAGTACAGGGCGAAGAAAAAATTAAAATTTTTATCCCGGCAGGAGTTGATAGCAATCAAGTAATAAAAATTGAAGGCAAAGGCGATGCTGGAATTAGGGGAGGCGAGTCAGGAAATATATATGTCCGCATTTTTGTCAAGAAGCATCCTGTGTTTAAGAGAACAGGCGACGACTTGCATATTTCAGTCCCAGTTTCTTTTTCGCGGGCAGCTCTGGGAAGCGAGATAGAAATTTCTAATTTGGATGGCACTAAAATTTTATTAAAAGTTCCGAGCGCTACTCAGTCAGGCAAGATATTGAGAATTTCCAGAAAAGGAATTCCGCATTTTTCCGGATTTGGCAGGGGCCACCTTTATGTAAAATTAGATGTTGATATTCCAAAGCATCTTTCCAGAAAGCAAAAGGACCTGCTCAAACAACTTTCCGAAGAAGGGTTATAATCATTGACTAATCCTTAAAGATTTGTTAAAAGAAAGACAGAGATGAGAAAAAGAAAATTTTCATCAAATTTAAAAAAAAATAGGAGGTAGAAAGGCATGAGGGAAAGAACAAGAAATGTGATATTTGTTGTGATTGCAGCAGCGTTTTTATTTGGGTTGATAGCAACATCAGTAAGATACGAGGAACAACCAGTAATCGTTACGTGCAAAGATATTAAAGTCAAGGAGCCAGTTAATCAAAGTGTTGTAGAAACTATAATAGTTGAAATACCAAAGGAACATAGATGGTCTTCAGAGAAAAAAAGATATATCGGGAAAGTGGTTGAAATTAGAATATTCACACTCAGACACATCATTGTTTTCGAGAATGGTTTTTCTATAACGATAGGCTCTTCGAAATTCAATGAATGGGAGATAGGGACAATTTACCAAATAACCACTAAGTCACGCTGTAAGCGCTGTTCCAATAAAATGATAGATGTTCAAAAGATGCAATGAAATTAAAAAAAATCAAGCTGAGTTAAAATTCAACCCAGTTATTTTTTTTTGCTTTTTTCAGGGTTTTTAGCAATAATGAAGTATATGAAAGCAAAGGATTTAAGGAAAAAATATCCAAAGTTTGTTTATCAGGATTATTCCTGCAAAATATCTAAAAATAATTTGGAATTGTTTTTTGATTTTAAAATTCAACACTACGAGAACCGTTCTCGTAGTATTGAATTTAAGCCGAGAATTTTGATTGAGAATGTGAATCAAAAACAAATTAAGAGAATAAAAGAAAAAATAGGGGAGAGCGCGTTTGATAATTTTGTTTTCCATATTGGAATGATGGAAATTCCAAGTTATTGGAAAACGACTTGTTCGCCAAAAATAGAAATCAGAGCAGGGTATCTTAATAAAGCGCAAATCAAATGGTGGGAGGACTTTATATTGAATGGAATGGGGCAGTTCTTTTATGAGAATAAAATTGATTTCAAACAGCCAAATTTTTTAAAAATTGTTTCAACAGGCAAAGCAAAAGGAAACCCGACCTCCGCAAAATTGACGGAGGCCCGCCCCCACGCCAATGGAATTGGTGTGGAGACCCGGCCTCCGCAAGCTATAAATGGCAAGGTGCTGATTCCAATGGGCGAGGGCAAGGATTCTATCACAACATTGGAAACATTGAAAAGCGAGTTGTCCGTGAAACAATTAAATTGTTTTGTTTTAAATCCTACAAAAGAGCATTTTAAGATTTTCAAAATCGCCGGCATTAAAAATCCTATAATTATAAAGCGGAAAATTGACCCTGCTTTAATAAAACTAATTCAAAAAGAGTTTCTTAACGGCCATACTCCTATAACTGCTATTGTTTCTAATTTGGCTGTTTTCTGCGCCGCGCTGTTTGGATATGAAAATGTGGCAATGTCGTGCGAGAAAAGCGCTAACGAAGGCAATGTAGAATATTTAGGGAAAATTATCAATCACCAGTATTCAAAAACCGCGGATTTTGAAAAAAAATTCAAAAATTATATTAAAAAATATCTAACAAAAGACATTAATTATTTTAATTTTTTAAGAAAGTTTGACGAAATACAAATCGCTAAAATGTTTTCCAAATTTTCGCGATATTTTTCCGTATTTTTGAGCTGCAATGAAGCGCGAAAAACTCATTCAGGAACAAGAAAGCCGTTAGGAAAGTGGTGCAACAATTGTTCCAAATGTTTGTTTGTATTTTCAATTTTATATCCGTTTTTAAAAGAGAAAGAACTGCTCATAATTTTTCACGAAAACCTTTTTGAGAAAAAAGAATTATTGCCGATTATGAAGGAATTGATAGGGGAGAAGAAAGTAAAGCCGTTGGAGTGCGTTGGAACAAAGAAAGAATGTATTACAGCGTTTTATCTGAGTTGGAAAATCGCTGAACAGCGCTCGCGCGATAAACTGCGTCCGCGCGATAAACTCCCATATCTTTTACAATATTTCGAGAAAAAAGTCCTTGTCAAACATTCTGATTTGACAAATAAAAAATAAAGTGTTAACGTTTGCTTGATGGCGAAAAAAGAGGCCATCGGCACATAAGGATATGAATAATAGATAAATAATAAAAAGAACAGGAAGTGAAAAAGAAAAAAATGGATAGAAAAGAAATAAAGAAAATGATTGATAGAGCAAATGGGCTTTCAGAGAAAGGCAATAACAATGCGGCGTTACAAGCATTGAGGGAAGCATGGGACCAAGCAGATTTTTTACCCGAAAGCAAATCAAGAATATTAAAAGGATTGATTTGCCATTGTGAAGGTAGAATACTTCGGGCAATGGGCAAATACGAGTATGCGGTTGAAAGTTTGCAACACGCGGCTGGGTACAGGAATGATGATCCAATTCAACTTGCTTATACGTGGTTTGAGATGTTTATCTGCAAAGTCTATGGTAATATTCCGATTTCGGACGAAGAGGTAGAAGCAACGAAAATGGCGCTTTTGAAAGCGATGAGTGAGAGTGACCATGCGGCGAGTGATAAGGATGTCGGAAATATGATGCAGAGTGTTGCGTATATTGAGCAAGTGAAAGGGAGTGCGGAGAGAGCGATTTTGCTCTACGAAATGGCATTGGCTGCTCGTAAGAAAGTAGGCGACGAGAGAGGTGAGGCGTTGACTTATGCCGGAATATCAGAGTGTTACAAAGAATTGGGAGAAAAACACTATGCTGGGATTTATGGAGAACTGGCATTGGATATTTTTTTGAGGATACGGGCGATATAGAGGGGATAAAACAAATGAAAGAAGTTATAAAGTGGGTTAAGGGGCATTAGCGCCATAATCGCAAACATTTGTTTAATTAGTGTTTGGCTGAAATTTAGCTGACACGATTAGGCATTTTTTTTTATGCCGCTTGTTGTAAAAAAAAATTGACAAACAGGAAAGAAAAGTGTTAATATTTGCTTGATGGCGAAAATAGGAAGCCATCGGCACATAAGATTTTGAATATATAAAAAAACAGGAGAGGATAGAAAATGGAAAAAGAATATGATGTGATAGTTGTTGGGGCTGGACCCGGCGGGTCCTGGGCTGCGAAAATAGCAGCTGAAATAGGTTTGAATGTTTTATTAGTGGAGCAGCAAAGGAGTATAGGATATTCCTCCAATTGCGCGGAAGGAGTGGGACAAAGGCACATTGAAGAAATTTTAGGACCAGTGGATAAAAAATATGTATCCACGGAAATAAAAGGTCTTGACGTCTTTTTCCCTGACGGAACTAATGCTTCTGTTAACGACAGAGCTTATATTTTAGACAGGCCGCTTTTTGAGAGACATTTGGCAACGAGAGCAATGGATGCTGGCGCTGATATTTTGATGCGCGCTAAAGCGAAAGGATTTGCAAAAGAGAATGGAAAAGCCAAACTTGAGATTTTACATTCTGGTGAGAAATTTTCTCTTTTTGCTAATGTAGTGATTGCAGCAGATGGCCCAAACTCAAACATAGGACGATTAGCCGGGATAAACGTTGGAATAGATAACGCCGATTGGATATATTGCCAACAATATCTTTTATATTCCTTAGAGTTAAAGGATTTAGACCGCGCAAAGATTTATATAGGCAATAAATATACGCCAGGCGGAGGATATGTTTGGATTTTTCCAAAAGGAAACGGTCTCGCAAATGTTGGGATAGGTATGTTTGATGCAGACAGAAGTATTATTGCTGGTTATTTAGATAAGTTCGTGAACGCGAATTTTTCTAAATACGGGATTATGGGCATATCTGCAGGAAAAATTCCAGGGGCGTCTATAAAAGCGCATAGCGCGGACAACATTCTCCTTGTAGGAGACGCGGCGAGGGAAGTTAATCCATTGACAGGGGGCGGTATAAGATATGCTATGCTGTCGGGAAATTTTGCAGCGCGCACCGCGTATAACGCTATTAAAAATGGAGACACAAGCGCTGAAGGATTGAGAGAGTACGAAAAAATTCTTTGGGAAAAGACAGGGAAAGAGTTTGATAAACTCTATAAATTTACGAAGTTTGCTCGCGCTTTGGAAGACGAAAAATTAAATAAATTGGGTCGTTCCTTGCAGGGGATTGATTTTTCAGGGATATCTTCCTTTTCGTTTGTAGCAAAGCTTCTTTATGCAAATCCATGGCTCCCTTTCGAATACGCCACTTATAAAATAAAAAATTAAGGCTCGTTGAGCCGCTTTTTTTTATGAGCGCGCGAAATTTGACAGGAGGGGATTTTTGGGGGTATAATGATATTGTTCTACACTCTCATAGCAACACAATGTCAGAGAAATTTATTATTCAGGGCGGAAAACCGTTGAACGGCGAAGTTGAAATTGAGGGATATAAAAATTCTGCCGGTCCCGTATTAACCGCTTCGCTTTTAACCAATGAAGATGTGATTATTGACAATCTTCCTCTGGTAGAAGATGTTTTTGTGATATTAAATATTCTCAAAGATATGGGCGCGAAAATAGAGCGCTTGGACACAAAGAAAATAAGAATCAACACAAGAGAAGTCAAGCCGGAAAATCTTGATTTTGAGAAATTCGCGAAAACACGATTATCTGTTTTACTGATAGGGCCATTGCTCGCAAGGTTTGGGTCATTAAAAATTCCGCGTCCAGGGGGCGACAAAATCGGTTTAAGGCCTATTACAACTCATTTGGAAGCATTAAAGAAATTAGGCGCGGAAATTAAAGAACAGGGAGATTTTTATTTTTTTCAAGCAAAAAATTTGGTGCCAACAGAAATTGTCTTAAAAGAGTTTAGCGTAACTGCTACTGAAAATGTTATGCTTGCGGCATCGCTTCTTCCGGGCGAAACGATTATAAAGGGAGCGGCTTGCGAACCGCAAGTGCAGGATGTCGGAGAAATGCTGAAAAAGATGGGCGTGGAAATTAATGGATTGGGAGGTCATACTATTACAATCAGGGGCAGGGAGGATTTGAAAGGAGTAGAGCATACAATAATTCCGGACCCTATTGTGACTGTAACTTTTATTACTGCCGGATGCGTGACTCCTGGTGAAGTAAATATTAAAAATATCCGCCTTGACCATTTAGATTTGTTTTTAGACAAATTAGAAGAAATAGGAGTTAATTTTAAGAAAGGGGAAAATTCCATCACAGTCGGGTATTCTCCAAATCTTAAGCCGGCAAGAGTGCAAACATTTTTCTATCCAGGGTTTCCCACTGATTTTCTGCCTTTTACTTCCGTGCTTTTGACTCAAGCTCAGGGCAAGAGTTTGGTGCACGATCCTTTGTATGAATCAAGGTTTAATTATCTTCAAGAATTGCGAAAAATGGGAGCTGACATAGAAATTGTTGACCCGCACAGGGCTATTATATTCGGAAAAACTTCTCTGTGCGGTTTAAGTATTGAAAGTTGGGATATTAGGGCTGGCGCGTCTCTTGTTGTTGCGGCTTTGCTGGCAAAAGGAGAAACAATTATGAATAATATTAATCAAATTGACAGAGGATATGAAAATTTTGAACAGAAACTCCAAAGTTTAGGCGCGGATATTAAAAGAATAAAAATTTAAAATCAAGAATTATGTTTATTAAAAAAATTGGCATAGATTTAGGAACAGCAAACTCTTTGGTTTTTGTTCCAAACAAAGGCATTGTTTTGCAGGAGCCGTCAGTTGTGGCGGTATCTTTAGACGAGAATAAAATTTTGGCAGTAGGGGCGCAGGCAAAGGAAATGATAGGCAGAACTCCAGGCACTATTAAAGTTTACAGGCCGTTAAAAGACGGCGTAATTGCTGATTTTAGAGTAACGCAGGCAATGATCAGGTATTTTATTGTTAAAGTTGTCGGTTCGTTCCGATTTTTTAAACCGGAATTAATGATTGCCGTCCCTGCCGGAATTACTTCCACAGAAAAGAGGGCAGTAATAGAGGCGGGAATGAACGCAGGCGCGAAAGCGGTGTATATCGCGAAAGAGCCGATTTTAGCGGCAATTGGCGCTGGTATTCCCATTAATACTTGTTCTGGGCATTTAATAGTAGATATTGGAGGAGGCACTTCTGAAGTAGCGGCTATTTCTTTGGGCGGGATTGTAACATCGTCTTCGTTAAGAGTGGCCGGCGATAAAATTAATTATGTAATATCAGAGTACATTAAAAGAAAGCACAATTTAGCGGTAGGGGAACAAACAGCGGAAGATATAAAGATAAAAATCGGGACAGCTTTGCCCGAGAAAGAAGAAAAAAAATTGGAAATCAGGGGAAGGGATTTGATTTCAGGGCTCCCAAGAACAATTAAGGTTTCGTCTAACGAGATTTGTGAAGCGACTTCAGATGTCTTAAATGAAATAATTCAAAATGTGAAAATTGTCTTAAGGGAAACGCCGCCTGAGATTTCAGCAGACATAATGGATAAAGGAATGGTAATTTCCGGAGGAGGGGCTTTATTAAGAAATATTGAGGAAAAAATTTCTCAGGAAACAGGGGTTCCTTGTTTCGTGGCGGAAAATCCTTTGCTTTGCGTTGCAAAAGGCACTGGCGCGGTTTTGGAAAATTTGGATATATATAAGAAAAGCATAATGTCAAAGAAGTAATTTGAACTTTGATGTTTTAGTTTATGATTTTAGGGCATCAAAAACAATGGAAATTTTTAGAAAATTCCTATAAGCTGGGACGGCTTTCCCACGCTTATTTATTTTATGGGCCGTCGCATATTGGCAAGAAAACATTAGCCATAGAATTTATTAAATTTCTGAATTGCCTGCCCGCATCGGCTACGCCGAAAGCGTTGCAGGCGGGCGAGAAAGAGTCAAACAAGCCATGCGGGGTTTGCCGCAATTGCCGTGATATTGAAAAAGGAATTTTTCCGGATTTTACATTATTAAAGCCGGACAACAAAGAAATGAAAATCGCGCAATTAAGAAAATTAGAGTATTATTTTTCTTTAAGCCCGTCTCGTTCTTTATTCAAGACAGCCGTGATAGACCAGGCGCATTCTATGACTCAGGAAGCGCAGAATTCTTTTTTGAAAACTTTGGAAGAACCAAAAGGAAGGGCGCTTTTTATTTTAATAACTGAATATCCCGACAGAATTTTGCCTACCATTTTGTCCAGGGTTCAGAAAATTAAATTTTCTTTAGTGGATAAAAGCGAAATCAGCGCGGAAATTAAAGAACAAAGTGTTCCTGAATCTCAAATTGAAAAAATTGTTGATTTTTCTTTGGGCAGGCCTGGTTTGGCGTTGAATTTTTTAAAAGACCCAAAAAAATTGCTGGAGATAGAGCAAAGAGTAAAAGATTTTAATAAATTGAGCCAATTTGATTTGTTCGCGCGATTCCAATATGTCCAGGAATTGTCTAAACAAGAGCCGCAGGACATTAAAAAAGTCTTGAGTATTTGGTCCAGGCATATTAGGAACAGAATAATAAATACTTTGAAATCCGCGGAACAGAATCCAAAACAGAAAAATTATTCTCTAATACAATTGCAAAAAATTATTAAGACCATTTCAAAACTCCAGTTTTCTTTTGCTACGACTAACATCAATACCAGATTAGCCCTTGAAACCCTGATGTTAGAATTTTGATCCTTGTCGGATAGCAGAGTTTTTGCTATCATAAAATATATGTATGATGAGATTATTAAAAAAATTGAGCCGGAAATGGAAAAGGTGATTGAATTTTTGGAAAAAGAGATGGCGAAATTAAGGACGAGCAGAGTCTCTCCTTCTTTAGTTGAAGATATTGTTGCGGATTGTTTTGGCCAGAAGTTTCCCTTAAAGCAATTAGCCACGATTTCTGTGACAGGGCCGCGTGAGATTGTTATTCAGCCCTGGGATAAGTCGTATTTAGAGTCGATTGAAAAATCTATTGCCCAGTCCGCAGTTGTTGCTTCGCCAATAGTAGACAAGGAAACAATTCGTTTAAGTTTTCCTCCGCTGACAGAAGAATATAGAAAAAATTTGTTAAAATTTATTTCTGAAAAGCAGGAAGACGCGAGAAAAACAATAAGGCATTGGAGGGAGGATGCGTGGAGAGAAATTCAAGACAAGCAAATGGCAGGGGAGATTTCAGAAGACAATAAGTACAGGGCAAAAGATGATTTGCAGGATTTGGTTGACAAATATAACAAAAAAGTTGAGGAAATGGGAGAGAATAAGAGAAAAGAAATAGAATCGTAATATTTAATATTTAATATCTAATTTATGGTTTTTACTATTATTATAGCGTTTATCGCTTTGATGAGTTTAATTGTCCTGCATGAGTTCGGGCATTTTATTTTAGCCAAGAAATTCGGGGTGGCTGTTGACGAATTTGGCATTGGTTATCCGCCGCGCATTTTCGGCAAAAAAATAGGGGATACGATTTATTCATTAAATCTTATTCCTTTAGGCGCGTTTGTGAGGGTCAGGGGAGAAGAGGGCGGCATAGAAGATATAAAAAGTTTTGCCAAGAAACCGATTTACCAGAGAATGTTAATTGTTCTCGGCGGTGTTGTAATGTTCTGGATTATTTCCTGGATTCTTATTAGCATAGCATTGAGTCTTGGCGTACCGGCGGCTGTGAGTGATGAGGCGCAGGGCTTAATAGACCCCAGGGTTCGCGTGATAATGATTGCGCCGAATTCGCCAGCGGAACAAGCGGGATTAATGCCCGGAGACGCTGTAATAAAAATTAACGCCGGGGACTCAAGAACAGAAATTGACAAAGTTGTAGAATTGCAGGAATTAGTTAGAGAGAATTTAGGCAAGGAAATATTTTTGACCATTGAAAGAGGAGAGAAAATTTTTGAAACAGGTTTGACGCCAAGGAAAGAGCCGCCTGAAAACGAAGGCGCTATGGGAGTGGGTTTAATAAGAACATCAACAAAATCCTATCCCTGGTATGAAGCGCCAATCCATGGCGCGATAAGCGTTGTTGATTTGACTATCGGCGCTGTGCGCGGCTGGGGCATGGTGATTTCCAATTTAATCAACGGACAGGGAATGCCGGCAGGAGCGCAAGTAATGGGTCCAGTAGGAATTTTTGGCTTATTGGCTAAAATGAGTTCTTTGGGCGCGAGTTATTTTATTCAGCTTATAGCCACAATTTCTATTTTCCTGGCGCTGTTTAATATTTTGCCGATTCCCGCGTTGGACGGCGGCAAATTAGTATTCTTGGGAATTGAGGCAATCAGAAAAAAGCCAGTGTCCCAAAAAGTTGAACAGAATCTCACGGTTTTCTTTTTCTATCTATTAATATTATTATTGATTTTCGTCACATTCAAAGATATTCAACGCTTGTTTTAACAATTACTTGTAGAAATTAAAAATTCCGAGAAGATTTCTCGGAATTTTTAATTTGATTAATTTTGAATTTTGGGATAAGATTAAATAATATGAGGCAGTCAAAATTGTTCACCAAAACAGTTAAACAAGCGCCGAAAGATGAGAAAAGCGTTAATGCTCAGTTTTTAATAAGGGCTGGTTTTGTTGATAAATTGAGCGCTGGCGTTTATGTTTTTTTGCCAACGGGGTTGCGCGTTTTGGAAAAAATTGAGAAAATAATTTGTGAAGAAATACAGGCAATTGGAGGGCAAAGAATTTTAATGCCCGCATTAGTTCCAAAAAAAAATTGGGAGCAAACAAATAGGTGGAAAATTTTTGAAGAACTTTATAAAGTCAAAGGAAAATCAGGGCAGGAGTACGGTTTAGGAGCCACTCACGAAGAAGTTATTGTTCCATTAGTCCAGAAATATGTTTCGTCATACAAGGATTTACCTTGCTATGTGTATCAAATTCAGGATAAATTCAGAGACGAATTAAGAGCTAAATCAGGTATTTTAAGGAGCAAGGAATTTGTTATGAAAGATTTGTATTCTTTCCATACTTCAGAAAAGGATTTGGATATTTATTATGAGAAAGCCAAGAAAGCGTATTTTAAGATATTCAAGCGATGCGGGATTGGTTTGCAGACTCATCTAACTTTGGCGAGCGGCGGAAGTTTTTCAAAATATTCTCATGAATTTCAAACAATAACTTCTGCTGGAGAGGATACTATTTATATTTGCGAAAATTGCGGATTAGCCATTAATAAGGAAATTAAACAGGAACATTCAAAATGCCCTGAGTGCGGTAAAACAAAGTTTAGGCAGGAAAAAGCCATAGAAGCTGGCAATATTTTTAAATTAAGGACAAAATATACTGAACCGTTTAATTTCTTTTTTACAGCTCAAGACGGCTCAAAAAAATTAGTGGAAATGGGCTGTTACGGCATTGGACTTCCTCGTTTGATGGGCGCGGTTGTAGAAATTCATCACGATGACAAAGGAATTATCTGGCCAAAAGAGATTGCGCCGTATCAAGCGCATTTAATTCAAATAGGCAATAACTTGAAAATTAAAAAACAAACAGAGAAAGTATATCAAGATTTAGAAAAACAAGGAATTGAAATATTGTATGACGATAGAGAAGACAAGTCGCCGGGCGAAAAGTTTGCCGATGCTGATTTAATGGGGATACCTTATAGAATTGTTGTAAGCGAAAAAACTTTGGAGAAAAATTGCGTAGAAGTTAAACAAAGAAATAAGAAACAAATTAGATTAATCAAATGCATATCAAAATTACAAATATTTTAAATAAAATTCTTTCTCGTTTTTCGCAGGATATTGCCATTGATTTGGGTACGGCAAATTCTTTAGTTTATGTCCGTGGCAGAGGAATTGTTATTTCAGAACCGTCTGTTGTCGCGATAAACCAAAAGACAGGCAGAGTTCTTGCCATTGGAAACGAGGCAAAAAAAATGGTTGGCAGAACTCCGGGCAATATTGTTGCCACTCGTCCTTTGGTAAAAGGAGTTATTTCTGATTTTGAAGTGACAGAACAGATGCTAAAATATTTTATTGAGAAAATTCGCAAAAGCAAATTTATGCTGATTTCTTCTCCGCGGGTGATTATTGGCATTCCCTGCGGAGTAACAGAGGTGGAAAAAAAGGCGGTTCAGGACGCCACTAAATCAGCCGGCGCGAGAAAAGTGTATTTAATAGAACAGCCAATGGCGTCTGCTATTGGCGCGCGTCTTCCTGTTCAGGAAGCGGGCGGAAATTTTATTGTGGACATTGGCGGCGGTACCACTGAAATCGCGGTGATATCTTTGGGCGGCTTGGTGATTTCTAAAAGTTTGAGAATAGCAGGTGATAAGTTGAATCAAGACATTATTTATTTTGCGCAGGAGGAGTTTAAGCTGTTGGTGGGGGAAAGAACAGCTGAAGATGTCAAAATCGGTATTGGATCCGCGTATCCGTTGAAAGAAAAAAGAGAAATGCCTATTAGGGGAAGAAATTTAGTTACTGGTTTGCCTGAAGAAATTGCAGTAACAGACCAAGATATTCGCAGGGCTTTGGAAAAATCAGTAAAGCAGATTGTTGATATGGTCAAAACAACAATAGAAGAGACCCCGCCGGAGTTATTAGCCGACATTATGTCTAAAGGCATACATTTAGGCGGCGGCGGTTCGCTTTTAAGGGGCCTTGATACTTTAATTACCAAAGAAACAAAAATTCCCTGCAAGATTATTGACGACCCTTTAACAGCAGTAGCGCGCGGTGCTGGAATGGTGTTAGAGAATCTTGACGAACTTCAGGAAGTGCTTGTAGACGCAGAGGAATTAGAACCACCCAAGTAAAATTATGTTTGATGTTAAACACATTGCTAAATTGGCGCGTTTGGGATTGTCAGCGCAGGAACTGGCAAAAATACAAAAAGAACTTTCTTCGATTTTTGATTTTTTTAAAGAATTAGAACAAGTGGATGTCTCTGATGTCAAACCAACAAGCCATGCTTATTTTTTGGAAAATATTGTTAGAGAGGATGTGGCGAAAAAACAATTGCCGAAAACAGTTGCTCAATTAGTGAAATCAGCACCAGAAACAAAAAATAGATATGTAAAAGTTAAACCAATATTGTGAATTTGACTACTCTTACAATCACACAAACTCATCAGGGACTGAAAGATAAAAAATTTTCAGCATTAGAATTGGCTAACGCGTATTTAGATAAAATAAAACAAAGCGATAAGGATATTTTCGCTTATTTACATGTTACTGAAAAGTTAGCAATAGAACAGGCAAAAAAAATTGATGATTTAATTTTTAAAAACGAAAAATTGCCGCTGCTTGCTGGAATTCCCTGCGCCATTAAAGATAATATTTTGATTAAAGGAGAACAAAGCACTGCCGGTTCAAAAATTTTAGAAAATTATATCGCCCCATACGATGCTGGAGTAATAAAAAAACTTAATAAGCAGGGGAGTGTGTTTTTAGGAAAAACAAATTTAGACGAATTTGCAATGGGTTCGTCAACAGAAAATTCCGCGTTTGGGCCCACAAAAAATCCCTGCGATTTGGAGCGCGTACCGGGCGGTTCTTCAGGAGGGTCAGCCGCGGCGGTTGCGGCAGACGAGTGCGCTTTCGCGCTTGGCTCTGACACCGGCGGGTCTGTCCGTTTGCCGGCGTCTTTTTGCGGAGTAGTCGGGCTGAAGCCGAGTTACGGCGCTGTTTCCAGGAATGGTTTAATCGCGTTTGCTTCTTCTTTGGACCAGATTGGACCAATAACGAAAACAGTTGAGGACGCTAAAATAGTGTTTAACGCGATACGCGGCAGAGACGAGATGGATTCCACAAGCGTAGAAATAAATCCCGCCTCCGCTAAAACTACGGCGTGGCAAAGCAAAATTCAAAATTTAAGAATAGGGGTTCCGAAGGAATATTTTGTAAAAGGCATAAATCCGGAAGTTGAGAAAACAATCAGAAGCGCGATTAAACAATACGAGAAAATGGGCGCGAAAATAAAGGAAATCTCTTTGCCTCACACAAAATACGCGTTAGCTGTTTATTATATTATTTCTCCGTCTGAAGCAAGCGCCAATCTCGCGAGATTTGACGGAATAAAATACGGTTATTCAGAATCCAAAAATCAGGATAATCTTTTGGATGTATATTTACAGACAAGAGGAAAGGGCTTTGGCAAGGAAGTTCGGCGCAGGATTATGCTTGGGATTTACGCGCTTTCCGCTGGATATTATGACGCGTATTATTTGAAGGCGCAGAAAGTGAGAACAAGAATTATTGAGGATTTTAATAAAGCGTTTCAGGATATAGATGTTATTATGGCGCCAGTTTCGCCCACTACTGCTTTCAAACTCGGAGAAAAAGTTGACGACCCTATTACTATGTATCTTTCTGATATTTTCACTATTTCAGTGAATTTGGCTGGCCTGCCTGCTTTGTCTTTGCCGTGCGGCAAAGTTGATAATCTTCCAGTAGGGCTTCAACTTATCGGTAATGTGTTTGAAGAAGAAAAAATTTTAGACATCGCGAGGGAATTAGAATATAGGGTATAGAATTTAGAATTTAGAATTTAGAATAATTTAGAGTATGGAGCCAAAAGACATTATTTCATATATTGAAAGTTTTGAACCGCAGGTAATATTCGCGCAAGTCGCGCAAACAGAAATGCCCTTGGTAATGCAACAGATTTTAGGGATTGCAAAGCCGATATTTTGGGCCTTTTCTTTGTTTTTGATTTTATGGCTGGTATTTCTCATTGCCAAGACCGATTGGCTGCGGCTAAGGTATGTAGAAAATATTGTTCAGTTTTTAACTTTCAAACCGTATGGCGTAAAACGATTGACTAAACAGTGGGACAGGATTTTTAAGAAAATAGACACAGGCAGGGAAACAGAATATAAGCTGGCAGTGATAGAAGCGGATTCTTTGCTTGACGAGATGCTGAAAAAATCAGGTTATTCAGGTAAGACATTTGAAGAAAAAGTTAAAAATTTAAGTCCAATGATTTTCAAAGACAAAGAACAATTGCTAAAAGCGCATAAGAACAGAAATTATATTATTGCGGATCCCGATTTCAAATTAGAAGCGGAACAAACAAAGAAAATTTTAGAAACATACAGATCTGTATTAATTAGTTTGGGATTGCTGTAAAATATTCACGCAGATATAATTCAAAGCGCGCCGCGCCTTGATTTTTTTTTATTTTACGGTATGATATAGATATACAACGAAAATTTTTCGTAGATATTTTTTTTATAGCGGTGTGGAGAAGTAGTATCTTGCGAGCCCCATACAGATTGTGTGGCTCGGAATAGTAATATTCCGCAGACAAACTCTCGAAATTGCTGGGAACTCCTTAATTGGACAATCAGCAGCCAAGCCAAGCACTCAACGCTTTGAGCGCTCGGAAGGTTCAGAGACTATAATGAGAGCCCCCCATTTAAGTAAGCGGGGGGATGGGATAGTCCATTCCATTTGGAAACAAATGGTTAATATAAAAGAAGCTCGAGACCCTGGTGCAATTCCAGGCACCGCAACAAGTTTTATATTTTTATATGGCAGTGATTAAGAAAAAATATTTAGCGCAAGAATTTCGCAAGAAAGGTTTTAGTATAAGTGAAATTGCGAGAAAACTTGATATGCAGAAAAGCGGCACTATAAGCAGTTGGTGTCGAGATATATCCCTCGCCCCTGAACAAATTGAAAGATTGGCGAAGAAACAAAGCGCCGGTAGTTATAAAGGAAGAATGATTTTTTTAGAAAAGGTGAGAAAGACCAGAATAGAAGAAACAGCCAAATTAAAGAAAGAAGGGGTAAAGGAAGTAGGCAAAATTAGTAGGCGAGACCTTTTTATAAGCGGAATTTCAATATATTGGAGTGAAGGATATAATCATTCAAGCAATGACCAAGTTGGTTTTGTAAATTCAGACCCGCGGATAGTTTTATTAATGTTGAAATGGTTTGAAGAAATTTGTAAAGTTTCTAAAGAAAGATTTTCTTTATCTATTAGGATTAACGAAGTTCATAAAGAAAGAGTAAAAAAAGTAGAAAAGTATTGGTCAAATGTGACGGGGATTCCTTTGTCGCAATTTACCAAGACAACTTTGATAAAAGCTAAATCAAAAAGAATTTATCCAAATCACGATACTCATTACGGTAATTTAAGAGTTTTGGTGCACAAGGGGACTCGCTTGAGGAGAAAAATTAATGGATGGAAAGAGGGATTAAGCAGAGTATGATTATACCTACATGCCTAGGAGTAGACTGGCGTCTAAGACCGTCTCATAAGCGGCCAATGTAGGTTCGATTCCTGCCCTAGGCACCAGTGAGAATTTTTAAGCGCCGAAGGCGCCTAAAATTCTTACTTGCTAAGGGTGTGGTGAGAACCTACCTCCCGCGTTTTGCCGAGCGAAGCGAGGTAAAACACCGCCTTCGGGCAACTCTTCGATTCCTGCCCTAGGCACTTTACTTTTTCTATTATGGGGGCGTAGCTTAGCTGGTTTAAAGCGCATCCTTGTCACGGATGAGATCGCCGGTTCGAATCCGGTCGCTCCCGCCAGATAGGACATTTTGATAATTGCGGCGCTTTCAGCGCCGTTTTGTTTATTTTCGGTGGCGAGCCAAACCCTGTAAAAATTTTACATTTTATATTAAACGCCGCCATAAAATTTTTTAATTAGAATTGGATTAAATTTTTACAGGGATTGGCGGAAAAAATTGTGAAACAATTTTTTCCTTTCAAATCCGTTTCATTAGTTTACCAAAGAAGGCGGACATCTTAATAGGCAAAAAATCCGCCCCATTTTTTGCCCGCTTGCTTTAATAACGGGCCGAAAAAAATTGAAAACCAAAAAAAACACTTGCAAAATTAAAGGTTTTATGTTATCGTTATAGATGATGAATAGTCAAAAAGGATTTATTCAAATACCGATTTTAATAATTGCTATTATAGTTATCGTCGCCTCATCAGTAGGAGCTGGTGTTGTTTTACATAGGCAGGAAAAATCGCCATCTATTACCGCTGATATTTCTGGAGTATTAGAACAAAACAAGGAAATTATAACTGTAAAAGATGAGGAAGCAAAAGAAGAATTGCAAAATGGACAAGAACCAAAATCAGAAGATGAACCAACAGAGGAAGAAATTTTTCAACAAAAAATAGATGAAGACGAAATCGTCCAACAGGACCAAGAATTAGCAGAAAAAACAGAAACTGAATCAGAGATTCAACCAATCCAAGAAGAAACCGCAGGGCCAGAATTTATTCCAGAAGTTGAGGAAGAAAAAGCTGAAGAAGTATCTAAAACTAAATACGCTACTATAATTAAGCTGACCGATACCAAAGATAATGTACAACTTCAATCAGAGTATAACGGTAAAAATACCACTTGGTTGAGTCCTTGGCCAGAATTAAAGGAGGGAGAAACTATTACAATAAGGGTTGAGATTAATAATATAATCGCTAATCCGGTTCTTTACCAATTTGTTGGCACGGGATTTCCAAATACTTGGCAAACAGAGGATCAAGTTACTGTAACTATTGATAATGACATCTTTAACCTAGAAACAATACATTTAAGGGTGTTTGTGAAAAATTCTGACAATCAGTATAAAGCACCTTATTATGACGATATGATTCAAGTTTTCTATAAGAAAGAGATGATAGCGGGCACTGAAGTAGGCGGTATAATTTCTGAAAATACTATTTGGACAACAAAAAATAGTCCCTATATAATAACCAGCACTGTTCAGATACCATTAGGTGTAACGCTTACTATTAAACCGGGCGTAATAGTTACAAAACCTACAAGTGGTGATATGTTTTTAATTAACGGCACGATATATGCCCATGGTATTAAAGGGGATAGGATTACTTTTGATGGTGGAAATGATTCTGATTTTTTTCATATTACCGGATATGATAGTGCATTTTTAGATTTAGAGTATTGTATAGTTAAAAATGGACTTATGTTTTGGCCTGGTGGCAATCATAATGGACATTTTCATTTACAACATTCTGAACTTATTAATTTAGCCGAACAGTCAACGATGGCGTTTCCTTCCGGAAATATTAATATTAACTATAATAAGTTTGTAAATACATATGGTTTTAGAATATTTACTGATAATGATGTTAAAGTTTGTATAAAAAATAATTTTTTTTATAAAGGACACTCAATCAATAATACGGGTTACTTCAATTTTTATATCATAGTTATGAGTCAAGATTCATCAGAAGTTACGATCAAATACAATTCCTTTATTGATATGAGTAATATAGTTTTGAAATTATCAGATGGCAGTATTAACACTTTTTCAGCCTCTGAAAATTATTGGGGGACTCAAGATAAAAATATTATAGAATCCATGATTTATGATGGGAACGACGATATAAGGTGCGTAGGTTATGTAAACTATTTGCCGATTTTAGAAGAATCGCATTCTAATACTCCAGAGTTATAACTATATAATTGCAACTTCTGAAATTCCAGACGCAGAAGTTAAATAAATATTTTAGATTATGGACAAAAGCAATTATTTTTACAATAAAGATAGGGATGATATTTATCATCCTTTTAGCGATTATAACGAAAGCAAATTTTTTCCGGAAGAATCTTTAACGAAACAACTTTACCTTTTTAGGCTAATATACGACGATGTTTCATGTCTTAGTGAAATATATGCGGAGCAAAAGGATCCGCATAGAAAAAGAGCGATTCTTAAATATATAATAATGGATATATGTTCAATGTATGATAAATTTCAAGAATTTAAAAATCTAATCATTGAATGCCAATCTATTAAATGTGAACAACAAAAAGAGATATTGAAAAAAATTAATCAATTTCTGCAAGAATTAAGAGAATTTTCAAAAAATGGAAAATATAGGAAAGTAAGAAATAAATTGTCTGCTCACCGTGATAAAAAGATAGCATTGCCCGAGGTAAAAAAGATATGGAACAATCTCAGCCGAGAGGATGTCAATTATGTCATAAAGAAAACCGAGGATTTTTATAATGATTATTTAAAAATTTTAGGAATTTATCAATGGGCTAAATTTAACAAGCATGGCACAATAGAAATTGTTAATGATTCTCCTTTTGTTGAGATTATTGAGAAAAAGCAAAAGACAAAAAAGAACAATCAGAAGTCGAGCAACAATAATTAAGTAAATAAATTTATGAATTTATTAATAAATGACAAGGTTTCTTATTTTTTAAATATTGCGGTTTTCGGACTTGCTTTTTCTATCGCTGCACTTTGGAGTCCTGATTATTTTTATTATGGTCTAGTTACTTTTATCTATGGTATTTCTGGTCATGTAATAGATAACGCATTTCATTTACTCTATGGTCAAGAAGAAGAAGGGAAATCAGTACTTGATAAAAATGCACAGAAGAAGTTTTTTTGGTGGAGCATCACATTGTTTATATTATGGTTTGCGGCAATTTTGATTAAGTTCTTGGAGTAAAAAAGAAACAGATGATTAAAGAAAGTTAAAAGACATTTTTAAAAAGAATCAATAATAATTTTTCCCGACCTCGCAAAGCGAGGTCGGGAACCCAAAATTCCTTCTGAAATTAAGCAAACGGCAAAAATGGGGAAAGTTTGAGAGGGGAAATTTTTGCCACCTGTTAGTCCGCGCGAAGCGCGGCAAAATCAAAATTCAGCGTCGGGATTTTGTTGAAAAAAAAGTTCAGACTTTATTCAATAACTCCCGCCTTCGCTTCGCCGTAGCCTTTGGCGAACCGTAGTTTCGCTTAGGCTACTTTCGAGATTCGGCATGGAAAGCTCGCCAGATTAAAATAAAATGTATGGAAAAAATCAAAACCAGTGCTGAAAGCGCTGGTTTTTTGGTTGTGGGTTGTTGAATTTTTGTTATTTATATTTCAATCTCGTAGATGATTGTGTCAACGGTGTCGGTTGAGGCGTTTAACAAGTAGATGGTTTTGGCGTCAGAAGATATGGCGAAATCCAATAAATTCACAAATTTTTCGCTGATGAATTGCTTTTTGATATTTCCTTTTTTGTCTATTAGAATAATTCGTTTCTGTACCGGCTCTAAAATATAAATATAGGGTAGAAAAGGGGAGGTGTAAATTTTTTCAGGGTTTTTAAATTCGGGAAAGAAATTTAATTTCAGGGTTTTCTGGAGCGCGCCAGCGTAGTATTTCTCAATTTGATTTTCGCGATTCAAAATCCAAACACTGCCGTCCACAGCAATTGATTTCGCGCCGAGCAAGGTCTCTGATTTGAGCCAAATTTTAAGGTTGTTTAATTTTAGGTCTTTCAATTCCGCGCCCAACAAGGCGTGTTTCAGAATTCGTCCAGTGATAGGGTCAAGAAAATAGATATTGTTATTGTAAATAGACCAGGACTTAAATTCAAAATTTTCAGGGGTGTTTGTGAAAATCGTTTCAGTTCCATCAAACACAATTGCATGTTCTATTCTTTCAATTTTGTTCAAAGGGTCTAGATGTTCTTCAATTATTTTTTTCTTAGAAAGCGCTTCTTGTTTTAATAATGGATTTTCAATTTCAGTCAAAGGCAGAACTTGCTCCCATATTTTTTTGAACAAAATCATTGCCTGCTCGTCTTCTTTAATAATCAAGAAACTTTCCGCTTGATTTATTCTTGTTTCAATTTGTTCTAATTCCTGTTTTATATTTTGATTTTCTTTTCTTTCGTCGCTTTTGAATATAAAAGAGCCAAGAATTAGTATTAAAATCAGAAGAATTATAAAAATTAAATTTTTGAGCAGAGGCAGTTCTTTAAGGTCAGCGATAAGTTGTTTCAATTTATTATTTAAATTAGCGAATTTTTGTTTGTCAAAAAATTTAATTTTGGGGCGCGGAAGTCGTAGAAGCCGCGGCAAGCGCGAAAGTTGCGGAAGCCGGGGGCGAGGCATAAGCAGTTTAAGAGAAGATAAATCTATCTTGGACGGATGAATTTCAAAAATTTGTTTTCGGTTTTCTTTTTTTTGCTCTTGCTTTTGTTCTGGTTCTGGTTCTGGTTCTGGTTCTGGTTCTGGTTCTGGTTTTGGTTCTGGTTTAGCGATTATTAAAAGAAGCGCGCCTGAAATTTTGGAGAAAATATTTTTGTGTTTTTTGAAAATTTTTTTCAATTGTTTTTCGCTGAAAGGGGAAAGTTCAGATATTTGGTTTAAGATGCCTTGTTTTTTAACAGCAAAAAAAACATTTTTAGTAAGAATCAGTATCTTGTCGTTTTGATATAATTTCCCTGTGGCAATGTTTCCAAAGAATTGTTTGTGGTTTAGAATTTTGTTGGGCGAAATTTGGGTTAATATGGAATCAGAATCTGCTGTTTCGTTTTCCAAGTTCAGAGTAATATCTGAAATTCGGTTGTTTCTAATTAAAAGGATTTTAATGTTTCCTGTTTTAGTAAAATTCAGATTCCATGATGAATCTTTGTTGGAAGCAAGATTCAGCGCCGCAAAGTTTAAATTATCAATCCAGTCAATATTTCCGGTTTTTATTTTTTTTTGCAGAAAATTGTTTGTTTCTTTCAGGGTTTGCTGGAATTTTTTTTCAGGACCCAAATTTTGTTTATTAGTATAATATATATTTTTTGCCTGTTGCGCCAAGTCATCTAAAAAATTCGGTTCAACAGAGGATACTGTTTCGCCAACAAAATATAAATTGCCTAATTTTTTCTCTTTTGCGTTTTCCGGTTCATAGCAAAAACTGTCAAAACTCCACCCGTTAATTTTTTTAGGATTAAAATGATATTCAAAAACCTTCATAATTATGAGAGTGTAGAACAATATCCTTTCTGCTGCAACTTCCAAAATTCGGTCAAATTTCCCAAAAATTTCCTCAACTTGTATTCCATACAGGTTTCAAAAATTATTTGAAAAATTTGTCTCAAATTTTGAAACTCTCGCTACGAAAAATATTGTCCCACACTCTCATTCTATTGTACTTCTTTTCTTTACAAAAGAAAAATGTTAATATAATTTAACAGGACGGTTAGCTCAGTTGGTTAGAGCGCTGCGTTCACATCGCAGAGGCCACAGGTTCGAGTCCTGTATCGTCCACTATGTCTAATATCATAATTCAGTATCTTTATTGGCATTATTGCGCGCAGGCGCGCGCGATTTTAAGGGCTTGGAAAAATTTTCTTGCCTTTAATTTCAATTATTGGTCTGTGCCTTTACTTTTGAGAACTTTGTTTTCGTATTGGCATAAATATCAGGAACCGTACGCAAGGGGGTTTGACCCAAAAGAATATTTTGAAACATTTTGCATGAATATGATTTCCAGAATGATAGGCTCAATTATCAGAACAGGTATGATTATTATTGGAATTATAACGGAAATAATTGTTGTTATTGCTGGAATTATAATTTTTTTAGGATGGCTGATTTTGCCAATCTTTTTATTTTCCTGCTTTATTTATGGCTTCAGAATTTTATTTTGACCTGAAACAGGCAGATATTTACAGGGCGCTGAAAGTAGCAAAGCACCCGTCTTTTAAGTTGGCAAACTTTTTTAGGCGAATTTTTATTATTTTGTTCATTATTTGTCTTATCGCATGTATACTCCTGACTTTTTATTTTATTTTTATAACCTCGCCGATTGAAACATATTTCGCGCAAAGAGGCGACACAGAAATTATAAAAGTGTTTGAAATATATTTAATAGACGTAATAAAGACATTTTCTTTAACGTTTATCTATTCCAATCCAATATGTTTGCGGTTATTGGGTTTGTCAATGATCTTTCTGTGTTTCGGAATCGCGTCTTTGATTTTGGAAAAGTTTTTTGAGTATCTCAAAAATCCTGCTTTGAAAGCGCCTTTGTCCAGCATTGTGAAAGTTCGCAAAAAAGGTATCTATGAAAGACAGAAGAAAGACGAAATGTATATTGTAGGCAAACACAATCTTGCCGAATTTTTAGATTTTGGCTCAGCGAGCGCGGTATCAGCAGCAATAAAATTTGCGAAGAAAAATAAAATTCCTTTGAATTCGTCGATTTTGTTCTATTTTCTTATAGACAAAAATCCTGAATTAAATTTTGTGTTTAACAGGGCGCTTTTGTTGACGCAAGAAATTCAAAAATTATTAAAAGCGAAATTGCGCCAATCCCAGACTCATTTCCGCGCAAAACCGGATAGTTCGGATTATTTTGTGGACTTCCATGATGTTATTTTGGAATCTTTAATAATCGCTTTTCAGAAAAAGCGCGAACGCGTGAGTACGTGCGACATCCTGTTGTCCCTTGCCAAACATAACCAAACTTTTAAAAATTTTTTGACAAAAAATAGTCTCAAGCCTGAGGATATCAGCAATTTATGCGATTGGAAAACGAGAATAGAACAAAGAATTGAACAGGATAAAAGATTTTGGGACCCTAAAAATTTAGCGAAAAAAGGAAGTTTGGCAAAGGACTGGGCAATGGCTTATACTATTACCTTGGACCAGTATTCAGTAAATTGGAGCAAATATATGCGATACGCGCATTATGAACAAGTAGGGCATTTTTCCAAGATTGACCAGATGGAGAAAATTTTATGCCGCTCCCAGATAAATAATATTCTGCTTGCTGGAAGGCCAGGGGTTGGAAAGAAAAATATTGTTAAGGCGCTTGCGCAAAAAAGCGTTTTCGGCTTGAGTTCCTCGCCCTTGAATTATAAGAGGATAATAGAATTGAATTTATCCGGTTTAGTTGCCCAACTTGAAAGCGTTGAAGAGGTAGAAGCCGTTTTGCTGAAAATTTTTGATGAATGTATTTTCGCTGGAAATGTTATTTTAGTGATTGACGAGTTCCATAATTATTTTGGAACAGTGAATAAAGCCGGAGCCGTGAATATATCAGCGATACTCGGACCGTTTCTCGGTTCTCCTAAATTTCAGATTATTGCCATAACAAGCATTGCCGGGCTTAATCAGATTGAGCGTAACGCTTCAACAGCGTCTCTTTTTGAGAAAGTCAAAGTTCCGGAACTTTCCAAAAAAGAAACATTAAGAGTTTTAGAAAATTCATCGCCAAGGTTTGAAAACAGGCATGGCGTGTTTATAAGTTATTCAGCGTTAAAGAGCGCGATACAATATTCCGAGCGGTATTTAGAGGATATTCCTTTTCCCAAAAAAGCCCTGGATTTACTGGACGAGGTGGTTGTCCATACCGCGAAAAAAAGGGGAAACAAAATAGTTGTGCCAAAGCATGTTGCGGAAATTATCACCAAGAAAACAGAAATCCCTGTAGGGGATGTAGAAACAAAAGAAAAAGAAAAATTATTGAATTTGGAGAAATTAATTCACCAGCGCATTATTAATCAGGAAGAAGCGGTTAAAGAAATTTCCGCGAGCATGCGCCGCGCGCGCGCTGAGATTAAACAAAGAAAGAAGCCGATCGGAACGTTCTTATTCTTGGGCCCTACTGGAGTAGGGAAGACTGAGACCTCAAAGGCGTTAAGCGAAATTTATTTTGGAAGAGAAGATAAAATGATACGGTTGGATATGTCAGAGTTTCAAACTACAGAAGATATTGCGCGTTTGATTGGATCCACAGAGCAGTTCGGGCTTTTAACCAGTAAAGTGAGAAGGAATCCGTTTTCTTTAATTTTATTGGATGAAATAGAAAAAGCGCATCCAAATATTTTGAATTTGTTTTTGCAAGTCTTGGACGAAGGTCATTTGACTGACGGATTGGGCAGGGGAGTTAATTTTCGCAATTGTATTATTATCGCGACTTCAAACGCCGGCGCCGCTATTATCGTAAGGGACCTTGAAGAAGACACTAAAATGGATCTTATTAAAAAAGACCTTATGAGCATGCTGTTTGAAAAAAGAATGTTTAGGCCCGAATTTATCAATAGATTTGACGCAGTAGTTCTGTTCAAGCCGTTAACAAAAAGGCATTTATTGGGGATTTCTGCGTTAATGCTGAATAAAGTAAGGCAAGGGCTAAAGAAAAAAGAAATTGATTTTCATATCACACCTGCTTTGAAAACGAAAATTGTGGAATTAGGATATTCTCCTGCTTTTGGCGCGCGGGAAATGAATAGAGTAATTCAAAATACAGTGGAAAACGTGCTGGCAAAAGCGATTTTGTCGGACCAAATTAAAAAAGGCGACAGAATAGAAATTGAGCCGCCGCAAAGCGATGACGAAGAATTTAAGATAATTCAAATTCAAGAAAAAATCCAAACACGCAAATCTCCAAAAATCAAAATTGAATAAATTTAGTAAAAAAAATTTTCCCTGGTACTTAAAACAATTTTAGCCGTTTAAGCGCCAGGGATTTTTATATTTATGATTTTTGTGGATGACTCGTCGGAAACAAAAATATTTCCTCTGATTTTATTGTACTTTTCTAGTCCTTCTCCGGGTTTTTGACAATACCCGAGGTTGACGAACTTTATGCCTGTTCCCGCTATTTTTGAATGTTCTTCTTCGTGGGTATGCCCCACGACAATGTATCTTGCTTGAATTCCTTTGTCGCGGAGATATTTATTTATCTCCTTTTTTTGTTTTGCGTTTCTGAAATCTCTCTCTATTGTGTAATAGTATGCTAATAATAAGCGGGATAGAATCCCAGCAGTTATTTTGTTGCAAACTATTTTTTCCGTTATTTTCGCCATTACTGGTCTTTTATTGAAAAACGCTCTGATTGCGTTTCTTGTGGAATCACTGGCGAAAAATTGTTCTGTTGTCTGCCTTATTATTATTTTCGCTGTGTTTCCGTCTTTCTCTCCCAGGACTGCTTTTATAAATTCAGTTCTTTTTCTGGGAAGAACTTCGCCGACATTAGCGATTTTTTTGAAATTCAAGTTGCCTGTCTTGTCTCTGATATCAACCAATGCTTTCACTGTGAACCATATTTGCATTTGGTTCCCAAAATTAGTTTTCCAGATTTTCCATGCGTCGTTTTTGTCCCCGTGCGTCGCGTAAACAGATGTTGCTTTGTCAAAGAATTCGTCTACGAAGAAAATATTTTTTCCTACTTCCATTCCAAGAAAATCGCTGATTTTTTTTCGCAATTGCGGAAATTCGTTTGTTAAATCGTGATTACCGCTGATATACTGGATTTCTACTGAAATCATTGAACAAAGTTTGTTGATTTTTCTTTGGAAAATTTTCGCGCTTTCTGTTTTTTGGACACCCCGGAACACTTTTATCGCTGTGTCTCCATTGAACTCATTTGTGAGCCACAGTTCAGAAGTAAGCGTATCAAAGATGTCTCCGTTTAGAACTAATGTGAGTCTGTTTGGTTTTGTTTGTTCTATACTTTTGATTATTTTTGCGAAAATTTTTTCTATTGTCGCTGATGGCATATTTGGCATTACGCTCTCATCCACAAGATGTAGGTCTCCGACTATTACTATCATTTTACATCACCGAGCTGTCCGCGTAAGACGGACAATTCGGTGATGTAAAATTCTAAAAACAATCCTTATTTAATTTTAATATGACGAAATTATCATCATTGCTGATTATATTATACTTCTTTATTTCTAATTTGTCAAGTTTTAACAGACGAATTTTGTTTTCAAGCCCAAGTAAAAAATTTTGCGAGTTTGGCAATAATTTGCGATAATTGCGGTTGGGGATAAATTGTGGAGAAATAACAGGATTTTAGCGCATTTTAAGGTAAAATAGGAATATGTTTCCAAAATTTGACATATGGGCATAAGTGGAGTATAAAGGATATGTAGAGGGGGATTGTGGATAAATGTGGGTAAATATGGGGATAACTCCTCTAAACTGTGGATAACTATGTTCATTGGCGAATACACATATTCAATAGACGAAAAAAAGCGATTGGCAATTCCCGCGAAATTTCGGGGACTTTTAGGTAAAAAAGCGGTTATCACAAGAGGATTGGATAATTGCCTTTTCTTGTATCCAATGAAAGAGTGGGAAAAATTGGCTGGAAAATTAAGCAAACTTCCATTGTCCCAGGCAGACGCAAGGGGATTCGCGCGATTAATGCTTATAGGCGCGATGGATGTGAATATAGATAATTTAGGCAGAATTCTTGTTCCGGATTATTTAAAAAAATACGGCGGGTTAAATAAAAAAGTGGTTATTGCCGGCGTTTTTGACAGAATTGAAATTTGGGACAGCAAAAAGTGGGATGAGTATAAAGCGAAAACAGAAGCCGGAATGGGGGATATTGCGGAACGATTAGGCGAACTTGGAGTATAGTAAAAATTTTCAAAATGCATATTCCGGTATTAAAAAATGAAGTAATAGAGTATTTAGAGCCGAAAGAGAATGAAAATTTTATTGACTGCACAATAGGCGCTGGTGGGCATACTCTCGCTATTCTTGAAAAGAATCAGCCAAAAGGAAAAGTGCTGGGGATTGAAATAGACCCGGAAATGTATGAGAATCTGCGCAAGAATTTTTTTGAAAGATTAATTTTAGTTCAGGGTTCCTACATAGACATTAAAAAAATTGCTGAACAGAATAAGTTTGCGCCAAATGGAATTTTATTTGATTTAGGCATGTCCAGCTGGCATATTGAAAAATCAGGACGCGGTTTCTCGTTTATGAGAGACGAACCATTGGATATGCGTTATTCAATGGAAACGAGTTTGCGCGCTGAAGAAATTGTAAATAAGTGGTCGGAACAGGAAATTGAAAAAAATTTAAGAGAATATGGCGGAGAAAAATTTTCCAAAAGAATAGCGAGTAACATTATATTAGCGCGGAAAAAAGAACATATTAAAACAACAGCGCAGTTAAAAAATATTATTATAAAGGCAATTCCCGCGAAATTTCGCCATTCCAGAATTCACTGCGCGACTCGCAGTTTTCAAGCCCTGAGAATCGCGGTCAATGATGAATTAAATAATTTGAAAAACGCTTTGGAGCAGGCAATAGACATATTAGAGCCCTGCGGGAGAATAGTAATAATTTCGTTTCATTCAGGGGAAGACAAAATTGTTAAAAATTTTTTCAAAGAAAAAGCGAAACAAAATTTAATGAAAATTTTAACCAAAAAGCCGATTAAAGCAGACGAGCAGGAAATAAAAATCAATCCTCGCTCAAGGTCAGCATTATTAAGAGCCGCAATGATCTCATAATAATTATGATTAGCATAAAAACTCTACATTTAATAAATTTTAACAAAACGCTTGCTGGGCTGTTGATGGGATTTATTGTTGTTTGCCTTTCTGTATTTTATGTTTTTCAAATTATTCAAATTACCCAGGAATCATATCTTGTTTTGGATTATCAGGAAGATTTGCAGGAACTTTTACAGGCAAACGAAAATTTGGAAATATATTTTACCCAAAATAAATCCCTGAATAATGTAGAATTGCTGGCGCAGGAACTGAATTACGAAAAAATAGGAAAGATTCATTATATCCAAATTACAAAAGGCGTTGTGGCTGCTAAGTGAAATATAAGCAATAAAATGAAACACTGGAGAATTAATTTAATTTTGATTATTGTTATGTTATTTGGAGCGGCTATTATATGCCGCTTGTGTTATCTTCAGGTTTATAAGCACGATTTTTATAAGGCGTTTGCCCAGGGCCAGCAGAAAACTTTTACCGAAAAGCAGGGTGAGCGCGGCGAGATTTTTTTGCAAAATAAAAAAGGAGAGTTATATCCTCTGGCAATAAATAAAAATGGGGATGAAGGCATAAAAAGATATTACCCGCAAAAATTTTTGGCGGCGCAGATAGTTGGATTTTTCGGCGGCGAAGATAAAGGCCAGTATGGGGTAGAGGGTTATTACGACGAAATACTCACGGGCGAGATAAAATTCCAGGAAGGTGAGAGAAACCCTTGGATTAATTTTTTCTCTTCAGAAAAGACCCAGCCGCAAAAGGGCACTGACCTTGTTTTAACAATTGACTATAATATTCAATTTAAGGCGGAACAGTTATTAAAGCAGGCGAAAGAAAATTTGAATATAGAGGGCGGCGAGATTATAGTAATGGATCCTATCTCAGGCAAGATTTTTGCTATGGCAAATTTTCCAGATTTTGACCCTAATGAATACGCGTCGCAGGAGAATTTTGAGGTTTTTAAGAATAGCGCGATTCAGGAAGCATTTGAGCCCGGTTCCATCTTCAAACCCATCACAATGGCAGTTGCTTTGGACCAGAATAAGATAACGCCGCAGACAACTTATATTGATAACGGTTTTGTGGAAATCTCCGGGCATACTATTTTCAATTATGACAAAAGAATATGGAATAAAATCACAATGACAGAAGTTTTGGAAAAATCCATAAATACAGGAGCGATTTTTGCTGAATCGCAGATAGGGCATAAGATATTTTTAGATTATGTTGAAAGATTTGGATTTTTTGAAAGAACAGGGATTGATTTGCAAGGGGAAGTTTTTTCGCAGAACAAAATTTTACAAAAAGGGCGAAGCATAAATTGCGCCACTGCTTCTTATGGGCAGGGTATAGAAATAACTCCTATACAAATAATGGCAGCCTACAGCGCTATTGCCAATGGCGGCAAATTAGTTCAGCCGTATATAATAGAAAGCCGCGGGAATAAGGACGCGAAAAACGACAATGTGATTTCTTCAAAATCAGCTTCACAGACTACCGCAATGCTTTGCAGCGTGGTGCAAAACGGCTTTTCCAAACAAGCGCGAGTGCCGGGATATTATATCGCGGGCAAAACAGGCACTGGACTGATGCCCTGGACTTCCTTGGATATAAGCAAAGAAGGGTATTCAGACAAGACTTGGCAGTCGTTTATAGGATTTGCCCCGGCTTTTGACCCAGAATTTTTGATTTTGGTCAAGTTAGACAATCCGGAAACAAAGACAGCGGAATATTCCGCTGTGCCTGTTTTTAAGGAATTGGCAAAATACATTATTGATTATTGGGAAATTCCAACCGACTATGAAATGTAATAGTAGGCGATATAATTAGACAAATTTTAAATTTTCTGTTATTATAAATTATCGAGGTTCAACCTCGATAATTATTATGAGACACGCCCTTATCGTCTAACGGTTCAGGACGCCACTCTCTCACAGTGGTAATAGGGGTTCGATTCCCCTTAAGGGCGCTTAGGAAAGCGAATTATAAAAAATTCGGAAGTTCAACTTCCGAATTTTTGATTTTTCCTCGTCTTGAATTTTAACCGCCAAGAGTGTAAAGTAAAATAATGAATAACAAGAAACTCAAAATAAAAGATTTGCCAAAAGTTGATAGGCCGCGAGAGAAATTGGTTGCGAAAGGGCCGGAAAATCTAAAAGATGAGGAACTTTTGGCGATTTTGCTTCGGACTGGCAGGGAAGGTAAAAATGTTCTTGACATGGCAAAGCAAATTTTGAACAAATACTCTAAAAAGCGGCTGTTGAATTTGAATTATCAAGATTTGATAAAAATCAAAGGCATAAATTCCGGCAAGGCATCAACAATTTTAGCCAGTGTGGAATTAGTTAAAAGGGCGTTGAAAGTAAGAGATGAAAGTTTGCCTCAGATTAAGTCAATAGAAGATGTTTTGGCTCAATCAGTTTATATGAGAGATAAAACCAGAGAGCATTTAATGGTCATTTATCTCAATGCCAGAAATGAGATGCTCTATAAAAAGCCGATGTTTATCGGCACCTTAAACGCTAATTTAGTTCATCCTCGGGAGATTTTTAGCGAAGCATTGAAACAAAATGCCGCTTCGGTTATTTTAGTTCACAATCATCCGTCCGGTGATTCAGAACCCTCGCAAGATGATTTAGAAATAACCAAGCGAATCATTGAAGCCGGAAAAATAATGGGCATAGATGTTTTAGACCATATTATTATTACCAAAAACAAACCATTCAGTTTCAAAGAGAATAAGTTAATGTAAAATAATATGCTACAAAAATTTTATTCAAAATTAGAAAAATTACTTAAAAATGACTCTCGTTTTATTGATCGAGAGGGAGATTTATTGAAAAGTAATGTAATTGACGCGGCTTATAAAGCGGATAAAAAGTTGATTGAGGTTTTGCTTTCGCAAAAAGAGTTTAAGAACAAGTTTTTTAGCAAAATAAAAGACGCATTGGTTTTTAATATCAATGATTTTGTGGCATACATTTCTGATAAAAACTTTTTGGCTGATTCTTATACAAAATACAGGAATAAAATCGGGCTTAATATTGACGAAAAATTTTTAAACGAACGCAATGAAGTAGCTCTTGTTTGGCCATTTAAGGATTGTGTATTGGAGGGCGGAATGACGAAAGAAGATGAAAAACGAAAAGAGATATTTTTCAATGAAATTTTAGCGCAAGACGAAATTGACAAATTATTTTCACCAAAAGTTTTAACTAATTGGAAAAGATATACTCAAAAAGGCGAAGAAAAAGTTAAAGAATTAAAAAGAGATAAGGACGGCACAATTCGGGAAAATTTAATTATCAAAGGAAATAACCTTTTAGCGCTTCATTCTCTTAAACAACAATTTCAAAATAAGGTAAAACTTATCTATATTGATCCTCCTTATAATATCAATGGAGATTTTCAATATAATGATAGTTTCAATCATTCTACTTGGTTGACTTTTATGAAAAATAGGTTAGAAGTTGCCAGAGAATTATTAATGGACGACGGAGTTATTTTTGTGCAATGTGATGATAGAGAACATGCTTATTTAAAGGTTTTAATGGACGAAGTTTTCAAACGAGAGAATTTTATTTCAAGTATGGCAATAAAAGTTAAGGCGCCCTCTGGTGTGGCTACAGGAGGATTAATCTTTGACATTAAGGAAAATATACTAATTTATGGCAGAAATAACAAAGTTGAACCTTATAATAATTCCGTTGAGAAGGAAGTTGTGAATGAAAAGTCAAAGACAATTGAAAGTTATAATTTACTTTTTGAATCAGAAGGCGAAGAAGGAGATATAGTCGGAACATTTCAAACACAAACTAGAAAAATCGAAATAAGAAGAATGAATGATTACAAAATTGAAAAAATCAATCTAAAGAATGTCGGGAGTATAGAAAACTTTTATGTTAAAAATTTTGTCAAAATTTTTAGAACAGCGACTCTTTCAGGTGGAATTGAGAGAAAAATAAGAGAATTAATACCTGATAATGGTCTATTTTCTTATTACCATACTCCGTCAAAAGGAAAATATAAAGATCAGAAAATGAAATATTATGTCTATAAAAAAGAAGGAATTCTCTTTTTAAATGAAAATGCCGAGATAAAACAAAATGGAAGAAAAAAAGTTGTGGTTAAATTAGAGCAAATATCAAATATAATTACAAAAGATTTATGGCAGGGAATTGCAGGTGAGGGTAGGGTTGAATTAAAGTATGGCAAGAAACCAGAAGAATTACTTAGATTAATTATAGATTTAGTCACAAAAAATGATGATTTAGTTTTGGATTTTTTTGTAGGGACAGGAACAACTTGTACAGTTGCACACAAAATGGGTCGTCAATATGTTGGAGTCGAACAACTTGATTACGGAAAGAACAATGTAGAAGTAAGATTGAATAATGTTCTCAATGGCGACCAAACTGGAATTTCCAAGATAGTTGATTGGAAAGGTGGAGGTGATTTTGTTTATTGCGAACTGATGAAATATAATGAGCTGTTTGTAAAGAAAATTCAGAAAGCCAAAGATACAAAAACATTTTTGAAAATTTGGGAAGAAATGAAAAAGAAAAGTTTTTTGAATTATAATGTTGATATCAAAAAGTTTGACGAGACAATTGACGAATTTAAAAAACTCTCGCTTGCCAAACAAAAACGCACTCTTTTTGACCTGCTCAATAAAAATCAGCTTTATGTAAATTTAAGCGAGATTAAGGATAAGGATTTTAAGGTCGGGGAGGGAGATAAGAAGATAAATAAGGAGTTTTATAAAAATTAAAATTATGAAATATACAAAATTTACAATAAAAAATTATAAAGGAATAGAAAAAATAGAAATAGATTTAACAAAATTACCAAAAGCGAATATTTTTACCTTCGTCGGTTTAAATGAAAGTGGAAAAACCTCTATACTGGAAGCAATAAATCTTTTACATAATAATATTAACAGAGATCATGCACACGAAATGATACATAAAAGCAAAAAAGGAAATTTTAATGGTAGCATATCCGTTCTTGCAACATTAGAATTAGATGCTGAAGACGAGAAAGAAATAAAAAAATTTTGCAATGAAAAAAATAATGGCGAAAGACGCTTTATTTTAGCTCAAGATGTTGGACAGATAATTTATACAAAAGAGTATAAATTTAAAAATTCTAAATGCGAAGAAGAGTCTCCTAGTTCGACTTGGAATATTAATTTATTGGGTAAAAAAGAAAGAGCTAAAAAGGATAGTCGCTTATATGATAAAGATAGAGATAAATGGATTAAAGTCATTAAAAAAATAAAAGAAAATCTTTTTCCAAAGATCGTTTATTATGAAAATTTTCTATTTGATTTTCCGCAAAAAATTTATTTAGAAAAATATGAAGGCGAGAGTATTGAGCAGGAAGAATACCGAGCAGTATTGCAAGATATATTAAATTCAGTTGACAACACTTTAATAGTTAATGACCATATTTTAAATAGGTTAGAAAGTAGTGAAAGTGAAGACAAGGAAGCTCTAGATGCATTATTGGGACAGGTTAGTGAAAAATTAACAAATAAGATTTTTAAAAGTTGGGAAGAAATATTTGAAAAAAGCAACAAGCAAATAGAGTTAATAACTGGTCAAGACAATAAGGGGTATTATATAGAGTTAAAAATTAAACAAGGTGCTGATAGATATTATATAAGAGAAAGAAGCCTCGGTTTTCGATGGTTTTTTAGTTTTTTAATTTTTACCGAATTTAGAAAAGAAAGAGCAGACGATAAAGGAGAAACTTTGTTTTTATTAGATGAACCTGCAAGCAATTTACATCAGTATTCACAGAAAAAATTACTTAATTTATTCGAAAAACTTACTGATAAATGTAAGTTAATTTACTCTACACACAGCCATCATTTGATCAACCCAAAATTTTTATCAGGTACTTATATCATAAAAAATGAAGCTATTAATTATAAAAACGACGAAGCATTTAATCAAAGCAAAACCGATATCAAAGCGATATTGTATAAAAATTTTGTTGCCGGATATCCTGATGAAAAAGATTATTTTCAGCCCATATTAGATTCGATACATTATTGTCCCAGTGATTTAGAACAAATTCCTAATATAGTGTGTACTGAGGGGAAAAATGATTATTATACTTTCAAATATATTCAGAATAAGTTTTTTAAAAATAAGTTTGATTTAAATTTTTATCCCGGTGCAGGAGTTTCAAAATATGATGAACTTTTTAGGTTATATTTATCTTGGAATAAAAAATTTATAGCCATATTTGACGCAGACAATCAAGGACGAAAAGAACAAAAAAGATATATAAATGACATTGGCATTGAATTAGAAAAAAAGATTTTTATTCTTCAAGACATTGATAAAAAGTTTGATAATTTAAAAACTGAAGATCTGTTTACTGATAGCGAACAAATTAAAATTATACAAAATTTATTTCCAGAGCACAAAAAAGAAACCGGTTTTAATAAATCAAAATTTAATACTGCAATACAAGATTTGTTTATTAATAACAGAGATTTTAAGTTAAACGACGGTACGCTTAAAAAATTCGAAAAAATTTTTCAGTTTGTCTCCAAAAAATTTTCATAAATTGTGCCCCAGTAATTTTTTTACGAGCAATTTAATAGCGATTTTAAAAATCAACTTTATGTAAATTTAAGCGAGATTAAGGATAAAGATTTTAAGGTCGGCGATGGAGATAAAAGGATTAACGAGGGGTTTTATGGAAAATAAATATATGAGTTATATAAACGATATTCCAGAAAATTTAAAAATCGCTCTGTATCACGGTAAAGAAGAAGTTTATCTTGAATATAAAGGTAATGTTGCTTGGTCTGACAGGGTGAAAATGCTTGAAATAGTAGAAACTATTTTTGCTTTATCTAATGAGCGAGGCGGTGGGATTATTGTAGTAGGAGCAAAAGACGATGGCACACGAGAGGGTCTTGATGATAATAATTATAATTCATATTCACACGATCAAATCAATCAATATCTCACAGGCAGGGGTAATCAGCCGATTCAGTGTAAAGTTGAAAAATTTGAACATTTAGATACTAAAGATAAAAAAGTAAAAAAGTTTGTGTTTATTCAGGTTTCAGAAAGCAAAGAGTTTCCATTGGTTTATATAGGGAATCAAGAATTAAAAAATCAAAGTATCCAAGCTTTTAATAATAATATTAGCTTGAGGACAGGAGCGCTTTATATAAGAAATAAGTCAAATATTGGAAATAAAGAAATATCTACAATACATGAATGGCAGGAATTGATTGAGCGAACTTATAAAAAATTTGAAAAAGAAACACTTCGCCGCTATTCAATTATTAAGGGCAAAGGGGTTAATCCTTTTGATAAAGAATTAAAAATATGAACGAAGATATAAAAAAAATAATTAAGCAAAAGGGATATTGGCGAGTAGTAATTAGACCTACTCAACCTTTTTATAGGGTTGATCGTTTTGATATTTCAGAATTAGCGAAAATTATTGAAGATAATCAGGTGCGTTTGCGTGGTTGGTATTATCCACATATAAGCAGGAATGATATTAAAATTATAGAGCAGAATGCGATAAGCAATGAATGTAAGTTTGAGGGGTATATTGAGTATTGGGAATTTATAACAAGCGGACAATTCGCGCATATTTTTTCTATGAAGGAAGATTATATTATTGATAAACAAAAAGCTGATGAAATAAAATCCGATTTTGCTTTTAATAAAGATAAAGCTAAAGATATAAATAAATTTTTTGAAACGGTATCTACCGTTTATAAATTTACTGAAATATATTTGTTTGCATCTAACTTGGCTCAGTTGAAAGAATATGAAGATGTGAACGAATTTGAAATAATAATAGAATTGAATGATGTAAAAGATAGATTGTTATTTACTTGGGACCGGGACAGGGATTTATGGTCGCCTTATATATGTAATTTTGATAACGGAAAGATACCTTTTTCTGAAATATACAAGAAAGACGATTTGATAGCTAAATTTGATTTTTATTCACTTGAAAAAGTAATAAAAACTTTTCAATTTTTTGGCTGGGAAAATCCTAACGAACAAGTATTACAGGGAGACCAAAAAAAATTATTAGAGAGGCGATTATAATATCAAATCCAAAAACTAATCACCGAAGAATTTTAAAAACACGGCTGATAGGAATTTAAAAAACTTCCCGTTGCCAAACAAAAACGTTCCCTTTTTGATATCCTTAACAAAAATCAGCTTTATGTAAATTTGAGTGAGATTAAGGACAGAGATTTTAAAGTGAGCGAAGGAGATAAGAAATTAAATAGTGAATTTTATGAAAAATGAAAAAAATAATAAACGACTTAGATATCTCAAGGCAATAGCACAAAATTCATTAGATCAATTTTTAGCAATTACAAAAAGCAACAGCGAGGTTGTTATGCTTTTAAAAAATGATTGGGAAGGTTTTATACAAGATGACAAGAAATTAATAATGGAATATGACAGATGCATTAAAAATTTCGAAACCTTGTTAGGATTTAAAAATGAATTAAGCGTTTCATTATCAGAAGAGCAGGCTGTCAAAAAAGTAGGAGATCATTTTGCTGAAATTGATTTAGCAAAGCATATAATAAGGGGATACAAGCTAAATAATAAAGTATTAACCAAATTGACTGAATCAAATGTTCAAATGTGTGATTTCGAATTATTACTAGGCGAATTCTGTATATATTGTGAGGCTAAGTTTGTTTCTTCTATTGGGGAAAAAAGAATAAACGAGAAAGTAAAAAAATCTTTAGAACAAATAAAGTCTACGAAAGAGCAAAAGAATAAGGGTGAAAATTTGAATGATAAAGGGATTATTTGGATTTTTACTTACAATCAACCAGCCGACCCTTCTAATTTTCAAAAATTAGTGAGAAAAATAAAAAGTGATTTTAGTCAGAAATATCATTTTGATTTTTTATTAAATGTTCAGACTTATAAAACTGGAATTTATGGAGATGCAAAAACGAATTTTTAATATCTCAACAATTTCTTTGTGAACAATTAGACATTATAAACTTATGACCAAAAATCGAAAAGAAAAAAATAATCAAATTATTATCTATAACACCGAAGACGGAGAAACAAAAATTGAAGTTCGGCTGGAAAACGAGACGGTTTGGCTTAGCCAAAAACAGATGGCAGAGCTTTTTGACAAAGATATGAGAACAATAAATGAGCATATTAAAAATATGTTTTCAGAAGGAGAATTAGTAGAAAATTCAACTATCCGGAAATTCCGGATAGTTCAAAAAGAGGGTGGTAGAGAGGTGGTAAGAGATATAGATTGTTACAATTTGGATGTTATCATTTCAGTAGGTTATCGCATAAAATCTCTTCGCGGCACGCAGTTCCGAATATGGGCGACGCAAAAATTGCGAGATTATATTATTAAAGGTTTCACAATGGATGATGAACGATTAGCGGAGGGTCGGGTGGCAAAAACATATTTTGGAGAATGGGAAGAGCGGATTAGAAAAATCAGAACTTCGGAGGCTAATTTTTATCAAAAAGTGAGAGATGTTTTTGCTACCAGCGCGGATTATAATTCCAAAACCGATTACGCCAAACAATTTTTCGCAATGGTGCAGAATAAATTTCATTTTGCGATTACTGGTTTGACCGCGGCGGAAATTGTTAATAATAGAATTGACAACAAAAAAGAGAATTTGGGACTTACAAATTGGAAAGGCGAGATTATTACCCGCGAACAGGCAGAAATCGCTAAAAATTATTTACAAGAATTAGAATTGAAAAGATTAAATTTATTAGTAGAGCAATTTTTATCTTTCGCGGAATTGCAGAGTGTAGAGCAAAGAGTGATGTATATGAAAAATTGGATTAAAAAACTGGACGATTTTTTGATTTTGAATGACAAAGAAATTTTACAAAACGCCGGCAATGTTTCTCGTTTGAAAATGGAAAAGAAAGTTAGGGAGCAGTTGGAAAAATATAATAAACAAAAATATTTAGCTGAAAAAAATTAGAAATAAAATATGCCTCAAGAATTTTTATATGAGCAATTGAATAGTGTGTCAAAGATGGGATTATTGCCGAAAGAAATTCCGAGTTTTTTGTCGGAAAATCTAAATCCTAATTTTGAGTTGCGCGAATATCAAAAAGAGGCGTTTGCGCGCTTTTTTCATTGTTATAATCGCGATTTTGAGAATAAAGAATATCCTTTACACTTCCTTTTTAATATGGCTACCGGCTCGGGCAAAACTTTAATTATGGCTGGATTGATTTTGTATTTATACGAGCGAGGATATAGAAATTTTTTATTTTTCGTTAATTCCACTAATATTATTGAAAAAACCAAAGATAACTTTCTGAATAATTTATCCAGCAAATATTTATTTAATCAAAAAATATTTTTTGAAAATAAACAAACGCAAATTAAACAGGTAGAAAATTTTGACGGTATAAGCGATAGAGATATTAATATTTGTTTTACCACTATTCAGAAATTACATAGCGATTTGCATAATGAAAAAGAAAACTCTTTGACTTTGGAAGATTTTAAAGATAAAAAAATTGTTTTAATTTCAGACGAGGCGCATCACGGACAAGTGCAGACAAAAAATACACAAAAAGAAATGATTGAAAAGCCGAATTGGGAAAATACGGTTGAGAAAATATTTAAACAAGACAATGAAAATATATTACTAGAGTTTACCGCGACAATGGATTTGACGGACATAAATATAGTTGATAAATATAGGAATAAAATTATTTACAAATACGAATTAAAAGAATTTAGAAACGACGGTTATTCAAAAGATGTTGAATTACTGCATACAGATACGGATAGGGGAGAGAGAATAATTCAGGCAATAATTTTAAGCCAATATCGACAAGAGGTAGCCGGCAAACACGGAATTAATTTAAAGCCGGTAATTTTATTCAAGGCGCAACAAACAATTGCTCAATCAGAAAGTAATAAAAAATTGTTTCACAAAATAATTGATAATTTATCTATTAAGGATATTGAAAATATTAAAAAAAGAACTAATATTGAAATTTTACAAAAAGCGTTTGAGTTTTTTAAAAGCAATAAAATTACCAATGCTATTTTAGTTAAAAAACTAAAAAATAGTTTTGCCAAGAGTAAAACTTTAAGCGTAAATGAAGAACAGGAAAAAGAAAAACATCAATTGCTTTTGAACTCTCTTGAAGATAAAAATAATCAAATTCGGGCTATTTTTGCGGTTCAGAAACTAAACGAGGGTTGGGACGTTTTGAATTTATTTGATATTGTCCGACTATACGAAACCAGAGACGGCAGGAATAACCGACCTGGCAAAACCACTATTTCCGAAGCTCAGTTAATTGGCAGGGGCGCTCGTTATTTTCCGTTTAAGTTGAGCGAAGTTGACGATAAGTTTAAGAGGAAATATGATAAAAATTTAGATAATGAACTCCGTGTTTTGGAAGAATTACATTATCATAGCCATAACGAATCAAGATATATTTCAGAGATAAAAATTGCTCTAATTGAAAAGGGAATGATTGACGAAAATGAGGTAGAGGTTGAGTTGAAATTGAAAGAGGAATTTAAGAAAACAAATTTTTATAAATTTGGATTAGTTTATGCCAATGAAAAAAGACCAATAAGTTTTGATAAGGTAAAATCGATTGATGATTTGGGGGTAAGAAATAAAAGCATTGACTTTAAGGTATTATCCGGAGAAGGCAAACAGACAACAGTGTTTAAGGAAGACGAAGATTTAATACGCGAAGGCGTGAAAAGGACAGGAAAGGAAATTAGCCTCAAGGAAATAGATTATCACATTATTAGAAACGCTTTGGCAAAGAATGATTTTTTCGATTTTGGTTCTTTAAAAAAATATGTTCCGGAAATAGATTCTGCGAGCGAGTTTGTTGAAAAGGGAAAATATTTAGCTGGTTTTAAAATCAATTTTCAGGTAGAAAAATATACTCCGACTATAACTAATGAAGATAAATTTCGGGCAGTTTTAAAACTTCTTGGCGAAATAGAAAAACAAATTAAAGAAAATTTGACTGAATATAGCGGTAGTCAAGAATTTATGCCATATCTGATTAAAGATAAATTTAATGATAAGAAAATAAAAGTCAAAATGCGTAGCGAAAGAGAAGATGGCCAGATTGAATTTTTAGAAGATAAAGAATGGTATGTGTTTAATGCTAATTATGGCACAAGTGAAGAAAAAACATTTGTTAAATTGATTGACCGGCAGATAAACGAATTAAGAAAGAATTTTAAAAAGATTTACTTAGTTCGTAATGAAAGACAGCTGAAAATTTATAATTTTAGTGACGGCCAAGCGTTTGAACCGGATTACCTTTTGTTTTTAGTTGATAAAATTGGTAGAAGTATTACTTATCAATTATTTCTAGAACCGAAAGGAAAATATTTAGCTGAAGGAGAGAAATGGAAGAGTAAATTTTTAGAAGAAATTAAAGATAAATTTAAAGACAGAGTTTTAGAATTTTCGAAATCGCAGAAGTATAAAATTGTAGGTGTGCCGTTTTATCAGAGCGAGGATGAAAATAAATTCGAAGAGAAGATGTTTGAAACTTTAAATATTAAATAAAATTAACTACGGAGAACATAAAATTTACAGGGGTCAGACCCCTGTAAATATAATTTTTTTGACATTTTTTTGATTTGGAGTAAGAATATAATAAAGTAAATAGAACATAATAGAGTATAATAGAACAATAAAGGAGGGAGGAAAAATGCATAAGCCAAATGAGACGTGTGGAATAGATGAGAAATGGGACAAAATCCGAAATTACGAAAGAAATGCTTTTATTATCGGAGGCATTCTTTTCGGCATAGTAGGATTATTCGCGGGTTTTTTGATAAGAGGATTTGTAGGAATATAAAGATGGAAGATTTATCTTCCGATTTTTTTTTGGGCAAGCCCCCACACATATACATAGGTGTGGGGGCTTGCCCTAATCGCTCTTGATGAGTAGAATATAACAATGGCGCAAAGATATAATCTTTGGCATAATCTTTCCGTAAGAAAAGTAATAGAAAATTTAGAGACCCATTTAGACAATGGGTTGTTTTTGGACAAAGTGATTGAACTTCGCGGAAAATGGGGCGAAAATAAACTGCCGGAAAAAGCGCCATTGTCAAAATTAAAAATATTTTTAGACCAGTTCAAGAGCCCTTTGGTTTATATTTTAGTTATTGCCGGAACAATAACTTTATTTTTCCATTTATATGCTGATTCAGTAGTTATTTTCGCGGCAGTGGTATTAAACACTTTTATTGGTTTTTTTCAGGAGAAGAAGGCTGTTCACGCGTTAAGGGAATTAAAAAAAATAGTTAAGATGGACGCGAAAGTGATAAGAGAGGGCAATGAAATTAAAATTGACGCGGAAGAATTAGTTCCAGGGGATATAATAATGTTATGCGCAGGGGATAATGTTCCGGCTGACAGCCGTTTAATAGAAACACATAATTTGAAAATCAATGAAGCGCCGCTTACAGGGGAAAGCCGTCTCGCGGAAAAAAATACTGAAAATTTGCCAAAAGATACTCCTTTGGCTGACAGGGACAATATGGCTTATATGGGTTGCGCGGTGGAAACAGGGGTTGGAAAAGCGGTTGTTATAGCAACTGGAAAAAATACTGAAATAGGAAGAATCGCTGTTTTAGTAAAAGAGACAGAAGACGAAAAAACCCCTCTCCAAAAAAAAATCAGGAATTTCAGCAAGAAAATCAGTATTATTATCGGTATTCTTTGTTTGTTTATATTCTTAGAAGGCATAATACATGGCGAGCCATGGCTGGAGATGTTTATTACAGCAGTTGCGATAGCGGTTGCCGCGATTCCCGAGGGCCTGCCCATAGGGCTTACGGTTGTTTTGGCGCTGGGAATGACAAATATTTTGAAACAGAAAGGATTAGTTAGAAAATTGGTTTCAGCGGAAACCCTGGGAAGCACTTCTATTATTGCAACAGACAAAACGCTCACGCTCACTGAAGGAAAAATGCGCGTGTCGCGTATGATTACGTCGCAAAATCAATTTTCCTTTGAAGATAAAAATTGGCGTGAGGATTTTTCCAAAAACGCGAATAAAGAGCAAGTTTTATCAATGAATATCGCTGTGTTATGCAGTGAGGCGTTTGTGGAAAATCCTGAAACGCAATATCCTCTTTGGCGCGTGCAGGGCAAGCCCACAGACAAGGCGTTTGTGCTTATAGGAGCAGAAGCAGGAATAGAAAAACAAGCGATGGAAAAGAAATTTCCAAAAATTGACGAAATTCCTTTTGACGCGAGAAACAAATTTATTGCCGGTTTGCGAAAGAATAATAAAGAAAATGTATTATATATTTCAGGCGCGCCTGAAAAAATATTTGGACTTTCTTCTTATATTGAGACAGATGGAAAAAGAAAAAAAATCAGCAAAAAACAAGTACAATGGTTTGACGCAGAATTGGAAAGACTCACTTCACAAGGTTTGAGAGTTGTGGCAGTAGGATACAGGAAAACAAAAAGCGAGAAAATAGAAGTTGACAAAGAAATTAAAAATTTGGTCTTTGTGGGAATGTTTGGATTGAAAGACCCTTTGAGAAAAGAAGTGAAAGAAGCGCTCCAAGTTTGCAGGCAAGCGGGAATGACGCCGATTATAGTAACAGGCGACCATTTGCTCACGGCGCGCGCCATTGCCAAGGAATTAGGATTTAAGACAGGCAAAGAAAACATTATTGAAGGAAAGGAATTAGAGAGATTTTCAGACGAGGATTTTCAAGAAAAAGTAAAAGACATTCAGGTTTATGCCCGCGTAGAGCCGGAACATAAATTAAGAATTGTTCAGGCGTGGCAGGACAGGGGAGAAGTTGTCGCAATGACAGGAGACGGCATCAATGACGCACCAGCTCTTAAAAAAGCGGATATTGGAGTCGCGCTTGGGTCTGGGACAGATGTCGCAAAAGGCGTGTCAGATTTGATTTTGCTTACTGATAATTTTAATATAATTGTCTCTGCCGTTGAGCAGGGGAGGGCGATTATTGATAATTTAAGGAAAGTGATTACTTATCTTTTGTCTGATTCTTTTACTGAAACGATTCTTATTGGTGTGAGCGTTATTTTCGGATTTCCTCTGCCAATAATCGCTGTTCAAATTTTATACGTGAATTTAATTGAAGACGGCCTTCCAGGGATTGCTTTGTGCTTTGAGCCGAAAGAAAAGGATTTAATGGAAAGAAAACCGGAGACAAGAGACATCGCGCTTCTAACGAAAGAAATGAAAGTCATTATTTTCGTTATAGGGCTCATAACTGATTTAATACTTTTATGCTTGTTCTTTTGGCTTTTGAAAACAAATTACAATCTTCAATATGTCCAGACAATGATTTTTGCCGCCTTGAGTATTGACTCTCTCTTTTATATTTTTTCCTGCAGGTCTTTGCGAAGAAATATTTGGGAGATAAACCCTTTTTCCAATAAGTTTTTAATTCTTGCGTGGATTACGGGTATTTTAGCGCTTTTAGCGGCGTTGTATGTTCCAGCGTTGCAAAATTTATTGAGAACCGTGCCATTAGGAATTTCTGATTGGGCAATTATTATCGCGCTCGGACTTGTTGAAATTATTTTAATTGAAGCGGCAAAATACCATTTTATTAAAAAGAAAAAATTATGAGAGAAAAACTTACACCAAAAATTGAGCAATATCCTTCGCAATCCGTTAAGAAAATAATAGGCGTAGAAGTAAAGGAGGAGAAACAAATAAAAGAGGAACTTAGCAGGCGTTTTGAGCAACAGGAATTTGAAAAAGAAATTCAAGAAAAAGAAATAGAAAAAACACCTGAACAAATTGAGGCGGTTCAAATAGCGAACGAAGCTACCAATAGGTTGTTGGAAAGATATAATTTGCCTGAATTTAATATTTCGTCTGATAATGTTCATATTTTTGCGGAAAACGATTATAAGAAATTTTTTAACAAAAAAAAGGAAATTGCGCGCTTTACACCATTTTTGCAAGCTGTTGCAATAGCGGATACTGATTCAATTTTAAAATTTACTAATGCATGTATACACGAATTTATTCACTTTAAATCTTATCAATCGCTGCAAAAAAATGAGGAGGGGGAGTGCGATGTTTATCAGGTCGGAACATTTGTAATAAATAGAAAATCAAAACAGAAATATTTTAAAAATTTGAATGAGGCTATTACTGAAAAATTAACTAAAAAAGTATTTTACGAAGATATATTTTTGAATGAAAAATTACCTGAATCGTTTGAGAAAGAAAAAAATGAAACTAAAAAAGCAAAAGAAAGTCTTTTTGAAGAATTTAAAAATAAAGATGTAGATAATATATTTTCTATCAAAACAAATAGTATTTTAACGCTATCTGGCGAAAAAGAATATAAAACAGTTATACATGGTTTCACTTTCAGAAAAGAAAGAAAAATTTTGGATATTTTAATTGAAAAATTATATTCTAAAAATAAAAATGAATTTAGAGATGAAGAAAAAATTTTTGATTTGTTTGTTAAATCCATGCTTACGGGAAAGTTAAATTGGGGAAAGTTAGTAAATAAAACTTTTGGCAAAGGAACTTTTAAAAAATTAGCGCAATTAGGCGAAAATGTTGCGGAATTGTCAAAATTTGTTAGAAGTTTATAACATTATGGTTTGGTTTTATATTTTAATTTTTATAATTTCTTGCTTGATGATTTTCTGTTCCGGAAGATGGCTTATCAGGGGCTTAATGGGAATGGCTCGTTTTTTGGAGTGGAAAGAATTTGTTGTGGCTTTCTTTACTATCGCCCTGGCTGGCGCAATTCCGAATTTTTTCTTTGGTATTACGTCTGCTGTGCATAAAGTCCCTTTGCTTTCTTTCGGCGACGTAATAGGCGGAAATATGATTGATTTGACTGTTGCTGTGGCATTAGCGGCATTGGTTATTAGAGGGCTTCCAGCAGATGGAAAAACAATTCAGGCGTCGTCGTTGTTCACTATCGTTGTCGCTATTCTGCCTTTATTTCTGATTTTAGACGGGACTTTGGGCAGAGGAGACGGAATAATTTTGATTTTTATGTTTGTTTTTTATATTTTTTGGCTGTTTTCCAAAGAAGAAAGATTCTCAAAAATTTATGAAAAAGACGACGAAATTACGGTTAAAGATTTTACGGAGTTTGTAAAAAATATTGGGATGGTAATTTTGGGAATAACTTTTTTAATATTAGCGGCGCAGGGAATGATATTTTCCGCTCTCTGGTTTGCCGATGCTTTGAATTTGTCTTTAGTGCTTATCGGGATTTTGATTATTGCTATTGGCAACGCCTTGCCTGAAATATATTTTGCCGTTATATCCGCGAGGCAGGGAAGGTCTGCTCTGGTTTTAGGCAATTTAATGGGTTCTGTTGTTGTACCCGCAACTTTAGTTCTGGGAAGTGTGGCAATAATTTGCCCTATTCAAATTCAGGATTTTTCCCCTTTTGCAATTGGCAGATTTTTTCTGATAATTTCCGCTTTGTTCTTTTTCTTTTTTATGAGGACAGATCGCAAAATCACTAAAAAAGAAGCCATGTTTTTATTGGGAATTTACGCGCTTTTTGTGTTAATTGAAATTTTGAGCAAATAAGTGTATAATGAAAATATGTTCACATTAAATCAAATTAAAAAAGATCCGCAGGTATTGGAATTTATCCGGCAGACAGAGATAACGCTCGGAGTTCTGGAATACAGCGAGCATGGTCTAAGGCATTCCAATCTTGTGGCAGACAGGGCGCGGACTATTGCTCGGGAGATTGGTTTAACAGACAGAGAACAGGAAATCTGCGCCATAGCCGGATTTTGCCATGATATGGGCAATTTTTTGGGCAGGACACAGCATCACTATTGGGGCGCGCTGCTGTTTCATCAAATTTTTATCAACGAAAACCCAGAAGAATTAAGCATAATTATGCAGGCGATAGCCAATCACGACAAGCAAAGCGAGATGAAATTTTCTAATCCTGTGTCCGCGGTAGTTGTGCTTGCCGACAAGTCGGATGTCCATCGCACCAGGGTGAGGAAAAATTCAATGGCTGGAATACACGCAGACATTCACAGCAGGGTTAATTATGGAGCCACTTTCAGTAGAGTTAAAATTGACAAGCGAAAGAAGAGAATAACTTTGGTGTTAAAAATCGACAAAAAAGTTGTTCCAATAATGCAGTATTTCGAGATTTTCACTGACAGAATGGTTTACTGCCGGCAAGCAGCGGAATTCCTTGGCTATAAATTTGGGTTAGTGATTAATCATATAGAGTTACTATGAATAAAATTATTTTACCAGTTATATTTTGTTTAATTATTTGTTTTGGTTTTTACTATTTGTCCAAGGGTTTTAGCGATGAAAAAACGCCGGAACCAATGGATGAAGCATTGAATCAAAATAGTAATAACAAAGAAGAAACTATGGATATAAATAATAATGAATTTGAGGCACAGAAAATAAACCAGCCGAAAGACGAGGAATTGAAAATAGAAACATTAAAAGAGGGGACTGGTGAGGAATGTAAAAACAACGATACAGTGAGCGTGCATTATACAGGAGTTTTAACAGACGGAACAAAGTTTGATTCCAGTTTGGACAGAGGCAAGCCCTTTAGTTTTATATTGGGCGCGGGACAAGTGATTAAAGGATGGGATTTAGGAGTGCTTGGGATGAAGATAGGGGGACAACGCCGGCTCGTGATACCAGCGGAATTGGGATATGGCAAGACAGGCGCGGGTAACGGCGTCATACCGCCAAACGCCACACTCATCTTTGAAGTGGAGTTGTTGGAAATTCAATGAAAACGATTTTTATTATTCTTGATGGATTAGGGGACAGGCCTATTGCGGAATTTAGAGGCAAAACGCCGCTGGAAGCCGCTGCAACGCCAAATATGGATTTTCTAACGGAACAGGGGATTTGCGGTTTAATAATCCCATATCTATTTCCAAAAGAAAAGTTGCCGACTTCAGAAGGAGCGCATATTGCCTTGTTTGGATACAAGGATTATTTTTTAGGGCGGGGTCCCTATGAAGCAATTGGCGCTGGCATAAAATTAAACAAAGGAGATATCGCGCTAAGAGTAAATTTTGCTACAGTAGATGAAAAATTAAAAATTGTTGACCGTCGGGCAGGCAGAATAGAAAATACCGCGTTGTTGATAAAAGCGCTTTCAGGCATAACTATTAAAGGCGTTAAGTTTATAATAAAGAAATCGTATGGACATCGCGCGGTATTAGTGATGAGAGGCAAGGGATTGTCTTCAAAGATAAGCGATAATGATTTGCATAAAACAGGAATAAAACCAAAAGAAATTGTCGCATTAGACAAATCAAAACAAGCAAAATTTACAGCAGAAATTTTAAATGAATATTTAGAGCGCGCTTATCAAATTTTGAAAGACCATCGCGCGAATAAGAAAAGAAAGAAGCCGGCAAATTATTTATTAGTAAGGGGCGCTGGGGAGTTTGAGAAAACACCGAGTTTTAAACAGAAATATGGTTTGCGTTCCGCAAGCGTGGCTGGCGGGGAACTGTATAAAGGAGTCGCGAAAATAATCGGGATGAAATTGATAAAAGCCAAAGGCGCGACAGGATTGGCAGACACGAATTTGAAATCAAAGGTTTTGACAGCGATAAAAACGCTGAAAAAATACGATTTTGTGTTTTTGCATATTAAAGCGACAGACACATTTTCCCACGACGGGGATTTTGCGGGGAAGAAAAAATTTATTGAGAAAATTGACAAGAACATAAAACTTTTGGCAAGAATAAAGAATTGCCTGATAGTGATTACTGCAGACCATTCAACTTGCTGCGACACCAAAGAACATTGCCTTGAGCCAATTCCGATTTTGGTTTATGGAAACGGTGAAGACGCGGTTAATAAGTTTTCTGAAAAATTATGCAGAAAAGGAAAATTAGGCAAAATCAAGCAGCAGGATTTAATGTCAACGATTTTCAAATATAGCAAAGTTTGACTTTTATTCGTAAATGAGTATTATTAAAACAATGGAAACAGAATCTATAAATTCACAAGGTTTGACCGGAGAAAAAAAGACATGCAAGACAATAATGCCAATAGCAATAATAATTGCCGGTGTTTTGATTGCGGGCGCGATAATTTACGTAAATCCGACAATTTTTGCCGGAAACAATAACAATAATAACACAGAGGAATTGTTAAGCATTGAAGACGCAGGCGCGCTGGCAGTAAGTTTTATCAATGAGAATATGCTTCAGGGGGGGATGACTGCTTCTGTGATAGAATCAGCGGAAGAAAGCGGAATTTACAGGATTAAATTGAAAATTCAGGAAGAGGAATTTGATTCATATATTACAAAAAACGGAAAATTTTTATTTCCGCAGTTTATTGACATAGAAGAAGTTAAAAAGGAAAAAGAAGTTGTTAAAGCAGACAGGCCTGATATAAAGGTTTTTGTGATGTCGTATTGCCCTTACGGCTTGCAGGCGCAAAAAATGTTTTTGCCTGTTTATAATTTGTTAAAAGACGAAGCAGATATAGACATCTATTACGTTGATTACATAATGCACGACAAGCCGGAAATTGACGAAAATTTGCGCCAGTATTGCATTGAATTGGAGCAAGAGGATAAGTATTATAATTATTTGAATTGTTTTGTTTTTAACGCTGTTGCGGACGCGAAAAAATGTCTGGCAGAAGCAGGAGTGGATGAAGCGCGCGTTGACGCTTGTGTCGCGCGTATTGACCAGGAATTTAATGTAACAGCGCAATATAATGATAAATCAACCTGGAAGAGCGGCCAGTTTCCAAAGTTTGATTTGCACGCGGATTTGAACAATGAGTATGAAGTTAAGGGTTCGCCAACTATAATTATTAACGGAAAAACAACAGAAATCAGTCCGCGTTCTCCGGAAAATTTCAAAAGCATAGTTTGTCAGGCGTTTAATACAGAGCCAAAACAATGTTCTCAAACGCTTTCCGATGAAGTTCCTATTCCTGGTTTTGGCGCTGGCGAAGGCGATTCCTCGGGCGGAGAGTGTAAGTAATTTATTAAATAATTCGCAAGGCAAAGAAGTTTATTCCTGAACTTCATATTTTTTTATTTTTGAGGGCTTGTTGTCTCGCTCATTATTTATTTTTTTATGATTAAAATTGCAATAAATGGGTTTGGTCGGATTGGGAGGTCAAGTTTTAGAAGGATTTTAGACAAACATCCTGATTTAGAAGTGGTTGCTATAAATGATTTGACTGACGCAAAAACATTGGCTCACCTTTTGAAATACGATTCTTTATACGGAATCTATGATAAGCAAGTGGAGGCAAAAGAGAATTCGCTTATTATTGGCGACAAAGAAATTAAAATTTTCGCTGAAAAAGATCCCTCCAAACTTCCCTGGAAGGATTTGAGTATAGATGTTGTTTTGGAATGCACAGGCGTTTTTCGGGATTACGAAGGCGCGAAAAAGCATATTCAGGCAGGTGCCAAGAAAGTGCTCATTTCAGCGCCCACAAAAACCCCGGAAAAAATCTTTTCCTATATTTTAGGAGTAAATGAACAAAAATTTAATCCAGAAAAAGACGAAATTGTTGACATGGGTTCCTGTACTACTAATTGCCTTGCTCCGGTAGTAAAAGTTCTTGGCGACAATTTGAAAATTGAGAAAGGATTTATGACGACTATTCACAGTTATACTACTGACCAGCGGCTTTTGGACTTGCCGCATAAGGATTTGCGCCGGGCGCGCGCCGCGGCGCAGAACATTGTTCCTACTACTACCGGCGCCACAAAAGCAATTGGCAGGGTTATTCCTGAAGTGGAGGGCAAACTTGACGGAATTGCCATTAGAGTGCCCACTCCTGTTGTTTCAGCAATAGATTTTGTTTGCCAGACAGAGAAAAGCGCAAGCGTTGAAGAAGTTAATAATTTTTTTAAAGAGGCGAGCGCGCAAGAAAATTTTCAGGGAATTTTAACAACAGAAAACGCGCCATTGGTTTCGTCTGATTATATTGGAAATCCTTTTTCGTCTATTGTTGACACGCAATTGACAATGGCAAAAGATAATTTAATCAAAATTATATCTTGGTATGACAATGAATTCGCTTATTCCTGCAGAATGTGTGAATTCGCTGAATTTATTGGAAAACAGCTGTAATTTTTATTTTGCAATTTTGTAATAATGAATAAAAGAAAATGTCAAAAAGAAATTAAAACAACAGCAAAACGGATTACGGAAAAATATAAACCAATGAAAATTGTCTTAGCAAGTTTGGCATTCTTAATGATAATACCGGCAGTAACCTTTGCCGAGGACGCATTGCTGGAACCGCAAATATCTGGAAAAGTTGAAGGAACAGGCAGTTATTTTGAAATAATTGACAGCGAATATCTCAATATTTCTCTGAAAAGCACTGAAGAAATAACAATAGATATAGAATCAATCCCAAGAATGATTAGTATGGATATTAGCTCCTCAACCGATTTTGCTTCTACTAATTTAACTATTAGCGGATTAGAGCCAAATACAACCTATTACAAATTCCAAGACAGCTACAAAAACAAAGCTGTTTTTGTTTCCAATAGAAATGGAGAACATAATTGGACTCAAGACTTAACCCAATCCCATCATATTTGGATTCAGCCCGAAGCGGATGCAGGGATTCAATCCAAAGATATTCAAACCCTGTCTGAAAGCGATAATGTAGTATTTCTGCCGGAAGAATGCTCTGATTATGGCATCTGGAATGAAGGAACCTCAACCTGTACTTTAACCCAGGATTTAATTGAAAGTATAGAGATAACAGAGAGTAATATTACTTTGGACTGCGCTGGCTATAACATGACAGGCTCTGATACTGGATACGGCGTTTATGTAAATCGCAAAACTAATGTTGCTGTTAAAAATTGTACTGTAAATAATTTTCATTCAGGCGCTTTTTTTTATTATGGTTCAAATAGCACCCTTAACAACAATAATGTTTCCAATAATAAATCTCACGGAATTCGTTTAACGCATTCTGACAATAATATTCTCGTTGACAATATTGTCAATTCAAATAACGATTTTGGAATCTGTCTGTATTATTCCAGTTATAATACAATTACAGATAATGATATTAGCTTAAATCAACATGGTATTTATATATTCCTTTCTCATTACAATACTGTCACTGAAAATACTTTGAGAGAGAATACAGAATATGGTTTGCGCATGCTTTGTCATTGGTACTGGCCAGCTGGAATGGTAATGTGCAGCAAGGATAATGAGATATTTCACAATAATTTTATTGATAACCACAATAGTCCCGAGATGTTTGTTTGCGATACTGATTTTTTAGACAATGATTATCCATCAGGCGGCAATTATTGGAGCGATTATACAGGCGTAGATGAAAAGAGCGGACCCGAACAAGACCAACCTGGCAGTGATGGAATAGGCGATACCCCATATCTTTCTTATAACTTCTGGGGCGGCTATCATTATGGATATTATTGTCTTCATCCTTGCCGAGACAGATACCCATTTATACAAGAGAGCGGGTGGGAAGCGCCTCAATCTCCAACCTACAATATTGCGGTGATTTTAGCTGAACCGAGTGATCCCGATAAATTTTTTGATTTTTCGCATAACAAAGAATACTTTGAAAGCATTACTGAACAAGTTGAAGATTATTATTGTGAAAATTCGTTTGGAAAATGGGATCCAATTACAAAAACTTGCAATGGAGGACTTTTTAATTTAAATTTTGATGTTTATGACAACAATGAATTGAATTATAAGTTAGAGCAAACTCAGAAACATTACGGAAAAAACTTTTCTCAAGTTCAGGAAATAAGCTTTGGTCTTGACGGACAGGGTAGAGAAATAAAAGTAAAAGATGAGGACAGGACAGAGCAATTTATTTGGGACGCAATCAATAAAGCTGATGAAGATATAGATTATAATGATTATCAAAGTGTTATAGTTATTTATTGGGGAGATTCAGAACAAAAATTACTTTCTTTGCAAAAATATCCTCTTTCATCTCAATGGTGGACGCCTTCTTTTTCCCCCGCGCCAATTAATAGTCCGACCGAGTTCATTAATAATTGGATAGCAGTTGCGGAAAATGGCACAAAATATGTCTGGTCTCATGAATTAGGACACGCTTTGGGTAATATATTAACAGGTTATCCTTTATGTGATTTATATTCTACAGCAAACCCTTGTTACGATGGCGGTTATGGCGGATCTGTTCCCAATTATTTTGATATAATGGGTGGCGCCACAAATATTTGGAGCGTAACACAAAATATCACATCTTATTTCTCTTCATTTAGCAAAATTAAGCTCGGCTGGCTTCAGGAAAATGTTGTAGAATATGGCAGTCATACAATCGAATCATTAGAAACAATGAAGTTTGGCGATGAAGTGGCAAGGTATAATCTTGCTAATGACTCATATTATCTTTTAGAAGCCAGAACTAATAATTCTGCATATAGTAAATGGGATACAGATTTACCAGATAATCCTTTGGTAATTTATAAAATTTCGCCCAAAGAAATTACAGTAAATAATGAGACAACTACGATTAATTTTGTTAATATTGCTAAATCTGTGGGTATAATTTCTTTAGGTCCATTAGTTCCGCCCATTCCAGATCCCTTGAACTCGCCATTTAAAGATCCGATAAACAATGTTTTCGTTGAAATAAATAATCGTATTGCTGAACCCGATAGTTTTAAAATTAATGCTCAAATTTCTGAATGTACCCTTTCAAATTATGTTGGAACTGTTTTGCGACCAAAATTGTCCTTATTAGAAAAAATTTGGGAGTTCGCTTCTGATCCTTTCAAAGTTAATGAGATATCTTCTGAATTTGATAAGGAAGAGCAGAAAGAAATTCTTTATTTTCATCTTCATCCAATGGGACCCGGCGAACGATTTTATTTACATGTCTTTGGATATAAAATTGAACAAATTTATGAGTATGCATCGGTAAGATATCTTTCAATGATAACAAGCGGTTTGCAGCAAATTTTAGCTCTGCTCATTATATCTCTGTTCTTTTTACGATTTTGGATTATCAAAAAGCAAAAAGCAAAAAAAACGATTTTGCGAATTATTATTTTTTTAGCAATTATCTTTATTTTAACTTTTTTCGTTTCTTTTGCTTCTGCTCATTCAAATAATTTGACCACCCCCTTAAATGTTTCTTACAAGTCCATTTCTGCTGATGTTGACCTTCATGCTTACGATGAGCTAGGTAGACATACTGGCATGAATTACGAAACAGGAGAATATGAAAATCAAATTCCAGAAGCCATTGCCTCGGGGGATCTTGTTTACGACGATGAATGGATTTTTGTGCCCGAGGAAACAAAGGTTCATTTCGTTGTTTCCAGCAAAGATATCCAAGAAATGATAGAAACTTATCCTGAACTTCAAGAATTAACTGATGGGATTGAAACTTATGAGGTTCAAGCAATTTATTACGATGAAGCCAGCCAACAATACAAATCAAATATTAGCACTGAGCAAATAGAGCCAGGGCAGGAATTAGAACAGCCAATCACAGGAACAACAGATATCGCTGTTCTGCCGGCAATTCCCTGGCAAACCCCTAAACTTCTCAAAGAACAAAGCATATCTCTCTTGGAAGAAAGTAAAACTAATAATAAAGCAATAAATAGAGAAATTGATTCAATTATCAGGCATATTGATAAAAGTTTGGATAATGCCTTGTGGATTGACGATTTTCGTCTTGATTCAAACCAGGGTAGGAAAGTTCTCTTTGAACAATCCTTTGCTGTAAGCCGTCTTTATCATAAAGCACGGATATTTAATACAAAAACATCAATCCTGGAAAGAATTATAGAGATAAAGCAAAAATTCGGATTAGACACAGAGAAAGAAGAGACCGAGATTGAAGCCATTAACACTGTTCTGCCAGTATTTAATCAAGTTGTAGATAATCTAATCAAAGCAGACAGGATAATAGCTGAAACAGCTATCAATGACGCCAAGAATACACCAATTGGAAATCCTATGTTTCAAAACACAGTTGATCGCTTCATAGAGAAAGCCGAAAGAGAGTTATCAAGAGCAGAGAAAGAAATATCTAAAGCACGGCCGGACAAAGCAGTAATGCGGCTAAGCCAATCCTGGTCATACGCCCAATTAGCGGTTAAGTTTGCCGCTCCCTCGTTTTTTAAATCTCATACTACTGGCTTACGTACGCGGTTTTTAGGGGCTCTTAACTCATTTTTTCATCTATCTTGGTGATTACGCATTTTGCGGTTTACAGTAGCCCGAACGCTGTAATTCCTGTGTTAGGTTTGCTGTCGGGTTGTTCTGAATTCACTAAACCTTAAAAGGTCGTTAAAAGATAATAAAAAATTAAGACATTAAAAAATATGAGCGATAATCAAGATGTTTCTAAATTAAAATCCGACCCAAAGGGCAAGGCTGTTCTTTCCTTGATATTGGGTATTATTAGCTTAATAGCACCGAGCGTAGGAGTATTAACAGAAGTATTAACAAGTTTGGCAATAAATGTAGCAATATATGCAATAACACTTTCTATAGCAATAATAAGTGCTATTCTCGGTTTAATTTTTGGAATAACTGGGTTAAGGTCGACCAAAAAGAGTCATGCTATAGTAGGTATAGTTCTATCTATCATTGGTTTGTTAGTATCATTATTTGTATTTTTTATATTTATAACGGCTTTGATCTTGTCTACATGAAAATTAAACTGGATTGATGTAGATATCGGATATTTATAATATCTGGGATTTGTCAAAGATATGCTCATTGCCAAGCTGAAATCAGCTCAAAGATTAGAGCAAGAAAAATAAGAACGATTAAGGTATTATGATGAATTGATAGATGAAGCTAAACTTCCAGCGATAGAACAAGTATTAGAAAGGATGAAAGAAGCGTATGAGAAGACTATGAACGGAATAATAACTAATGTTCTTGAATGGTTTATCAGAGAAGTTGAGTTCTTTGCCGAAAGACAGTACATCACAGACCAGTGTTCTAATCTTTTAATTAACGACACTCAATACATTATTAAGCATCTTTGAGTTTTATGAGAAATTGGTTATATCTTATTATAGTTGTTTTAACATTTTTTCTTGCAATTGTAGTTGTATTGAATTATCAGCAGCGGGCAATAAGGGAAATAGAAGAAAACAAAGGAGCGCAGGAAAATTTGGTTGCTCATAGCGCTTGTCTGGCAGATGATGAAGTAGCAGGATATGAAATCAAAAAGAAAGAAGAGGGCGGAGGAATAGCCGAAATTTTTATCAAAAATAAAAAAGATAATACAGAAATATTTAGTTTTCAAATAAATATATCAAATCCAGATCCCAGATCATTATCACCCAATTGAGTTGCATAAATGCGGTGTATATGCAATAAGAACTTTTAATTATGATTATCAAAAAAAAATACCACTTGAAAATTATAGAAGAGAGTTGTGGAGATATAATTATAACGGAAAAGGGAAAGCATTAATCGCTTCTTATGCTAAATGGTCTTTTGAAAATATACTTGGAGATTTTCGCGTTGACCCTACAGAAAATTATGTTGTTCTTGAACGCGGTTATCTCGGCAGTCCTGATTATGCCCTTGTCATCAAGGTTTTAGAAACAAAAGAGGATGTTTTTGTTTTGACCCTTGATGAGATATTGGAAAAACATTCAGATATTGAACCAGGCAGTTTTGGGTTAGGTATTTGGACTCCGGATGGTAAATATTTATGGGGAGATATATATGTTGGAGCTTATGAAACCGCATATTACCGTGTAGAGATGGGAACATGGAAAACTGATATTTTGTCTATGCCTTCTGATCTTCCTTCCGGAGCTGAAAGAGCGTGGAACTTCAAAGGATGGCTCGCTTATGTTGATATGACATCTTTTACTGGTTTTGGAGGAGTGGTTGAACAGATGGAAGAAGAAGCGAGACAAAGAGGAGAGATGAAAAATCTATGGATTTACAATCTTTTCACCAAAGAAAAGATTAAAATTGCTTCATCCGACCCTTCTTGGCGTTTCAAACCCAAATGGCTCTCTGACACAGAACTGGAATACGAACTGCCAAGTGGAGAAAGAAAGATTTATGAAATTAACAGCCAATAATTTATACTAAGCAATTAAACTATGCCAGAGATATTGTGATGAAAATTCCTGCAGAATGTGTGAATTCGCTGAATTTATTGGCAAGAAGCTGTAATTTTTATTTTGGTTACTTATTTAAAATTTTCAATAGACAATTTTGTCTATTTTTTGTTTGACATAATTTAGTAATACTTTAAAATAGAGTAATATGCTTAAGAAAGGAGATTTATATTATCCATCAAAAGAATTCGCGCATAGCGCGATTATAAATAACAAGAAAATTTATAAAGACGCTGGGAAAAATCCGATTAAGTTTTGGGAAGGTTTGGCAAAAGAACTTTTTTGGTTCAAGAAATGGAAGAAAGCGTTTATACATAAACCACCGTATTTCCAGTGGTTTGTTGGGGGAAAGATTAATATCACTTCCAATATTTTTGAAAATAATTCTCTTGGATGGGAAAATATAAAAAACAAAGCGGCAATCATCTGGGAGCCGGAAATTCCAGAAGAAAGGCAAAGGGTTTTGACATATTATGAATTATTCAGAGAAGTAAATCGGTTTGCGAATGCGCTTAAAAGATTAGGCGTGAAAAAAGGCGATAGAGTCGGGATTTATTTGCCAATGATCCCAGAGGCAATAATTTCTATGCTCGCCTGTGCGAGAATTGGCGCGATTCATACGGTAGTTTTTTCCGCTTTTAGTTCTTCTGCCCTGCAGATACGATTGCAGGATACTAAAGCAAAGGTCTTGATTACAGCAGACGGATATTACAGAAGAGCGAAAGTTATTGATTTGAAGAGGAACGCTGATGAAGCAATAAAAAACACAAAAGTCAAAAAAATGATTGTTGTCAAGCGAGCTGGCAATGAGGTTGCCTGGAACAGGAATAGGGATTTATGGTGGCAGAATTTAGTCGCGGGAGAATCAGATGAATGCGATGCGCAAATAATGGACGCTGAAGACACTTTATTCATACTTTACACGAGCGGGAGCACCGGGAAGCCCAAAGGCACTGTCCAGACCTGCGGCGGCTATGCTGTTCAGGCAAAGTTCACCGGAAAATGGATTTTTGATTTGCGAAAAGATGATATTTTTTGGTCAACCGCGGATTTGGGCTGGATTACCGGCCATACCTACAGCTGTTATTCGCCTTTGTTAAATGCCGCGACATTTGTTATTTTTGAGGGCGCGCCGAATTCTCCGACGCCGGACAGATGGGCGCGAATTATTGAAAAATACGGAATAACAATTTTTTATACCGCGCCTACTGCCGTGAGGATGTTCAAAAAATACGGCGCTGATATATTGAAAAAATATAAATTTGAAACCCTGCGGCTTTTGAGTTCAGTAGGGGAGCCAATAGACGAATCGTCGTGGAAATGGTATTTCAAAGAGATTGGAAAAAATAGATGTCCTGTTGTTGACACTTGGTGGCAGACAGAAACAGGCGGAATTTTAATTACATCTTTGCCTGGAATAGGACCTTTTAGGCCCTGTTTCACTGGTTTGCCGTTTCCCGGATTAAAGTTTGACATAGTTGATGACAAGGGCAAGCGCGTTTCGTCTAATAAACAGGGAAATTTAGTTCTGCTTCCCCCTTTTGCGCCAGGTCTTTTGCGCGGGATTTATAGAAATCCTGAAAAATATTTGAAAACATATTGGCGGCAGTGCGGCAAAAAGATTTATTTCACTTCTGACGCCGCGCTGAAAGACAAGAACGGTTTAATAAGGATTGTTGGAAGAATCGACGATGTTTTGAAAGTCGCGGGACACCGATTCACCACTGGAGAATTGGAAGACGCGGTTTCTCATATTTCTTATATTTCAGAAAGCGCTGTTGTTGGGGTTTTAGACGAAATAAAAGGACAAGTCCCGATAATTTTTGTGGTTCTCAAAGAAACAACGCCTGTTGAGAAAGTTCAGAAGGAGATTAAACTTCAACTAAGAAAAGAAATCGGGCCTATTATTTCCACAAAGCAAGTTTACATAGTCAAGGATTTGCCTAAAACCAGAAGCGGAAAAATTATGCGTCGAATTTTGAGAAAATTATTTACAGGCGAGGAATTAGGCGACCTTTCAACCTTATCCAATCAGGAAAGTGTTGAACACATTAAATCAGTGATAAATAATTAGTTGTAAACATTGCGGCAAAGCCGCATAATTATTGCGGCAAAGCCGCATAATTACTCGCTCGGTTAAAATACAAAAATTCATTTTTGTATTTTTCCCTCACTCATAATTATGAAGACATTGATTATCGCAAATTGGAAATGCAATTTATTAACAGCAAAATCAGCTGAAGAGCTTTTTAAGTTATTGAATAAAGGATTGCGAAAAATCAGAAAAGCGGAAATAGTGGTTTGCCCTTCGTTTATTTATCTTCCTAAATTATCTGAATTGTTATTAAGAAGAAAGAAAACGCGAATAAGATTAGGAGCCCAGAATTGTTTTTGGGAAGGTAAGGGTTCGTATACTGGCGAGGTTTCGCCAATAATGTTAAAAAATTTAGGATGCAAGTATATTATTGTCGGGCATTCCGAGAGGCGGAAGTTCCTTAATGAAACAAACCAAATGATAAACAGAAAAGTTCAAGCGATTTTGTCTTTTGGTTTAATCCCGATTTTGTGCATAGGCGAGACAAAAGAAGACAAAGAAAAAGGAAAAATTTCCATTGTGTTAAGGTCTCAGATAGAAAACGCGCTGAAAAAAGTTTCTAAAAAAGAAATTGGGAAAATAGTTTTTGCTTATGAGCCAAGATGGGCAATTGGCACGGGAAAGGCCTGCTCTTCTGACGAAGCGTGCGTTGCGCGCCTGCTTATACAAAAAATTATTGCGCAAAAATATTCACAGCCAACCGCTAAAAAAATTCAAATACTTTATGGAGGGAGCGTTAACAGCGCGAATGTAGCGAGTTTTGTCAAAGATGCTGGATTTCAAGGCGTATTAGTCGGCAGCGCGTCTTTGGATCCCAATGAATTCGCGAAAATAGTGAAAGAATTGTGATTTAAGAATTATACAATTATTCAATGAGAAGCGAAAATCAAATAATTATTTGCGCAATGTCAGGAGGAAAAGATTCTGGTGTTGCGTGTTTTTTGTTAAAGCAAAAGGGATATAATGTTGTTGGTGTTTTTTTGGATTTGTTTGATTCAAAGGAATTCCAAAAAGCAAAAATCCGCGCAGAAAAAATTTGTAAAAAATTAAATGTTCCATTTTTGGTCTTAGATGTTAAAAAAGAATTCAAAAAGAAAATTATTGACAGGTTTATCAAAGAAATTAAGCAGGGGACAACCCCTAATCCCTGCGTTATCTGCAATAAAGAAATTAAGATTGATTTATTGGTGAAAAAACTTAAAAAATTAAAAATTGATTTTGACTTCGTCGCAACCGGACATTACGCACGCCTGCAACGCTACGCGAAGCATTGCGGGCAGGCTCGCCTGCAACGCTACGCGAAGCATTGCGGGCAGGCCCGCCTGCGACAAAAAGCACAGAGTAACGAATATCAATTGTTGAAAGCAAAGGACAGAAGCAAGGACCAGTCCTATTTTTTATGGATGTTAGAACAAAAAGAATTAGAGAAAATTTTGTTTCCTTTAGGAAATTATACTAAAAAAGAAGCGGGGAAAATCGCTGAAAAAATTGGCATTTCGCGATTTACAAGAAAAGAGTCCCAGGATATTTGTTTTATCGGCAAAGATGTTAATGCTTTTTTAAAAAAATATATCAAATCAAAACCGGGAAAAATTTTGAACCAAAAAAATGAAATTATCGGCGAGCATCAGGGTTTGTGTTTTTACACAATTGGGCAAAGAAAATCCATTGGCTTGCCAGGCGGTCCCTATTATGTTTCAGGAAAAGATATAAAGAAAAATATTTTATTCGTTACGAAAAAGGAAAAAGAATTAGATAAAAAAGAACTTGTAGCTGAAAATGTTAATTGGATTTCTGGAAACAAACCAAAAATGCCTTTGAGGGTAAAAGCGAAAATTCGCTATCATCACGAACCCGCCTCTGCTATTTTGAAATATCAAAGCAAAGGTAAAAATTACAAAATAGTGTTTAATAAGCCCCAGCGCGCGATAACTTTTGGCCAGTCCGTTGTTTTTTATATTCGCGAAAACCTCTTGGGAGGTGGAATAATTTGTTAGGGTAAAAAAAATGAATCCGCGCGAGCGGATATTTTTCATATTTTTTTGTCCAGAATTAAATACATATCTCTAATTTGTAATTTTTTTGATATTTCGTTGTATCTTGTGCTGAGTGTCTGCGTTGTTATTCCTGCAACCCGAGATATATCTTTTTGCGTGCGATGTGTACTCTCCAAAAAGCATGCGATATAAATTGCTGCGGCAGCGACTCCTGCTTGCCGTTTACCATCGGTTAAGTTTTGTTCTTCTGCTTTGTTAATTATTTCTCTTGCCGATTTTTCTATTTGACTGTTCAAGCCGAGTTTAGAGCAGTAGCGCGGTATTAATTCAGCGCTGGAAATTTGTCTGGTTTTTAATTTGAGCTCTTTTTGCAAGAATATATAAGTTCTTCTGATTTCTTTTTGTTTCACCCTTGATACTTTTTCTATTTCTGAAAGCGTTCTGGATATTTTTTGTTCTTTGCAGACGATATAAACAATTGCCGCTGCTATTGCTTCTGTTCTTCTACCTCTAAATAGATTTTTTTTCCGCGTATTATGGCATAATTTCGCTGCTTCTTCTTTTGTTATATCTGGTAATTGAAGCGCTGAGCATATTCTGTGCATTTCCGAAAGAGTAAATGCTAAAGTTTTTTCTTTTGACACTGCTTGGACTGAAATGCGCGGTTGTCGGATGTTTGGTATTTTATTTGCAAGCGGCGTGGCTGTTGACAATCCTTTATCATAATATCGCCAGTTCATTGAAGGGCCGGTTCTTGTTTTTGACTGGTGTTGTTCAGCATCATAAGCCCGCCATTCAGGGCCAAGGTCAATTATATTTTCCGCAATCACTAATCCACAGCCAGAACAGTAAATTTCCTTATCGCTGGTTATTAGATATCTGCATCCGCACTCTGGACATTTTTTAATCTCTTGTTTTCCAAAATCTGATTTTTTAGGTTCCATCATCTTTATCTTTTTTTCTGTTATTAAGAACTTATTTTAAGTTATAAAATTATTGAAATAAAGTCAATGTCGTGTTAAACTAAGGTAATGAAACATAGGATATTTATTGCTGTAAATTTGCCAGAGGATGTGAGACAAGCGTTATTAGACGAACAAAAGGAAATTCCTCGCGATTTGCCTGTGAAATTGGCGAAACAAGATAATCTCCATATTACTTTGTGTTTTTTGGGTTATATTGAGGAAGAACAGATTTCAAGAATTTGCGAAATCGTGAAAGATATTGCTGAAAAACATATTGCGTTTTCAGTAAACTTGGATAAAATTAGTTACGGGCCTCCTGATATAATGCCTCCGCGAATGATTTGGGCTTTGGGCGCGCTGAACAAAGAATTATCAGAAATAAATAAAGAATTAGAGCGGGAGTTGTTAGGTAAAAAGAATGTTCGCGATTTTGTTCCACATATTACTTTAGGAAGAATTAAAGAATGGCAATGGCGCCGCATTGAACCGGAAGAAAGGCCGGCAATAGAAAAAGACATTTCTTTAGAGTTTGAAGTCAAGACGATTGACATAATGGAAAGCCGTCTCAAACGCTCTGGCGCGGAATATACAATTTTACAATCATTTCCATTATGACCATTTATTTTATTGGTATTGGCGGGATAGGCGTGAGTGCGCTTGCCCAGTATTATCTTAAAAAAGGAGACCAGGTTTTTGGTTCTGATTTGAGTGGTTCGGAGATTACTGAAATGCTTGAAAAGCAAGGAGCAAAAATTTTCATTGGGCAGGAAGCGAAAAACATTGTAGAAAATATTGATTTAGTAATTTACAGCCCCGCTGTCCAGGAAGATAATCCAGAGTTTGCGCAGGCAAAAAAATTAGGAATTAAATGCTTGTCATACCCGCAAGCGCTTGGAAATTTAACAAAAGAGCATTTTACAATTGCTGTATCCGGCACGCATGGCAAAAGTTCTACCACATCAATGCTGGCTTTGCTTTTAATCAAAGCAGGATTAGATCCGACAGTGATTGTTGGCACAAAACTTAAAGAATTTGGAAACAGTAATTTTCGCGCTGGCAAGTCAAAATACTTGCTTATAGAAGCGTGCGAACACGAAGAATCATTTTTGAATTATTCTCCTGATATTATTGTTGCAAACAATATAGAAGCAGACCATCTTGATTATTATAAAAATTTGGAAAATATTATTAAAGCGTTTGAGAAGTTTGTTAATAAATTGCCGGAAGATGGAGTTTTAATTGTTAATGGGGACGACAATAATATCCTTCGGATATTAAATACAAAACACAAAATCAAAAAGTTTTCAATTGAACAAGAAGAAGCAAGGAGATTGAAGGAAATTTTACAGGTGAAGGGGGAATATAATGTTTATAACGCGCTGGCAGCGCTTGCAGTCGCAAGAACATTAAAAATTCCAGATGAAATAAGTTTCCTTGCGCTGTCAGAATATACCGGGTGCTGGCGCCGCTGCGATATTACTAAAATTAATAGTCCGAAACCTTTTATCCTGATAAGCGATTACGCGCATCATCCCACAGAAGTTAAGGCCTGTATATCCGGCGTTAGAGAAAAATTTCCTGAAAACAAAATTTGGGTTGTATTCCAGCCGCATCAGCATCAAAGGACATTTTACTTGTTTGATGATTTTGTAAAGGCGTTTGATGAGGCAGACGAAATTGTTTTGACTGAAATTTATGATGTCGCGGGCAGGGGAGATGAGGGAATCGCTCAAAAAGTAAATGGAGAAAAATTAGCAAAAGCAGTGGGAAAAAGAGGGAACAAAGTTCATTTTATACAGGATTTCCAAAAAATTCCCGAATTTTTGAAGGAAAAAATCGATATAAATGACATTGTTGTAATAATGGGCGCTGGGAGCATTTACAATATAGTTTCAGATTTCTGAGAGTGTAGAATAACTGTACTGGTAATTTTTGTTAGGAATTGCTATAATTGCGAGTGAGGGGAAAAATACAAAAATTCATTTTTGTATTTAAACCGAGCGAGTAATTATGCGGCGAAGCCGCAATAATTGATAGCGAAGCGAGTAATTATGCGGCGAAGCCGCAATAATTGATAGCGAAGCGAGTAATTATGCGGCGAAGCCGCAATAATTGATAGCGAAGCGAGTAATTATGCGGCTCTGCCGCAATAATAAAATTGTAAAACAAAAATAAAGGTCGCAATATTATACATATATTAATATTATGCTTACAATAACTTGGATACTTTTAATCGTCACAGCAGCGGTGATAGGAGGCGCGGGTTATTATCTTTTTAGCAAAAAAGAAGCTGGAAAAGAAACAGTGTCTTTTACAGAAACGCCGACAGAACCTGGTCCTGCGGAGCAAGAACCTGCGCCAGCAGAGCCATTAGGAGAAGAGCCAGCGGCTGAGCCAGTAGAGCCAGTAGAACCAGTAGAACAGCCGGTAGAACCAGTAGAACAGCCGGCAGAACCAAAGCCGTTTCCAGAAGAAACGCCGTCTGTTGAATCAACAGAGCCAAAACTGCCTGAAGAAAGTGCAGAAGGAGAAACATCTGAATCAGACAAAACCCCGCAATATCCAACATCATAGAAATCGCTTGATGGGGTTTGTTTTTTAACAAAGTCTGATATGATAATTCATATCATAATGTTTTTTTTATATGAAACGAGTATTAAACAAAGAACTTAACAAACATATAGGAAAATCTGTGAAACTTTGCGGTTGGGTGAATTCCAGAAGAGACCATGGAAAGATTATTTTTATTGACCTTCGCGACAGAACCGGTTTGTCTCAAATTGTTTTTACTTCAAAATGCGAGCCCTGTGGTTTGTCAGAAAAATTAAGGCCGGAATGGGTTATTGAAATAACAGGAGAAGTCAAGAAAAGGCCCAAAGGTATGATAAACCCAAAACTTGAAACTGGAAAAGTAGAAATTAAGGCGGAAAATCTCAAAATTTTATCAGAAGCCAAAACATTACCTTTTGCTATTGATACTTCCGGGTTTGAAATAAACGAAGAAAAGCGGTTAAAACATCGTTATCTTGATCTAAGGCGCGGACGTATGGCAAACAACCTAAGAATCCGCCAGAAAGTTATTCACTTTATGCGGGATTTTTTAATAAAGCAGGAATTTACTGAAATAGAAACGCCTATTTTAACTAAATCCACTCCAGAAGGAGCCAGGGACTTTTTGGTTCCTTCGCGGACTGGGTCAGGGCAGTTTTTTGCCCTGCCGCAAAGCCCTCAGCAGTATAAGCAATTTTTAATGGTGGCTGGAATCGAAAAATATTTCCAGATAGCAAGATGTTTGCGCGACGAAGATCCTCGCGGGGACAGACAAGCGGAACATACGCAATTGGATGTTGAGATGAGTTTTACATCCCAAGAAGAAATTTTAAATTTAACAGAAGAACTTTATACAAATTTAGTTAAAAAAATATTTCCAGACAAAAAAATTGCTAAAACGCCTTTTTTCCGTATGACTTACAAAGAAGCGATGGGCAAATATAAGAGTGATAAGCCGGATTTAAGGAAAAATAAAAAAGATCCGAATGAACTAGCTTTTGCTTTTATCACTGATTTTCCAATGTTTGAATACAAGAAAGGAGATAAAAAATGGGGAGCAATGCATCACCCTTTCACAATGCCGCAAACGCGGGATATTAAAGAAATAAAGAAAAGTCCAAAAGACATTTTGGCTTATCAATATGATTTTGTACTAAATGGATATGAAATAGGAGGAGGAAGTTTAAGAACAATAGATTTAGATATTCTTACCGCTGTTTTTGAGGTTTTGGGCCATAAGAAAGAAGATATTAAAAAGAATTTTAAAAATTATTTTGAAGCGTTTAGCTACGGCGTGCCGCCTCATGGAGGAATCGCGCCTGGCATAGACAGATTTTTATCAGTGGTTCTGAATGAACCGAATATTAGAGAAGTTATTGCTTTTCCAAAAACAGGAGACAATCGTGATTTAATGATGGGTGTTCCAAGCGAAGTGACGCAGGAGCAATTAAAAGAGCTACATATTAAAATTGCGAAGTAACAAATATTGCGGCAAAGCCGCATAATTACTCGCTCGGAATAAATGTAAAAACTCATTTTTACATTTATTCCTCGCTCCTAATTATGAAATTAATAAAAATCTTTTTTGTTTCAGTAATAGTTAGTTTATTCTTTTTCTATGGCGCCAATGTTTTGGAAGAAAATTTAGAGAATTATTTTTTTGCCCAAATTTCCGCTCCTATAGAACAGCAAAATGCTGTTTTTGAAAATTCTATTAAGCAGCATAAGCAGGAATTAATATCTGAACTTTCAGAGCCGAATATTAAAGCAAAATCATATATTTCAATCAAAATAGACGAGCAGGGAAATTCAGAGGTTCTTTCTGAGCAAAACAGCGAACAGATTTTACCTATTGCTTCTTTGACTAAATTAATGGTAGCGTATATGGTTTTTAAATATCCTGAATATTATGATTTTTCCAAACCGGTTGCAATATCCAAAAAAGCAGTAAGCCAAGAAGAAAATTTTGGCCAGTTAAGATGGGGAGAAAAAATTTCTATTGAAAATCTCTTGCATTTTATACTTATAGAATCCAGCAATGACGCGGCATACGCTTTGAGCGAGGTGATGGGGGAGCAAACAGAACCGTTTGTTGGTCTGATGAATTTGGAAGCAGAAAAGAATTTACTGCTTGCTCATACTTTTTTTGTAAATTCCACTGGTCTTGACCCGGAAAATTTAGAAGAACCAAAAAATGTTTCTTGCGCCAAAGATTTGGCAAAATTAAGCAAAATTATTCTTCAGCGCTATCCAGAAATTTTTGAAATTTCCAAAAAAATGTCTTTTAAGGCAGGCAATGGTTCTGGACAATTGCACCATTTTGTTAAAAATAAAAATAAACTTTTAGACCCGAATTATGAAATTTGCCATAACGACGACGAGTGGCTCGCGCAGATTCCAAATATTGTCGGAGGCAAAACAGGATATACTGACGAAGCAAAAGGATGTGTTTTATTGGTTAATAAAAATAGGAAAGGGGATTATATTGTAAATGTCATTTTAGGGGCCATAACGCAGGAAGCGCGTTTTGTGGAAATGAAGGAGTTAGTCAAATGGTCTAATCAGCGCTCAAAAATTGAATTATGACGCTTTTTACTTTCAATATTATTAAAATTTTTTTGATTTCTTTTTCTTCCGCGATAATTGCGGTTTCCTGCGCTCCGATTTTAATTAGATTTCTTCACAGAATTAAATTTTGGAAAAAACAAGCGCGGACTAAAACAATCACTGGAGACAAAGCAGAGGTTTTTTATTCTTTGCATAAAGAGCGGGAAACAACTGTGCCGCGCGGTGGGGGATTAATAATTTGGATTTCAGTTGTAGCTGTTTTCGCTGTTTTTTATTTGCTCGGAAAATTCACGGATATTTGGTGGCTTAAGTCCTTGAATTTTTTTTCGCGGGGAGAAACCTGGCTTCCCTTGTTTACTTTGATAACCGCGTCCCTGGTGGGATTGTCAGACGATATTTTACAGGTGATTGGGAAAGGGAAATATATCGCCGGCGGCATAACTTTCAAAATGCGGATGCTGATGGTTGGCGCTATTGGCGCTATTGGCGCTTGGTGGTTTTTCTATAAATTAGGATGGGATTCTGTTCATATTCCATTAGTCGGCGATTTTTCTTTGGGCTTTGGATATGTAATTTTGTTTATTATAACAATGCTTGCGTGCTGGAGCAGCGGAGTGGTTGACGGATTAGACGGCTTGGCAGGCGGCGTATTCGCGTCAATTTTCGGCGCTTTTTCAATAATAGCGTTTTCCCAGGGAAAAGTTGATTTAGCCGCGTTTTGTATTGCCATAGTAGGCACTTTATTCGCTTTTTTGTGGTTTAACATACCCCCGGCAAGATTTTATATGGGCGAGACAGGCATGTTAGGGCTTACAAGCACTCTGGCTGTTGTGGCGTTTTTGACTGATTCTTTAATTGTCCTGCCTATTATTGGCGGGGTCTTGCTTCTTGAAACCGGGTCCGTGATTTTACAGCTTTTATCCAAGAAATTTCGCAAAAAAAAGATTTGGCTTTCAACTCCCATACATCATCATTTTGAAGCAATTGGCTGGAAGCCGGAGCAAATCACTATGCGGTTTTGGATTATTGGCATTGTTCTCGCAATTGTCGGCGTCGCAATCCGCTTATTGGGTTGACAATTTTTTGGAAATGTGTTAATATTTGAATTGGAGATGATGAAAAAACTCATCAAATTAAAAAAAGAATAAGGAAAGAATAAAAGGGAGGTGAAAAAAATGGAAAAGAAAACAGCAGTATTGCTTGTAATAGTGGTATTTGGCGTCGCTTTGACTATGGGCTGCATTGATGAAGCGGAAGAAACAAAGACAGTCAGTATAGATATGAATAATACTTGGTCAAATCAAAGCCAGAAAGAAGTGAGCGTAGTTACCGAGAAGAGTTTTGGGTACGAAAAAACCGTGATAATTGGAAGACTGATTGAAATCACTTTTAATTATAACAATCCCGATATCCTTGTTTTCCAAGACGGAGAAAATAAGACGGTTTTTTGCGCAAAACATGCAGAAGACTTTATTTGGGAAGTTGGAAAAATTCACAAGGTAACTGCCGAGGTAGGCACACTTGATGGAAGTTTATATATAGTTGATGTAAAGATAGCCAACGACACTCAAACAGCGCACCAAGCGGGTTGAAGAAATTCGACCCAATTTTTTTTTGCTTTATCTCGCTATAAACGCGATTTTTTGGTAGGATGAGATAATGCTTGTTAAAGTTAAAATTTTTGTAAATACTGGAAAACAGGAAGTAATTCAAAAATCAGAAGATGTTTTTGAGATTAAAGTGAAAGAAAAACCAATAATGGGCAGGGCAAATAATGAAGTGATAAGAATTTTGTCCGAATTTTTCAAAATTCCAGAATCAAACATCAAACTCATCAAAGGCTTCAAAACGCGAAACAAAATTTTCAGCGTCAAACTTGACGATTTCGCAAAATGAATTAAAATGAATTAGAATGAATTAAAGTGCGTCAAACGTTTTTACGCCCCCATAGCTCAGTGGTAGAGCAGCTGCCTTTTAAGCAGTTAACGAGGGTCCGATTCCTTCTGGGGGTACAAAATTGTAAATTGAGGATAAGTATTTACTTGTTCTGCTTTTTTTCATATAATGGGATAATATGTTTTTTGCTTTCCTTCTCATTATTTTAGGCGTGATTTTTTTGCTGAAAAACCTTGGTATTATTACCGGGGATCTTTTTGGCATAATTTGGCCTTTAGTCCTGATTTTGCTCGGCGTCTGGATTATAGTTTTAAGATATGAATGGAAATTCAGAACGCACAGAGTAATGAAAAAATTCTGGGAATTCGTCGAGAAATAGCGGCGAAAACCGGTCTCAAGAATATGGCAACAAAAAAGGTTTGTTTTGTTTCGGTTGATGTTGAAGATGACCGCAATCATCCTCTTAAACCATTGCATCAAAGAACTTGGGAGGGCGTTGAAAATTTAGAAAAAATTTTAAATGTTTTTGACAACCACAATATTCCGGCCACTTTGTTTGTGACGGGACAAGCGCTGGAAAGATTTCCAGAATTAGCCAAACAATGGTCAAAAAAATATGAAATTGCCAGCCATAGTTTTGCGCACAATTTTTTAAACACCATGAGCAAAGATGAGAGAGAGCAGGACTTGGAAGATTATATTAATGTTTATAAAAAAATTTTTAAGAAAATGCCCTGCGGATTTCGCGCTCCGTCCCATATCATTGATAAAGAACAAATGAAACTATTGGAGAACAAGGGATTTTTATATGACAGCAGTATTGTTCCTCGTTTTCCGTTTTTTATAAAATACCGCGGTTATAGAAAGAAAGCTCCTTTAACGCCTTATTATCCATCGCGCAGTAATTGCAGAAAGAAAGGAGATATGAAAATTTTAGAAATTCCAGTGAGCGGGTTGGTTTTAGGAGTTCCTTTATGGGGCAGTTTTTTAAGATATATTCCATTTGCCACATATAAAGACCTTTTCAAAGTCCGCGCTCCAATGTTTATTTGTCTGACTATGCATTCCTGGGATTCTGTATTTTTTAGAGGCATAAAATCTAAGAATTGCGGGAATCGGTTTGTTAAAATCTTGGATAAAATGATTTATTTTCTGAAAACTAAAAATTATAAATTTATGAATGGAGAAAATATTGTAAAAGCGTTCAAGATTGATAAAGCATGAAAATAGGAATTTTTACCAATATTTATCTGCCCGGGGTGAGCGGAGTGATAACCGCTATTGAGAATTACAGAAAAGAATTAGAGAAACAAGGGCATCAAGTTTATATTTTTGCGGCAGAATATAAGAATTACAAAGACAACAACCCCAGGGTTTTTCGATTTAAGTCAATTGACCTCCGCTTTAAAACATCATATCCATTGCCTGTGATTTTTTCTCCGCGCATTGGAAGGATTATTAAAAAATTAAATTTAGATATTATCCACGCGCAGCATTTTTTAGTTTGCGGACAGATTGCCTGGTATTACTCCAAGAAATTCAATATACCATTAATATTTACGCATCATACCCGTTACGACGACCTTTCTACTGATTATGTGCCCATTATACCAAGAGAAATCAGCAAGCCGTTAGCGCAACTGCTTTGCGCTTTTTTTGCTGATACTTGCGACGCAGTAATTGCGCCTACAGAAGATATCAAAAATTTGCTTTTAAAATACAAAGTAAAAACGCCAATAACAATTATTCCGTCAGGGATTGATTTAAAAAAATTTTCGGGAAACAATCCGCAGGTTATGCGCGAAAAATATAATTTAGGCAAAGATAGCATGCTTTTGCTTACTGTTTCGCGTTTGGGCCCTGAAAAGAATCTTTTATTTTTATTAAAATCGTTTCAAAGGATTATGAATAAGCATCCCAACGCGTATTTTATGTTAGCGGGCGACGGCCCTTCTAAGAAATTTTTAGAGCATAAAAGCGATAGATTTGGGCTTAAAAGAAAAGTTATATTTGCTGGCGAAATATCCAGCCAAGAAATACCTTTTTATTATTCTGCCGGCGATATATTTGTTTTCAGTTCATTGGCTGAAGTCCAGCCAACGGTATTAACAGAAGCAATGGCAAGCGGATTGCCTGTTGTCGCTGTAAAGGCAAACGGAGCCAAAGATATAATCACGCATAAACAAAACGGCTTTTTATGCTCCCAAAATATAGATGAATTCAGTAGAACGGTTTCAAAGTTAATAAAAAATTCTGATTTGAGAAAAAAAGTTTCAGAAAACGCAATAAAAACAGTTAAAGATTATTCAGTAGAAAAATCCGCAAAAAAATTGGTTGATTGTTATAAAAAAACGCAAAAGAAAAAGAAAAAAAATTATGAAAAGTTCAGTTTCTTACAAATTTGCCAGAACATATAATATTCTTATCTCTATAGTGGACAGGGGCATATCTGAAAAGAAATTTTTGCGTATAGCAGAAATTATTGGAAAAAACAAGAAAGTTTTTGAAATAGGGTGCGGCACAGCCTTTTTAGCCGATTATTTGAAGCAGGGATGTTCTTATATTGGCTGGGATTTGAATAAAAATTTTGTTGATGACTGTTGTAAAAGGGGACTGGAGGTGTTTCAAAAAAATATTTTTGATTTTGACGATTATCCAGACAATGATGTAATTGTAATATCAGATGTTCTGCACCATATTATTCCTCGGGATAAAGAGCTTATTAGGGAAGCAAAAGAAAGAACAAAGAAACTTATTGTTACTGAGCCAAGAACAGGATTAAAATTTAACAGTAAGAGAACGCCTTTTTGCGTTTATGAAATTTTTGATAAATTTTTAGGCGATAATGACGGGATTAATCCTCTGGCGCAAAGGATAAAATGGGGTTTTGCCGATGAAGAAGAATTGCACGAGTATCTTCAGGAGTTTAGCCCCAAGAAAATTATATTTTTAGGCAAAAATAAAGAAAAATTTATAGCTATTCTTTAAAATCTTGAATCTTTGACATGAAAAAAATTATTTTTTTAAGCGCGTCTCTCATAATCGGATTTATCCTTTTTTTTATTGCCTTAAAAAAAGTTGGCTTGGAAAATATATTTTCTGTTTTATCAGGATTTGATGTATGGCAGATTTCTCTTATACTCGGATTATTTTTATTCGGCCTCGTAATAGGCGCTTTGCGCTGGAAAATAATATTAGATACACAACATTCATCTCCTGTCCGGTTTTCTGATATTTTTATAGCAAAGTTTATCGGCCATAGCATAAATTATCTTACGCCAGTAATGTTTGCCGGCGGCGAACCGTTCAAAGCGCTTGTGTTAAAAGCAAGAGCCAAGGTTCCGATAGACAAAGGACTAACTTCCATTGTTATAGAAGAAGTTATTTTTCTGTCTGTGAGTTTTGTGTTCGCTGTTCTAGGGGTTGTATTGCTTCTCGCTCATTTTACTTTACCGTTATATTTCATTGTTTTGCTCGTCGCTTTAATTATTTTTTGCTTATTTATACTTTATATTTTTTATTCCAAGACAATAAACAACAAAAGCAAAAAGGGGTTTTTCGTCTTTTTTATTGAGACCTTGTGTTTAGATAAAATAGATATAGTGAACGGAATAAAACCAAAGATAAATGAAATAGAGCAGGAAATTTCTGATTTTTTCAAAGAGCAAAGGGGTAAAGTTATTAACGCTTGTATTCTGTCTGTAATAGAAATTTTATTATTAATTTTGAGTTATTGGCTGATAATAATATTTTTGAAAAAATATTTGTGTATTTGGGAAGTAGTTTCTATTAACGCTTTAATACATCTTGTGTCTATTATTCCTATTCCAGCGTCTTTAGGGAGTTTTGAATGGAGCCAGGCTTTTATTTTTTCTATTTTCGGATTGGGCTCTGACACTGGTATCGCATTTTCTTTGATTGTAAGATGCGTTATGCTGACAATAACAGGATTGGGCATCCTTTTATTAGTCAATTTTGAAATAAAAACGCTGATTGAAAAAGCAAAAATAATAGCGCAAAAGTTCGGAAAAATAGTGGATAAATTGTAAGAAATTTGCTATTATGAGAGTGTAGAACAATATCCTTTCTGCTGCGACTTCCAAAATTTGGTCAAATTTCCCAAAAATTTTCTCAACTTGTATTCTATACAGGTTTCAAAAATTATTTGAAAAATTTGCCTCAAATTTTGAAACTCTCGCTACCCGCCCGCAACGCTTCGCGTAGCGATGCGGGCGGGCGAAAGATATTATTCTACACTCTCATTATAAGAATATGACAGGCAAAACAAAAACAATAATTATATTGGTCTCAATCATAGCAGTTTTGTATGTTGGTTTTTCTGTTGGATTTTATTTTGGCGAAATTGAGGGCAAAACCAAAATTTCTCCTTCAGACGATTTAGATATGTCTCTTTTTTGGGAAGCGTATAATATTTTGAAAGAGAAATATGTTGATACGGAAAAATTTGACAATGACCAGATGATTTATGGCGCTATTTCCGGAATGGTAGACAGGCTGGACGATCCTTATACTGTTTTTCTTGACCCGGAAGACGCTAAAATTTTTGAAGAGGATGTGAGCGGAGAATTCCAGGGTGTTGGGATGGAAATAGCAATCAAAGACAACCAGCTTACGGTTATCGCGCCTTTAGACGGCACTCCGGCGCAGAAAGCCGGATTAAGGCCAGGGGATAAAATACTTAAAGTGGGCGAAACATCAACTATTGATATGACAATAGACAAAGCAGTGAAAATTATAAGGGGACCTCAAGGAAGCGAGGTTTGCTTTACAATTTACAGGGAAGAGTGGGGAGATACCAAAGAAATTAGAATTATCAGGGATATAATTAAAATACCGTCTGTTACATTGGAATTTAAAGATGATGACATTGCTTATATCAAGATTCATCATTTTTCCGGCACAGCAGGTGATGATTTCGCGGATGCCGCGTCTGAGGTCATAAATTCTTCAGCGCGAAAAATAATTCTTGACTTGCGGAACAATCCAGGCGGCTATTTGCAAGTAGCGCAAAATATTGCAGGATGGTTTATAGAAAAAGGGCAAATAGTGACTATAGAAGATTTTGGAGAGAAGCGGAAGGCAAAAGAATATAAGGCAAAGGGTCCGGCAAAATTTTTATCTTTTCCAATAGTGATTTTAATCAATCAGGGTTCTGCTTCCGGCTCGGAAATCCTTGCCGGCGCGTTAAGAGACAACAGGGGGATATTATTGGTTGGAGAAAAATCATTTGGAAAGGGCACTGTGCAGGAATTAACAAAATTGAGACAGGGTTCTCTTAAAGTTACTGTCGCGAGCTGGCTTACGCCTAAAGGAGACCAAATTACAGACAATGGCTTGGACCCTGATATTAAAGTAGAAATAACTGAGCAGGATTTTGAACAGGATAAAGACCCGCAATTAGACAGGGCTATTGAAATTCTTAGAGAAATGAAGTAAGATAATGAAAAGCCAAAACTTAAAATATTAATGAAGATTATATTATTAGAAGATGTAGATAAATTGGGAAAAAAATACGATGTGAAAGAAGTTAAAGACGGCTATGCCAGAAATTTTTTAATACCGAAAAATTTGATAAAAATCGCTGATAAGAAAAATATGAAATGGCTTGAAGGGCAAAAACAAATAATAGCGGGGAAAGCGGAAGAGGATTTGAAAAAAACAGAAACAAGGGCCTCCGCGATAGACGGGTTGGAAGTGATTATTCCAGTTAAAACAGGTGATAAGGGACAACTTTTCGAATCCATCACAACGCAAAAAATTTCTGATAAAATAAAAGAATTAGGCATTAATGTTGACGCAAGCCAAATTGATTTGAATGAGCCAATCAAGGAATTAGGAGAATTTTCAATAAACATTAAATTTGAACATAATCTTGAAGCAGAAGTTAAAATAATAATAAACTCCGAAGATTAAAATATGAAGTACATTTTTGTAGCTGGCGGCGTAATGTCAGGTATAGGAAAAGGAATAGCCACTGCGTCTATTGGAAGAATTTTGCAGAGCAAAGGATTTAAGGTTGTTGCCGTAAAGATTGACCCTTATATAAATATTGACGCTGGCACTATGAATCCTGTTGAGCACGGAGAGGTTTTTGTTACCAAAGACGGCGTGGAATGCGACCAGGATATAGGGAATTATGAAAGATTTTTGGATATAGAGTCAACAACAGACAATTATATAACGACAGGCAGGGTCTATAAAACAGTAATAGAGAAAGAAAGAAATTTGGAATATAACGGAAGATGCGTGGAAGTAGTACCTGACATTCCCAATGAAGTGATTCGCAGAATAAAAAAAGCGGCTAAAATTTCTAAAGCCGATTTTGTTTTGATTGAAATCGGCGGCACAGTGGGGGAGTATCAAAATATGCTTTTCTTGGAAGCCGCGAGAATGATAAGATTACAACGCCCGCAAGATGTTTTTTTTATTTTAGTAAGTTATTTGCCAGTGCCTGGCGTAACAGGGGAGATGAAAACAAAGCCCACCCAATATTCCGCGCGGACTCTTAATTCCGCCGGGATTCAGCCGGATATGATTTTAGCCAGGTCGTCTGTCGCGTTGGACAAGCCGCGCAAAAGAAAAATTTCAATTTTCTGCAATGTGCCGGAAAAAAATGTAATTTCCGCGCCTGATATTAAATCAATTTATGAAGTTCCGATTAATTTTGAGAAAGATGGATTAAGCGCCAGAATTCTGAAAAAATTTAATTTAAGAAGCAGAAACAAAGGCGACCTGAAAGATTGGAAGAAATTTGTAAATACAAGCAAAACAGCTACTCAGGTTGTAAAAATCGGGATAGTTGGAAAATATTTTGAAACCGGAAAATTTGTTTTGCAGGATTCGTATATTTCTGTTATTGAAGCAATTAAGCACGCTTCCTGGGCTAATGACAAAAAACCAGAAATTCATTGGCTTTTAAGCAGTAAATACGAAAAAAAATCTTCTGCGTTGAAAGAATTAAAACAATACGATGGGATAATAGTTCCGGGAGGATTCGGGGTTAGGGGAGTGGAAGGCAAAATAAAAGTAATTGAATTTTGCAGAAAAAATAAAATCCCGTTTTTGGGACTATGTTTAGGAATGCAACTGGCAGTAATAGAATTTGCGAGAAATGTCTGCGGCTTGAAAGACGCAAATTCATACGAAATGTCTCCTGATTGTAAATTTCCGGTGATTGATGTAATGCCTGAGCAAAAGATTTTAATTAAAGAAAAAAAATACGGAGGCACAATGCGGTTAGGGGAATATGAATGTGAGCTCAGACCAAATACAATTAGCGCGAAAGCGTATAAATCAAAATTGATTTATGAGCGGCACAGGCATAGATATGAACTTAATAATGAATTTCGTAGAAAATTAGAAAGCAAGGGATTAGTGATGGCAGGTGTGAATCCAGAGAGAGATTTAGTGGAAATTATAGAAATTAAAGAACATCCATTTTTTGTGGCAACCCAGTTTCACCCAGAGTTCAAATCAAGCCCTTTACACCCGCACCCTTTATTCCGTGAATTTGTTAAGACCTGCATAGAATAAAAAAAAAGATGCTTTTTACATCCTATGGGATTGGTATCAAACATCCGCAGGTCAGGCACACATATGTGCCCATTGCCGTAGACAAATCGCATTCCGCGCCGCATTCCGGGCATTTGATTAATTTGCCCGCTTGCTCCAGCATAATTTTTTTTTGTTCATTCATATTCTTCACCCCCTAATTGTTAATCTACTATATTTACAATCTTAACAAGCCGTTGTGATTTGTCAAATTTGATTTTGCGCTTTGTTGAAAATTTAACTGTTCCTTGTTTTAGCGCGAACAGCGTATCATCAGCTCCTTTTTTAACATTTTTCCCGGCAAGGAATTTTGTTCCTCTTTGGCGTATAATAACACTGCCCACTTTTGCTTGTTGGCCTTCATATAATTTTACGCCCAAGTATTTTGGCTGGGAATCCCGGCCTAATTTTGTAACGCCTGTGGCTTTTGTTTTAGACATATCTTTATTATGTTATCAAAATTTTTCAAATTTGTCAAAAAAGATGAACAAGAAATAATTTTATTTGTTGGCGTTGTTTTAATTTCTTTACTTTCATTCACACTAGGCTATATAATGTCGGAAATGCAGAAAAAGGAACCAATGCAAATTCAAACAAACATTAACGAATCACAAATAGAGGAATAAAAAAATTATTGCGGCTACGCCGCATAATTACTCGCTCGGAATAAATGTAAAAATTCATTTTTACATTTATTCCTCACTCATAATTATGAAAATTGGTATTATTGGCGGGGGAGTGTGCGGACTTTATTTAGCATGGAAGCTTGCCGAAAAAGGCGAAGACATTACAGTTTTTGAGCAGAAAAAGGAAATAGGCAAACAAACCTGTTCAGGACTTTTTTCCCAGAGAATTTTTGCTCATATTCCCCAAAGCAAAAAATTGATACAAAATGAAATTGATTATACTTTAATACATTTTCCGAAAAAAAGCGTTAAAGTTTCATTTTCTGATACATTTTTTGTAATGAACCATTTTGAGTTGGATAAATTAGTCGCGCGATATGCAGAGAATGCCGGAGCTAAAATTGTCTTAAATCGCAGAATAGATGCTTTACCAGTTGGCTTTGACAGAATTATCGGATGTGACGGAGCAAAGTCATTTACGCTAAAAAATTTGAATTTGCGGGAGCATGACTTACGTTTGGCAATTCAGGGATTTGTAGATAAGCAGGATAATTCAAATTTTGTGGAAACATGGGCTGTAAAAGACGGGTTTATTTGGAAAATTCCCAGAGGCGAAGAAATAGAGTATGGCATTATGTCAAATAAACAGCAAGCGCGCAAAATTTTCCAAGAATTTTTATTTAAAAATAACCTAAAATTAGATAAGATATCTGCTAGTTTAGTATCTCAAGGCCTTTCAGAGCCGCATAATGGCGTCATAACGCTCTGTGGGGAAGCAATTGCAGGCACTAAGCCCTGGAGCGGGGGAGGGGTAATTTGGGGCTTAAAAACCTGTGATTTGTTAATAAAACATTTTCCTGATTTTTTTGCTTATGAAAAAGCAGTAAAAAAATTTTTCGCGCGAGAAATATTTTTTTCAAAATTGTTCACAAAAATTGTTTATTTTTCAGGATTTAATATTCCTTGGATTTTACCGAAAAAAGCCAAGATAGAAGGGGACTGGTTGCTAATGTAAAGGATTTATATTAAAATTGAAAGCGTAAAACACTCTCATAAAAATAATGTCTAATCAAAACATACCAAAACACATAGTTATTACTCCTGACGGCAATCGGAGATGGGCAAAAAGCAGGGGATTCAAGCCGTGGATAGGGCACCGTATTGCTTTTAAACATTTTGAAGAAATATTTGGCGCGGCCATAGATTTAAAAATTCCTTATTTCTCTTTTTGGATTTCTTCCAAAGACAATCTCAAAAAACGGCCCAAAGCAGAGGTAAAATTTTTATTGAATTTATTTAAAAAGAAATTTACTGAGTTGGCCGTTGATAAAACAATCCATAAAAATCAAGTAAGGATAAACGTAATAGGGGAGTGGAAGATACAACTTTCAGAAGATGTAAAAATACCCATAAGACAGGCGATAGAAGCAACAAAAAATTACAATAAATTTTTTCTAAATTTTTTTATTGCCTACAGCGGCGTTGACGAAATGCTTAACGCTGTAAAAAAAATCAATAAGCGAAGTAATTCAAGAATTACTTCAGAGATTATTAAAAAAAACCTTTTGACCAAGGATTTGCCGCCTGTTGATTTTCTGATAAGAACAGGAGGAGGAGCGCATATGTCTTCCGGGTTTATGATGTGGGATATTGCTGACGCTGAATTATATTTTTCCGATAAACTTTATCCTGATTTTACTGCTGATGATTTCAGAAACGCGATTAAAGATTACAGCTGCCGGCGCCGCTGTTTCGGCGCATAAAAATTATTATTTTTAAGTAAAGCGAGGGAATACAAACAAGCGACGCGAAGCGAGTTTGTTTGTATTCGCAAGCGAACGCAGAAAATGTACCACAGACTTTTTAATACCCAGTCCAAAGTCTGGGGTTCATTTTTTTAATGGGTGATATTTACAATGTATTTTTTCAGCGTATCTGTCAGAAGCATGAACATAACGAGTAGTGGTATCTAATGATTCGTGGCCTAAAAGAATTTGGATAGCAGCTGGATTAGCCCCGTTTTCCGCTAAATAAGTGGCAAAAGCGTGGCGAAGCGAATGTGGAGAAATAGGAATATTCAATCCTAAGATTTCTCTATATCTTTTCATTTTCTCCTGTATATAATTAGGGGAAATTTTTTTATCTTTGATTTTAACGTTTCTGCCTCTAAGCGGGGTGAATAAATAAGAAGAATTTGTTTTCTCTTTATTCTTCAAATAATCCTTAATATGTTTTTCAGCCCTTGGAGTTAAATATACAAATCTTTCTTTTTTTCCTTTTCCTCTGATAAAAATACGGCCTGTTTTATCTATTTGAATTATTTTTAAGTTTATTAATTCGGATATCCTCATCCCTGTGGAAAATAATGTTTCAAATATTGCTCTATTTCTCAAGGCCACAATTTCGTTGTGTTCGAAAAGAGTAGGGGATTCAATTAATTTTACTATTTCGTCAAATTCAGAAACTCGCGGATGTTTTTTCTCTGTTTTCACTAATTTTATAACCTCGGGCGGAATAGGGCATTTATAATCCATATCTATCAAAAATTTTAAATATGAACGAAAAGAAGACAGCATTCTATTCATAGAATAACTGGCCAATTTTTTCTTGCCTTTTTCGCTTTTTGGCGTTTCTCTGTCTTGCGAAGCCAAATACGCTTTATAATTTAGGATAGTTTTTTTATCAATATCAGCAAAATCAATTTTTACTTTTTCTAAAAATTTTTCTAGAACTTCTAAATCCCGTTCGTAGTTATAAAGCGTCTCTTCTGAATAATTATTGGTTTGCAAGTTCAATAGAAAATCGTCTAAATGTGGTAAATTTTTATTTTTCATTTAATTTTGCGCTAAACTCTATAAAATATTCTTCAAACGGAATTACTAAGAAGGTAGTATTTTTCATTGTTGAAAAATTATACCAAAGTTTAAATAGAGATACCGTGCCTATCTCTATATAAAAAATTTCTTTTGGATTTTGTTTTGAATAAACACCCAAATCCGCTCTTCCATAATTTAAATTAGGTTCTAATTTTATTTTATAGTTTTTATCTTCAAAATATTTTGAAACTATACTCATCATTTTGCGATGCCATTCTTGCCCATGCTTATTTATTATTTTGATATTTTGGACATTTGAAATATTCCACAATTTTTTGCTTTGTGGTATTTCAAATTTAGTAGTTTCAATTTCACCACTTACAATTAAAATCGCTATTTTCCTTAAAAGGCAATCGTGGCAATAGACGAAATTTCGATTTTGTCCATATTCAGCGGACAAAACAGAAATATTTTCTTTCAACCATTTTATTTCTTTATTTATGTTAGATTCAATAGTGTTCCAAGAAGCGTAAGGTAATGTTTTAGATATTCTTTTATTTTTTCTACTTTCTGATGGTTTATAACCATTTCTGATTTTCAATTTTTGATGATTAAAAATTTCATCATATATTTTAATTTTGTCATTTTGGTTCAAGAGGTTGATTATAAAAATATTTCGCAAATTTTCAGGGGATAGGGAAGTAGCCAATTTTGATTTTGTCATATATTTTTTAACAATATTTTCAATAGAGCGAGTGCTTAATCTCCCTCCAGCGTTTTTCTTTGGCCCTTTATAACTTATAAAAAGGGCTTTTTCGTTGTCTTCTTGTCTCGTTTTGAGATATTTATTTATCCATTTTATAGATCTTTTTGAAATTTGATGTTTTTCTTTTATATTAATATTATTTTTATTTAAATTAACAATTTGACCAACTTTTAAGCTATTAAAAAATAAAATTTCTAAAATAGCCCTGTCTCTTAAGCCAATAACAGTTAAAGTATCAGGAATTTTAAGTATTAATTCTATTTTTTCTGAATTTAAAAATTTATTTTTTGGTATTTTTTTATCTTCTTTTAATAGTCTTACTTGAATAGGGGAGAGGGACTTAATATTTTTTTCAACGAAAAATGTTAATAATGCGCGAAGTGATATTAAATAATAATTTTGAGTTTTTTTGCTAATAATTTGTTGATTTCTACCATTAATTTCTTTGGATAGATAATCCCGATATTTTTCAGCATATTCTATAGAAAATTCTTCAGGCCGTATATCGAATAAATTAGAAATTTTTAGCCAAGTAGCAAATTGCCGCAAAAAAATATCATAACTTTTAATAGTTTTCGGTAAAAGATTTTTTTCAATTTTGCAGTATTCTAAAAAATAGGGGATATAGCTAATAATAGTCTTATTTTTATTTAACATATTGTTTATCTATTACTGAGTGTAAGGGTTATTATACTCACTTCTTTATATTTATATTACAGCGTGTAAAAGACGCTGTCAATGTGGAAAACTGCCGCTCCCCTACAAAAAAACGCTCTGTATCCCCTCACACGCGGTTTTCAGGGCTGTTGTCCCCATATTATACCCTTAAGCCGTTCCCAGAGCCCTGGCGCTTCTTGTTTGAGTTCTTCTTTCTCTTTGTCAAACTCCTCTATTATTCCGGGTTTTTGTTTTTCTGCTTCCTTTCCCAAAAATTTTTTTATTTTATCTATGCTTTCTCGGGTAAAAGGTTTAACTTTTTGGTGCCAGATATTATATGCTCGATCTCCAGCGTTTTGAATCCCGGGCTTGATAGTTAAATACCAAAAATTTGTTATTCTATCCCCTATTTTATGAAAACAGGGGAGAATGCGAATTTCCCAGAACTTTTTTACTGTGTTTATAAAACCATTGCGCGCAGTATCTGCTTTGACCTCTCCAACCTCTTGATTAACTTCTTGATTGGCTTCTTCGTTCCCGCCAAATTCGCTAATTTTACCAAAATCCTGCGCAAAACAAAATCCAGGCAAAATCAAACTCGCCGGCGCCGCGAGCATTGCCGCAAATATTGACAAAATCATTATTCTTTGGTATATTTGTAATTGGTTCATAAGATATGTGGACTTATATAAAAAGGAGGTGAAAAATGCCAAAAGAAAAAAAGAGAATTCCTGCCCATAAAAGAGCGATTGAACTGCTTGAAGAAGACCCAATACGCAATTTTGATACTCTGATGGAATTATACAAATCCGGGACAGTAATAGTCCCAGTAAAAGAGATTCCTTATCTTATAGCCGCATTTGTAAAAGCAGAAAAGGCAATTAGTAAGGCAGATATGAAAAGTATTCTCATGGTTTCCAACGCTCTCAAGAGACAACAGTATGAAGTATAGATATAAAACACTAAAAATAAGAAATTTTTGAGGACTTGTTCCTCATTTTTATTTTTTCGCGATACGTTTTGCTTCTATTATTCTTGTTAAAGTTTTTTCTTTTCCTAAGATTTCCGCGATTTCAAACGGGCCGGCAGACGCCTTTTTGCCACACAGCGCGACTCGCAAGGGCCATAAAAGCTTCCCCCTATCCCCTACTGCTTCTGCTTCCGCTATTAAAATCTTTTCCAAATTTTCTTTATTAAAATTCTCAGTGCTAATTTTAGACAATATATTCTCTAATTTGTCAAGAACTTCCGCAATCTCGCTATCGCTCATATCTTTCCATTTCAGCAATCCCCTATCATACTCCAACTTCTCCTTAAAAAAATAATCGCACAATTCAGGGATTTCCGATAAAATTCTCAACCGTTCCTGATATATTCCAATAATTTGCTTCAAATAATTAAAACTTAATTTTTCTTTTGTTTCCATTGCCATATACCCGAGCATCTCTAATGGAAGATGCCCCCAATCAGCAATAATCTGTCCTTCGTCGCTCTTCGGAACAATCAATTGCGCGTCTATTAGATAAGGAATACAAAGTTCTGTTAGTTTATTTAGGGGTTTCTGGCGAATATAGAAACTATTCAAAAAATTCAATCGTTTAATATTAAAAATCGCTCCGCCTTTTTGGATTTTATCCAAAGAAAATTCTTTTATTAAGGAATTTATATTATATATCTCCCTTTCGGTTCCAGGGTTCCATCCAAGAAATGCTATAAAATTGGTTAGCGCTTCCGGCAAATAGCCCATTTTTTTATACTCGTAAACCGCGGTAGCGCCGTGCCTTTTGCTTAATTTACTTCGGTCTTCGCCTAAAATTAAAGGCAGATGAGCGTATTTTGGTGTTGGAAATCCCAATGCTTCCTGCAAAAGAATTTGTTTTGGCGTGTTGGAGATATGGTCCTCCCCTCTGATTATATGGCTGATTTCCATTTCATAATCGTCAATAACAACAACAAAATTATAAAGAGGATTATCTAATCCTTTGCTGATAATAAAATCGCTTATCAAATTAGAATCAAATTCTATTTTTTTGCGCGCTAAATCCTGAAAAACAATTTTTATATCTGGAGGCGTCTTAAACCTTATTGTGAACGGCTGCCCATTTTTCAAATTTTCCGAGATTTTTTGCTTTGATAAGCTGCGGCATTTGCCGGAATACATGGCTGGTTTGCCGATAGAAGTTTGCTCTTGTTTTTGCGCTTCTATTTCCTCTTTTGTACAAAAACAATAATACACCTTGTCTTCGTCTAATAATTTTTCAAGATATTTTTTGTAGATATTGAACCGTTCGCTTTGCCTGTAAAATTCGTCCCATTCTATTCCAAGCCATTTCAGCCCCTCTATAATCTCTTTTTCCCATTTTACGTCTGACCGCTCTAAATCCGTGTCTTCAATTCTCAAAATAAATTTTCCATTTTGGCTTTTGATAAAAATATAATTAAAAAGCGCGGTTCTGGCTGTGCCGATATGCAAATGTCCTGTAGGCGAAGGAGCAAATCTTACCCTGACTTTATTTAATTGCTTATCTGTCATTGGTTCAAATATTCTATAATATATCCAGCAATAATTTGAGCCGCTTTTGGTCTGGAAAATTTTTTGGCTTTCGCACTCATATTTTTTATTCTTTTATGGTCAGAAAATAAATTTTTTAATTTTGCCAAAAAGAAATGAGGAGTAAAATTTGGTTCTTCAATAACAATGGAAGCGCCTGTCTCAGAATAGCAGTAAGCGTTTTTTAACTGGTGGTTTTGCGCCGCTTCCTCTAAAGGAATTAAAATTGACGGTTTGCCCAAAGCGGAAATTTCAAATATGGATCCTGACCCGGCCCTGGATACCACTGCGTCTGCCGCGTTATAAGCGTTTGCTAAATTTTTATCATCTAAAAATGGATATAAATGGTAATATTTTTCCAATTGTTTTGGAACGATTATTTTAAGTTCCGCTTTAATTCCCTGAAAATTTTTTGTACCGCATTGGTGGATAACCTCAAAGTCCTTTAAAAATTCAGGCAGAATTTCTAAAATATTGTCATTGATTCTTTGCGCGCCCTGGGACCCGCCCAAGATTAATATCACGGGTTTCTCGTTTGTCAGTTTCAGCGCTTGTTTCGCTTCTTCTTTTTTTACTTCTAAAATTTTGGTTCTAATTGGATTTCCCGTTGAAATCATTTTTTGCGCGGGCAATCCCGTAGTTTTTTCTACAGGGAAAGCAACAAAAATTTCCAGGCAAAAACGGGATAAAATTCTATTAGCAAAGCCGGCAGACACGTCGGACTCCTGCAAAAAGATTGGGACGCGCAAAATCCAACCGGATATTACAGCCGGAAGAGAGCCGAATCCGCCTTTGCTGAAAATTAAATCTGGATTGAGCGCAAAGATGTACCAAAATGCTTGAAAAATTCCGAAAGGGATTCTGAAAAAAATATCTGCTAAATTTTGGAAAAATGATTTTATACCCCAGTATCTTCTGATTTTTCCAGTATTAATATTTTTTATTTTAACGCCTTCTTTAAAAAGAAAATTTTGGAAATTATCTTTAGGCCCAATGTAAAAAAAATCTATTGGCTCTTTTGAGCGGATTTTTTTTATCTCTCTTAATACAGCGATTATTGGGAATATATGTCCTCCGGTTCCACCACCGGTAAATAAAATTTTCATGGTTATTATAGAGACTGTAGGACAATATCATTTCTACTGTGATTTTCAAAATTTGGTCAAATTTCCCAAAAATTTTCTCAACTTATATTCTATATAGGTTTCAAAAATTGTTTGAAAAATTTGCCTGAAATTTTGAAAATCTCGCTACGAAAGCATATTGTCCTACCGTCTCTTAGATCCTACAGTCTCTTATTTTTAGATATGTTTAATAATATTCCGACTCCTATTAACTCCGCTATTATATGGGAGCCGCCGTAACTGATAAACGGCAAAGGGATTCCTGTGAGCGGAAAAATTCCAGCCATAGCGCTGATATTTATAAACGCTTGAATAGTAATCCATGAACTAATTCCCAAACAAACAAGTCGGGAAAATTCATCCGATGTTTTTTTCGCTAAATTGAAGCATTTCCATAAAAATAACAAAAAAAGAAAAATCAGTATTAATCCGCCTGCAAGGCCTGTTTCCTCGGCAAATATAGAAAAAATTGAGTCTGACATTGATTGCGGAAGGAAAACAAATTTTTGGCGCGACATTCCTAATCCTAATCCTAATATTCCGCCGGAACCAATAGCGATTAAGGATTGTTTAAGCTGGTATCCTATTCCCATCGGTTCAATCTCCGGATTCAGAAAAACCATAAAGCGATTCATTCTATAAGGAGCCGTTTTTACCAAAGCATACAAACTGCCTGCTCCCATAAGAAATATTAAAATACTGTGCCAAAGAGGAGTGCCTATGGAAAAATACATAATTCCAGCTACTAACGCGATAATCCCCAAGGTGCTGGCATCCGGCTGTTTGATTAAAAATATGCCTATAAAACCAAGAATTACTAAAAATGGAAAAAAGGTCTTGCTTAAAGTATCAAATAATTTGTTCAGATTAAGAGATAATATTTTTTGTTTAGGATTGTAAAAACGGAATTTCCTATTCGCGCTGTTTATATTTTTGTGTTTTGATGTGAGCCAGGAAGCCAAATATAGGATAAAGAAGATTTTTAGGAATTCTGAAGGTTGAAAAGAAACAATTCCTAAATTAATCCATCTATGAGCTCCAGCAGAGCTTATGCCGAGCATGGGGACAAAAACTAATCCTAAGAAAAAAATATTTATTAAGAGCAGCCCTGGCGCGTATTTTTTTATCAAAGACAAGGGAATTTTGTAAAATATAAATCCAGCTATAATTCCGGCAATAATTCCAAAAAGAATTTGGTGGAACAAAAAATAAGTAGGATTTCCGATTTTTTGCTGGGAAAGCGGCGCGGAAATTCCCGCCAAAATCAAAATTCCCAACATTATTAAGACCCCTATTATCCCAAGCAAAACAATATCACATTTTATAATACCACATTTCATTGTTTTTTGATATATTTTTTGAATAAATCTCCCCTGTGCTTGTAATCCTTAAAAATGCTAAAACTTGGAGACGCTGGAGACATTAAACATATTTTCCCTTTTCCAGTATGTTTGAAACTCAATTCTACCGCTGTTTTCATATTATTAACAAAATAATGTTTTACAGGATTTTTGTGTTTTAATTTGGAAATTTTTTGCCATATCCTTTCTCCAGTTGGAGGAAACAAAATTAATGTCTTAATTTTGTTTTTTATAATTTTTTGACATAATTCAGTAAAGTCCTGTCCCCTATCAGATCCGCCTAATATAATTGTTTCTACATCTTTTCCCAAAGCATCCATAGCCGCAATAGCGGTTTCCGGGATAGTTGACAAAGAATCATTATAAAATTTTATCGTTTTATACTCACCAACGAATTCCAAACGATGCGCCAAAGGTTTGAAATTTTCTATCGCTGAAATAATTTTCTTTTTTGGAATTTTAAAGATTTTTCCCACTTCCATAGCCGCGGATATATTTTGAATATTATGCTTTCCAAGCAAGGGCGTATTGTTTAATTTGAAATTGATTTGGCTAATAGGGATTTTTTTCGCTTTTGATTTTTGCGCAAATTTTGATACGATTTTGTCTTTTGCGTTGTAGATTAAATAATCCTGTTTATTTTGCCAGCGCGATATATTTTCTTTCGCCTTAATATACTCTTTAAAATTTTTATAATAATCAAGGTGCTCTTTGTAGATATTTAGAAATACAGCGATATGCGGACTATGTTTTAATCCGCATAATTGATGCGAGGAAAGTTCATAGACAAAGACATTATCTTTTCCTGATTTTTCCAGAAAAGACAATACTGGTTTTCCAATGTTCCCGACCAGACGCGCTTTAATCCCAGCTGTTCTAAAAATTTTAAAAATCAAGGATGCTGTCGTGCTTTTTCCTTTTGTTCCAGTAACTCCGACGATTGTTCCTTTACAATTTTCAAAAAAAATTTCGGTTTGCGAACTGATTTTTTGTTTTTTGGTAATATAGCGCTCTATATTTTTGAATGGTATTCCAGGGGACTTTATTATAAAATCATATTGCTTCAAAAAATTCAGATGATTTTTGCCTAAATAAAGTTTGTTTTTTTTGTCTTTTCTAAACAAATCGCTTGCCCGAGCTTCTAATTTTTCCAAACTTTTGGCGTCCGCGAGCCCTAAAATTTTATTAGGAAACATTTTCCTTAAAAATTTAAAATTATCTATCCCCTCTCGCCCAAGACCTAATATCAATATTTTTTTGTTTTCTAAATTTTTTATTTTCACATTTATTCCGAGCGAGTAATTATGCGGCTTTGCCACAATAATCCAAAATGAACCCATACGGGATACATTTTCTGCGTTCGCTCGGAAGTCCAAGCGAGTACTCTCTCTTGGACTTCCCTCGCTTTACTTGAAAATAGCATAAATTTTACTAAAAGAAAAGCCGAGGAAACTCCCCGACATAAATAAAATATTATAACTCTCTTTTTGTCCCTTATTTTGTCCCATTCCTCCTATTTCGCCCTCGCTGCCGCTGGTTTAGCTCCAAATGAAAGAACCACAAATTTGTTTTTTCCCTTCTCTAAGGTCAGAAATTGGGCAATTGCCCCATTTTTTTCCATTTGCTATGCCACCGACAATTACTCTGCTGCTAATCCAGAGTTCTAGCGCTCTTTCGCCCTGTGATAATCTCACTTTTTCGATTTTTCTCCCTGCCATTACATCTCTGCTGTTTTGTATCTTCGATAGACGCTCCCAAAGTTCTTCTGGCGTTTCAATGTCCATTACCTGCCCATCAATTAAAGCCTCTACTCCTACTTTCCTGCACATTTTTTTTGTCCCACATATTTATTTTTTAATCAGGCTTGGTTCTCAAAATTGAGAACAAATTGAGAACAAAAAAAACAAGCCCTCACTGTTTAAAGTATAGCAGAAAGTTATCCACATGTCAATTCTGTGAAATCCCGCAGGGATTCATGCCTTGTATACCTTATATCCTTCCCTTACTTTTTCGTCAACTTTCAAACCAACATCGTCTTTTGATTTTGCTTTTTCTATTTTTTTGTTATCCACTTCCATTGATTTCACTTTTTGCTCAAAATCAGTTTCCCCGCCTATAATTCTAATAACGTCCCCTTTTACCAAAGGTTTTGAAAGTTTAATTACTGCCACCCCGATTTTACTGAAATAATGAGTGATTTTTCCTATTGGTTTTCCTAATTTTTCTTCCGCCATATGTTATGGGGCATCCCACAACCCCAACAAATTATTGTTAAAATTTTCGACCTTTGTTCGCGTAATATAACGCAAGCACTATATTTCATTATACCTTATCACAATAGTTTGGGAATGGCCTTTTGGAAATATTTTTTCAACCGCTGTGACGCCGTATTTTCGCTTTATTGCTTCTCTTAGTTCAAATTCATATTCCGCGCCAATAAAATCTTCGCTTTTATACTCTTTAATTTCAAAAAATCGCTTTACCAATATATTAATTGTTTTTCTGCTGTACCCCATCAATGGCTGGATATAATGGACATCAAATTTATCTTCTAAATGTCTGATTTCAGATAATAATAGAATTGGAACTCTGTCGTCGCGCCTCATTCCGTCAGCAATAACTTTTGAATCTTGCGACGCGAACTCCAGGGCTTTTTGATGGATATATTTTATCCCATTATTCGGAAAACCGTCTTTATTTGTTATTTCTACCGCCTCATCTAAAATTTTTTGCGGAAGTTTTATGATTTTGAACGGCAATTTCAATTTTTCGGCAACTTGTTTCGCTTGTTTCCAATTATCAAGCAAGCCAAAATTATAAGTAATGAGTTCTACTTCAAAAAATCGCGACAGCATAATTGCCGCTAAACAGGAATCTTTGCCTCCGCTGAATAAAATTGTTGCTTTCATAAAATTTAGGTTATAATTAAAGTGATGATTAAAGAGCAAACAGTCAAACAACTTATAAAAGACAGAGTCAGAACATTAAAAGGATTGGATGTAATAAAACGAAAAATGTCAAAGAGATATCAAATCTCTCTTTTTTCAAATATTGAATTACTAAAATCATACCATAATTTAGTAAAAAATGGAATAATAAACAAAAATTTGATTTTGGAAAATCTTTTACGAAAAAGAAAAATTAGGAGTTTATCCGGTGTTGTTGTTGTTTCTGTTCTGACTAAATCGTATCCATGTCCCGGAAAATGCATTTACTGTCCCAGCGAAAAGGGTTTGCCAAAAAGTTATCTCTCGGGCGAACCTGCGGTAGAGCGCGCAAAAATGGAAAATTTTGACCCTTATCTGCAGACTAAAAGCAGAATTGAAAGTTTGGAAATTCAGGGGCATCCAACAGATAAAATTGAATTAAGAATTATTGGCGGCAGTTTCAATTACTATCCAAAAAGATATCAGTCCTGGTTTGTGAAAAGATGCTTTGACGCTGCGAACCAGCGCGGTAGCGTTAATTTACAACAAACCCAAATAACCAATGAAACAGCGAGGCGCAGAATTGTTGGGATTTCAATTGAGACAAGGCCTGATTTGATAAACAAAAAAGAAATTTTGAATTTCAGGAAACTGGGCGTAACAATGGTGGAATTAGGAGTTCAGACAATTTATAACGACATTTTAGAAAAATGCCAGAGAGGGCATTTGGTAGAACAAACTGTGCAAGCAACGCAAATGCTTAAGAACGCCGGATTTAAGGTGCTGTACCAGATAATGCCAAACTTGCCCGGGTCAAGCATCAAGCGCGATTTTGAATGCGTAAAAACAATTTTTAGTAACGCAAGATTTATGCCCGACTGGGTCAAAATTTATCCCTGCGTTGTGTGTAAAGGAACTAAACTTTATCAAATGTGGAAACAAGGAAAATACAAAACATATTCAGACAAAGACCTTATCAATCTTTTGATAAAAATAAAGACGGCTCTCCCCTATTGGGTTAGAGTGGCGCGATTGTTCAGAGATATACCGTCTCAGAAAATTGAGTCTGGAAGCAAATTTTCTAATTTAAGGCAGATTGTTCAAGCAGAAATGAAAAAGCAAGGCAAAGTTTGCCATTGCATAAGATGCAGGGAAGTTCGCGAAAATTACAATCCAAAAGAAAAAATATTTTTATTCCGCGAGGATTATGACGCTTCGCAGGGCAGAGAAATATTTTTAAGTTTTGAAAATGAAAAACGAACCAAACTTTTCAGTTTGCTCCGTTTACGAATATTAAAAAATTCCGCGATTATTCGGGAACTTCATACTTTTGGACAAATGGCGCGGATTTCAGAAAGGCCTTTGTCTGCCCAGCACAAAGGGCTTGGCAAAAAACTTATTAAAGAAGCGGAAAAAATCACAAAGCGCGAATTCAAATTATCTAAAATTGCTGTGATTTCCGGCGTTGGCGCCCGCGAGTATTATCGTAAACTTCATTACCGCCTCAAAGATACCTATATGGTAAAATTTTTGAAATAAGCTATTTAAATTTTTTCTATCCAGTTGGTGATTAAATTTGCTAATTCTGGTTCTTTGCTGTCAAAATTATGGCCTGCGCCAGCAACAATCGCTGAATCAAATTTTTGCGTTGCTTGCGCTTTTTGTTTGAATATCTCTATAATGGATTCAGGGTCTTTGTCTAAATACGCGCCCTTATCGCCGAACACAACCAATATGGGTTTTTTAATTTTAGACATCGCGTTAAATTGGGGCCTGGGGCTTTCGTAAAATTTTTTTTCATCGTAATCAGGCTTCCATTGTTTCACTTGTATTTTATTATTCTTATTATATTTCGGCGCCAAATCTATTCTTTTTTTAGGCGGAAAAATTGTTTTTTTGATTTTTCTTATTGAGATGCTTAATTTTTGTTTAAAATTTTCAAAATCCTGCCCCGCGCTTGCACTGGGCGCGTCCTTGAATTCGGGACCCTCGCACACGGGTGACAAAAGAATTAATCCCTTGACAGATCTGTTGTGAAGTCCTGAAAAATAGTAAACCGCTTTGTTCGCTCCTCCGCTTATCCCGGCTACTATAATCTCCGAAAAACCGTTTATCAAAAGAAATTTAACGCCTGCTTCAATATCAAAAATACAATCCTGAAATTCCCGCGTAGCCGCGCCTTTTCTAACTTTTCCCCTTTCAAGAATTTTATCATATCCGCGAACATCAAAACAAGCTAAGCCATATCCTAATTTATAAAATTTGTCAGACAAGGCGTTAAGAATTTCAGAATGGCCGTAAAAACCATGTACATAAAGCAGGGCTTTTTTGTTTCTCTTACCGGGGTTAAAAAATACTCCATTCAATTCTTTCCCGTCATAAGTGGTTATTGTTCCCAATGAACAATTATTCATCATATTAAATCTTTAAATTTTGTTAAAGGAAAAATTATAGTAAATTTAGAGCCAATTCCTTCCATACTTTCCACGAAAATTTTTCCTTTCATTTTTTCGCAAAGTTGTTTTGTAATCCAAAGCCCGAGACCTGTGCCTGCAATTTCCGCCGTGTTTCTTGTCTTAATTCTGTAAAATCTTTCAAAAAGCCGTTTGCTGTGTTCAGCCGACATTCCTAAACCAGTATCTTTAATGGAAATAATACACTCATTTTTTTGCTCGTCTACATTCATAGCTATTTTTATTTCTCCTTTCGGAGTATATTTGATAGCGTTTTCCACAAGATTAGTAATAATTTGTTTTAATCGCAAGGGATTTGCGTTAATACACGCTTGATGCTCTGAAATATCAATTGTGAGTTTTAAATATTTTTGGTCAGCCTTTAATTTTAATTCTTGTACCACCTCGTTTATTATGCCGGCAGGAAAAATTTGCTTATACGTGAAATCCAAACGGCCTTGCTCAATCCTGGAAACTTCCAAAATATCATAAATCAATTCGCTTAAATTTTTTGCCGACGACTCTATTCTAAAAAGATGCTCTTTTCGCTCTTCGTCTGACAAAGAATCCATTTCTTCTTTTAAGACATGGGAATACGCTCTGATATTAGTAATAGGCGTCTGCAGTTCATGAGTGGTCATTCTTATAAAATTATCTTTCATCTTATCCACTTCCTGTAATTTTTTAGACAAAACCACATATCCAAAAAGCCGCGTGTGCTGGATTATAAGGAACAAACTTAACATAATAGCAAGAATAACTATAAAATAAGAACGGTAAAGGGATTCAACAATCAAAGCGTCTGGCTGCTTTAGCGATAAAGCCATAGACACTAATCCTATTTTTTCTTCTGTATCGTTGTTATAAATCGGCTTTATCACTTCCCAAAATCTTTCATCTTTGCTTCCGATTAAATTGGCTATGCTTTGATTCTGCGACCAGCTGATGTTAAGAGAAACTTCAGAAAATAAATTTCCTATTTCTTCAGGATTTTGAGAAGCCACAACTTGGAAATTTCCCCCTTCTTTTTCTTTCATTACTCTCAAATTAGTAATTTCAGAATTTTCTTCCGTAATTTTTTTAATTTTTTCTTGTAAAATTTCTGGTTTAGAAAAAATATCAGAAGCGAATATACTGAAAATATCCTCTACAATTAACGCTTTTGTCTGCAAATTAGTATCTATGTTTTTCTGAAAAGATTTGGCCGTGAATAAGGTGTTATAAAAAAGAGCTGATGGAATAACAATAATCAAAAGCAAAGAATATAAAATTCCCGGATAATTTTTGATAAAACTAAAAATCCTTTTTAGAAATAACATTGTTTAATAACCTTGTTAATAATTAAATTTCCTTTTTTCTTTTAGCCAAGACCCCAATTAAAAGAAGCGCTAACATTATATTCAAAATTACAATTGCGGCTATTAAAATAGTATAGCCCTTTTCCAAAGCATAAATAGGAGAAGAAATCTCTGCCAAGTGGACTGATTCAAAAATTCTAAAAACCTTATTTCCGCTTTTTGTAAAAACGAATGGCTCTGATTTCGCTTCTATTTCTCCAGTATTATTAGTTACTGCCGCGTAAACTATGTGCTGTCCGTCTGCTATTTGCTTATCTAAAATATATTCCCAATTGCCCTTTTCATCGGTTTTGACAACCATTACTATTGGCTCGGAAAAAATATATAAAGTAACAAAACTATTCGGCAGGCCCTTTCCTTTAATTTTCAGCCCTATCTGTCCATAAGGCAAACTTTCCGTTTTTACTTGTTCTATTATATATATGTCTGATTTTTTGGGTTTTGCTTTGCGCGGGTCTTGATAAACAATTTTTTTTGCCGGCGACGGATCCAAAGGGTTAAAACCGTTTACATATTCCACTCCGTCTAAAAATCCGTCGTTATCGCTGTCAGGGTTCAACGGGTTAGTATTTAATCTAATCTCTTCCGCGTCTGAAATGCCATCCTGGTCAGAATCTTTCAAAAGCGTTTTAGTTCTTTTAATTTTATTGTTCTCTGCCCCGATAATTGAGGTCTCTAATTTTTCAAGATTTTTAGTAATAATAATTTTTGTTTTTTCTTCTATATCTCTAATTTGTAATTTAACTTTTGTTTCAGAAGTATCCTTTATCGGCTTTACTACTTTTTCAACAATTTTTATAATCTTTTTTTTGGAATTATTCTTTTCTATCTGAATGCTTCCCAATTTTTTCTCAATATCTTCTATCTCTTTTTTAATTTCTTTTTTTTCTTTTTTATAGCCGTTTAATTTTTCTTGTTTATCTTTTTTTAATACAGGTATGGGCAATTCAGGAAGATTTTCCAATTCTTTTTGTGTTTGTTTAATTTTTTCATTTGTTTTCTCTTTTTCATCTTCTTTTTCTTTAATCTCTTTTTTTAATTCCTGCGCCTCTTTAATTTTATCAGCCATCTTGTTTATTTCTTTATCTATTTCTTTGTTTGCTTTCTCTTTTTCTTTCTTAACTTCAGAACTAATTATTTCTTTTTCGGGCTCTTCTATTATATTTTCAGTTTTCTCTATTGACTTGTCTATCTCTTTTTTGATTTCTTTTTTAGATTTTTTTTGTTCTTCCTCAATTTTTTTATCTTCCTTCTCAATCTCTTCCCCTGCTTCTTTTATTTTTTGCTTTAATTCTTTCTCTTTTTCTATTTTTTCTTCAACAATATTTTTAATTTTTATCGTTATGCCCTTGCCGGTGTATCCGCCATATTCATTGGTAATTTTGGGAAAAAGATTATAAGTTCCATTCGGATGCTGGGTAGTATTAAACTCCAACTTCCAGATATTGTTCTTGTTTGATTGCGCCCTTCCTATATATGTCGATATCAAAGATTCTGGACGGCGCGAATGAAACTCAACAGAAGACGCGTCTTTTATCCCTATTGTTATATCAATCTTGCCATCAATGGCTGCTTGTTGTTTTGGAAAAATAAAATGAGATTTTGGCATTATTTCAATAATATCTTCCTCATTTTGTTCCTCTTCATTGTCACTTTTTTTAATTTCGTTGTTGTCTTTTATATTTTCACTTCCTATATCAAATGCGTCTGATGCGTCTGAATTTTCAACATTTTTTTTATCTTCTTTTTCTAATTTTTCATATTCAAATGTTTTGTGAAAAGCAAAACTACTCAAACTAAATGTTAAACCAAAAATAATAAACAAAAAAATGATTTTTTTCATAATTATGAGCGAGGTCAAAATACAAAAACTTGTTTTTGTATTTTGACCAAGCGATTAAATATGCGGCTTTGCCGCAATAAAAATTTAACAATTTTTAAATCAAATAATATTGTGAGAATACTAAAATGCTTTAAGAATGTTATATTATTATAATTATATATTTATTATACCTTTTTTAATAAAATTTGGTCAATGTTGAATAGTGTCTTTTTTTTCTATCCACCAATCAACGCCGTCAAAACCTAAAATCAAATTCGGCTGATTAGTGCGGAAATATTTTATCGTTTTAGTTTCTTCGCCTTCTTGTATAATTTTTTCTTCAATTATTTCTGGATTTTTTATATCAAATCCAAATTCCTCAAAAGCGTAATTAAGAATAACTTTTTTTCTCAACTTCTCTTCCGCGCTTAATTCCTCTTGGTCTTCTATGTCAGAATAATCGCTTGTCAATTCAAAATTCGCTGGATGAAAAACAAATTTATCATCTTGTTCTATGAGTAAATCTTCAGCTCCTTCGGTTAAATCTTCTAAATCGCTTTCCAACGCTTTCCATTTCTCTAATTCTTCTTTATCCACTTCAATATCAACAATAGGTTCTTTTTCTATTTCTGTATTTAATTTTTCAAGTTTTCTTTCTCTCATAAATAGGTGCAGATAGATGTAGACATCGGATGTCTGCATTAATCTACATTAATGCTTGTTTTACGATTTCGCGGTCATCCCAGGGGATTTTTTTGCCATTTGCAACGCACATCCATGGTTCAGAACCCTTGCCTGTAATCACAACCGCGTCCCCGCTTTTAGCTAAAGACAAAGCTTTTTTAATTGCTTGTTTTCTGTCTATTATTTTATAGGGCTTGTGGATTGAAATTCCTTTTTCAATCTCGTTTAAGATTTGTTCAGGGTTTTCGTCATAAGGGTCTTCATTGGTAATAATAATTTGAGCGCAGTATTGGTCAGCGATTTTTCCTAATTCCGGCCTTTTCCATTTATCCCGCCCACCTCCAGCAGCTCCTATTACTCCAATCATCTTTTGATTGTTTGAAACCTGTTTGACTGTTTGATAAACTTTTTTCAGCGCGTCCGGCGTGTGCGCGTAATCAACAATCACTAAAAATCTATCGCGCGCGATAATTTCCATTCTTCCTGGTATTCCTTTAAACTTTTCCAGCGCTGTCTTACAGGTTTGTGAATCAACTCCTTGCGCCATTCCAGCGCAAATCGCTGCTATTGCGTTATAAATGTTGAACTCACCAAGTAAATCCAAACTAAATTTAACATCATTAACTGAAAATTTCACCCCTTCCGCAGTCAACTCACAATTTTTGGCAGTGATTATTTTGACATTTGGATTTTTCACCTTGTTAAATAATTCCGCTTCCAGCGGAATTCCTGCTTCGCGGGATTTAACAGGGTAAACTTTGTATCCTATTTTCTCATTCGCGCCAAATTCTAAAAAATAATCCGCGTTTTCGTCAGCTAAATTCACAATACTGATTCCTTTGGATTTTAACATTTTGAATAACTCTCCTTTTGCTTGTTTATACTTTTCAAAACTTCCATGGCTTTCAATATGCTCCTGCGTTAAATTCGTGAACACTGCTGTGTCAAAATCAATAAATCTGTGCCTGTGCTGTTTGATGCCCTCGGATGTGACTTCCAAAACCATAAAATCGCATTTACTGTTTACTGCCTCTCTGAAAAATTTTTGAAGTTTGAGCCTTCCGGGCATAGTCATTTTCAGGGTATTTTTGTATTCCCTATCCCCTATTTTGAATCTTACAGAAGAAATTGACGCAACTTTATATCCGGCTTGTTCTAAAATTTTAGAAATAAGATGGACAACTGTTGTTTTCCCATTAGTTCCAGTTATGCCAATAACTTTTATTTTTCTTGAAGGAAATCTATACAAAAAAGCGCCCAACAATGGCAAAAAAAAATGATACCAATTAAGCGCGAATGAGGGAATAAATTTTTTTATTAATTTTTTAGCGTTTACATTCATATTAAATTACGGCTCCAGAACTATAATTTCTTTTTCCATTTTCAATAAGTCCCTTTTTTTAATAGACAATTTATTTTGTTTTTCAACATTTCTTTTGCCTATTATTTTAAAAAAATTATCCGCGGTTTCCAAAGAAGAAGGTATTTTTGAAACTTTATAAAGCATTGGAATAATCAAATGAGGGTCTATTTGTTTAACAATTCCGGCTGCTTGCTGGGCATTTAACCCGTTATTGCCGCCAACTGAAATCATTAAAATATCCACATCGCCTATTTTTTCCAATATCCCGTTATTGTTGATATTCTGCGCACCTAAATTTCCTAAATGGCAAATTCTTATATTTTCCGCTTCTAAGATATAAGCAATAGCCGATTCCGGAATAGAAATCCCCTGCGCAAACACGCCTTTGATTTCAAATTCTCCTGGACCATTAATTACAAAGGGGTCTCCTTTGATGCGGCTAAGATCTATTCTATTGGAAGATTCCAATAGAATATTTGCTTCTAATTTAGGTACCTTAAAACCAGTCTTGTCTTTCAAAGGATCTATTACTATTTTTACAAGATTGTCTTTGGCAATTTGGCTTGTTATTTGAAAACAGGCATCACCATACCAAACAATGTTCATATATTAAAGTATTGCGGCAGAGCCGCATAATTGTTCGCTCGGTTGACCGAAGCACTTAATACTCTCAATTATTGCGGCAGAGC
>JAGMDC010000002.1 GCA_023128895.1 Candidatus Parcubacteria bacterium | reverse complement strand
GCACTACTAATTGCAAATGTTACGCCGGCGAAGGCGACTGCGACAGCAATGATGACTGCCATACCGGCTATTGCGCGTTTAACGTTGGAGAGAAGTACGGACAGGACAGCAGAATGGATGTCTGCGAGTAAAAAGTAGAAAGAGTCAGAACAAAATGTCCGAAAATCGTTCTCGGATTTTTTGTTTTTTTGGAGAGATATGGTAAAATACAAAAATGTTATTAAATTATTAAATTAAATGATTAAAAAATTGGAAAAGACGCAGTCAATTTGTCCTGAATGTTTTAAGGACAAAAAAATCAGGAAGATTGACGCGTATATCACGGAACAAGACGGGAAAATATGGATAGAAAAAGAGTGTCCAATACACGGGCATTTCAAATCCATATATTTTAATGACGCGAAACTTTATCATAAGTGGATGAAATATCAAGTGACAGGCAGGGGAGTGGACAATGTGGAGATTGAGAATTTGCCGGGTAAATTTTCGCTTTATCCAAAACACTTTTCGCAAACGCTTTTGGCAAATTTAATGGTGACTAACAGATGCAATTTGCGATGTAGCTACTGTTTTATGAACGCCGGCGCGGCAGGATATATTTATGAGCCGTCTTTGGAGACGCTAAAAAAAATGATGGAAGCAGTGCGACTGGAAAAGCCGGTGCCCTGCAAGGCGCTTCAAATTACCGGAGGGGAGCCGTGCATCAGACAGGATTTAATAGAAATTATAAAAATGGCTAAGTCCATGGGATTTGTTCATATCCAACTGAATACAAATGGAATACGGCTTTCTGAAGAACCGGAATATTGTAAAAAAATTAGAGCAGCCGGGGTGAACACTGTTTATATGAGTTGCGACGGCGTTTCTGCAGAAACCAATTCATGGTTTGAACAAAATAAAAAAGCAATAGAAAATTTAAGGAAGGCAAATTTAGGAGTTGTTTTGGTTCCAACAGTGATTGCTGATTCAAATTTGAAAGAAGCAGGCGAGATTGTAAAATTCGCTATTGAAAATATTGATATTGTAAGGGGAGTCAATTTTCAGCCAATATCTTTTTGCGGCAGAGCCGGGTTCGCGCCTGCTGAAACAAGAAAGAGAAAGAGAGTGGATTACGTAAAACTTTTTGAAGTTTTGGAAAAATCTTTTGACAGGCAGATTACCAGAGAAGATTTTTATCCGGTTCCTTTTATTCATCCTATATCGCTGTTAGCGGAGAAATTAAAAGGTGCGCCGCAGGTTGAATTTACCGCGCATCCGGGCTGCGGGGGAGCCACTTATTTGTTTATTGACGGAAAGAAAATAATTCCCATCACAAGATTTATTAATGTGGAAAAAATGATGGAGTTTGTGCAGGAACAGTCAAAGGCGTCAGAATTGTTTTTCAAGACAAAATTGATTGCGTTGTTTATGAAAAATATTTCTGATTTTATTATTCAAAGTGAAGCGCCGAAAAATTTAGATGTTAAAAAAATTTTAGTTGAAGCAGTTGTAAAAGGCAATTACAAAGCATTGGGAAAATTTCATCGTAAAACGCTTTTCGTTGGCTCAATGTGGTTTCAGGATGTTTGGAATGTTAATATAGAGCGCTTGAAAAGATGTCTTGTTCATTATTCAACGCCCGAGGGAATAGTGCCTTTTTGCATTTATAACGGTTTGGGCGTCGGCGACGCAATAAGAAAAAGGCATTCAATAAGCATTAAACAATGGGAAGAACAAACGGGCAAGACAATGAAAGATGATTTATGGAAGAATGGCCCATTAACTTGAGCGCGCGCGTGATTGTAAATTAAAATGAAAAATTCCGGGAATTGTTTCCGGAATTTTTTGTTTTTTGTGGAGGATATGGTAAAATAATATAATATGGAGCAAATTGAATTAAAAATTAAAATTGATGAAGCGGTTAATGATTTAATTTTTCAATTGAAAGAACAGATTGGCAACAAGATTGAATGTTTAGCATTAACTGGCAGTTACGCTATAAATAAAATATCTTTAGACAAGCCCGATGTGAATATATTTTTATGTTTGAATGAGAAAGCGTCTGCTGAGACATATATTGAGATAGGAGAAATATTGACAAATTTAGTAAATAAGTTTTCTGATTATTTTTCAATTAAACCAGAATTTAGACCATTCAAATTTCCTTCACCATTTATTGAAAAAGAGCCCGAAGTTTTAATGAATTTAAATATTTGTAGCATTCTTGATAAACAAGGAGAATTTCCATTTGGCGTCCCGAAAAGCGTTTTAACAGGATTTTTGAATATGCAAAAAGTAGTTTTTGGGAAAGATGTTTTGGGCTCTTTAGATATTAGTTTTAATAAAAAATACATAATTAAAACCGCTTTTAGAGATTTGCCTATAATGGGGATTCAACTCAAAAATGCTCCATCGGCTTATAATCTAAAAAAAGATTTGTCACTTCTTATGAATGAAAGCATAGTCAATGGAAAGACCATTGCCTATTTGGGTGTTGAGATAGTTTTAACAGACGAAGAGCTGAAAAATGGCAAAGTTTTAGAATTTATACGAGATAAGGAAAAATTAGTTTCATTTTTTCAAGAAAAATATGGTCAAAAGACTGCTGATTTTGTAAAAGAGATTTTAGAAGCTCGTAAAAATTTTAATTCTTGGAAAAATGATAGAAAAAAAGTTTATGAGGTTTTTAAAGCGGCATACGGTTTGTATGAATCTGTTTGGAACCGTTTGCTAAAAGAAAATTGTTAAAAAGAGTATTATAAAATGAATATATGGAAAAATCATTAAAAAATTATGCTTTTGTAGATAGTCAAAATCTGAATTTAGGAATTAAAGGATGCGATTGGAATTTGGATTTCGCTAAATTTTTTGTCTATTTAAAAGATAAATACAAAATAGGGAAAGCGTTTCTTTTTATCGGCTATGTTGCTGGCAATGAAGCGCTTTATACTTTTTTGCAAAAAGCGGGATATATAGTTATTTTTAAGCCCACATTGGAATATGAAAAGGATGGAGAAATACATACAAAAGGCAATGTTGACACTGAACTTGTATTACATACGATGATTGAATACCCGAATTATAATAAAGCGGTTATTGTGTCAGGCGATGGTGATTTTCATTATTTGATTGAGTATTTAGAAAAGAATAAAAAATTGGGACGAATTATTATTCCGAACAGGAAAAGTTATTCTCAACTTCTTTGGAAATTTAGAAAATATATGGATTATATGAATAATTTAAATAACAAACTTGGAAGACATTGATATTATTTTGTATTTAAAAAAGGGGTGTCGCTTTAAGGACAGAACCTCAAAGACTTTTCCCCTTCGTGATATTATCAGTATAGCAAAATAGAAACATTTTGTCAATAAGCATATAAATCATAAAATGAAAAATTCCAGGAATTGTTTCCGGAATTTTTTGTTTTTTGTGGAGGATATGGTAAAATAATATAATATGGAAAAGGGTTTTGAAAAAATTGAAAAAGATATTGAAAGCAAGTTTGCGGAGAGGCCTTTGATGGTTGAGGGCGTTGAAGGCAAAGAGGAAATCACGGAGAATAAGGAAGAGAAAGAAGCGCGCGAGGAAATCGTGCGAGAATTGAAGAAATCCGCGCTGCCGCAGCGGGCCAAGACACAAGCGCAAAAGCAAGCAGACGACATTCAAGACCAGAGCGAACAAGGAAAAGTCCAGCGCCTTTTGGAATTAGCGCAAACGCAAGGGCTTGCCTACGCGGTAGAGGTTGTGAAAAAAATGAACAGCCCATTGTTGTTGGACAAATTCCATGACGCCTTAGTGGAAGACAAGATTTTCAAAAAATATTTACAAAAATGACATTGTTGTTCATAGTTCTATTATTGATTGTTTTGGTTGCCGGTGGTGCCGGCTGTGTTTGGTTTTTTAAGAAAAGGAAAATAGGGTTTTTGGCAAAAAGTTTGGATATGGTTTTGTTTTCAGTGAAAATGCCGAAATACGAGAAAGAAGGGGAAAAAGAAAAGCAGGATATAAAATCAATGATTGGGATGATGGAGCAGGTTTATTCTAATTTTCTTAATTTGAGAAAGACAGGGTTTATTAAAAAATTTATTTATCCAGCGCCAAGAATCGCTTTGGAAATTGCGTCGGAAACAGGCGGCAGGGATATTTCCTTTTATATCGCTGTTCCGTCTGAAATAGAAACAAGTTTGGAAAAATATATTCAAGGCGTGTATCCCGGCGCTGTTCTGGAAAAAGTTCCCCAGGATTATACCGTGTTTGAAGTAAAAGGAAAGACAGCCGGTTCTTATCTAAAACTTGAGAAACCTGTTTTCTTTCCGATTAATACTTATAAAAATTTAGAAGGCGATCCATTGTCTTCCATTACTAACGCGTTGAGCAAGATAAATCCTGACGAAGGCGCTGCTGTCCAGATTATACTGAAACCAAGTTCTTTTGATATTAGAGGAAAAGGGAGTAAAATTTTTGCTCAAATCGCGGAAGGAAAGACATTAGAAAGCGCGATATCCATCGCTAATCAGAGTACAATGGCAAAGCTCTTAAGTTCTGTTCTTGAAATGCTTTTATCTCCGAAAAAGAAAGAAGAGATACCAGAGAAACTAAAAGAAAAAATTGTTGACGATGTGTCTGTTGAGGCAATAAAAACAAAAATTCAAAAGCCGGTATTTGACGCGAATATAAGATTAGTTGGAGCCGCCCAAACCCAGGAGCGCGCCGAGGAAATTTTACAGCACTTAGGGTCTGGTTTTGCCCAGTTTATTTCTAATTTTAATTCTTTTGACATTGTCGCGGTAAAGCCGAGTTTTTTGAAAAAATTTATCTATAATTTTAGCTTCCGCAATTTTAATAATAAACAAAGAAATATTTTGAATTTAGAGGAATTGTCCAGTATATATCACTTTCCTTCAACCAATATTGAAAGCCCTGATTTGCAATGGGTAAAAACAAAAGAAACAGCACCCCCGACAGAATTACCGGCGCAGGGAGTAAACATGGTTGGCAAAGCAATTTTTCGCGGAGACGAAAAAAATGTCTATTTTGCCGGCAAAGAAGACAGAAGAAGGCACTGTTATATAGTAGGGCAGACAGGAACCGGCAAGTCGGCTTTATTGCAGGAGATGATTCGTCAGGACATTGAAAACGGGGAAGGAGTGGGCGTGATTGATCCGCATGGCGATTTAATTGAAAATATTTTGGCGAATATACCAAAAAATAGAAGCGAGGATGTTGTTTTGTTTGAGCCGTCTGATATGGAAAGGCCCTGCGGGTTAAATATGCTGGAATGGGACGCGCCGGAGCAAAAAGATTTCGCTGTTTCTGAAATGATAGCCATATTCTCAAAATTATTCCCGCCTGAAATTATTGGGCCGATGTTTGAGCATTATATGAGAAACGCAATGCTCGCTTTGATGGCTGATAAAGAAAATCCAGGGACATTGGTGGATATTCCAAGAATTTTTACTGATAAGGAATTTATGGAAAAGCGGCTGGCAAAAGTTCAAGATCCGTTAGTGAGGCAGTTTTGGGCAAAAGAATGGGCGCAGACAACCGGCGAAACGCGGTCTGATATGCTTGGTTATGTTGTTTCTAAAGTCGGCAGATTTATTGAGAACGAGATGATGAGAAATATAATCGGACAGCAGCGTTCAGGTTTTGATTTGGCAAAAATAATGGATGAGAAAAAAATATTTTTAGCGAATTTGTCAAAGGGACAGACAGGCGAATTGAACAGCTCTCTGCTGGGTTTGATTTTGGTTTCTAAAATGCAGCTTGCTGCAATGAGAAGGGGGACTATGCCGGAAGAGCAAAGAAAAGATTTTTATCTTTATATTGACGAATTCCAAAATTTTACGACTGACACTATTGCGACAATTTTGTCAGAGGCGCGGAAATACCGCTTGAATTTAATACTGGCGCATCAATTTATGCCTCAACTTACAGAAGAAATTAAAAACGCTGTTATAGGCAACGCCGGAACAATCGGGGCTTTCAGAATCGGTGCTATTGACGCTGAATTTTTGGAAAAGCAGTTTGACCCGGAATTTTCCAAACGCGATTTGGTTAATTTGGACAATTTCCAATTTATCGTTAAGATGATGCTTAATGGCAAGATTTCTTCTCCGTTCAAAGTAAGCACTATCAAGCCGGCAGACGGAAATCCGCAGATTGTCGCGCCTATTAAGAAAATTTCCAAATTAAAATACAGCAGGCCGCGCGTTTTTGTGGAAAAAGAAATTATGTCAAGAATGAAACTAGAATAATTGATATTGAAATCATAGTAATTGATATTGCGGAAAAGTGTTTAGTTGTGGTATAATAATACTACGAGAACCGTTCTCGTAGTATTAAAAAAATAAAGAAATTAAGAAATTAATATTATGCCAGTTGTGAGACCACCATTAGTAAATGGAGAAATATATCATATTGTAATCCACGCGGTAGATCCTTTGAAACTTTTTCGCGATGAGAAAAATTATTTGCGAATGGTTCACGATTTATTCGAATTTAATAACGAAAATCCCGCTTCTTGGCATTACCGTCAATACTACGAGAACCGTTCTCGTAGTATTGATAAAGGGTTTAAAAAAATAAAAGTAAAAGAGAAAAGAAAGTTATTGGTGGAAATTTTAGGGTTTTGTTTGATGCCAAATCATGTTCATTTATTAGTAAGACAAGTTAAAGATGGCGGAATAAGTAAATTTATGCGCAAAATTGGAGCTGGATATGGGATTTATTATAATCAAAAATACCAAAGAAAGGGACATATTTTTCAGGGAAAGTATAGAATAGTTCATATAAGAAACGAAGAGCAATTAAAAACTGTATTTGTTTATATTCATACTAATCCAGTTGCCTTGGTTTTTTCTAAATGGAAAGAACAGGGAATAAGAATTAAAGATTTAAATAAAGTAATAAAATTTTTGGAAGATTATAGATGGTCAAGTTATTCTGATTATCTTCAAATTAAAAATTTTCCGTCTTTAACAAGCAGAGAATTTTTATTCAAGATAATGGGTGGCGTTAAAGGTTGCAGGGAATTTGTGAACGATTGGCTTCAATGTAAAAAAGAGTTAGCTGATTATAAATATATAACAATAGAATAATGAGTTTTTAATACTGCGAGAACGGTTCTCGTAGTATTAAATATATGAAATTATGAAATTGGAGTTTGAAGGAGAAAAAATTAAAATAAGGAAATTGAAATTATCTGACGCCGAGAATATTTATAGGAATATAAAGGATACGGAAGCCACTCGGTGGTTGGAACCAAATATTCAACATTATTCTAAAAATGATGCTGTAAAATTTGTGAGAACAACGCATCGCGATATTAGAAATAAAAAATGTTATGCTTTTGGTATTGCGTTAAAATTAGATAATAAAATTATTGGTTGTATCGGGCTGTCAAGTATTAGTTGGAAAAATAAGAATTCTGAAGTTGGTTATTGGCTCGGCAAAAAATATTGGGGTGAAGGGTTTGGTAGAGAGGCGATAAAATTAGTAGTAAAATTTGGATTTGAGCAATTGAAATTACATAGAATTTACGGGATTATTTCTGAAGAAAATATTGCGTCGCAAAAAGTTTTAGAAAAATGCGAATTTGAATTGGAAGGGAAATTAAAAGATGAGTTTTACTATGGTAAACAGTGGCACAATGGGCTGATATATGGGTTATTGAATAAAAAGTAATTACTGCGAGAACGGTTCTCGTAGTGTTGATATTGTGAAATAATGTTTAATTGTGATACAATAGATTTATGGCAGAAGTGATAACATTGGAAAAATATTTAAAAAGAAAGTATGGAGGCGCGGATGAGAAGTTCGCGGATTTGATATTAAAGATGGGGGAGATAGGGGAGAGGATAAAGGATGAACTTCCAAATATGCGCGGAAAAGCAGATACGAAAAATGTGTTTGGCGAAATTCAATTAGTTGCGGATAAATGGGCAGATAAGTTTATTATTGACGAGTTCCGCGCAACAGGATTGGTCAAAGCAATGGCATCGGAGGAGCAGGAAGATGTTGTTCAGTTGAATGATAAAGGGATTTTTAATATAACCTTGGACCCATTGGACGGTTCGTCAAATATGAAAAGCAATAATTTGGTTGGCACCATGTTTGGGATTTATAAAGAGGACTTGCCGACAAAGGGGAGAAATCAAATAGGCGCGGCGTATATTTTGTACGGACCTGTAATGTCCTTGGTTTGCGCGACCAAAAATAGGGTTAATAAATTTTTTTATACTAAAAAAGGATTTATCTTGAAACAAGAAAATATAAAACTTCCGGAACCAGGCATATTATATGGGGCTGGCGGTTTGCGAAAGGACTGGCTTCCTGAATTTAGGAAATATATTGAGGGCTTGGAAGCAGAGGGATATAAATTAAGGTATGGCGGTTCGTTTGTCGGGGATTTTAACCAGATTCTTCATTATGGCGGAATTTTCGCTTATCCAGCGCTTGCTGCTAAACCGAATGGGAAATTAAGGCTGCTTGCTGAAAGCAACCCAATGTCGTATATTATAGAGCAGGCAGGCGGCGCTTCAACTAACGGCAAGATTTCTATATTAGATATTGAGCCAGAAAGCGTAAATCAAAGAATACCAACTTATGTTGGCAATAAAGGTCTTATTGAGAAATTAGAAAAAATATTATCATGAAAAAAATAAACGCAAAAAATGTTAAAGTTCCGTTAGACGTTCCTAAAACAGCGCGAAAAAAATATATTCAGAATTATCTGGACATAACGCGCAATTCCGGCAGAATAATGCTCTTTGCCGGAGACCAGAAAATAGAACATCTTAATAATGATTTTTATGGCGAGAATATACATCCTGACGACGCTGAACCAGAGCATCTTTTCAAGGTTGCAGATAGAGCGAAAATCGGGGTGTTTGCGACGCAGCTCGGGCTTATTGCTAAATACGGGAATGATTATAAAAACATACAGTATCTTGTAAAACTTAATTCAAAAACCAATTTGATTAAAACAGAGCAAAGAGATCCTTATAACGGCAAAATCACGGACATTAGCGAGGTTATTGAATTTCAGAAAAATTCCGGTTTGAAAATACTTGCTGTTGGTTATACGATTTATTTGGGGAGCGAGTATGAAGCAGAGATGTTAAGAGAGGCGTCGCGAATGATTTTTGGAGCGCATAAAAACGGGCTTTTAACGCTTTTATGGATATACCCGCGGGGCAAGGCAGTACTAAACGAGAAAGATCCGCATTTAATTGCTGGCGCCACCGGCGTTGCTATTAGTTTAGGCAGCGACTTTGTGAAAGTAAATAATCCTAAAAAAGAAGGACTGGAGTTAAAAGAGATATTTAAGGAAGCGATTATGTCCGCTGGCAGAACTGGTGTTGTGTGCGCTGGTGGTTCGTCAACAGATGTTGAAGCATTTCTCCAAAGATTGCGCGACCAGATTGATGTCGGCGCGCGCGGGAACGCCACTGGACGGAATATTCACCAAAAGGGTTTCAAAGAGGCAGTCGCAATGTGCGACGCGATTTATGCCATCACCGTTGAGGACAAAACCGTTGATAGCGCGCTGAAAATTTACAACCAAGGAATCAAATAGCTAATCGCTTAAGTTGACTTTTTGGATTGTTTCAGTTAGTGTGTAAACACCTGCATGAAAAAAATTATTTTAGAAAAATCAAAATGTATTGGGTGCGGGACTTGCGAGGTACTGTGTCCAAAGTTTTTTGAAATGAAGGACGGCAAAAGCCATTTGAAGGATTCAAAAGAAAATTCCAATAAAGACGAGGAATTAGAAGTTGAGAAAATAGAGTGCGCTAAAGATGTTGTTGACGCTTGTCCAGCGCAATGCGTGAAAATTAAGTAATAGCGATTATGTTTGATTTATCAGGTAAAATTAGAAAACCAGAGGAGAATATAAACGCCCTTAGAGAGCAGGGTTTTTTGCCTGCTGTTTTATACGGCAGGGGCGTAGAAAATTTATCTTTAACATTGGATAAAAAAGAATTTGAAAAAATATATAAGCAGGCAGGAGAGAGTTCTTTGGTGTCTTTGTCAGTAGGGGATAAGAAATTTTTGGTCTTGATTCATTCTATTCAGAAGCACCCTTTGACAGGGGATTTTATCCATATTGATTTTTATCAGCCGTCTTTGAAAGAAGAGACAGAAGCAAAAATTCATTTAGAATTCGTTGGCATTGCGCCTGTTGAAAAAGAATTAGGAGGCACTTTAGTGAAAGATATTCAGGAATTGGAAGTCAAAGCGCTTCCGCAGGATTTGCCCGGTAAAATTGAAGTTGATATAAGCAATTTGAAAGCATTTGACGACAATATTTTGGTTAAAGACATAAAAGTTCCGGAAAAAGTAAAAATCGTCAGGGATGGAGACGAAGTTGTTGCGTCTGTGTCAGCGCCTACAAAAGTAGAAGAAGAATTAGAAAAGCCAATTGAGGAAGGCGTTGAAGAAGTGGAGAAAGCGGGAGAAGAAAAGAAAGAAGAAGAAGGAGAAAGAGAAGGAGAGGAGGAGAAATTTAGCAAGGAAAAATCCAAACAATAATATGTTTTCAAAAATTTTAAAATTAGTGATGTTATTTACTTTGGTTTCGGCTTTGGTTTTGCCGAATTTTTTTGTTGTCAATAACAAAATTGAAAATGTTTTGGCAGCGGACGAGGCGTTGAAAGAACTTTGCAAGATGGATTATATTGAACGCGCGGAACAAAATCTTTCAGAAGATGATTACAAGGCATTGTTGGAAAAATGCGAAAAATATTACGAGAAAGAAATTTCGCAAATTCAAGGGGATATAGCGCAAACAAGCAAAGAGAAAAAGACGCTTCAAAATAAGATATACGGGCTGAAGAAGAAAATTAAAAATTTGAATTATAAAATATCACAAAATAATATAGTTATCAAAGACCTTGGGGTTCAGATTAAAGATACAGAAGGTTCTATACACAAAAGCTCTTCAGACATAGAAATCGCTGAAGAAAAGTTAATAAGAATTTTGAGAACTATTTATGAAGAGGACCAGAGAACCCTGATTGAGGTCTTCTTGGCAGAAGACAAGATTTCTGATTTTTTTAATAATTTAGTTGCTTTGGAAATTTTGAACAGCGAGAATAAAGAGATTTTGGAGAATATAAAAAATTTGAAATTTTATTTAGAAGGGCAGAAGGGTTCTTTGGATAATGAAAAAGAAGAATTAAAAAATGTCGTTTGGGCGCAAACGTTCCAAAAAGAAGAGAATCAGAAAACAAAACAAAAACAGGCGAATCTTTTAAAAAAAACAAAAGGAGAGGAAGCGTTATACCAGAAACACTTGAAAGAAACAGAGGAGAAAGCGAAAGAAATTCGCCAGAGAATTTTTCAATTAGCCCAAGTTCCGGAGACCGAAGCGCCGAGTTTGGAAGAAGCGTATAAACTCGCTGTTTACGTAGAGAAGGTTACAAAGATAAGACCAGCGCTTTTGCTTGGATTGTTAAAAGTTGAATCAGCCATTGGCAAAAATGTCGGGCAATGCAATTGCGCTTCGCACGTTGGATGCCGACATCCCGAATTAACTTATAAAACAGTAATGGGAAAATCACAGCGAGATTCTTTTATTAAAATCACCACAGGATTAGGTATGGATCCTAATACAGCGCCTGTTTCCTGTTATGTGAATGGCGGTAATGTCCAGATGGGGGGCGCTATGGGTCCGGCGCAGTTTATGCCAAATACCTGGCTCGGCAAAGGATTAAGTTATGGATATAAACAAAAGGTTGAAGCAATTACCGGAGAAGTCCCGGCTAATCCTTGGCGGGTTAGAGACGCTTTCTTGGCAATGGGACTTTATTTGCAGGATTTTGGCGCTGGCAATCAAAAACTTCAAACAGAGATAGGCGCTGTAACAGCGTATTTATGCGGCACAAGCAGAATGACGACTACTTGCAGAAAAGCGGGAGGGGAGTGGTACCGTTCTTCTGTAATGAAAAACGCCGCCATATATCAAGAATATATTGACGACGGCGTGTTTGATTAGATATTAGATTTTTCAAGCGTAGATAAAACTTTATCAAGTTTGCCTTGCATAATTTCTTCAAGATTGTGCCAGGATTTTTTAATGCGGTGGTCAGTAAGGCGATTTTGCGGAAAATTATATGTTCGTATTTTTTCAGCCCTCATTGCGGAGCCAATTTGGGCTTTTCTATTTCCCCCGATTGCCTGGGCTTCTTCTGTTTGTTTTTTTTCCAATAAACGGGCTTGCAAAATAGCCATTGCGTTTTCTCTGTTGCGCAATTGATTTCTTTCTGTCTGCGATGATACCACAATTTTTGTTGGCAAATGAGTAATTCTGATGGCTGTTTCCCGCTTGTTCACATTCTGTCCGCCGGCGCCGGATGATTTGAAAATGTCAATTCTTAAATCTCTTGGATTGATTTCCATTTCTGTTTTTTTAGGTTTCAATAAAACAGCCACAGAAGCGGTGGAAGTGTGGATTCGTCCCATTTTTTCTGTTTTAGGAGTTCGCTGGACGCGATGGACCCCGCCTTCGCGCCTCATTTTTGAATAAACATTTTTTCCATTTAGTTCAAATACGATTTCCCTGATTCCGTCTAACTCTGTTTTTTTTGTGTCCAAAATTTTTTGCCGCCAATCCTGTGTTTGCGCGTATTTTGAATACATATTAAAAAGATCGCCGGCAAACAAAGCGGCTTCGTCTCCGCCGGTTCCCGCGCGGATTTCCATTATTACTGAACTAAATTCTGTATCAGACATAATCTACTTTTTTTTCTTTTTTGCCAATCTTTTTCTGTATTTTTCCACTCTGCCCAGGGTGTCAACGATTTTTTCCTTGCCGGTGTAAAACGGATGGCAATTTGAACAAACCTCAACTTCAATGACTTCCATTGTTGAGCCAACCTTAAAAACATTGCCGCACGCGCAACGCACCGTTGCTTCAGGATAATATTTTGGATGAATATCTTTTTTCACAATATGTCATCATAACAAAACCATTTCAAAAAATCAATAGGAATTTTTGTAATAAAAAAAATAGGGGAGCGAACTACCCTAAAATTATTTTATTATTTCAAGCCAAAGCTCAAAACTCAAATGGAATTTTGACTATATTTGACAAATCATAGTTAAGAGATTTAAGCTCTCGCCAAACCATTCTATCTCCATCTTCGTGTCTTTCCCAGCATAGCTTTTGGAATTCATTTTGTCTTTGTCCGAAATTGAAAATCATTCTTTCAAATGTTATGTATCCGTTTTCAATATTGATTTCGAAACTTCCTAAAGAAAATTTCAAGTTTTCGTTTCCATCGTCGTTAATAATATCTAACTCGATTTTTTTTGTTCCATCTGCTGTTTTCACTTTTATATCTTTGACTCTCACTTTGTTCTTTTTCTCCGTATATGTCTTTGTTATTTCTAATTCCATATTTTCACCTCCTTTTGGTTATATTATGTGCCTTAATAAATTGATATTACTTTTTTAAGTTTGAAAGTCAAGGTATTGATTTTTTTTTGAGGCGTGATATGATATAGAATTATATGGCAGAAGAAAAAGAAGATAAGATAAAAGAGGAGAAGCCGAAAAAATCTGTGAAAGAAAAAGAAATTAAACAAACTCCTGAAAAGGAGTCTGTTTCTAATGCCGCGCCAAAAACGAGCGTAAAATCCAAGAAAAGCGCTTTTGGGATTAAAATAGAGGATATGGAAAAAACAGGCGTTAATTTCGGGCATCGCGTTTCGCGTCTTCATCCAAAAATGAAGCCGTATTTAGCCGGCGTTAAAAACACAACCCATATTATTGATTTGGAAAAGACCTCGGAGGGTCTTGAAAAAGCATTGGAATATATCCAAAAAATTATTTCAGAGCACAAGATTTTGCTATTTGTGGGCACAAAAATTCAGGTAAAGGATTTAGTGAAAGAGACCGCGGAAGAATGCGGACTTCCTTATGTTTGCGAAAGGTGGCTGGGAGGGGCTTTTACTAATTTTTCAGTGATAAAAAAAAGGATTGATTATCTAATAGAATTAGAAGACGCAAAGAAAAAGGGCGGCTGGGAAAAATATACCAAGAAAGAGCGAATAAAAATAAATAAAGAGTTTGAGGGATTAAAAACAAAATTCGGGGGATTGAAAACTCTTGTTGGCTTGCCGGAAGCGATTTTTATCGCGGATATAAGGAAAGATGATTTAGCAGTGAAAGAGGCGAAAATGAAAGGAGTTAAAGTAGTCGCTATCTGCGACACTAATGTTGACCCAAGCCCAATTGATTATCCTATCCCGGGGAATGATGATGCTATTTTGTCTGTGAAATATATTTTAGATAAAGTTAAAGAAACTATTTTGAAGTCAAAATAATAATTTTATGATAAATTTAGAACAAATTAAACAATTAAGAATGGAGACAGATGTCTCTTATACAGAGTGCAAAAAGGCATTGGAAGAGACTAGCGGGGATGTTGAAAAAGCAAAAGAGGTCTTGAGAAAGTGGGGCAAAGAATTGGCTGGGAAAAAAGCAGGCAGGGAAGCAAACCAAGGAGTTGTTGAAAGTTATATTCATCCAAATAAAAAAGTCGGTGTGCTTGTGGAATTAAGGTGCGAAACCGATTTTGTCGCAAAATCAGAGCAGTTTCAAAAGTTGGCTCATGAAGTTTGCCTTCAAATCGCGGCGACAAAACCGTTGTTTCTCACAGAAGATGATATTCCAGAAAATTTTCTGGATAAGGAACGGAAAATTTATCAAGAACAGGTAAAGGATTCTGGCAAACCCGAACAGATTATCAAGCAGATTATTGAAGGAAAACTGGCAAAGTATAAAAAAGAAGTTTGCCTTGTTCAGCAGCCGTATATCCGCGATGATTCAAAAACAATTAAGAATTTGATTGAAGAGGCAGTTGCGAAATTGGGGGAGAATATAAGAATAGAAGGATTTGCGAGACGCGAGATATAATATTTATTACTTATCATTCATAAATGGCAGGAATAATTGCCACAATTATTTTTTTGGGGAGTTTGTGCGGGATTGGAGTGATTCTATTTCGGAAAATTCCGATTTTAGATGAACTTCCAATTATTGAAGAACAAGAGCAAGAGCGTGTGGAAGCGTTTACTCTTAAAAAATTTTTAGCACACGCTAAAAATTTTTATTCTAAAATGGAAAATAAGGCAAACTTTTTGTTGGAAAATTTAAAACGCGAGAAAAAAGAAAAGAAAAATATTGAAGAATATGAGAACAAAGACCAGGATGATGAACCGAAAAAAGATAACTACTGGGAGGAACTTAAAAAATTTAGAAAAAAGAAAATAAAGAAAGTCAAAAAATCGCCGAGGTAGCTCAATGGTAGAGCAGGGCTTTTGTATAATTTTTCATAATATTTTTTTAAAATGCGAACTAACGAAATACTAGCAAAAAAGATTTCTTCTTTATATTGCGATAAGCAATATTCGATGGCAATGATATCCGAAAAATTAAAAATTTCCCTTTATAAAGTTCAGTATTGGTTAGAAAAAAATAATATTCCTCGACGGGATAGAAGCGAAGCGACATATTTAGCTTATTTTCATAGATTTAATAAACTTCCATGTAATATTAAGAAGAAATTTACATTAAAAGAAAAAGAATTATTCATTGCAGGAATTATGTTATATTGGGCAGAAGGATGGAAGAAAAATAGTAAGTATGTTGCTTTTGCCAACAGCGATCCCAAAATGATACAATTATTTTTAAAATTTTTACATAAAATATGCGGCATTCATAAAGATAGACTACATATAATATTGCATCTTTATGAAGATCAAGATGAATTGAAATTAAAAAATTTTTGGTCTAAAATTACAGAAATTCCTTTGAATCAATTTAATGCTTCTTATATGCATAAAGGGAAACCAGGAAGTTATAAGAAAAAATCAGAATACGGAACTGTTTCTATAAAATATAATGATAAAAAATTATTAACCCAAATTTTAAAATGGATAGATGATTATTCTAAAGCCGGAGTAGCTCAATGGTAGAGCAGGGCTTTTGTAAAGCCAAGGTTTGGGGGTTCAAATCCTCTCTCCGGCTCATAAATTAATTTGACAAATAATGAATTTATGAAAGAAAAAATTATGACAGATTATAGAGGCGTTATCATTGAAGAATCTCTTGAAAATAAGGAAATCCTTAAGAAAGTAAAGATTATTTCAACGAAAGTCGAACAAGTTACGGACAGACACAAAACGCCTTGGCTTTCGCAATGGACTTTACATACTGTTAAGGTACAGGAGAATGAGGCAAGAGAGATAGCAGAAGAAATTAGTCAATCATTAGATAGTGACCATGGCGGTTCGTGGTATGCCGATTTTAAAAATGATACTCATTGTTATATTATTTTTCGCGATAAAATTTTCTGCATAGACCGGAAAAACAAAGAGCAGCATGACGAAGCGAAACGCTACGGCATTTCGCTCGGTATACCGGAATATCAAGTAGATTTTCGCCCGAGCGTTTAGTTTTAGTTCTGTCGCGCTTTTTCAAGACAATAGATGAGAAAATGATTTCTTGACAATGATATATAAAAGAGATAAGATAAAAATGAGAGAAGAACATGGAAAGTTCGTTGTGAAATGAATATGGGAATTAAGTCAATAAATTAAGTTAAATAAATTAGTTATTAGTTTTTTAGAGTTGTTCCGATAAATACACAGATAAACGCAGATATTTTATTTGCGTAGATTTGTGTTTTTAGAGAGTCTGATTTTGTTTATTTTGCCATCGGCGAGATAGACAAATTTCATCTTCATTTTTGAGGATGTAGATTTACTCTTTTATTTGAGAGTTTGATCCTGGCTCAGGATGAACGCTGGCGGCGTGGATAAGGCATGCAAGTCGAACGGTTCTGCTTCGGCAGAACAGTGGCGAACGAGTTAGTAACACGTGGATACATACCCCAAAGTCGGGCATAGCCTGGAGAAATCCAGGGTAATTCCCGATAGTCCGAGCATTCAGTTTACTGAGTGTTCGGTAAAGATTTTTCGCTTTGGGATTGGTCTGCGGCTTATCAGCTTGTTGGTGGGGTAACGGCCCACCAAGGCAATGACGAGTAGGGGGCATGAGAGTGCGATCCCCAACGATGGAACTGCGACACGGTCCATACTCCTACGGGAGGCAGCAGTCGAGAATATTAGGCAATGGGCGAAAGCCTGACCTAGCGACGCCGCGTGTTTGAAGAAGCCCTTCGGGGTGTAAAAAACTTTTCTTAGGGAAGAACCTTCGGGTGACTGTACCTAAGGAATAAGGGGGTGCTAACTCTGTGCCAGCAGCAGCGGTAATACAGAGCCCCCAAGCGTTATCCGGATTTATTGGGCGTAAAGGGTCCGTAGGTGGCCTGTCAGGTTTCTTGTTAAATTTTCAGGGCTTAACCTTGGAACTGCAAGAAAAACCGGCAGGATAGAGGGCGCCAGAGGCTGATGGAACATTCGGTGTAGGGGTGAAATCCGTTGATATCGAATGGAACACCAAAAGCGAAGGCATTCAGCTGGGGCGACCCTGACACTCAGGGACGAAAGCGTGGGGATAAAAAAGGATTGATTATGGGTACCAAACTTTGGTATAATAAGTTTGGAGATTAGTCCTACCTGATAGTAATATTGGGATTAAAACTTGGCTATATCGGTGAAAATCCATATAATGTGGGCAACACCGAGGGAAGCTAAAGGAAATTTGTATTTGTACTTAATCTATGAACATAAAATATAGAGAAGAAAAAAAGAAATTTCATCTTTCTGAAAGGCAAAGAGCGATATTAATCGGAACAATTTTAGGAGATGGAAATTTGATTAAACGTGGTCAAAATTGTCGTTTGTTTATTAAACATTCGGCTTCGCAATCAGGTTTGGCAAAATGGAAAAGAAAAGAGTTTGACGGCATTATCAAAATGAAATTAAATTTTTTCGAGCAATTAGTAAAAGGAAAAAATTATAAATTTTGTCAATTCGCCACATTGACTCATAGCGAATTTAACGAATATCACAAAATATTTTATCCAAAAAAGAAAAAGATTATTCCGAGAGAAATAGATAAAATTTTAAGAAGTTCGTTATCATTAGCGGTTTGGATTATGGATGATGGCGCGCGAGATAATACTGGAATGACAATTCAAACTCATAGTTTTTCTTTTCAAGGAGTTAATTATTTGCGAAGATGCTTAAAAAAGAATTTCGGAATTTTAACCAATGTTAGACGGAATAAAAATAAGCATATTATTTATATTCCAAAAAGTCAAATTGAAAAATTATATTTTTTAGTCAAAAAAGATTTATTATTTGAGTATAAATACAAATTTCCTTTAAACCCGTAGAGACTATACGCCGAGATGCCAATAGTTTTTGGCATATGATATAGTCCGAACTGCATAGAAATATGCAGAATTAAGCAGAAATGCTTTAATCTTGTAACAAAATTGTAGATACCCTTGTATTCCACGCCGTAAACGATGGACACTAGCTATTGGTAGTGTCGACCCTATCAGTGGCGAAGCTAACGCGTTAAGTGTCCCGCCTGGGAAGTACGGCCGCAAGGCTAAAACTCAAAGGAATAGACGGGGACTCACACAAGCGGTGGATCATGTGGCTTAATTCGATGATAAACGAGGAACCTTACCAGGGCTTGAAACCCAGTCGAAGATCGTCTGAAAGGATGATCGTCTCACAAGGACGGCTGGGCAGGTGCTGCATGGTTGTCGTCAGCAGGTGACGTGAGTCGCTCCCTTCAATGGGGAAACCTGCGCAACCCCTGCTCTATGTTTTACATGTCATAGAGGACTGCCCGGGATAACTGGGAGGAAGGTGGGGATGACGCCAAATCAGCATGGCCCTTTGATGCCCTGGGCTGCACACATGATACAATGGCCGGTACAACGGGTTGCCAAGCAGTAATGCGGAGCTAATCCCTTAAAACCGGTCTCAGTTCGGATTGAGGTCTGAAACTCGACCTCATGAAGCCGGAATCGCTAGTAATCGCCAATCAGCTATGTGGCGATGAATACGTTCTTGAGTCTTGTACTCACTGCCCGTCAAGTCAAGCGAGCTGGGAACACCCGAAGCGCCTCCTTGCGAGGTTCTAAGGTGGATTCAGTAAGAAGGACTAAGTCGTAACAAGGCACGCGTAGGAGAACCTGTGCGTGGATCATAACATATTAAAATTAAATTTTTGAATGATTTATTTATAAATCTTCAAGATTTAATTTAGCGTTGACTAAGGTCGAAAATTGAGAATTCTATTTTCAACCTTATATAGTGTTGATTGAACACTAAAAAGACAATCCGGGACAACTCTAAAAAACTAACTAATGAAAATATTTATAACAAAACGCGCTTTTAGGCGCGTTTTGTTACTAGCGACCTTTACAGGTCTTTTGTTTTTGATAGAATGAAGGTAGTAATTTGGGCGAGTAGTTCAGTGGTTAGAACGCTGCTCTGATAAAGCAGAGGTCGAAGGTCCGATTCCTTCCTCGCCCACATAAAAACTTTGAACACTGCAGGTGTTCATAAATTTTTATGTATGGTGTGGTGTGGTGAGGACCTCCCCCCGCGTTTCGCCGAGCAAAGCGAGGTGAAACACCGCCTTCGGGCAACTCTCCGATTCCTTCCTCGCCCACATTTTATAATTTTGGGCCTGTAGTTCAGTTGGCAGAATGCCTCGTTTGCAACGAGGAGGTCAGCGGTTCGAATCCGCTCAGGTCCACCAAATGCGATATGTAGGCGGGAGCGACACCAAACCCGACTATTGATACTGTTAAAAAAATTGCGGACGCGCTCGGTGTTTCGCTTGATGTCTTAATGAAATAAAAATATGACAAACAATACTTTAGACAAAAAAGAAGCAATCCGATCACTTGTTCATACAGCGATTGAATCTTATGCGGAAGGATTTCAAGCGCGCCACGAGGGCGAAGTAGATAATCCAAACGGCACAATTAATATGAAAATCCATAATGTTTTTATAGCAGCGCTTGGATCAGATATTCAATATTATTCTTCCCTTGTCCGCTCGTTAGATAGTTCATTAGGGAATATGCTTGAAAAATTGGCGATAAACATCGCTGGTTTTTCCTACGAAGTCAAAAAAAGAGTTGAGGGACCTTTGGGCGTTGAGCAAACAAGAGGAATTGCTGAATTACTTGAGAAATATAAAAGACGAGAGATAACACCTCCGACGATTGAAGATTATCAATTTTTGAGAGTAAAACCAAAAGACAACAAACTAAAAACTAAAAGACACGAGAGCGATTATTATTTAATTGATAAAAAGACAGGCGATAATTTTTTAATTGAATTAAAAATTGGCGGTGATTTAGATAATAAAAAAGCGCGCTCTGAAAAAGAGGCACTTTTAGAACAATTTGTGATTTTATCAAATACATTACCAAAAGATAAAAATATTATAATCCATTTTGCAACCGCCTATAACAGATATGGCGAAGGTAAAGAATGGAAGCAGGAAAGAGTACGACAATTTTTTGCCGATGACGAGCTGTTAATTGGAAAAGATTTTTGGGATTTTGTGTGTAAATCAGATGACGGATATCATGTAGTTTTGAGCGCATACAAAGAAAAAGCAGGAATGATTACAAAAGCGTTAGATTCTATTAAAAAAACTTATCTTGATTAATTTTAAAATATGCGAACACTTATTAAATGGCCCGGCGGCAAAACAAAAGAATTTTCGCACATAAAAGGTTTAATCCCGTCATACGAGCGGTATATTGAACCTTTTTTTGGCGGCGGAGGTATTTTTTTTCAGTTAAAACCAAAAAAAGCGATTATAAATGATATTTGCGAGGAATTAACAGATTTTTATAATTTATTGAAAGATAAAAACGAGCGAGAAAAATTTGAAAAAGAACTTTATGAATATGTTATAAATTGGGAAAAGATTCCAAAATATATAGGAATCTTTGAAAATAAAATTGTAAATTTATATGAGAAATATAAAAGAGCCGAAATTGATAAAAAAGAATTGGCAAAAAGAATCAATGATATTCTGAAAAAAAAAGAAGATCATTTTAATGGGCTATTTCTCAATAAATTCTGTTTAGATGAACAAAATTTGCTAAAGCAAATTAGTTTAAATTTAATTTCTAAAATTTACAGAACAAGGGAAATTGAAAAACAAAGAGGAAAATTGCCAGAAGGCGATCTCCAAAAAAATATAGAAACGGCTTTTAGAAGCGGGTTTTATATGCACTTTCGAGATGTTATGAATTTTAATGGCAACAAATACAAAATTAGCTTGCCTAAAAAAATCGCAAATTATTATTTTATTAGGGAATTTTGTTATGGATCAATGTTTCGTTTTAATACAAATGGACATTTCAATATTCCCTATGGTGGCATTGGCTACAATAAAAAGGATTTCAGAAGCAAAGTAGATTATATTTTCAGTGATGAAGTCAAAAATCTATTTAAAAATACAATAATAAAAAATCAAGATTTTGAAAAGATTTTTAATAACCATGATGTTTCAAAAAAAGATTTTGTTTTCCTCGACCCCCCATACGACACAGATTTTAGTGATTACGAAAAAAAATCTTTTGACAAGAAAGACCAAGAACGATTAGCAAATTGTTTATACAAAACAAAAGCAAATTTTATTTTGATAATAAAAAAAACTCCTTTTATCTACAATTTATACAACAACAAAAAAAGTATAAAAATAGATAGTTTTGAAAAGACATACCTTTACAATGTTAAAGGTAGAAACAACAGAGATGTTGAGCATCTCATCGTTTACAATTTTTAATTTTCTATGCAAAAATTTATCAATGAAATAATATGTGGCGATTGCATAGAGGAAATGAAAAAATTTTCTGATAATTCCGTTGATTTAATTTTTGCAGATCCCCCTTATTATCTACAATTACCAAAAGGCAAAAGATTGAAAAGGGCTGACGGTTCTGAAATTATCCCTGTTGATGATGAATGGGATCAATTTGAAAGTTATGAAGATTACGACAATTTTACCAAAAATTGGATTAAAGAGTGCCAAAGAATATTAAAACCGACGGGAACTTTTTGGGTTATAGGTATGTATCACAATATTTTTCGTGTTGGAAAAATTATGCAAGATTTGGGGTTGTGGTTTTTGAACGATGTTATCTGGGTTAAAATTGACGCGCTACCAAATCTTAACGGACGAAGATTCACAAATAATCACGAAACCTTGATTTGGTCTGTAAAAAATAAAAATTCCAAAGAATATACTTTTAATTATGAATTTTTGAAAAAAATGAATGGTGGAAAGCAAATGAAAGATACTGATTGGGTTTTTGGTTTATGTAGAGGGCAAGAAAGATTGAAAGATGAAAATGGAATAAAAGCACATCCAACACAAAAACCACTTAAATTGATTCAACAAGTTTTACTTTCCGCCAGCAGTAAAGGAGATTTAGTTTTGGATCCATTTATGGGAAGCGGGACAACAGCAGTTGTCGCAAAAGCCCTTGGTAGAAATTGGGTAGGCATTGAAAAGGATAAAAAATATGTTGATTTGGCTAATAATAGAATAAAATCATTCATTTCTGGAAAATAATAGTTTGAGGGCTTGACACCTTACTTATGTAAGGTATATAATAGAGGCATATGAAAAAGTTAACTGATCGCCAGCGTGAAGCTGTAAAAATCATATATGAGGGACAAAAGGTAGGGAAAATACCCACTCTTTTTGAGCTTGCTGAAAAATTAGGGGTATCCTCAAAACAGACCGCTAAAGATTTGTTAGATGCTATTGCAAAAAAAGGCTACTTAGAACGCGAGCCAAGGCGAGCACGAGCAATAATGTTAAAGCAAATAGCCATTAATGAAATAGAGCAGGAAAAAAGTTTTTTTGGTAAAATTCAGTTAAACCTTGAATTTATGTTTCCACAAACGACTCATTCTTTCCAGTGGAGCAATCCTTCAAATATAATCATACATCAAGGCGATATCTCAGATTTTGAAAAAAATTTAATTGATAGCAGTAGTTTAATAAATTTATTGAATCAAAACGGGACTACGCTAAATGAACTTAAACTTAATATTCAATTTGTTGCCGATAAATCAAATTACGATAAGCTATATAATTCAACGGGAAAATTATTTATGGCTCAATGTAATTATTTGATAATATCTCCTGTAATGCCTAGTGCTGGAACTCAAAGCGGTTATATAATTCCCGATGATAATTCTCCGTATAAGATTGTTTGGTCTGGCGTAGACTCAGATAATTATTTTCAATTTGGGAAAGAATATGGTAGCACCTCACATATTTCTTTTACTGAAGGTGATAACCAACAGATGAAATTATTTCATTCGTCATTGAGCACAAGCGAGGTGGATAACTTAATTTTGGAGTTTAAAAAGCAAATAAAATCTTGGTCGCAATATGTAGATTTCCAAATCTCAGGCGGAGCATTAAAAGGAAATGGCGAAATACTTTTTTGGTCGAAAAAAACTGATCGTGATATAAATGATTTAAGATATTTTTTCTTGGTTGATATCACGAAAACAACATTTCAAAGTACAGATAAAACATTAGTGAGAGATGTTTTATATAATTTTCCACAATTAATAATTAATTCAACAAAATAATATGTCATTAGTATTAAACACAACAACACCAGAGGGCATTGTTATTTCTGCGGACAGCAGACAATCTTTTCGTAACCATAAAGGAATGGCACGAATCGGCAGTGATAATGCCTCTAAATTATTTCAAATAAATGATCGTGTCGGGGTTGCTATTACGGGTTTAGCATTCTTGCCAGAGAATGGAATAATGAAAAATATTAGTAAGTTTATTGATGAATTTAAGCATGAAGTAGATGTAAAAGATTTGAGTGTAAAAGATATAGCTGATAAACTATACTATCTTTTTGATAAAAAATATAATTATCGAGAACAATTAAAAAATCTTCCCGAACAGATTAAAAATGATATTCAGCGGCAAGGGGGAGAAGTCATTGAAACTAAAGTTGAGAATAATGTTGTTAAATTTAAATTTAAAGATACGAAAGGCCAAGTTAAAGAAGGGGTTGGTGGCGTTGACATGATAAATCTTTTAGTTGCTGGATATAATAAAGACGGAAGCCATGAAGTTTATATCTGTTATATTCCCGGAGAAATTCAAAAAAAGCGAGATAGCAAGGAAAAAGGCAAAGAATATGGTGCTTCTTGGATAGGACAAATTGATGTTGTTTCTAGAATTGTTTTAGGATTTGACGGCAGAATTGGAAATTTGCCTTTTGTAAATACTAGTGCCCAAAATTTAGGACAGGAAGAAATAAACAAACAATTAAGAGGATTAGAGTATGTAATTCAATGGGGAACGATGACTTTGCAAGATGCTATTGATTTTTGTGTTTTAATGATTCAAACTACTTCGGCTATACAAAGATTTTCTGATGGTATCCAAGGCAATCCAGGTGATATGCCTGGTGTTGGTGGACCAGTGGATGTTGCAGTTATAACCCCAAACAAAGGTTTTGTTTGGATTAACAAAAAGAAATTAACCACTGGCAATTTAGAGATTGATATTGATTCAAAAGAAGGTTTAAAAAATAATTCTTAACCCACCCACCGCCCTTATTGATTTTGAAATCCCCCCGAAAAAAAATCGGGCGAATATTAAAAGCGTAAAATCCTATGAACAGCGAAGAATTCGTAAAACTTTATACACGCCAAGGCTCTGATGAGTCAATTACAGCATTTCAGAATGAAATGGGATTTTCTCTGATTCGTTTTTATCCGAAAAATACGCCCTATTTCAAGGATGGAAGGCGGATGTTTATCAAAATCGCTGTCCTAGATCGCGGATTTTTTTATTCCGTAGAAATGACTCGACCCGAAAAAGAGGGGGAAAAGACCAGCTATATCATCACCGAAAGAGAGGGATACAAAAGAAAAGTCACAAATTTTTTTTCGGATGCTAGCGAATTTACATTTGATAACGCTACCCAAAAAGTTAACCACCAGCTATCAAGTAAAAGTTTTACAATGAATGAGTTTGTAGAGATTTTAGTGGCAAATCATCTCTCTGATAGACTCTTTTTCAAACGCATACTCAACGAGTTAGCTAATAGAGTGTTGAAATTTTTGTTTTGGTTATCCGATGCTCGTTATGAACGAATTCAAACGGCTATCGACAAATATCATTATGGTAAGGGTGAGAATCCTCCGCCAAAAGATGAAAAGAAAAATATTGAGCCGTTTTTCAAGTACTTCTACATTTCGAAGAATATTCTTTTTGCCATTTTATTGGTGACTTTTCCGTCCGCCATTTTTTTCGGTCATCTCTGGGCGTATGGAGATTTTTCACTATCAAACCTGTCATTACTTCTGCTTTTCTTTTTGATTTTGTTTTCATGCGAGAAATTTTCTACTTGGCTGGATAAAAAAATAAAAGAATTCCTTATTCCGTCAAAAGATCATTTCGCTGAAAAAAAGATAAACTTTATAGAAAAACTGCACGATTATCAGTATAACAACAAATTCAATCTGAAATTAAATATACGCAACCGGCAAAGAGTAGATAATGCAGAAGAAAAATAAATAGCGGCGCGCCAGCTAACGCTGGCATAAATTCCGTCGGCGTCCAAAGCGAGGGCGGGGCGGGAATTCATTTTCCCCACACCCCTTTTTCTTCCCGCCCCGCCCGAGCGTCAAGGATTGAAAAGCGTTTCCGCAATTCTGCGACAGCAGAATATCAAAACAGAAAAATTTTCTTTTCTTTAATTAAATTGAAAAAAATTTGCGAGAGGGCGATTAAAAAAATGTTTAGAAAATTTTTCTGTTTTGCTCGCCGTAGCGAAGCGAAGGCGAGCGGAAACGCTGGACAGGATTATCGCTTTGTGGCAATCAATCAGCGTCGGGGTTCTGTTCGTAATAAGTTCGGACTTCGTCTAATAAACACCACCATAAGCGATTTGCGTCGTATGTCGGAGGCTTCGCCGCCATTGCCGTTGAGCCATTACGCCGCCCAACGATGTGGTTGTTATTACTGGCAAGGGCTGAGAATTCTGAATGTGCGTGCTTGGAGAAAAGAAAATCCCATGGGACGAAAGGAAAATTATCAAAGAAGAAATGCAGAAATTGGCAAAATGAAAATTGTTCAAAAAATTATTAAAAAAGTACGAGAAAGAAGAGCAAAGAAATATTCTGCTCTTTTTGAAAATTTTGTTCCTTTTGGTTCAACGGTTTTAGATATCGGAGCCGGGCGAGGTTTTATCGCTAAAAATATTTCTAAAAAAAGAAAAGCCAAAATTACTCTTCTTGATGTGATTGATTTTAATCAGATAAATTTGCCGTTTGTTTTATATGACGGCAAAACCATTCCCTTTGCTGCTCATAGTTTTGATATTTCTTTGCTTATTTCTGTTCTTCATCATTGTGATAAACCGGAGAGGATTTTGGGTGAAGCGATAAGGGTTAGTAAATCAAGAGTGATTATTTTTGAGGAACTCTATGAAAATTTTTGGCAAAAGAAACTTCAATCTTTTTTAGATATTTTATTTAATCTTTTCCAACTTTTTAGACCTCCTCGAGAAAATATGCCTTTTAATTTTAAGAGGGCTTCCGAGTGGCAAGCAATTTTTAAAAGATTTAATTTGAAAATTATTGAGCAAAAAAAGTTTAAACTTTTTGGAATTTTCCCGCGTGCCCTTTTTGTTCTTGAAATCCCGCCGCTCGGGCATTAATTGAAATTGATTTTGGCCGACTCAAATCAAAAGTAAAATATCATTATGAAAAAGTTAATTATATTCGACTGGAATGGCACATTACTTTCCGACACTCGTGCCTGTATGGATGCAGATAATCATGTATTAAAAATATTTGGCGGCACACCCGTAGATCTTAAAACATATAGAGATACGATGATCATTCCAGCTATTGATTTTTACACTCAACATGGATGCGACAAAGAAGAATTACAAAGAAAATCACAGAAATTAGGCGAAGTTTTCCATTCATTTTATGAACTAAGAGCCGCCAAATGCAGATTACGGCAAGGGGCAAAGTTATTGCTAAAATGGCTCAGTCACCACTCCATTAAATCAGTTATCCTTAGCAATCATACAATTAAAGGCATCAATAATCAGCTCAATCGACTAAAAATAAATAAGTATATCTTTGAAGTGCTAGCTAATTCCGCATTGGATAGCTCAATGAAAAGACGTAATAAAAAAGAAAAGCTTAAGGATTACTTAGAGAAGCATAATTATAAACCAAGCGAAACATTAATCATTGGCGATTCTCCCGAAGAAATAGAGATAGGCAAAAAGTTTGGATTGACGACTATTGCAATCACAAGGGGTTATCATTCAACTTCAAGATTAAGGGCGGCCGAGCCGGATTATTTAATCCACAATCTAAGTGAATTGATAGAAGTATTAAAGAAATTTTGACAATGAGAGAAAAATTACCAACATTTGAATTTAAAAAAGAAGAGGAACCCGAACAAAAGTTAATTCGACTACTCAAAGAAAAAGGAGTAGAAGACCCTGAAGCCAGAAAGCTTCTACTTAGTTGGACAATCGAACAAGAGAAACAAGTTGAAAAATCAGATGATCCTGAAGCGCCAATTCAATTTAATCTTCGGCGAGCACGTCTGTATTTTGATGCAGGGTATAGAAAAGCAGCAGATGAAAATTTTGAAGCTGCTCGAACGCAAGCATGGAATGAAAATAAGAAAAAACTCTATCAGGCAATTATGAAAGAAATGGATGAAATAGAAAATTCCATAGAAGAACAAAAATGAATTTGCCATAATTAAAATTCGTTTGTCAATAAAAATATGGTAGACAAAAAGAAAAATACATGGTATGCGAAAATGAAAAGGACTTTGTGTTCCGTATTGCCCATTGCCAAAAACAGGAAAGGAAAATGCATTAATTGCGGCGAATGCTGCAGGCTGCCTATTCAATGCCCTTTTCTAAAATTCAAATCTGATGGAAAATCTTATTGTTCTATTTATTTGATAAGACCCCTGAATTGCAGAAAATATCCGAGAACTAAATCTGAATGTATTACAAACGATAAATGCGGGTTTAGATTTGATTAGCGTTTGTTTTCTTAAAATTTTTTTACATCCCCATACATTTTACAAAATGTGTGGGGATTTTTAATAATGGGAATAATCAGATGAATAAAATTGGCTTAACTTATCCACAATGTCTAATTTTCTAAAAATCTGTTAAAATATAGGTAGAATTAAGAATCTCGGCTCTCGAGATTCTTCTCGAGATTTTAAAAATGAAAAAAAAGAAAACAGATAAAAATAAATATATTTCTCTCAAAGAGGCAGCCAAAATATCTGGCTATGCCCCGGACTATATCGGATATTTAATTAGAAAAGGGAAGATAAAAGGCAAAGCGGTTTCCTTGGGAAGGAACTGGTTTACCACCAGCGAAGCAATAGCTAAGTATCAGACCAAGAAAGAGAAAAAAAAGAAATTGAGCAAATATTCCAAGGCTCAAAGAATTTTTTGGTATAAAAAGTTAACCGATATTTTTTTAAAAAGCCCTCGTTATGCATTGTCAGCCATTATATTTCTTTTTGCCGGTTTTTCTGCTTTAGTTATTTATGCTATTCCTTCTAATGAAGTAAAAATAGAAATTTTTCCTACTGTTTGGGAGGAAAATTTATCTACTGGCGATGGCGAGGTAAGTTGTCAGAATGGCCAAAACGCTTTGATTCGAGAATTGGACGAGGAATCCTTTCCGGCTGAATTTAATTCAGAAAATTCATGTTTTTTAAATGTTAAAGAAATTACTTTCCTTACTGTGCCGCCAGAAGAGGAAACAGCAGAAGAGGAAACAGCAGAAGAGGAAACAGCAGAAGAGGAAACAGCAGAAGAGGAAACAACTGAAGAGGAAACAACTGAAGAGGAAACAACTGAAGAGGAAATGCCGCTGGAAGAGCAGACTTTTCTTCAAAAGTTTTTTTCCAGATTTTCCTTTTTATCTTGGGTTTCAGCCCAGGAAATGGAAACCGGAATTACTAATGATGAGTTGCAAGAGGTGAGCGATACGGTACAAGAAATTGGAGAACCTGAAGAGGAAACAGCAGAAGAGGAAACAGCAGAAGAGGAAACAGCAGAAGAGGAAACAGCAGAAGAGGAAACAACAGAAGAGGAAACAACAGAAGAGGAAACAGCAGAAGAGGAAACGGAAGAGGAAACGGAAGAGGAAACGGAAGAGGAAACGGAAGAGGAAACGGAAGAGGAATTTGAGGACGAAGAACCAGAAATAATTCTTCCGACAGTTGATGGAGAGATTTTTGAAGAAGGCGAGGAAAAAATAGAAGAAAAAATAGAAGAGGAAGTAAAAGATGAAGAAGTAACTATTTTTCTTAATCAGTCAAGCGTCACTTATTCCGGTTTTGTCCTGCCCGAACGGATAGGAGCTCTTAAGGAAGCCAGAGTTGGTATTTCTTTTGCCAGTCAGGGGCGAGAAGGAGAAGATGACGAGCTCTTGATTGATTGGTCTTTAAATGGCGAAAATTGGAATAACATAGTTACTCTTCAGCAAAATCAAGGATATTCCAATGCTCAAAATTCAGGGTATTTCTATTTTGAACTTCCTTCAAGTCTTAACTGGGAAAATTTTGAGCTGCTTAAAATAAAATTTACTGCTTTAACTAATAATCCTCAAGGAAAAGAATTATCAATTTATCTTGATAGTATTTGGTTGGAGGCAATCTATGAAGAGGAAAAAAAGGTTGAGGAGCCAGAAATTGCCTTGCTTACTTTTAAAAAAGATTTTGAGGGAAATGAGGAACCAGAATTCCAGTTTCATTACAAAAAAATTAATGAAGGGTTTTTAGCTTCGGTTGGAGAAGCTTTAAACCTTATTAACTATTGGGAAAATATTAATACATCTGTCCGAGTTATAAATTCAGAAGGAGAAACTCTTGAAATTTTACCTGATTTTGTTTTAGAAAACAACGGCGAATTTTTGTTAAAAATAAGAAAACCGAAAGGATTTAAACCAGGTCTCTATAAAATTATTTTAAGAATTGAGGAGCAAGGAAATGTTCAGGAACTTGAAAGAGATTTCAGCTGGGGAGTTTTGGCGATAAATACGAACAAGTCAATTTATTTACCCGGAGAGGAAGCTTATTTGCAGATGGCGGCTCTTATGGATAACGGCCATACTATTTGCGACGCGAATTTAAAATTAGAAATTATTTCTCCCGAAGGCTGGGTAACCAGCCCGGAAGTTCAAATGTCAGAAGAATGCGGGCCAAACAATGTTATTGATAAACCGGATTATTTTGCTTATTACCAAATTGCCGGGACAGGGGTGTATGAAATAAAATTAACCAATCTTGATAACGGCTACGAAGTTACTGACCAATTTGAAACTCGCGACCTTGTGCCTTTTGACGTGGAAAGAGTCGGGCCAACCAGAATTTACCCGTTGGCGGATTATGAAATGACTTTGAAAATCAAAGCGAATCAAGATTTTTCCGGGCAGGTTATAGAACAAATTCCAGCGAGTTTTGAGATAGAAGAAACGAACTATGGAGGTTCAACCTCCATAGTTCAAGAAGAAAAGAGTATTGTTTGGGATGTTCAGTGGAAAGCAGGGGAGAGCTATGAGTTGGAATATACCTTTGACGCGCCTGATGTTAGCCCTTATTTTTATTTATTAGGCCCATTAAAATTGACCGAGGCCTGGCCTCAGACAGCTATTTTTGAGGAGGCGAGGCAGTGGCAGATTGCCTCGGATGCGACCACTACTTATAATTTTACCAGTGGAGGAGGAACCAATAAGTGGTTTTATAAAAAAATGAGCGAGGCAACCCATCCTCCCGCTTCTGGTCCAGCGATAACAGATGAAACAGAGGTAACTTCTTATACAGAAATAGAATCTTCTAATGATATCAGATATGAAACCAATGGCGATAGGTCTGATTCGGCCACGCATCACTTTAAATTCGATATTGCCGAAAGCTCCAGCACCATTTATAAGATGGAGGTTAAATGGGAAGGACATACGGTGAGCAAAACATCTTATTTGTACATATGGAATTTTAGTGGTACCCCTAGCTGGGAAGTAGTAGGCTCTCATGCTAATAAGACAGCTGACCAGGAAATTACCAAAATCTATACATCCGATTTTTCAAATTATATTGACGCCAGCGGCTATCTTCATTTAGTTGCTACCCATGCAGACTTAGCAGGCGACACGGCTAATCTTCTCAAAACAGACTATGTGGAAGTAAAGGTTCATTGCGATGTTGAGGTTACGACAGTTCGTTCCCAGGTTGCGGATTTGGCTGTTCCAAGCACTAATGAATGTGTGGGAACTTTTGTTATCAAGCACCATATTGGGTCTTGCAATGTTACCGGTATTACTATTACTGAACAAGGCACGGTTAACGCCCAGACTAATCTTGACAATATTAAAATATTTTATGAATTTGATACCACAACTCCCTATGATTGCGCGAGTGAAGACTATGGCGGATCTGAATCCCAATTTGGCTCGACTGATACGGATGGGTTCAGCGGAGCTAATGGTACCTCAACATTTACCGGTTCATCAGCGGCGATTTCTACTACTCAATCAATGTGTGTTTATGTAGTTTTAGATGTTGGCTCATCAGCCGCTGATGGTGAAACCCTGGAGATTCAAATTACTACCCCTGCCAGCGATGTTACCCTATCAAGCGGGACAGCTTCTCCAGATATTGCCGTGCTAATTCCTGGAACCACTACTCTTACTATCCTTCCTGATTTTTATTTAAATTCAAGCGATATTGTTTTTAGTGATAAAAATCCTGAAGCTAATGAGGAAATTGCTATCTCAGCTACTGTTCGAAACAGCGGGGGAAGTCATTATGGTCAGATTTTTACTGACCAGCATTGGGATAAGGAAAATGATAGCGCTATTATAAGCGGCTGTTATTATGTATATTCAACTACAGATACGGCTCAATCTTTTATTCCTTCATATGATTTTAGATTGTCTAGAGTGGCTTTAAATTTTAAAACTTACGGCACTTCAGGCACTTTGACAATAAAGATTCAAGGAGACAGCGGAAATTTGCCTGATGACAGTAATGTTATAGCAACGGCAACATTCCAGCCCACCAGCGGTCCCGCTACTTATACCTGGTATGATTTTGAATTTTCCACTATTCCTACCTTAAGCAACGGAACAAAATATTGGATTGTTGCTGAAGGCACTGGAACAAGTACTACCAATTGCTGGTGCTGGACAGCAGACGTAGATACTGGCTCAGACTTCCCGGATAATAATGCAGCACAGGACGGAGGTTCAGGTTGGGTCGCGCTGGATTCTTATAGGGATTGTTGGTTCCGCGCCTACAAAGAGCCAGAAATTTTAGTCAAATTCTATGATGGAGATCCTGACGGAACCGGCAATCAAATAGGTTCAGCTCAAGAGATTACTAATTTAATTTCTGGAATAACTCAAACAGTCCAGGTAAACTGGACACCAACGAGCTCAGGAAGTTATGACATTTATGTTCATATTGACAGGGATGGCAATATTACCGAGGGCAATGAGAATAATAATAAAAATTCCAAATCCATAAGTGTTCTCACTTTTAATCAAACCACTTATCGCTGGTATGATAATGCTAATAATGTCCAGCCAGGAAGCGCTAAAGCGGATCCAAACATAGAAATTAGCGGAGTGGCTGATAACGAGATAATAAGAGCCAGAATAAGCAATCAGGTTCAAAGCGCGAATTTGCTTGCCCAGACCCAGTCTTTAAAACTTCAGTATGCCCAAATGCAAGGAGCAGCTTGCGGCGGAGGAGATGAGACCTGGTATGATATGGATAGTATTACCAGCACCAGTTGGTATGACACTAATTGGCTTTATAGAAAAAAAATACCGATTTCAGGCTCATCGGGAGCTGGAGCTGATTATCAAATAAAAATAAAAGTAGGGGAATCAAACGGAGCCAGCAATTATGATTTTCACCTTGAAGGAAATTGCCAGCCTGATTTTGACGATGTTAGATTTGCTGATGATAATGGGACCACTTTGCTGGATTATTGGCTGGAAAAAACAGAAGGTACAACTCCCAATCAGACTGCTACTTTCTGGGTAGAAGTTAAGGACAATCTTGATTCTTTGCAAAATATTTATATTTACTACGAACATTCCACTATCGGTTCCGCTTCCAATGGCGACAATACTTTTATTTTCTTTGATGATTTCCCGGATGCCGCGATAAATGGAACAAAATGGACCAGTGCCACTGTTGGAAATGGAAGCATCACTGTCGCAGATAGTTTAGCTAAACTTCATAACAGTGGAGATCCAAGCGAAGCCAAGATAACTACTAATAACTCTTTTGCTTTTGGAAACATTACCGAGATAAAGGCAAAGATAAAAACAGGAAACAACGATTACACAGTTATTGGTTTAAAAGATACTGATAATTATCTTTATCAATTTGTGAACTATGCGCCTGCTTGGGAGGTTGCAAGAAAATATTTTCAGCTGAAAAAAAGTGGAACCTCTGTGAACCGTGATCTTATTATTGCTTTTGATACATGGTATGAAATAAAAATGTTTAGCAGAGGGAATTTTGCTGAATATTGGCAAGGAGATACTTTAATACATAAGGAAACATATTCAAGCTATTGTCCGAGTTCAACCGCAACCGCGCCTATTCTATTGCAAGCCCATGGTTTTGCTCCAGCTATAACAGACCACCTCCAGGCTGATTGGGTCAAAGTCAGAAAATATGCTTACCCGGAACCAGAAATTGGGACTTCAGAAAGCCAGGAATCAACCACAACTCAAGCTACTCTATGGAAGGGTGATAATAGTAATACCACGCCCTCTGATGGAGATCCGATTACTTCCTCGCTGCTTGATTCCCAAAGTAATGCTCTTGAATCATATGAAGAGGAAAATTGTTCGGTGGCAAATCCAGCAGAGATTACCAGTACCAGTAAAGGAGAATGGGATTGGGTAATTAAAAATAATGGAGCGCCAGATTCTACTGCTTATTGCTTTCGGATGATAGAAGATGACGGCGTTTCTTTTACCACTTATACTAATTATCCCAAGCTAACTACATCTGGTGTTGGCATTATTGTTTCAGGCGTAGCTTATACTGATGAGGGCAGCAATACTCTCAACACCAGCGGCGGCGCTATCAAACTTGTCAATTCTACTACCGGCGATACTTTCTCGGATTCTGACGGCACTGACGCTTCCGGCAATTGGTCAATCAGCGTTACGACAACACCGAGCGCTGGCGATGTCCTTACTATCTGGATTGACGGAGCATCTGCCGACGGCACGCTTGTGTTCAAGTACGGCGATGGCTGTGCCGGCGGCAACTGTACAGGCCTTCATCTCTACCAAAATCGGGTTATTATTCGCAATGAACATACCGTTAATGTGACAAACGCGGATTTAGCGGATTGCGACAATGACACCACTACCACCGGAACTGAATGTGAAGACACTGAAATTGGTTTTACTTCCGACCTTTCAGGAACATATAACTTAGTGGTTAGCGACACCAGGAAACTCTATATCTGGACAACTGATACATTTGAACCGGGCGGTACTGTGACAACCTCTCCGTCCAATGACGGCACAGATACTAATGTTAACGGAGACCTTTTAATTCAATCAGGCGCCGCTCTTTCTATGGGCGCTAACGCGCTTTCTATAGGAGGGGACTATACAAACTACGGAACCTTTTCTAAATCTTCAGGACAAGATACTAGTTTTACCGCCACAGCTTCCGGTTTTGAGATTACAGAAAACATTTTTGAAGATGCCATCTTCAGCGGTTCCAATGGCGGATGGTCTTTCACAGATTCTGCGATTATAAATGGTAATCTTACAATGACGGCCGGCACTTTGTCCAATACCAGCAACCTTACCGTAAAAGGAGGAACTGCTGATGGAAGCGGCATTCTTACTTTTTCTGACGGCACCCACCTCGCCAACATTAAAACCATTAGCGCCGGAGCTTACCATACCTGCGCCGTTTCCAATGCGGGCAATGCTTATTGCTGGGGAAGTGATGGAAACGGCCGCTTAGGAGACGGCGGGACAACTGAAAAATCTGTTCCTCAAAGAGTGCATAAAGGAGAGGCGGCATCAGGCGATTTCGATACTGACTGGCTTGCCAATGTGAAAAGCATTAGTGCCGGAGGTTACCATACCTGCGCCGTTTCCAATGCGGGCAATGCTTATTGCTGGGGAGAGGGTGGAAATGGCCGGTTAGGAGACGGCGGGACAACTGAAAAATTAGTCCCTCAAAGAGTGCATAAAGGAGAGGCGGCATCAGGCGATTTCGATACTGACTGGCTTGCCAATGTGAAAAGCATTAGTGCCGGAGATTACCACACCTGCGCTGTTTCCAATGCAGGCAACGCTTACTGTTGGGGATATGCTTTATATGGCCAATTAGGAGACGGCCAGGCAGAAACCAAATCAGTCCCACAAAGAGTTCATAAAGGAGAGGCGGCATCAAGCGATTTTGATACCGACTGGCTTGCCAACGTTAAAAGCATTAGTGCCGGAGCTGGCTATGAGAGCGGAAAATCCCATACCTGCGCTGTTTCCTATGCGGGCAATGCTTATTGTTGGGGAGAGTCTGAAGATGGCCGCTTAGGAGACGGACAGATAGCAGATGACAAATCAGTCCCTCAAAGAGTGCATAAAGGAGAGGCGGTATCAGGCGATTATGACAGCACCGAGACTTGGCTTGCCAACGTGAAAAGCATTAGCGCCGGAAGTTACCATACCTGCGCCGTTTCCAACGCAGGCAACACTTATTGCTGGGGAGATGCTTTATATGGCCAATTAGGAGACGGACAGAAAGTTGACAAATCAGACCCCCAAAGAGTGCACCAGGGAGAGGCGGTATCAGGCGACTATGACGGCACTCATCTTGCCAACATTAAAATCATTAACGCGGGTAATGGTTATACCTGCGCTGTTTCCAATGCAGGCAATCCTTATTGTTGGGGAGCTGCTGACAATGGCCGCTTAGGGAATGGTCAAACATCTGGAGACTATACAACTCCAGTCAGGGCTCTTAAAGGAGAGGCGGCAGCCAGTGATATTGCTGACATGGATTTGCTGGGCGATGTTAAACCCATTAGCGCCGGAGGTCATCATACCTGCGCTGTTTCCAACGCAGGCAACGCCTATTGCTGGGGAGTTGCTGGAAACGGCCGCTTAGGAGACGGACAGACAACAACTGATAAGTCTATCCCCCAAAGAGCGCATAAAGGAGAGGCAGCGACCAGTGATACTGCTGTTGCTGATTTTTTCAACAATATTAAAATCATTAGCGCCGGAGGTCATCATACCTGCGCTGTTTCTAACACAAACAACGCATATTGCTGGGGAATGGCTGCAAATGGCCGCTTAGGAGACGGACAGACAACAGTAGATAAAACAACTCCGGTCAGGGTTCTTAAAGGAGAGGCAGTAATCGGTGATCATGATGGCATCAATTTAACCAGCGTCAAAACCATTAGCGCTCGTAATGGTTATACCTGCGCTGTTTCCAACGCAGATAACATCTACTGTTGGGGAGATGGTGCAGATGGCCGTTTAGGAGACGGACAGACAGCTGACAAATCAGTCCCCCAAAGAGTGCATAAAGGAGAGGCGGCATCAGGCGATTACGATGCTGACTGGCTTGCCAATGTGAAAAACATTAGCACGGCTAATGCCCATACCTGCGCTGTGTCAAACGCAAGCAACGCTTACTGTTGGGGATATGCTGGATATGGCCAATTAGGAGACGGACAAGAAACTGAAACTCCGCAAACAACCCCCCAAAGAGTGCATAAAGGAGAGGCAGTAACCGGCGATTTCGATACTGATTGGCTTGCCAATGTGCAAAGCATTGCCGCGGGTGCTAATCATAGCTGCGCTGTTTCACATGCAGGCAACGCTTATTGCTGGGGATATGCTGGAAATGGCCGCTTAGGGGACGGACAGACAGCAATTAAATCAATCCCCCAAAGAGTGCATAAAGGAGAGGCAGTATCAGGCGATTACGATACTGACTGGCTTATCAATGTGAAAAGCATTAGCGCGGACTATCGTCATACCTGCGCTGTTTCACATGCAGGCAACGCTTATTGCTGGGGATATGCTTTAGACGGCCGCTTAGGAGACGGACAAGAAACTGACAAAACAGTTCCCCAAAGAGTTCATAAAGGAGAGGCAGTATCAGGCGATTACGATACTGACTGGCTTGCCAATGCGAAAAGCATTAGCACGGGCTATCATCATACCTGCGCTGTTTCTAACGCAGGCAATGCTTATTGCTGGGGATATCCTGCAAACGGCCGCTTAGGAGACGGACAGACAACATTAGATAAAACAACTCCGGTCAGGGTTCTTAAAGGCGAGGCAGTAACTGGCGATCATGACAACACCAATTTAACCAACATCAAAACCATTATCGCGGGCTATTATCATGGCTGCGCTTGGTCAAACGCAGACAACGCCTATTGCTGGGGAGTTGCTGGAAACGGCCAATTAGGAGACGGACAGATATCTGACAAATCAGTTCCCCAAAGAGTGCATAAAGGAAAAGGAGAAGAAAGCGTTTCTGATTTTCTCAGGCCTATCTTTACTCTCATCAGCAGCGGTAATTTTGGCGGCAGCAACGCTTGGACATTTGTTTCTCTCTCTTTTGGCGATGGCAGCACTTCAGGAACTTCAGCCTCTCAAAATTCAGGCGCAATATCTGTTTCCAATCTGCTTATTATTGAATCAAGCCATATTTTGAATGCCGGCTCTAAAACCTGGACTTTATCCGGCTCTGGTACGCCTTTTACAAATAAAGGAACTTTTACTGCTTCAACTTCAACAGTGGCTTATGAGGGAACATCTGCCACCACAATTACAGCTCTCACAGGTTCTAATAAATATAATAATCTGACCATTGGAAACGTTTCTGACAATAACACTGTTACCTATACTTCCGGAGGGAACACTGATGTTGGAGGAAACTTTTTAATTACTAGCAGCGGAACAGGAACTCACACATTTGTTGCTCCTTCTTCTTTGGCCGTAGCAGGCAACTGGACTAATAACGATGCCTTTACCCATAACAGCGGGACAGTGAATTTTAACGGCGCCGGCGCGCAGACAATCAACAGCAGTAATTCATGGTATGACCTGTCCATCACTACTTCTACTGCCAGAACTATTACATTTGAAAGCGACGTTGCCATTACCCAGACAATTGTTTCAGGAGGTTCCTTGACTTTGACAGGCATTTCTGGCCAGCTTTTAACTCTTGCCCCATCAGCACCTACTACACAATGGCTTTTGAATTTAAACGCCGCGGCTACTGAATCTATTTCTTATGTTTCTGTATCATACTCTAATGCTAATTCAGGCGATACAATTCAAGCTGCTGACGGAACAAATGATAATGGAGGCAATAACGAAAACTGGAATTTCGGCGTTGGCATTACTGTTTCAGGCGTAGCTTATACTGATGAGGGCAGCAATACTCTCAACACCAGCGGCGGCGCTATAAAGCTTGTCAATTCCACCACAGGTGTTGCTTTTTCGGATTCTAACGGCACTGACGCTTCTGGCAATTGGTCAATCAGCGTTACGACAACACCGAGCGCTGGCGATGTCCTAACTATCTGGATTAACGGAGCAACTGGCGGCGAGAAGGGGACAATCGTTCTTAAGTACGGCGATGGCTGTACCGGCGGCGACTGTACAGGACTTCACCTCTACCAGAATCGGGTCATTATCCGCAACGAGCATACAGGCAGCGTGACAAACGCGAATTTAGCGGATTGCGACAATAACAGCACTACCACCGGAATTGAATGCACTGACGCCCAAATTGGTTTTACTTCCGACCTTTCAGGAACATATAACTTAGTGGTTAGCGACACAAGGAAACTCTATGTCTGGACAACTGATACATTTGAACCGGGCGGTACTGTGACAACCTCTCCGTCCAATGACGGCACAGATACTAATGTTGACGGAGATATCCATATTGAGGGGACAGGCATTCTTACTATGGGCGCCAACGCCCTCTCTGTTGGCGGCGATTTTTACAATGAAGGCACTTTTAACAAGACCAATCCCCAGACCACTACTTTCACGGCCACAGCAACAGGCCATACGATTACTGACGGCGGCGAAAACTTTGATACCATAATTTTCAATGGGACAAACGGCGGCTGGTCCTTTGCTGACAGTACTATTATTGATGTTGACCTGACTATGACTGCCGGCACTTTGTCTGGCACAAATGACATTACAGCAAAGGGCGATGTCAAATGCGGAGCAAGCTGCGGCACCATAAGTTTGACCAGCGCAAGTACATTTAAGCAGAGCGTTGGCACAAGCAAGAGCTTTGGCCCTCAAATTGTTGGAGCCAATAATTGGACTTTTTACAACTTGATTTTTGACAGCAGCGCGGGAACACCTACTATTACATTCAACGGTACCAATACTGGCACATTTACTGTTTCCAATGATTTAACTTTGACTAACACCGGCACTTCTCTGGCAGTGGACAACAATACTAATAATCGGATTTTAGACATTAACAATGATGTCAGCATTGGCGCTGGTGTCACTTTCTCAGCCGCTCCTTCAGCCGCCTTTACAGTAGGTGGCAGTTGGACCAATAGCGGAGCGTTCACTCACGGTTCAGGCACAGTAACCTTTGACGCTGTTGACGCCGGCCATACCGTCAATGCTGGTTCTTCTTCCTTTTCCAATGTCATTTTTAGCGGCGTTAGCGGCGAATGGTCTCCTTTAACCAACACAATGACTATTATTGGAGATTTGACAATGACCAATGGAATTTTTAATACCACAAGCGGAACCGCTAATGTCACAGCCAACGGCGATGTCAAATGCGGGGCAAGCTGCGGCGTTATCAGTATGACCACCACCAATACATTTAAGCAGAGCGTTGGCACAAGCAAGAGCTTTGGCCCTCAAATTGCAGGAGCCGATAATTGGATTTTTTACAACTTGATTTTTGACAGCAGCGCGGGAACCCCTACTATTACCTTTAACGGTACCAATACCGGCACATTTACTGTTTCCAATGATTTAACTTTGACTAACACCGGCACTTCTCTGGCAGTGGACAACAATACTAATAATCGGATTTTAGACATTAACAATGATGTCAGCATTGGCGCTGGTGTCACTTTCTCAGCCGCTCCTTCAGCCGCCTTTACAATAGGTGGCAGTTGGACAAACAGCGGAGCGTTCACTCACGGTTCAGGCACAGTAACCTTTGACGCTGCTGCTGACACTAAAACCCTTTCAGGAACTTTAAACGGCAGCTCGGCTTTCCATAACCTTACTTTTGGTCAAACTTCAGGTACTGCTACTTGGAATTTATCTTCGGCTCTTGAAGTCAATAACGATTTAACAATTGATTTTGGAACCCTTGGCCAGGGCGCTCATAATATTAATTTAGACAAGAATTTGGCAATCAATGCTAATGGTAATTTTACCAGCGGCACGGGCATTTTTATTTTTGACGGCACTACTGGACCATATACCTGGACTAACGCCGCCGCTATTGATGACTTAGGAGCAGTGGAAATCAATGGCACAACCTTAGTTATTAATCTTGGTTCTTCAGTCAAAGCTGCCAGCGTCAATATTTATGTTAGTCAAACCCTTTCAGCTAATGGCTCAAATACCTTAACGCTCACCGGGTCCGGCACGCCATTGACCCGCGGCGGCACCTTTACCGCATCAACCGGAACGGTTGAGTACACTTCCGGCTCAGGAGTAACGGCCTTGGCCTCTGCCGCTATGACCGGCTCTAATGCTTTTAATAATCTTATTATCAATGGCACAGGCACCTTTACTTTGGGAGTAGATATTGAATCTGGCAACGACCTTACTGTTACCAGCGGCACTTTGGCAGGAACCAATAATGTGACGGCGAAAGGAAATATTACAGGGGCAGGAACAGTGACTTTAACAAGCGGCACATTTGAGCAGATAGTGGCTCTCAATAAAACTTTCGGCTCAAGCTCCGGCGCGAACAACTGGACATTTAATAATTTGAAATTTAATAATTCAGACGGGGCTGCCACCCGCGCCATTACCCCGAATGCCGGGACAGGGGATATTATTATTTCAGGCACCCTGACCCTGGGGGATTCAGGAACCCAGACCATTACCTTTGACAATGAAACTTCCAATGACCGTGTATTTGACATTAACGGTTCTATCCTCATTTCCTCCCAAGGAATATTTTCCGCTTCTTCCACGGCTTCTTTCCGGGTTGCCGCCAACTTTACTAATAACGGAACATTTACCGCAAACTCAGGCACCGTAACTTTTGATACAACAGGAATTTCTGTATTGGACGGTTCTGGAACCCCGGCCATTACCTTTCACAACTTTACCTCAACGACCGCGGGTAAGACCCTGAAGTTTACCGCAACGAAAACCTTCCAGATTAACGGGAATTTCCTTATTCAAGGCGCTGACAGCAACCAGATTATTATTAACTCTACAACTACTACCCAATGGCTTATAAACCACCAAGGGACAGAGGATGTTACTTATGCCCATATATCAAATTCCGGCTGCGCTGGCTCAAGCACAAATATCTCTCTGGAAAATACCTCAACCGATGGCGGCAATAATGGCTCTTGCTGGCTTTTCCCGAGTTTGTCATTTACCCTGGATGCTGCCTCTAAAAGTCTTGATTTAAACAGCGTTAATACCTTTACCGCTACTGCCACGACCACTCTTACCGTAAGCACAACCGCGACATTCGGCTATAATCTCACTGCCTATGAAACAGACAATATGCGCCATACTGCTTATTCTTCCGTGACTATATCTGATTGGGCAGGAACAAACGCTGTTCCAACGGTTTGGACAGGAACCTGCATTGATAATACTCAATGCGGCTGGGGATATAATACAGGTGATGCAGACCTGACGCAGTTTGCCGCGAATGAATACGCCGGTTTTGTTGGTTCAAGCCAGGCGCCGGGTGATATTGTGGCAAAATCAACCGCCCCGGTTACCAATGACGCGACAACAATTACTTATAGGGCGTCGGTTTTAGCCACCCAGTCAGCCGGTCCTTATAAAACAACCATTATATACATCGTTACCCCAGAATTCTAATGAAACAAATTACCATACTTACATTTATTATTGTCTTTTTTCTGGTTTTGGGCGGCAACGCGCAAGCAACTGAAATAGGGCTTGCCACAACCAAAAACCTTTTTGATTTAAGTATTTTGGCAGGTGATTCTTATAAAGATAATCTGGCTGTTTTTAATACCTCAAAAAGCGTTGCCCTTCCGGTCCATATTCAGCTTTCACTCTGGGATTTAAAAGAGGATTCCGATGATATTGAGTTTGTTATGGCTGAACCTGCTCTCAATGCCGCGAAGTGGTTTCAGATAGAAGAGAATATGGATTTTATCCTTGAGCCGGACGGAAAGAAGCAAATCAATTTTCAAATAGAGCCGCCAGCGGATGTGTCCCCGGGCTCCTATTTTGTAATGATGCGCTTTCAAGCAGTGGTGCCGGAATACTATTTTACTGAACAAGGCCCCAGAATGCTGCCGGAACTGGGCGTTTTGTTTTTTATTAAGATACCCATTTTGAGTTTAGACGGAGACAGAGAGTTATACCAGGCAAATATCCAATTATTTGAGCTGAAAGACGCTGATTCAATTGGATTGTTAGAAAAAATTCTTCCTTTCGCGGAAGCCGGCGTGTTTGAGAATATTGTAAAAGAGCTTTTCGCGAAGGTGGACAATACAGGCATTTATCACTTCAAAGCCAATGGATTTGTGGATATTCAGAATATGTTCGGCAAATCTATTGCCCGGGCCGATTTGCCTGAGAGATTTTTGCTGCCTAACCGCACCCGCAATATTAATGTAAAAGTTTTTCAGGATGAATCATTTTTTGAGCGCAATTTCCGTTTCGGTCCCCATACAGCGATAATGGTCTTGAATGTGCCTGGCAGTGACCAGCCAATTGTAGAGCAGATAAGGTTTTGGGCCTTTCCCTGGAAAACGATTATTGCTGTCCTTTGGATAGGAGCGTTGTTTATTATCTTAAGAAGGAGAATTTGGGCAGCAGGGAAAGTTTTGTTTGGTCTAAAACAGCAAGCCAGAAATTAAGCAGTTGTCCACAGTTTACTGGATAAATATTTTTTGGTATAATAAAAAAATATAATAAAATTAACCCCGTGAAATAACCGAGTACTCAAAGCATTGAGTGTTTCGGTTGCCGCCGAAGGCGCATTTCACAGGGTAAAGGTCGAAAAATAATTAAATCTTTTGAAAAAATGAAAAAAATTATAAACATAGCGAAAATGTCCGGCAAGATTCAGATTGTATCATTGCTGATTATAGGATTGTTATTTTTAACCACAGGTTTTTTAATTGTTCCGAATCTCGCTGACGCAGCGGCTTTGACCAGCGTGAAATGCACCCTTGACGACTCACGGCCGACTACAGATTCAAAACAGACGATTAATTTTACGACCACGAATACAGTCACTACGGGCCAGACCATAAAAATTAGCTATTCTGATGATTGGACTATTCCTGCTTTCGTTGTAGGCGATATGACTTTCAGCGGTGCTACTTTGGTATCTGTCTGTGCTGGGGTGGGTGATGAAGTGGAAATGACCTATAGTAGTGTTAGTCCTAAACACGTAACCTTTACGGTCTGTGCAGGTGATACGGTAACGGCTGGAGCAAAGGTAATTACTCTTGGCACTGGCGTAACAAAGATTACCAATCCCACACCTTCGGCTAGTTATACTGTTGGTATTAATGCTACTACTGATTCCGGCGATGCACTGGTTTACATTATTTCCGGTGTTTCGGTTTCAGCTACAGTGGCTGAAACTTTAACTTTTGTAATTGCTAATGTTGCTTCAGGCCAGACCGTAAATACAGCGACTACTAATGTAGCCACCACCAGCGCATCTGCTGTTACTTTTGGAACAGTTACAACCTCAACTAATAAGATTGCCGCCCATGATTTACAGACAACTACTAATGCCGACGGCGGCTATACTGTGACCACAGAATATACCCAAACACTGCAAGTAGACGGAACTCATGATATTGATGACCACGCTGGTACAAACGACACGCCATCTGTTTTCCCGGAAAGCACGACTGATGAGGATTTTGGTTATACTACTGATGATGCGACCTTAGCAGGAACAGCGGATAGATTTATTAGCGATAAATGGGCCAAGTTTACAACTGCGCCTTTAGAGGTTGCTTATCATGACGGCCCTGCCGACGGGACAACTAGCGGCTCAGGAAGCATTCGGGTAGGATATCAAGTAGGGATTGCCGGTGTTACGCCTCCCGGAGAGCATACCACAACAATCATTTACATTTGTACTCCGACACTCTAATCATTAACAGCAAGCAATAAGTTTTTAAATATTTTGTTTGCTGTTAGGGTTAGGTTTTGTTATGGCAAAAGGAATAAAATCCTTGATTTTAATAATTGGGATTGGAGCAGCAGCGTTGATTTTTACTAATGATGTTTTTGCTCAGGAAAAAGGGATTGGTATTTCTCCTTTGACTTTTGAATTGACGGCTAGTTCCGGCGATGTTTTAACTAATACGCTTAAGGTTTATAATCCGACTGATAGTACTATCGGAATAAAGATAGAAGTAGAGGATTTTACGGCAACCGGGGAGATGGGGCAGGTTATAATTGAACCGGCTGAAACTGAAACTTATTCTTTAGCCGGATGGATAAGAACTGAGCCGGAAACTTTTATTTTAGGGTCAAAAGAGCAAAAATTTGTTGATTTTACTATAAATGTTCCGGAAAACGCTGAGCCGGGAGGACACTATGGCTCAATTTTAGCTTCTACTGCCGGGGTTATTGGGGAAAAAATTACCGGAGCGACGGTAGCTCAAAAAGTCGGAGCTCTGGTTTTACTAACTGTTTCAGGGGAAATTAGAGAAGAGTTAATTGTCAAAGATTTTTCTTGCCCTTCTTTTTTAGAAACAGGGCCGGTGGATTTTACCATCAGGTTTGAGAATAGGGGAACCGTTCATCTTAGACCCAGGGGCTTTGTGGTTATTACCGACTGGCGGGGCAAAAAAGCAGCTGATATTGTTTTTCCTCAAAATAATATTATGCCGGGAGCAGTCAGAAAAATTGAGGCCTCCTGGGATAAAAAGTGGTTAGCCGGACGCTATACCGCTGTGTTAGTCGGAGGTTACGGCACAAGCAACATTTCTTTTAATTCATCGGTTTTAACTTTCTGGGTTTTTCCTTGGAAATTGGCTTTGATAATTTTTGTCGCGTTAATGATGTTTATAATCTTCTTTTATAAGACCAGAAAAAGATGGAGATTGGCAATGAAGATATTAATCAAAGGAGAAGGCAAATAAAGAAGAAGCAATAAAAAATGAATGAATTTTTTGAAAGACCAAAAAAAAGAGATAAAAGTTAAAAAAAGAAAAAAATATTTTCCGCGGCTTTTTATGACGTTTAGGGCCGTTTTTTTGTTCTTAATTATAATTTGCTTTTTATTTTTTAATTATCAGCCCAGTCAAGCCATTGATCCAATCCAAGAAAACATAAGCATTTCCGTAACCGTTGAAGAAACGGCTCCTCCTACTCCGCCTCCTCCTTCTGGCGGCGGCGGCGGAACAACGATTCCTTCAAAGTATGCGACTGTTATTTTTAAAGGAAAGGCTTATCCAGGTGCATTTGTTACTATTTTGAAAAATGGAACAGTAGCTTCAACAGTAACTGCTGATCCTTTAGCTAACTTTTCAGTAGTTTTAAGCGGAGTTCCTGCCGGTATTTGGACTTTTGGCGTTTGGGCCGAAGATAAAGAAGGAAGAAAATCATTAACATTAAACTTTAATGCTTCTTTAACAAGAGGGACTACTACTACTTTTTCCGGGATATTTTTACCGCCAACTATTGATTTGAGCGCGAATAAAATACCCAGGGGAGAAGTTCTAAATATTTATGGTTATACTGCTCCTAAAAGCGAAGTCAATGTTTTTATTAATTCTTCAGGGGAAATTCTAAAAAAAACTAAGGCCGATGATGATGGGGGGTGGCTTTATGCTTTTGATACATCTATAATTGAAAAAGGAAGGCATACAACAAGGTCAAAAGCACTTTCTGCTAAAGGAGAAATTTCAATATTCTCTCAATCTTTGGCTTTTGATGTTTTGCCTGAAGGAACTGCTGTTTGCTGCGGAGCTGATATAAACTGCGACGGCAAAGTAAACCTTATTGATTTTTCCATTATGCTTTATTGGTGGGAGGCGAGAGAAATTAAACATCCCTGCGTGGATATTAACTTTGATGGCAAAGTAAACCTTATTGATTTCTCCATTATGCTTTATCACTGGACCGAGTAGAATTTAGGGGATAGAATATAGAATTTAGGGGATAGAATTTAGGAAAATATGGAAATAAAAAAATTACAATCTTTTAAAGATTTAAATGTATGGCAAAAGAGTTCCAATTTGGCGGTTTTAGTTTACAAAATTACCAATAAATTTCCTCATTCTGAATTGTATGGTTTAACTAATCAAATGAGGCGGGCGGTAATCTCCATCAGTTCAAATATTGCGGAAGGTTTTAAAAGAAATCATAAAAAAGAAAAATTACAATTCTATAATGTTGCCTATAGTTCTGTCGCTGAATTAGAAAGCCAGATTGAGGTTTCTTATAAACTTGGATACTTGTCTGCGCAAGATTACCAAAAAATACTATCTTTAACAGTAGAAGTTTCCAAAATGACTGACGGTCTTATAAAATCAGTTCGGAAACTCTTAGTTCCTAAATTACATATTCTGTTTTTCTTTATTTCCCTATTTTCTATTTTCTATATTCTAATCCCTTTGTCTGCTTCAGCGGCCTTTTTGTATTTGATGCCTCAATCCCAAACTGTTTATCAAGATGATTCTTTTATTCTTGAAATGCGGTTAGACAGTGAGAGTAAAGAAATAAATACTGTTAAAGTAGATTTAAAATTCCCTTCAAATTTTTTAGAAGTTGTTGATATTGCTAAAGGAGGTTCAATTTTAACCCTTTGGCCAAAAGAGCCGACTGTTTCTAATAATAGAATATCTTTTCTTGGAGGTGTTCCAGGCGGATTCAATGGAGATGGGATAATTGGCAAGATTATTTTTAAAGGAAAAAAAATCAGTAAAGCAAAAGTTAATTTTGAAGAGACCTGCCAAGTTTTATTAAATGACGGAAAGGGAACATTAGATTCTTTGACTTTTTTAGAGGCAAACTGCCAAGTTATAAAAAAGCCGGAATTCTTGCCCATTATTTCTTCAACTACTCATCCGGACCAAAATAAATGGTTCAAATCAAATAACCTTCATCTTCGCTGGAATTTAATTAAAGAAGCTCAATATAGTTATCTTTTAAGCCATGACCCTTTGGCTGAGCCCGATGAGATTCCCGACAAACCAGAGGGAGAATTAATCTGGATGGGGGATATGAAATATAAGGGGTTGGAAGATGGAATTTATTATTTTACTTTAAAACAAAAAATATCAGATGAAGCTTGGTCAGAAAGGGTTAGTTATCGAGTTATGATAGATTCTACTGCTCCTGAACAGTTTAGTTTAGAGATTGCTCAAGATACATCAATATTTGAAGGAAAATATTTTATCGTTTTTCAATCCCTGGATAAACAAGCAGGTATTGACTGCTACGAAATTAAAGAGGGCGAGAGAGAATGGAAAAGAGCTGAAAGCCCTTATTTATTGGAAGACCAGACACTTCAGAGTATAATAAAAGCGAAAGCAGTCGATAAAGCCGGCAATGAAAGAATTGCTGAATATGTCCCAGAAATGCCGGAAAAAGCATTTCCTTATCAGATAATCCTTATTATTCTTGGTTTAGCGATAATTGGCTGGTATGCAATATCAAAAATTAAATATAAAAAATTAAAATGATAAATCAAAAATTAAAAATAATTTTACATTTTACATTGTCATTTTGCGTTTTGATTTTTGCATTTTGCGTTTTAGCAAATGAAGCGCAGGCAGCGGCTTCGCTTTATCTCTCTCCTCCCAGCGGGACTTATACAATTGGGAGCACTTTTCCGGTGAAAGTTAAAGTAAATAGCGGAGGAGAAACAATCAATGCCGCTGAAGGGACTTTGATTTTTAATTCAGCGGAACTTCAGATGGTTAAAATTTCAAAAAGCGGTTCAATTTTTAGCTTATGGACCAGGGAACCGAGTTTCTCTAATTCTTCAGGAAATATATCTTTCGGCGGCGGAACACCTGATAATTTTACCGGCAGTTCAGGAACTATTATTACAATTACTTTTAAAGCGAAAACTAATGCTTCTGCCAAAGTAAGTTTTTCTTCGGGTTCAGTTTTAGCGGCAGACGGCAAAGGAACAAATGTTTTAGCCAATATGAATGGCGGATTTTATACTTTTAAACCAGCTTCATTTCCAAAAAAAGTCCCAGCCGCGCCAGTGATTTCTTCAACTACCCACCCCAATTCAAAAAAGTGGTATTCCAATAACAGTCCAAAGTTTTCTTGGAAAATTTCTTCAGATGTTACAGCAGTAAAACTATTAATAAATAAAACACCTGCTTCTCTTCCTTCTGTTTTTTATGATTTTCCAATTGCGGAAAAGAAACTTGAAGAATTATTAGATGATGGAATTTGGTATTTCCATATTAGATTTAAGAACAAATATGGCTGGGGAGGAATTACTCATAGAAAAGTTTTGATTGATACTGAATCGCCGGAACCTTTTGAAATCATAGTAGATAATAAGGGAGATTCTACTAACCCTACTCCTATTTTAGATTTTAGAACCACTGATTCTACTTCTGGACTTGACTATTATGAAGTGAAAATCGATGAAAAAGATACTGTACCAATTACTGCGGCAGATGTAGAAAGCGATTTTTTTAAAATGCCGGTTCAAACACATGGAAGGCATACTATAATTGTAAAAGCTTTTGATATGGCTGGTAATTTAACAACTGCTGCTGCCGATATTACAATAGAGCCAATAGAACTGCCAATTATTACTGATTTTCCTCAAACAGTTCAAGTAGGGGATATTTTAACAATTAAAGGAACCTCTCAATACCCAAATGTTTCTGTTACAGTTTTTGTCAAAAAAGAAGGAGAGGAGCCAGTTGCAAATAACGTAAAAACAGGCGATGAAGGAAACTGGCTTTTTATTTATGATAAAAGTTTAGATAAAGGGACTTATCAAGTTTGGGCAAAGATTACCGATTATAGAGGCGCTCAAAGTAATTTAACAGAAAAAATCACTATAGCTGCTGTTTTGCCGTCCATAATAAAATTTGGCGAAATGGTCATAGCTTGCTTAGCAGTTATTATTACTCTTGTAGCTTTAATCATAGTTTTAATATTTATTATTCTTTATGCTCGTTATCGAATTTTTCGCTGGAGAAAAAGAATCAGCAAAGAAACTAAAGATGCGGAGAAAACTCTGCGTATAGCTTTTAAAACATTGAGCCAAGAATTACAAAACCAGGTTAGATATTTTGATAAAAAACCTAAGTTGAGCAAGAGAGAAAAAGAGGTTCGCGATAAACTGCAAAAAGCATTAGATACCTCTGAAAAATTTATTAGCAAAGAAATTAAAGACATAAAAAAAGAATTAGAATGAAAAAATTGTTTTTAATTACAATTGCTGTCTTAATATTTTTAGCGGTTTTGGGGTGGTATTGTTTTTTATTTGAGCCGAATAATATTCAGGTTGAGAAGATAGATATTGAAATAGAAAACTTGCCTAACGCGTTTATCAATGCGAAAATAGTTCATTTAACCGATTTTCATTCTTTTGGCTTTGGGCAAAGAGAGAAAAGAGTTTTAGAAATCGTAGAGCAAATAAATCCTGATTTTGTTTTCATTACAGGCGATTTTATTGACAGCCTAACTAAGGATATTGCTTCCTGTGAAAAATTTTGGCAGGAAATGGGCAAGCGATATCAAGGAAGAATTTTTGGGGTTTTGGGCAACCATGACCCTAATTCTCTTGAAAAATTATTGGAAAAAGCCGGGATTGTTATTTTGAATAACGAGAACAGAAAAATATTTCAAAAAGAAGAATATATTTGCTTGATTGGAGTTAATGACCCGGACACTGGAAGAGATAATTTGACAAAAGCAATGGTCAACGCGGAAGAAGATGCTGCTAAAATTTTGTTGGCGCATTCGCCGGATATAATTAATGATTTGAAAGCAGGGGAGAGCGCGGATTTAATTCTTGCGGGCCATACGCACGGAGGCCAGGTTAAAATTCCATTTTTAAGGCCGTTCTGGGTGCCGACTCAAAATCGCGGCAAATACGCCAGCGGATTGTTTGAAATTAACAATGCTTATATGTATGTCAACAGAGGAATCGGGATGACTGCTTTGCCAATAAGATTTAATTGCGCCCCTGAAATTACCGTGATAGAATTAACAAACAAATAATTTTTTACAATATGAAAAAATAGGGTTAGAGTTATCCACAGGTAGCTCTGATTTTTTTTATTGTAATTCTGCTATAATATAGTAATTATTATTATCCCCGCCATATGGGGCAAAGGTCGAATCCAAATTAAAATTATAATATTTATATTTATTATTATGATAGGAAATTGGTCTTCAGTAACTATTGACGCTTTGTTTGAACTTTGGCTGGGATTCTTAATTTTTATTCCTGCTTTAATTGTGGCAATAATTGTGTTTGTTGTCGGTTGGTTTATTGCCTTGGGGGTTGGTAAATTGGTGACGGAGGTTTTATCTCGGCTTAAATTCAATGATTTATTTGAGAAAACAGACTGGCAGAGAGCGTTTACTAAAGCTAAACTCACAGTAAATCCCGCTGAATTTTTAGGAGCAATCGTTAAATGGATTTTAGTGATTGTGTCCTTATTAGCCGCTGTAGAGATTTTAGGGTTGCCTCAATTTGCCGATTTTTTGCAAGGAATTATAAATTATCTTCCAAATGTGTTTGTTGCTGCCTTAATTTTTGTTATTGCGATTATTGTGGCGGACATTGCCGAAAAAATTATTGTAGCCGGGATAGAAAAAGCGAAAATAAGCCATTCCGCGCTTGTTGGCACAGCAGCGAAATGGGCGATTTGGATTTTTGCTATTTTAACGATTTTGTATCAGTTAGGAGTTGCCCGTGTAATGGTTCAAACCCTGTTTAGCGGAATAGTAGCGTTTTTTGTTATTGCTTTTGGTCTTGCGTTTGGCTTGGGAGGCAGGGACGTCGCGGCAGAAATTTTGCAGGATTTGAAAAACAAACTAAAAAGCGAATAGCAAACATTTGAGTTTAAAAATTTTTGAACTTGCAAATTGTTCCGCCCCCAAAAGGGGCGGAATGATTTTTTTTGGCATACTTGACAAGGGGTATAGATTTGCTATTATAAAAATGGAAATGTTTAAGAAAGACACCATTTTGAATATATCAAAAGAAAGCGGGTAAATTTCTGGGATTTTTGTTTCCAGAAAATCGCTTTCTTGCAGGAGCGATTTTTTGTTTGATTTGTTTGATAGGAAAGGACATTGTAAATTAAATATGGAGAACAAAATTAAAATAGTGGTTATTAATTGCTAGCTAAAGGTAATTAAAATAAGGGCAAATGGTGGATGCCTTGGGATATCAAGGCGATGAAGGACGTGGGGTGCCTGCGAAAAGCGCCGGTGAGGTGGTTACCAACCTTTGACCCGGCGATGTCCGAATGGGAAAACCCAGCGCTGTGAAAACAGCGTTACGCGCCGCTTGCGGCGCGAGCAAACCCGCTGAAGTGAAACATCTCAGTAAGCGGAGGAAAAGAAAACAAAGCCATTGTTTACAATGGCGCATTCCCTTAGTAGCGGCGAGCGAAAAGGGAACAGCCCAAAATCAGCCGCGCCTTTTGGCGCAGCTGGTGGTTGTAAGTTAGACGCATCTATTTAATTAGAGTAGAGTAATTGATGATTAGCCAAAAGATCCTGGAAAGGACTGCCAGAGACGGTAATAGTCCGGTAGGCGAAAATCATTATATGCTTTAGTGTCTATACTTGAGTACCTCGGGAAACGAAAGCCCTGAGGGAAGCAGGCAGAACTATACTGCCAAGGCTAAATACTTGATATCACCGATAGTGAACTAGTACCGTGAGGGAAAGGTGAAAAGTAGCGAGGTAATCGCGGTGAAATAGAACCTGAAACCATTTTGCTTACAATGACTCAGAGCCCCCACACCTATTAAGCGTAAACGCTTAATAGGTGTGGGGGTGATGGGGTGCTTTTTGTAGAACGAGCCAACGACTTTACGCGTATCGCAGATTAAGTCCTTTTGGGACACAATCATAGGGAAACCGAGTGTTAAAAGCGCGAATTTCATTGCTTTGCAATGATTCGTGGTATGCGTAAGACCCGAAGCCAAGCGAGCTTGCCATGGCCAGGGTGAACCGAGCACTTAGTGAACATAAGCGAAAGTTTACGTTCAATAAGTGCTCGGGGAAGCCCGAACCCGTGAGCCGTGCAATACTCTGGGATGAGCTGTGGTAAGAAGTGAAAAGCTAATCGAGCTTGGTAATAGCTGGTTCTCCCCGAAATAGCTTTAGGGCTAGCCTTTATGTTGGATGCTGGGGGTAGAGCACTAGATGGGGTTTCTTGGATTTTATCCGGATTCTCTAACTAAACTCCGAATACCGGCATATTTTTAACATAAGGAGTCAGACTATGGGGGCTAAGCTCCATGGTCAAAAGGGAAACAGCCCAGATCTTTATCTAAGGTCCCTAAATTTGAGCTAAGTGTGAAAGGAGGTAAAATTCCTCTGATAGTTAGGAAGTTAGCTTAGAAGCAGCTATCTTTTAAAAAGTGCGTAATAGCTTACTAACTAAGGAGTTTTGCACCGAAGATTTAACGGGGCTAAGCTCAATACCGAAGATAAGAACATCGTTGTTTGACAACGATGTGGTAGGGGAGCGTCCTTATTGCTGTGAAGCTGTTTTGTAAAGAACAGTGGAGCGATAAGGAGTGAGAATGTTGGCATGAGTAACCGCAATCGCGCAGAGTTTGCGCGACACCGAAAACCCAAGGTTTCCTTGGCAATGGTAATCAGCCAAGGGTTAGGCGGGCCTAACCTCCTGCAAGAAGTTGTAGGGGGGATGGACAGCCGGTTAATATTCCGGCCCCCAGATATGTAATTCTAAAAAATGACGAAGTTTAGTAATCTAAGCAGATTATCGGATTTCTGTTGCTGATTTGAGGATTTCCAAGAATTAGCAGGAACTCTGCTTTCGGGCAGGGGAACTTAGACGAGCAAGCTTCCAAGAAAAGTTTTTTAGGAGCTAATTATGTATTTGGTCCGTACCGCAAACCGACACAGGTGGGTAAGCGTAAATGCGCTAAGGTGAACGAGTGAAACCTTGTTAAGGAACTCGGCAAATCAGTGGTCGTAACTTCGGAATAAGACCTCCCTGACCGTGCTTCGGTATGGTTGGGGCGCAGCTAATGACTCCCAAGCGACTGTTTATCAAAAACACAGGTCCCTGCTAACTGGTAACAGGATGTATAGGGGCTGAGGCCTGACCAGTGCTGGAACGTCAATGTTGCCGGTCCAAGCGTTCAATTTATTGAGTGCTCGGGCTGAGCGATTGAAGCGCCAGTGAACGTCGGCGATAACTATAATCGTCCAAAGGTAGCGTAATCCCTTGCCGTTTAATTAACGGCCCGCATGAATGGCTTAACGACTTGGGAACTGTCTCAACAAGGTGCTCGGTGAAAATGCAATACCGGTGAAGATGCCGGTTACCTGCGGCTAGACGGAAAGACCCCGGGAGCTTTACTGTAAGTTCTCATTGGGTTATTGTTTTGGATGCGTAGCGTAGCGGGGAGACTTTGAAACTCGTTTTTCGGAACGAGCGGAGTCGCCAATGAAACACCCGTCTTTCAAAATGATGATTCTAACCCGATTTTATATTGGGGACAGTGGGTGCTGGGCAGTTTTAGTGGGGCACTAGCCTCCCAAAGAGTAACGGAGGCGCTTAAAGGTCGGCTATTTCCGGATGGAAATCGGAAAGATCGGACAAAGCCATAAGCCGGCTTTACTGCGAGGCGGATATGCCGAGCAGTTGCGAAAGCAGAACTTAGTGAACCGACCCTGGTTAATAGAATCGGGGAAGATTATCAGATAAAAGTTACCCCGGGGATAGACCCACGCCGTTGTTCAACAACGGTAAGAGGGTTGTTGTCCCCTCTGTCCGTAAGGACAGATAAAAAATACGGCTTATAACGATGAACCTTTGAATATGAATGGGGTTTTCAATGGAATATCGTGGGAAGTCGGAAGAAAATTTTTTTAAATTTTCTTCTTGACCCCGTAACGACTTGCTTAACTAAGCAGAGCGAGGCAAACCCTTGCTGATACGCCGTCCCCGTTAAAATTAAGATTTTAGCGGGTGAAGATATAGTCTATTCTAATCTAGAATGAACAGGCTGGTAGAGCCCGCGAGTCCACATCAACGGCTCTGTTCGGCACCTCAAATTTACCGACAAATCGGGGTGCTACAGCAGTAATGCTGTACCAAAAATTTGGCTAATAACGGTGGAATCCATTATAATAAACTAATGGACAATACCGTGGGAAGTCTTACCTATTTTAGGTAATGACCCCGTAGAGACTTCTCAACAATTATGTTGAGGGATAGTAGTGTCAATCAAACTATTATAATACGCCAATCCCAATCATAGTTTTGTAAAAATTATGGCTGGGTAAAGATATAGTCCAAACTATTAGTAATAATAGATGATTGCGATGTCGGCTCATCTTATCCTGGGGCTGAAGAAGGTCCCAAGGGTTTGGCTGTTCGCCAATTAAAAAGGTACGCGAGCTGGGTTCAGACCGTCGTAAGACAGGTCGGTCCCTATCTACCGCAGGCGTCGAGTCTTGAAGGAATTTGCTCCTAGTACGAGAGGATCGGAGTGAACTAACCTCTGGTGTACCAGTTGTGCCGCCAGGCGCATCGCTGGGTAGCTAAGTTGGGCAAGGATAAGAGCTGAAAGCATCTAAGCACGAAGCCTATCCTAAGATCAGGACTCATAGATTCCTCAAAGATGATGAGGTTAATAGGCTGCAGGTGTAAGTGTTGTAAAACATTTAGCCGAGCAGTACTAATAAATCATATTAAAACTCCTTTAGCTGGCAATTAATAACCATAGAACCCTGATATTTGGCGGTAATACCGATGGTGTTCCACCCGATCCCATTCCGAACTCGGAAGTGAAATCCATTAGGGCCGATGATAGTGGTTTTCCGCGAAAGTAGGTCGCCGCCAGATATCAGGGTTCGTTATTGAAAATTAAAAAACGCCCATTGCGGGCGTTTTTTAATTTGGTGTTTCTGTTTATATTGGGATATAATGGAATATTAATCAACACTATGAAAAATCAGGAAATTGCGCAAATATTATATGAGATAGGATATTTTTTAGAGATGGAGGAAGTAAAGTTCAAGCCGTTTGCTTATCAAAAAGCAGCGATTATTTTAGACGACATGGCAAAGGACATAGAAGCGATTTACAAGCAGGGCGGGCAAAAATCGCTGGAAAAAATTCCCGGGGTTGGAAAAAATATTGCTAAGAAAATAGCAGAATATATTGAGACAGGGAAAATAGGATATTATGAAAAATTAAAGGCAAAGATGCCTGTGAAAATAGAAGAATTGACTGCTGTGGAAGGCATAGGTCCTAAAACAATAAAATCGCTTTATGAGCATTTGGACATTAAAGACCTTCAGGATTTGAAGAAAGCCGCGGAAAAACACAAAATCAGGGGCTTGCCGGGATTTCAAAAAAAAACAGAAGAAAATATTTTACAGGGCATCGCGTTTTTGGAAAAGAGCAGAGGCAGGTTTTTGCTTGGCGATATTCTGCCGCAAGTTAAGGAAATTTTAAAAAAATTAAAAGCGCTGAAAGAGGTCAAACAAATAAACGTGGCTGGTTCAACGCGTCGAATGAAAGAGACAATCGGCGATGTGGATATTTTGATTGTTTCTAAGAAACCGCAGCCAGTTATGGATTTTTTTGTTTCAATGCAGGGAGTAGAAAAAATTTGGGCAAAAGGCAATACCCGCTCCTCAATACGGATGAAGCAGGGGTTTGACTGCGACTTGCGGGTGGTGCGGGAAAAAAGTTATGGCTCTGCTTTGCAGTATTTCACCGGCTGCAAAGAGCATAATATTGCCACGAGAAAAATTGCCATTGGAAAGGGGTTAAAACTTAATGAATATGGTATTTTTCAAGGGCAGAAGATGATTGCCGGAAAAACAGAGAAAGAGGTTTATAGAATTTTAGGAATGGATTGGATAGAGCCGGAACTTAGAGAAAATCAAGGAGAAATTAAAGCAAGTTTAGAAGGGAAATTGCCCAAACTTATTATTTATAGAAATATCAAAGGCGACCTCCATTGCCATTCTAATTGGTCAGATGGAAATAACACCATAGAGGAAATGGCGGGGACAGCGATAAGAATGGGATATCAGTATTTAGGCATTACCGAGCACACCAAATTTTTGAAAATAGACAATGGTTTAGACGAGAAACGGCTGGCGCAACAGCGCAAAGAAATCAACAATCTTAATAAAAAGTTTCAAGTTTCAAGTTTTCTGCCTACCGGACAGGCAGGCAAGTTTCAAATTTTACACGGTGCTGAAACAAACATTCTGAATAACGGCTCAATTGATATTAACGACAAAGCATTGAAAGAATTAGATTACGCGATTGCCGGCATCCATTCAAATTTCAAAATGCCAAAGCAGCAAATGACAGAACGGATAATTAAAGCAATAAAGAATCCATATATTCATATTATTGCTCATCCGACAGGAAGAATTTTGCAGAAAAGAGACAGATATGAATGCGATTTTGAGAAAATTTTAAGAACGGCAAAAGAATTTGGAAAAATTTTAGAAATAAACGCACAGCCGAGAAGATTAGATTTGAACGACCAATATATTAGGCGCGCAAAAGAAATGGGCGTAAAGATGGTAATAAATTCTGACGCGCACAATATATCACATTTGAAGTTTATGGAGTTAGGGATTGCGCAGGCGCGCCGCGGCTGGGCAGAGAAAAAAGATATTCTCAACACACAATCTTTAAGCAGCATACTAAAACTTTTCCACAGGTGATTTTTGTATTTTTTAAAAAAGTGCTATACTAAATAAGTATCTACTATAAATAAAAAAAGAGGGGAAAAATGGCGGGAAATAGAATGGAAGTAAAAGATGTGCGTCTGCGATATAGGGGTTGCAATGGAAACAATGGCGGGGAAACAAAAGAGACCAAAGAGCTGACTTTATCAAAAGCAATAATTACTTTTGATGAGGAGGGAATAGAGCGAGAGATTAGTATCCCTATAGACGAAGCCGTTAATGTGTCAGACAATATGCCAGAATCAGATATAGAAGTAGTGTCTATGATATACATGGAGAGCAAATCCATATAAAAAAAATAATCCCACTGCGGTGTAGTGGGTCTATTTTTTTTTTGCGCTTAATTTATTACGATTTTGCTTTTTCAACAATTTTTTTGAAAATTTCGGGTTCTTTTTTCGCAAGTTCAGATAAGATTTTTCTATCCAATTCAATATTATGTTTTTTCAAACCAGCAATAAACTTATTGTAAGACATTCCTTCCGCGCGGCTGGCAGCGTTGATTTGAGTTTGCCACAAAGCCCTAAAATCCCTTTTTTTCCTTCTTCTGTCTCTGTACGCGTAAGCCCACGCGTGAAACAGCGCTTCTTTAGCCGCTTTATATTTTGATTTTCTGCCCCACATAAAACCTTTAGCGTGTTTGAGCAGGTTTTTTCTCCGCTTATGCGCGATGACTCCTCTTTTAACTCTTACCATATAATTTTTTAATTTTTTTTGATTCAGGTTTAGAAACAACAACCCATTTTCTGGATTGCCTTTTCTGTTTTCCTGATTTTTTTGCCCGAAGATGGTTTTGTCCAACGGGCCTTCTCAATATTTTGCCTGTTTTAGTTATTTTGAATCGTTTAGTTATCGCTTTTCTTGTTTTCATGATTATCATCTATTACGCCTTTTGGGTCTTGCGCTATAATTATTGTTAATCCGCGCGGGACTTTTTTTAATTCTCTTTCAATTTTATATGGAATTGTTTTTTCCAAAATTTCCAGAAATTTATTTATTTTTTCTCGCGCAAAGCCCTGCAGAGCTTTTTGCCTTCCTCTTAAAATTAAATCTATTCTTACTCTGTCTCCTTGCTTTAAGAATTTTTCAGCCTGTTTCGCTCTTGTCTCCATGTCATGAGGAGAAATATTAAATCCTAACCGTATTCCTTTCATTTCTCCTCCCTGTTGTTTTTTCTGGTCTGATTTTTTTTGTTGCTTTTTTTCAAAATATTGGTACTTTCCATAATTCATTATCTTGCACACAGGTGTTTCTAATTTTTCCGTTATTTGAATTAAATCTAAATCTTGCTCCCGCGATATTCTTAAGGCATCGCTCAATTTCAAGACACCTAAATTTTTTCCATCTTTGTCAATGACGCGAACTTCTCTCGCTCTTATAAAATTATTGATTAAAGGTCTTTTATAGAAAGTTTTTTTCTTGGTATAACGCATTTTTGGTTACAAATATCTAGTATCTAATTCAGTGGAGATGACGGGTACTGCCCCCGTGTCTGGTAAAAATCCAATAAAATATATCTACAGGTTTAGTCCAACTTGAAATTTATAAATTAAGAACTATAAATTGGACAAAACATTCTTAACTCAGAGCCAAAATCATTTCAATAAATTTTCCTTGGCTCAAAAAAATCTATCTATCTCATAAAATATAACACCTAAGTTTTGCCTAATGAGAATCAACAAATTAGATGGCTCACAATTAAATGTAAGCAGGAGCTAATTGAGTTGAGCCAGCGCCAAAGGCAGTGGCAACAGCTGTTTTAGCTTTGGAAAATAAGTTGACACTTATTTTGTTTCTTGAAGTTTTAAGAGATTCAAGAATACTCTACCTGCGTATCTTAAAAATTTTTCCATCTATGCTACGGCATCCCCATTTAAGGGACTGTAGGACAATATCATTTCTACTGCGAGTTCCAAAATTTGGTCAAAATTTCCCAAAAATTTTATCAACTTGTATTCCATACAGGTTTCAAAAATTATTTGAAAAATTTGCCTCAAATTTTGAAACTCTCGCTACGAAAAATATTGTTCTACAGTCCCTATATTTTCTCTTTCATTATTCTCTGTTTCTCGCGTTGGAAATCTCGTTTTTTGATTGTCTCTCTTTTGTCAAATTTTTTCTTTCCTTTCGCGATTCCGAATTCCAGTTTAATTCTTCCTGACTTAGTATACACCCTTAAGGGTATTAAAGTCAAGCCTCTTTGCTTTGATTTTCCGATTAAATAATTGATTTCTGATTTTTTTAACAATAATTTACGGCTCCTTTCCTGTTTATAGTCCTTTGGCGCGTTTTTCGGCTGATACGGCGGCACAGTCGCGCCGATTAAAAAAAATTCGCTGTCTTTGAGCACCACATAAGAACCTTTCAAACTAATATGTTTGTTTTTAATGGATTTTACTTCCTGTCCAATTAAAACCAGGCCTGCGTCAAAGGTCTCTAAAATTTCATAATCAAAATACGCTTTTTTATTTTTTGCTAATTCAGGCATAATTTTGTTATCATAACTACTTTAAGTGTAGCAATTCCAAATTCAATTGACAAATAATGGTTTATGAAATATCCTAAAAAAGGTGAAGGAAAATTGGGAAAGAAAACAAAAAATGTATTAATAAAAGTTTCAGGAGACCTCAGCGAGCACCAAAAAAGTCTTGAGTTCGTTAAAAAAAAGGGAAAACTAAATTATGTTGTTGTAATTCTGGGCGGAGGAACAGTGATTAGCCAAGAGATGAAGTTTAGGAAGATAGGATATAAATTTGGACCACTGGGAAGGGAGACAAATTTTGAAGGCAGGCAAGTTTCCCGAGATGTCTTAGAAAGAATACAAGAGCGGATTCAGAGTTTATTTATCCAAGAGAAAATTCATGCCGTGGTAGAGATACCAGTGATTGCAATTGGCGGAGTTTTGTGTAGTATAAATGGCGATGACTATTTGAAACTTGGATATAATACTTTTGACGAACTCTACTGTATCACAACAATGGAGAGAGCAGAGGACAAAAACAAGTTGTTTAAGCAATATCCTAAAATACGAATAATAGGGATGCATTAAAGAGCTAATGAGGGCGATCCATTTTGTCCTCTTTTTATTTTTAGGCGGATAAGGTAAAATGGGATAATGGTTAGGGAGAAAATAACAAATTTAATTGAAAAAGCGATTCAAAACGCGCAATCGCAAAGAAAATTGCCGAAATTTCAAATTTCGGCAATTTTGGTTGAAAAGCCAGAGCAAAAGGAACAAGGAGATTATTCCACGAATATCGCTATGAAAATAGCGGGAATTACAAAGAAAAATCCAATAGAAACAGCAGAAATAATTGTTGAGCAATTACAAAACAGCAATAGCCAATTTTTGGGAAAAATTGAGATTGCCAGGCCCGGGTTTATCAATTTTTTTCTTTCCAAAATTTATTTACAAAAACAAATTAAGCAGGTTTTAGAGCAAGGGGAGAAATTTGGGGATTTGAAAATCGGAAAAAATAAAAAGACGCAAGTGGAGTTTATATCAGGAAATCCTACAGGGCCTTTGCATATTGGACAGGGCAGGGGAGCGTTCTTCGGCGATTGTTTGTCAAATGTATTGGCAAAAGCAGGATATAAGGTGGAGAGAGAATATTATGTAAATAACGCAAAGAACAGCAATCAAATTAAAGAACTGGGAAAAACAGGGATGTCCCGCGGAACCGCATATTTAACAGACGAATTAAAAGCAATAATAAAAGAGCAAAAACACAAAATTGAAAATATGAAAAGCGAATCGCAGGCAGGATATTTTTTATGTAAAATTATCCAGAAAGAAAATAAGGATTTTATATTAAAAAAATTAAAAATAAAAATTACGAATTGGGTTTTTGAGCAGGATTTATACAAGGAAAATAAAATAGAGAAAGCATATAATTTATTGAAAAAGAAGAATTTGATTTATGAAAGCGAGTGCGCGCAATGGCTGAAAACAAAGAAATTCGGCGACAGCAAGGATTGGGTCGTGAAGCGTTCTACCGGAGAGCCGACTTATTTTCTTGCTGACATAGCTTATCATAAAGACAAGTTTGACAGGGGATTTAAGAAAATTATTGATATTTGGGGCGCGGACCATCAGGGACATATTGGTAAAATGAAAGCCGCGAGTAAAATGCTTGAATACAAAGGAGAACTTAATATTTTAATTGCTCAAGTGGTTCGCTTGAAAGGGGGATTAAAACTTTCAAAAAGAAAAGGACAAATTGTGGGTCTTGAAGAATTAGTGGATGAAGTCGGATTGGACGCGGCAAGATTTTTTTATTTAGCGAAATCATTGAATACGCAAATGGAATTTGATTTGGAACTGGCGAAAGAGCAGAGCCAAAAAAATCCTGTTTATTATGTTCAGTATGCTCACGCGCGAATACAGAGCATACTCAATAAAGTGAAAACACAAAACACAAAACACAAAAGTTCCCGCCCGCATCGCTATGCGAAGCATTGCGGGCAGGCAAAATTTGAATTATTGGAACATACGAGCGAATTGAACCTGATTAAGCAGGTTATTAGATTTCCCGAAGTTGTGGGGGACACAGCAGAGGACTATCGCGTCCAGCGTTTGCCGCAATACGCTTTGGATTTGGCAGAAGCGTTTCATCAATTTTATCGCGATTGTCCTGTTATTTCTGATAATAAAGAACTCACACAAGCAAGAACAGCCCTGATATTGGCTGTTCAGTTTGTATTAAAAAATTCCCTTGGTCTAATGGGAATTTCCGCGCCTTCAAAGATGTAATTTTAATTTTCGGAAGTCCGACTTCCGAAAATTACTTTACGATTTTCCACTTTATTTCTGATTTTTTATCCGCGAATTCCAGCCATCTGCCGTCTTTGTCAATAACATACCATTTTTTCTTTGCTTCTGACCACACCATCGGATCGTTGCGATAAAATGGTTTTTTGACAATTTCTTTGGGTTTTAATCGGTCCAGTTCCAGCCATTTTTTGAAAACTGTTTCAATAGCGTAATCCAAATTCCTGGATTTTGCCCATCGCGACACAGTTGTAATGGCTTTTTTTGCTTTAGTAACGGTGCCGGCTAATTCCAAAAGTTGTTTTGCCGGACGCGTAAATCTGGAGTAAATTATTTTTTTCTTTTTTGTGTCTTTTTTGAGTTCTTCCAAACTTAACCCTTTTGTATAAAAATAATGATTAACAATTTTCTGGATTGCTGTTTCTTGTCTTTTTTTCTTTGCTTGTTTTTCTGATTGTTTCTTTGATTCTTTTACCATTATATTTTAATAATACAGTAATTTTGCCAAAGAAAAAAGAGGGAAAAATGTAAATTCCCTCACTTAAACGCTAAATGCCCGGTTCTGAATCGGCTCTGACTGAAAATATAAATAATAAGAACTAATGGGTCTGGCAGGATTCGAACCTGCGTTGTCCGGGTGCAACTCCGGTTGCATTACCACTGTGCTACAGGCCCGTTTATGGGCACTCGGGGGAAATGATTTCGTCATTAGGAGGTGACGCTCCCCCGAGCGCGGAGTCTGCTGGCAGGGACAAAGGGCGATATGGCAGGCACATACGCATTATGGATATTAGCAATTTTAGTATTTTTGTCAACCCCCGCACCTACTTTCATAAAAAAAATCGGGAGAAAATTCTCCCATTTTTTATTTTTATATATCTGTGTGCGTTGTGGCCAGTTTCACATACTTTACTCCCTTCAGACTCATTATACTTTCCGCCAGATTTTTCATACTTTCTGCTTTACCTTTTAGTCTCACTGTCTCGAATACCTTTCCTTTCTCCAAAAATAGGCGCTCGGTTGACATCACTATTTCCGAGAAAGAATTCCTTGCATTCGTAAGTTTATCGCCTATTCCTTTTTCTCCGTGATTGTCGCGGCTATAAAGATAAGTTATAATTCCTACCTTTTCACCCGCTTCGCGCTCCATCCATTCGTATTCCAGAATATATGCTCTGATTGCGTCTCTTATCCCTTCCGACCTTGATGAATATCCTCTCCCTCTTAATATTCCGTCAAGCTTATTCAATAGACTTGAGGGTAAAGATACCCCAATTCGGCTCAATTCTATTTCTTCTTCCATTTTTTTTATCACCCTTTTTTTCCAAAATTTTTTTAGATTCTGATTTTATTTTAACATACATTTTAAAAATTTGTCAACCCCCACACCTACGCGTAGGTGTGGGGGTTGACCCCAATATCTATTATATAGGAATAGAGGCAATGGCGTGCGGAGAATCGCTTGCCAAAATGATTTTTATTTGTTAATATCAAGAAACACAAAACAGACTATGGCTGTTCCGAAACAAAGAAAAACTAAATCAAGAAGAAATCAACGCAGGTCGCATTTATCTTTGAAAGCGCCTGTTTTTGGCAATTGCCCCAAGTGCGGGAAGCCAGTTGCGCCTCATACTGTTTGCCGGAATTGCGGATATTATAAAGGGGAGATGGTGATAGACGTAATGAAAAAATTAGACAAAAAAGAAAAGAAATTAAAAGAAAAAGAAATTGCCGCGAAACAAGCGGAAACGCAGAAAAGCGAAAAATCATTATCAATGGAAGGTTTGAGTAAAAAGTGAATTTATGGCTTCTAGGCATTTATCAAGGTCAATAGCAATGCAAACGCTCTACGAGTGGGATTTTTACGGCAAAGATAAAGAGAGTTTGAAAGAAATTACAGAAAGGAATATAGAGGAATTCGGGCCTGGTCTGGAAAATACTGAACTGGTTTGGGAAATAGTTGAGGGTGTCAACAAGAATTTAGTCAAATTAGACAAGATTATTGGAAAAGCCGCGCCTGAGTGGCCGGTAGAGCAAATTACTATTGTTGACAGAAATGTTCTGCGGATAGGGCTTTTTGAACTTTTGTATTCAGATCCGGATAAAGTTCCGCCAAAAGTAGCGATAAATGAAGCTATTGAGTTAGCCAAAACATTCAGCGGCGAAAATTCAGGGAAGTTTATAAACGGAGTTCTCGGCACGGTATATAAACAGATTGAAAAAAAATAATGAATAAAATTAAAGATTTTTCTCCATTAGAAGACAAATTAGAAATAAAATTTGAAAATAGGGATTTATTAACGCAGTCGTTTATCCATAGGTCCTATTTGAACGAGAACCCGAATTTTTATTTAGGCCATAACGAGCGATTGGAATTTTTAGGAGACGCGGTTTTAGAACTCGTGGTCACAGAGGACTTATATAAAAAATATCCCGACAAGCCGGAAGGGGAGTTAACGAACTGGCGCGCGGCTCTTGTCAACGCCAAAATGCTTTCTTTTGTTGCGAAAGAAATCGGGTTTAACGAATTTCTAATTTTGTCGCAGGGAGAAAAAAAAGAAACCGGCAAAGCGCGGCAATTCATTTTGGCTGACGCCATTGAAGCGTTTATAGGCGCGCTTTATCTGGACCAAGGATACAATACTTGCCAAAAATTCATAAAAGAATATATAATGAAGAAGCTTCCCCATATTATTGAGGCTGGGCTGTACAAGGACGCTAAATCCAGTTTTCAGGAAAAAGCCCAGGAAAAAGCGAGCATTACGCCGAATTATAAGGTTATAAAAGAAACAGGCCCGGATCATCAAAAACATTTTTCTATAGGAGTATTTCTTGACAAAGAATTGATAGCCGAAGGCAAGGGGTCTTCCAAGCAGGAAGCTGAAGAAGACGCGGCAAAAAACGCCCTTAAAACAAAGGGCTGGAAATAATTATGATTGTTATTCGTTTTTTAAGAACAGGCAAAAAAAATCAAGCGTTTTTTCGCGTTGTAGTAACAGATAAAAGAAATTCTGCCAAAACAGGGCGGTTTTTGGAAATTTTAGGATTTTACAATCCAATAACAAAAGAAAAAAAATTAAAAGATGAAAGAATAAAATACTGGATTTCCAAAGGCGCGCAAACCTCTGACACCGTTCATAATTTATTAGTTAAAGAAGGGGTAATAGAGGGCAAAAAAATACCAAAGCACGGCAAGAGCAAGAAAAAAGAAGAAGAACCAAAAGAAGAACCAAAAGAAGAACCAAAAGAAGAACCAAAAGAAGAACCAAAAGAAGAACCAAAAGAAGAACCAAAAGAAGAACCGAAAGAAGATGAGCCATCAGAAGAAAAGAAGGAAAGTTGACAAAAATTGTAAATAAAGTATAATACCAATATGGTAGCAGGGGTTCCTCCGTTGAGAGTGAATCAAAAGGTCGCGCTACTTAGTAAGAATAAAATTTGATTTATTGAAAAGATTATGGCAAAAGACACAGACAAGGATTTTCTTGAGTTTGTAGTAAAAGCATTAGTTGACCATCCTGATGATGTAAAAGTTGACAGGAAAGTAGACGAAATGGGCGTTCTTCTTTCTCTTAGAATCCACTCAGAAGATATGGGCCAGATTATAGGGAAAGAAGGTTCTACAGCTCGATCTATCAGAAATTTAGTACGGATTATCGGCCTTAAAAATCACGCTCGGGTTAACTTGAAGATTGAGGAGCCAGAGGGTGGCCGCGGTCCAGCAAGACCAACTCGAGGACCAGAAGAAAAGCCTAGCGCTGAAGGCGCTAAGACAGATTTGGAGGACCTCAAACTGTAAATTCTGAACTCAATAAAGGAATTTACGTTTATTGAAAGCCGTGCTATTATTGAAATATAGTGCGGTTTTTAATTTTATGCGGTTTGATATTATCACAATTTTTCCTCATATTTTTGACTCTTATTTCAAAGAGAGTATTTTGGCGCGCGCCCAGAAAAATGAACTTATTACAATTAATGTCCATAATTTGAGAAAATACGGCGAAGGCAAACATAAGGTTTTAGACGACAAGCCGTACGGCGGCGGATTTGGAATGGTAATGAAAGTGGAGCCGGTGTTCAAAGCAATAAAAGTTTTGCAAAAATCGTCTGCTAAAAAGAAGAAAAAATCAAAAATTGTGTTGTTCACGCCTCGCGGGGAGAAGTTTGACCAGAAAATGGCGTATCAGTTTTCCAAATTAGACCAATTGATTTTGCTTTGCGGCAGATACGAGGGTATAGACCAAAGAATATCCAAAGTAGCAGATGTAGAATTGTCCATAGGCGATTATGATTTAATGGGCGGAGAAATACCAACAATGGCAGTAATAGAAACAATATCCCGCTTAATTCCCGGAGTGATAGGCAAACCGCAATTGTTAGACGAACGGATTCCGCGAATCCGCGGCAGGGGCGGCAGGGGATTTATTGAATATCCGCAATACACCCGACCAGAGGTTTTTTCGCCTGAAAAAGGAGTAAGTTGGCGGGTGCCAAAGGTTTTATTGACAGGGGACCACAAAAAAATCAAAGAATGGCGCGAAAAACACCAAAAAATCATTGATTAAAACATTTTTTTGTGATAAAGTAGTCTTATGAGATATTAGGGTAGGTTCCTGAGTGGACAAAGGGAACTGGCTGTAAACCAGTTGGCTTCGGCCTTCGGGGGTTCGAATCCCTCCCTACCCACATAAAATTTTGAATATCGTTACGCAAAATCAAAATTAAAAATAAAAAATGAATAATGGAATTAATTTTTTATCAAGACCAATATAATACAGAAATTGACGCGGAAGTTATAAAAGTTGAAGGGAATAAGATTTTGTTGGATAAAACAATTTTTATTCCGCAAACAAATACTGAACCTGGGGATTTTGGAAAAATAGATGATGTGAAAATCGCTGGCTCTCAAAAACAAGGAGATGATGTCTGGCACATTATACCCCAAAATAATCCATTTGAAGTAGGGGATAAGGTAAAATTGAAATTAGATTGGAAATACAGGTTAAACGCTATGAAACTTCATTCCGCCTTGCATCTGCTCGCAGGGGTGTTTGATTCAAAGTTTCAACAGCGAGCTATTGCCGGGGTAGTAAAATCAAAAAACGCTTATCTTGTTTTCAAAAATGAAATTCAGGAGCAAGTAATTCAGCAGGCGATTGAACAGGCGAATACTGATATAAAACTCGGCGCTGAAATTAAAACCTATTGGGACGAAAAGAAAAAAGGTTTTCGCTGGTGTGCGGTAAAAGATTATCCTCCAATTCCATGCGGCGGTTTACATGTTAAAAATATAAAAGAAATTCAGGGTGTCAAAATTACGAAAACAGAATTAGACGGCGACAATCAAAAAATTTTTGTAGAACTAGAATAAGGCCTGGATAGCTCAGAAGGTTAGAGCACATTATTGGTAATAATGAGGTCAGCGGTTCGATTCCGCTTCCAGGCTCACATTGCGAAAAATATTTATAATTTTAATTTAAGATTTTCGCTCTGTCATTTTTAACTTTTAACTTTTAATTTTTAATTTGACCGAGCGAAGCGAGGGAACATGGCAACAAAAAAGAAACCATTAATAAAATTGCAGTGCAAAGAGTGCAAAAGAATAAATTATTTTACTCACAAGACAAAGAAAATGATTGAGGAGAAGTTAGAATTGAAGAAATTCTGCAAATGGTGCAGAAAACATACATTACATAAGGAGGGGAAGAAATAATCAGATAAATCCAAAATTCAAAACCCAAATGTTAAAGAATAAATATGGAAAATCCAAAATTTAAGGCAGAGCCAGGGCAGATTGATTATACAAGCGCGCGATGGGCGCCGGTAATCAATTGTGTTCTGAAATTTAAGGATAAAATTTTGATAGTTCAGAGAAATAAAGATTTGAATTTTTATCCTGGATACTGGAATGGCATTTCAGGATTTCTTGACGATAACAAAAGTCTTGAGCAGAAAGTTAGACAAGAGATAAAAGAAGAATTAGGCATTGATGAAAAGCATATTTTGTCTATTCGTTTAGGAGAAATTTTTCATCAGGAAGAACCGAAATATGAGAAAACATGGATTGTTCATCCTGTATTAGTTGAAGTTGACACAGACAAAATAGTTTTGGACTGGGAAGCGCAAAATTATCAATGGGCAGATTTAGGGAAAGTTAAAGATTTGGAATTATTGCCAGGATTTAGTGAAGTTCTGCAAAAATTGTTTCAAAGTTAAAAATTAGTGATAACTAATTACTATTAAGGGGGCGTGGTGAAATGGCATCATAGAAATCTCCAAAATTTTTGTTCCGGGTTCGAATCCTGGCGCCCCTGCAAAATACAAATTTGACGCGCCACAGGTGCGTTAAATTTGTTTTAACTGTGGCGCTGTGGGGAGAACCCGCCTCCCGAACCGCGCCGAGCGAAGCGAGGCGGCGAGTGCTGCGTGGCAACTCTTCGAATCCTGGCGCCCCCTGCTGAAATAGAATTATGAATCAAGAATAAAAGATAAAGAATAAAGAAAATTTGAAAAAATTGATATTCGAAATTTAGCATTTATAAATCAACAAAAATTACTTTTTTAATTATGGACACAGAAAAAATTCAAAATTACGCGGAACAACTTTCAAGGCAGTATAACCCCGAAGGTTTATCTCCCTATCCTTTTGGAAATATTCAAAAGGATAAAAAAGATTTAAAAATTCTGCTGACTGAGAAATTACCTGGATCCGTTTCAGGTGTTATTGTGTTTTTCCCCAAAGAATCTATTTTTATAATTTTAGTTAATAAAACAAAACCTCCAACTAGACGAAATTTTACTATTGCTCATGAACTTGGACATTATTTTTTGCACTCAGACGAAATTAAAAAAGAGATGATTGTTGATAGTGATAATGTGTTGGATAAAGTTAATATGTTGTATAGGCGTGATAAGGGTTTATCAACAAAGATGGAAATTGAAGCAAACAATTTCGCCGCTTCGTTTCTTATGCCCGCCGATTTAGTTAGAAAGGCTTGGGAAAAATTAAAGGATATTGAAGGGTGCTCGCAAGTATTTAATGTTTCAGTCGAAGCAATGTCTATAAGATTAAGCAGATTAGGGCTTGTAACTTAGAAATATGGAAAAAAAGAAAAAACAATTCGAGGACAGGTCCGAATTGATTCGCGAAATTCCGGTATTTTCCAAAGCGACACTGAACGAGTTACTTAAAACTTCTAGTGGATTTCAGATTGAAGGGCGAAAGCCTGTAAAAATAAAAGATGAATTAGCGAAAAGAGAAAAATTAAAAAATGTTGATATCGAACAAGACATAAAACTTAAAAAATTAGTATTAAAAGTTTTACTCTTATTTTTAGGTATAGAAACTTTCGTAATTTTTTCATTTGCTTTTTTGCAGGCTACAGCATTTCTAAATTTTAAATTAGAAGAATGGAGTTTCCGACTTTTAGTAAGTGTTACCATTGCGCAAATTTATTTGATGTTGCGAATTGCCGTAGAATATCTTTTTCCAAAAAATCAATAACAGTGGCGCGTCAGCTTTGCTGGCGCGAAAAATTGTGGCGGCGAAAAAGCGAGAGCAGGCTGGATTGAATTTATAATAAAAAATAAAAATCAGCACAGTATTTAAAAAATATTTAAAAAATTATGCGAAAATTTTTTCCGCTTTTATGCCCAAGTTGCGAGTAATGATTTGCCCAAAAGGAGCTTATAGTTTGATGATTGATCCAAGTTATAAACCAGAACTGTCGGGCGAAGCGCGGTGGAATGCGACAAAGCCAATTATAGAGTGGGAACCAAAAGTAATGAAATAAAAATATGAAAATAAAATTTTATGCCAATAAATAAACATTTTAAAAATATAAAAACTTGTTTTTGCTTTCTTGACGAGACAGGATTAATTCATAGCGGGAGAGATAAATTTTTTGCTTTAGGAATAATTAAATGTGGAAAACCGCAAAAATTATATAATCGTATAAGAAAAATTAGGGATAAATATAATTATCGCGAGGAACTAAAATGGGCTGATTTAAATAGAAAGATTAGGTTTGACGTAGCAAGAGAATTTTTCAATATTTTTATAACAGAAGATGTTAAATTTAATTGTATTATTTTAAACAAAGATGAACTTGATTTTACTGGGCATTATCAAAATAATTTATATAAAGTATACAGAAATTTTACTATTGTTTTACTAAAGCTGATTATTGGTAAAAACCCTGACGAGATTATTATTTTATTGGCAGATGATTATTTTACGCCTGACGGTGAGAATTTAGAAGATTCAATCAAGGGTATTGTTAATGACCATTATCAAGAATTTGCAGTTGCGGGAGTTTGTCAAATAGATTCTAAATCTTCTGATTTATTGCAATTAACAGATTTAATTTTAGGTTCAATATTATATGACCTTAAAAAACAGTATGGCTTGGTAGGCGAGCAAAATACCTATAAAAGAAAATTTCTTAATTTTATGTATCAGAAATTAAAAATTAAAAAATCATTTTTTAGAAATAAACTCGGTTTTGAAACAAGAAATTATGTTTTGTCAGGAGATAAAATAAGAGCTACAATTTTTGACAGCAGAAGATCTATCGCAGAAAAATTTTTTAAAAAGAAAAAACAAGCCATGACCCACAACGGGTGACGCTTGTTTTAATAGACATTATGAATAATAATGCCTACTTATTAAGAGATTATCATGTTGATATAATTTGTCAACCCCCATAGCAGTCAAATTCTCAATCCAATTTAAAAGTGGGCGAAGGAAAATAAATTGAATTTTTGGAGATAAAATTATGAAAATAACTCAAAGTAAATTTAAAAATGGTAAACCGCTTCAATTTGGAGATATTAACGTCTTTGTTGGACCAAATGGTGTTGGCAAAACAACATTAATGAACGAAATTAGAGAATTTTTTTGTCAGGGAAGTTCATCTACATCTTATTGGGTTACCGGTTTAGAGAATAGTAATCTGGAACCAGATGAGGCCTCTATTTTATTAAGATATATTAAAAAAAATACTGAAGTGAATGATCGTGGTGAAGAAATAAAAAAATATACCTTAAGTCACAATAAAAATAATATCGGAACATACCAATCTCATAACGATAGCGATATATATTCCGAAGATGCATATAAAAAGTTGGTTTTATTGTCCGAAAACAAAAAAAGCGGGGCGGAAGACATACAATTACCTAATCGTTATTTTACCCATAGAATATTTATTGGATATGAAGACACTAGACAACGGCTTGGTCTTGAAGGCGAAAGACTTATGACTGACTCCAAGAATCCTTTAAATGATATTATTAATGTCATTGTGCGAAATGAAAATTTTCGAACATCTTTGGATAAAGTTTTTTTCAAATGTTTTGGTTATCATTTATTTTTTTCAAGTCACCGAGGAGCAATAATTGAGATACTTGCTAGTAAAACGAAACCCGAATCAATAAAAGAATTATCTGTAAAAACTTTTGACGAAGCTGAAGAAATTAAAAAAGATAAAGGAGTTTTTACTATTGATAAAGTTGGCGATGGAATGAGAGCTGGAGCAAAATTGTTTTTTTCTTTGTTTAATCCAGATTCAAAAATAATCTTTATTGATGAACCAGAGGTTTTTATCCATCCAAAGCAAAAAATTAATATATCTAAAGAATTAAAAAATCTTGTCAAAAAAAACAAAAAACAATTGTTTCTTTCAACTCACGATGCAACATTTCTTTCTGGTCTAATAGATAACAGAGAAGATAAAATTGAGGTAGACATTTTTTATGTAAAAGATCATAAAAAAATTATTCCACTTGAAAAATTTTCAGTTAGCGATGATAAAATTACGCCAGCTACAAAACAGCAGAAATATCTTCAATCATTATTTTATGATGGCACTATTTTTGTAGAGGGGCCAAATGATAGATGCTTTTATGAAAATACAGTTGGAGAGATTTTTAGAAAAGAACTTTCTAAAAAAGATATTGTTTTTACTGATGTTGGCGGTGCTAGCAGAGCGATAGAAGTAGCTAAATTCCTTGTAGATTCAGAATTAAAAGCGGTTTTTATTTTTGATAATGATGTTATTACTAGTAAGAAAAAAAATCAGAAATTACCAAAAATTTATAAAGCGTTAGGCGGAGAAAAAGATTTAAAAATAATGTTAGAAAATTTATCAGGTGTCAATGGAAAAAAAACAAAAGAGAATATAATTAAAGAATTAGAAATATATGGAATTTTTATTGTTCCAAATGGAGAACTTGAAAGCTGGGGCAGTTATAACAAAAATAGTGATGGCTTTCCTTATAATTTAATTAAAGAAATGATTACCGATCCAAATAAAGACTTCAAAATATTTGTTAGTAAAATATTAAAATTTTTAACCAAAACGCCGAAAAAATAATATGTCGCAGATTTCAATTATAAAAAAATCAAATGTCCAAGAAGCGCGCAGGTTTGACGCTGAGTTTTTTAGATCTGAATATTTAAGGATTAAGGAATAAATAAAAATTCAAGAGCTTCGCTCTTGAATTTTTATTCACTTGCGTTGCGGTGGATGTATTGGGGAAAAATTGGGGACGTTTCTGATTTTTGAGTTTTGAATAAAAAGTTTATCGTTGGGCAATTTCAGAAATAGTGAGTGGCGGGGTGGTGGAGTAATCAATAAACTAAATTTGCCCTTGTGGGGAGAGGTCGGGGATATAAATATGGTTGGTTTGGCGCTGGATAATGGTTCTAACGTTGTTTACGATGTCCTGCCAAAAACAGAATCACGAATTAAGAATTACGAATTAAGAATAAACCAAAAATTCGGAAGCTCAACTTCCGAATTTTTGATTTTCCCTTGAATTTTAACCGCGTTCGCGGTAGAGTAAAACAAAGATTAAAAATTTTAAAACTAAAAAGTTAAAAAATATATGTCTGAAGAACAAAAACAATTATTAGAAAAGCAGTTGTGGGGTGTGGCAAATACGCTTCGCGGCAAAATGAACGCCGATGAGTATAAAAACTATATTCTTGGCTTTATTTTCTACAAATATTTATCTGAGAAGCTTGCACGTTATGTTGACGAGACACTTCTTTCTTCAGAGGATTTTGAATTTGCGGAAATAAAAGAAAACACTAAAGAGGGTAAAAAATATTTAGAACAGATAAAAGCTGGCTGCATTGGTCATCTCGGTTTTTTCTTAAAACCAACGGAATTATTTTCTTATCTTGTCAAAAAAGGAAAAGGTAATATTAAAAATCAAGACACCTTTATCCTTGAAAATCTTAAAAATGTTCTTAATACGATAGAGCAAACTTCAATGGGAACTGCCAGCGAGGATGATTTCAAAGGATTGTTTGATGATGTTGATTTAACTTCTACAAAACTTGGCTCTCGTGAAAATCAAAAAAATGATGTTGTGGTTGAAGTCCTTGTATTGTTGAGCGGAATAGATTTTAATCTTGAAGACGCAAAGAGTGATCTTCTCGGAGATGCTTACGAATATCTGATTGGTGAATTTGCTGCTGGATCTGGTAAAAAGGGAGGAGAATTTTATACTCCTGCTCAAGTATCGCGACTAATGGCTCAAATTGTATCACAAGATAAAAAACGAGTGAGATCAGTTTATGACCCGACTTGCGGTTCAGGTTCTTTGTTGCTTCGCATCGGTGATTTTACCGAAGTGGCAAGTTATTATGGGCAAGAACTCAATCCAATTACTTACAACCTCGCGCGAATGAATATGATTTTACACGGGGTGCATTTTGATAATTTTGATATTCGCCATGGAGACACTCTAACAGAAGATATGCACGCAGACCTTAAAGCAGAGGCGCTTGTTGCTAATCCGCCATTTGCGACAAAATGGAAGAGTGATAGCGACCCTCAACTTGCGCATGATGATCGTTTTTCGCAATATGGACGGCTTGCTCCAAAAAGCGCGGCAGATTACGCTTTTGTAACTCATATGCTTTATCATCTGGCTGATAACGGAACTATGGCGGTTGTGTTGCCCCACGGAGCGCTATTTAGATCAGGAGCAGAAGGCCATATCAGAAAATATATTATTGAAAAACAAAATTATCTTGACGCAGTAATTGGTTTGCCTTCAAATCTTTTTTATGGGACTTCAATTCCTGCGACAGTGCTTGTTTTTAAAAAATGCCGTCGTGATGATGAGGATATTCTTTTTATTGACGCTTCAAAGGAATTTGAAAAAGGGAAAAATCAAAATAAGCTAACTAATGAGAATATTGCAAAAATTTTTGATACTTATAAATCTCGCAAAGAAATTGAAAAATATTCTCACAAAGCAAGTTTAGATGAGATTAAGGAAAATGAATACAATCTTAATATTCCGCGATATGTTGATACATTTAAAGAGGAGAAAATAGTTGATATTGATTCTGTATCCAAGAATTTAAAAAGACTGAACACAGACGAAAAGAATTTACAAAGTAAGATTGCTGGATTTTGCAAGGAATTAAAAATAGACAAACCGTTTTAATCCAAATTATTTGTATGTCTTAAAAAATGACATTAAAAGTTTGACTTTTTGACATAGTTAATATATAATTAAAAAATATGATTAATCAATATTTTAAATTAATAAAAAAGATAAGAATAGAAAAAGTTTTAAACCAAGAAGAAATTGCTGAAAAAATAGGAATTTCTCGGTCTTCTTATATTTCTTTTGAGCAAGGCAAAACAGAACTTAATTTTTCTCAGATGGTGAAATTATCTAATATTCTTGGTATTTCTTTAGAAGAAGTTGAGAGTGGGGCAAAACCAAATAATGAAAAATATAAAGAAATGATATTAGCGTACGTTAGAAAAGGTTCATCAGTAGACGGAAAAATATTAAAAACTAAGCTTGCCAAAATGCTATATTTAGCAGATTTCGCTTGGTTTTATGATCATTTGAATAGTATGAGCGGTATGCAATATCGTCGTATTAAATATGGACCAGTGCCAGATATCTATTTTAGGGCGATAGATGAATTAGAAGCGTCGGGCAAAATATCTATTGATCATAAAAATGAAATGCTTTTAATTTCAGAAAATGAAAGTTCGCGAAAAAGAACATTTAAAGAAATATCAAAAGAAGAAATGAAATTAATTGGCAAAATTGCAAGAAAATGGAAAGATAGAAAAACAAATGAGATTGTTCATTTTACTCACAATCAGTTGCCTTATAAAATTTGCTCTCCTGATGAAATAATTCCTTATGAATTAATAACTCAAGAAGATCCAGAATATGTCTACTAAATATTCAGTAATGGCGGAACACTTCGCTGAACGTCACTTTATTAAAAAATTTAAGAAGAAATATAAAAAAGATTGGGATATAACATGGCAAGCTATAAATGAAGAGTTAAAAAGAATTGACTCTTTACTTGAGACTTCAATTGCTGAAGAGATTATTAAAACCGAGAATATCAGGATAATCAAAACTGAATTTCGTATTACTGGGACAAAGCAATCAAGAAAGGGTTCTGGCAATAGATGTATTATTGCCGTTCAAAAGGATATAAAAATGGTTTATGTCCTTTTGGTCTATCATAAAAATGATTTGGGTAATGGCAATGAAACAGCAAAATGGAAGCAGAAGATTAAAGAAAATTATGATAAATACAAGGATTTATTTTAATCCTTTTTTTAATATTTTTGTTTACACTATTTGACTTGTATAAACGAAAAGGTAATTTTAGTTGATACTAATAGGTAATATGCCAACAAAGATCAAACAATCCATGCCTATCGTCAGGCAGGCAAAATCTCAAAAAATATCGAAACTTCGTTTTGCGGGTTTTTCTGGTGAGTGGGAGGAGAAGATGTTGGGAGAGGTTGCGAATTTTTGGAATGGCAAGGCTCATGAACAAGATATTTCAGCAAATGGAAAATATGTTGTTGTAAATTCAAAATTTATCTCGCAAGACGGTAAAGTAAAAAAATATTCGGATAATCAAATTTCACCATTAAAAAAAGATGATATTGCTATTGTTATGAGCGATATCCCAAAAGGTAAAGCAATCGGTAAATGTTTTTTGATTGATAAAGATAGCGCTTATACTCTAAATCAACGAATTGGCGGGATTAAGTCAAAAGAAATAATAAGTCAATTTTTGATACGGATTATAAATCGTAATAAATATTTTTTGAAATTTGATAATGGAGTAAGTCAAACAAATTTACGAAAAAATGAAATTTTGAGGTGTCCAGTGATTTTTCCAGCTCTCCCAGAACAACAAAAAATCGCTGAGTTTTTAGGGGCGGTGGACGAGTGGATTGAAAATCTTTGCGCGCAAAAAGAGAATCTTGAATTTTATAAGAGAAAAATGATGCAAAAAATCTTTGCCCAAGAAATCCGTTTCAAAGATAACAAAGGAAATAATTTTTCAGAGTGGGAGGAAAAGAAATTAGGGGAGGTTTTAGATTATGAACAGCCAACAAACTATATTGTTGAAAGTACAGAATATAATAATAATTACAACACCCCTGTTTTGACTGCTGGTAAAACTTTTATACTTGGATATACAAATGAAAAAGAGGGAATTTTTGAAGCCGAGAAATTACCTGTAATTATTTTTGATGATTTTACTACAGCACAAAAATTTGTAGATATTCCTTTCAAGGTTAAGTCTTCCGCAATGAAAATTTTAAAGAATAGAAGCGAAAAGGTTTCAGATATTAGATTTATCTTCTTGACAATGCAACGGATTAGATTTGGTCTTGGTGAAGAACATAAGCGTTTTTGGATTTCTGAATATTCAAAAATAAAAATACCTTTTCCAATTTATAAAGAACAACAAAAAATCGCAGATTTTTTGACTTCAATAGATAATTTAATAAATTCAAAACAACAACAAATCACCCAAGCCGAGCAATGGAAAAAAGGGCTGATGCAAGGGTTATTTGTGTAATGTAAAAAATATGGAAAAAGAAACTGATTATATTCAAAACAAAAAAACTAGTAAGGTTTATATTAGTAAAAGAATTGAGCACACAACACAAGATGGTGAGATTATTCCGTTGCGATATGTAAGCAAAATTATAAACTCAGAAAAGATACTTGGTGATGTAAAAGAAAAAGGCGTAATACAACTAAGGATAACTGATAGTGGAAAACAAGAAATACTTGCTAAGGTGTTAGAAATAAATAATAAAATTTATGTTCTCACACTACAAAGATATAGCAAAGCGACAGGATCTCCTCATAAAATGTATTTTTCTTTTGTCGGTAAAGAAATAAAAGAATTAAGGGATTTTTTAGATTCAATAGTATTGCTTCAATTTCCAGATGACAAAAAATCGAGAATTGAACAAGCTGATATATCAAGACTGAAAAATATATTTTATAAAAATCCTGACATTAAATTGATAGAAGAGACTTTAAAGCAAAACATAACCGATAAAGATATTGTTGCTGTAGGATATAGAAAATATCAGTTGGAAATTTTTAGGAAACTTCTTTATGAAAACTTTTTGGATGATTATAAAAAAGATGTAGTTAAAAATGACAAAATAAAAGATGAGGTTGCTTGGCAATATTTTTTTAATAAAAATTCGTGGATTTTTGGATATGGTTTAGATTATAGATTTCAAGGCGTTTTACAAAAAGAATTTCAAGTTACTGGAGGAGAAGCAGATGGATCAAACCGTGTTTTCGGAGATTTTTTATTAGGAGATAAAAAGTTTGTAACTTTTGTAGAATTAAAAAAACCAGAAACTAAAATTTTTGGATTTAAAAAGAATAGATCGAATTCTTGGAAATTATCTAATGATTTAACAGATGCAACTTCTCAAATTTTAGAACAAAAAGCAAGCGGTCAAGTGAGATTAGAGACTGAGACCTTACACGATGATCGCGGAAACGAAATTAGACAAAAACCGTATGATTCAAAAACTATTCTAATAATTGGAAATTGGAATGAATTAGAAAGTGCCTCAAATGATTTAGAGAAAAAAATAAAAATAAAAACTTTTGAATTATTTAGGAGAGACTCTAGAAATATTGAAATTATTACATATGATGAACTTTATGAGAGAGCGCAATTTATTGTAAATGATAATAAATAACTATGTCCCATCAATCTGAACAACAACTTGAAAAGACATTAATTGAACAACTTGGACGGTTGGGGTTTTCGGTTGTTGCATTGAAAGATTCTGACGCAATGGTTGCAAATCTACGGACGCAGATTGAAAAATTTAATCAAACAAAATTTTCTGACGCTGAATTTGCGCAGGTATTAAATCATATAAATAGGGGCGATCGCTTTGACAAAGCAAAAACTTTACGGGATAGATTTGTCCTTGCTCGTGATGATAAAAGCACTTTTTGGGTGCGATTTTTTAACATGGAACAATGGTGCAAAAATGAATATCAAGTCGCGCAACAGATTACACAAGTTGGACGATACGAAAATCGTTATGATGTAACCTTGCTTATAAACGGCTTGCCATTTGTTCAGATTGAATTAAAACGACGAGGAGTGGAGATGAAAGAAGCGTTTAATCAGATTCAGCGATATCATAAACATTCATTTACGGGAACACTTTTTGAATATGTGCAGATATTCGTGATTTCAAATGGGGTTGATACAAAGTATTTTTCAAACAATCCAAGGCAGTCATTTGAACAAACATTTTATTGGACTGACGAACAAAACAATAAAATTACTCAGCTGGATAAATTTGCGGATGCATTTTTAGAAAAATGCGCTGTGTCTGAAATGATTGCTGAATATATTGTGTTGGCAGAGTCATTAAAAATTCCGATGGTACTCAGACCATATCAATATTATGCGGCAAGGAATATTGAAAAGCGAGTGCGTGAATCAAGCAAGAATGGCTATATTTGGCATACCACAGGTTCAGGAAAAACTTTAACCTCATATAAAACCAGTCAGAGATTATCACGCATTCCAGAAGTAAAAAAAGTGCTTTTTGTGGTGGATAGAAAAGATTTAGACATTCAAACAACAAAAGAATTTAACTCGTTTTCTGCGGGCTCGGTGGACGGCACTGACAACACTCGCAATCTTGTAAAACAGCTTAAAGACAAAAATAGAAAGCTTATTGTTACGACAATTCAAAAACTTGATATTGCTATTGGGCGAGAATCATATCTCAAACAATTTGAATATTTAACGGATAAAAAAGTAGTTATTATATTTGATGAATGTCATCGTAGTCAGTTTGGACAAACTCATGCGCGAATTAAAGGTTTTTTCAAAAAGGCGCAACTTTTTGGCTTTACAGGAACTCCTATCTTTGCCGAAAATAATGTTGGAGGAGTGACAACTGCTGATGTGTTTTGTGAGTGTTTGCATAAGTATATCATTACTCACGCAATATCTGATAACAATGTGCTTGGCTTTGCTGTGGAATATGTTGGACGATACACACAAAAAGATCCAGACACATTGGGTGCTGATATTTTTGCCGACGCTCTTGTTAAGGGCATTGATAAAAGAGAAGTTCTTGAAAGTGATGACCGCCTTAATAAAATTACAGAATACATATTGGCAGATTGGAAAAGAAAAACGAAAAATGGAAAGTTCAATGCTTTATTTGCGACTTCAAATATTGAAGTTTTGAAAAAATATTATAGCTTGTTTAAGAATAAAAGGTCAGATGATTTTAAAATTGCGACTATTTTTACTTATCATGCAAACGAAGACGAAAGTTCGGACATGCTTGATGTAGATATATTTGCGGGAGAAGGAACACCTGGAGACCAACATTCACGGGATTTTTTAGAAAATTGTATTATTGATTATAATAAACAATACTCAACAAATTTTTCAACTAATCGCTTCTATGATTATTACAGAGACTTACAAACAAGAATTAAAAATAAAGAGGTTGATCTTGTGCTGGTGGTAAATATGTTTTTAACAGGATTTGATAGCCCGCGATTGAACACCTTATATGTAGATAAAAATTTACGTTATCATGGATTAATTCAAGCATACTCACGAACGAATAGATTGTTTAATTCCGACAAGCCACACGGAAATATTATTTCATTTAGAAATCTAAAAGAAGCGACCGATAAAGCGTTGGCTCTTTTTGGCGATGAAAATGCAAAAGAGATTGTTTTCAAAAAGCCGTATGAAGAACAGAAAAAAGAATTTGAGAATAAACTGGCAGAATTACGAAAAAAAACGCCGACAGTAATTTCTGTGGATGACTTACAGGGAGAAGAAGAGAAAGCTGTATTCGTAAAAACATTTCGTGATTTACTTCATATCAAATCGTCACTTGAAACATTTGCAGAATTTTCATTCAGTGAGCTTGGCATATCAGAACAAGAATTTTATGATTATCAAAGTAAATATTTAGATATTTATGAGGAGCGTAAAAACAATGAAAACGGCGTGGAATCAATTCTTGATCAAATTGATTTTGAACTTGAACTTACTGTGCGAGATATTATAAATTTTGACTATATTATTCTTTTGATTGCGGGACTTAAAAATATTAGTTCCAATGCTGTGCGAGAAAAGAAAACAGAAGAGATTTTAAGCATTTTTAATCGAGATGTAAAACTTCGCAAGAAGAAAGATCTAATTAGGAAATTTATTGAAGAGAATCTCCCGAATATTAAAAGGTCAGATGATGTTGAAAAAGCATTTAGCGAATTTTGGGCAAATGAGCGTTCTGACCATTTAAAAAGCGTTGCGCAAGATGAAAATATTCCATTAGATAAATTTGAAGACTTAATAGGTGAATATTTATATACACAAAAATTACCTCGCGAACAATCTATTGCCGATTTATTACCAGAACAGCCGAGAATTTTAGAACGACAAGGCATCATTGATCGTATTAAGGGCGCAATTGAAAATATTGTTGATATATTCGAGTGGTAGCATTAAAAAACACAAAAAATTAATAATTAACAATCAATAATTATGAATGAATATAATCCAAAAAGGAGTTCGTCATGGAATTATGGCGGAAATAATTGGAAATTGAGTAGATCTAAAATTGATTTATTCAAGCAGTGTCCGCGTTGTTTTTACATTGATAATAAATTGGGAACAAAGCGTCCTTCAATTCCAGCGTTTATGATTAATAGCGCGGTAGATTATCAGCTGAAACAAGAGTTTGATGTTCATAGGGCAAAAGATACGCAACATCCATTGCAGAAAGAATATGGAATTGACGCTAAACCTGTCTCGCACGAAAAAATTAATGAATGGCGGGAAAATTTTGAAGGAATTCAATATCTGCACAAGCCGACAGGAATTTTGGTTTCTGGAGCGATTGATGATTTATGGATAAATGGCAATAATGAATATATTGTTGTTGATTATAAGGCGACAGCGAGAAATAATCCAATCGCAGAGTTGGACAATGAGAGCAAATACCATGATGGATATAAAAGACAAATAGAAGTATATCAGTGGCTTTTGCGCAGAAATGAGTTAAAAGTTTCTGATACTGGATATTTTGTTTATTGTACTGGAAAATATGACCAAAAGGCGTTTGATAAGAAAATTGAGTTTGATGTTGCTCTTATCCCTTATACTGGCAATGATTCATGGGTTGAGCCCACGATTAATGAAATTAAAGAATGCTTGGAAAGCGATGAAATACCCAAATCGGGTGAAGGGTGCGAGCATTGCGCTTGGTGGTATGCGCGCAATGGATACGAAAAATAATTTTTGGTTTTTTATTTTAGGGAAAAATTGGGGACGTTTCCGAATTTTTGAATTTTGAATAAAAAGTCTATCGCTGGGCAATTATAGAAATAGTTAGTGGAGGGGTGGGGGAGTAATCAATAAACTAAATCTGCCCTTGTGACGCTTGCGACACTTGTAGAGAGAGGTCGGGGATGTGGATGTACTTGGTTTGGCGCTGGATAATGGTTCTAATGTTGTTTACTATGTCCTGCCATTGTGTACGAACAGAGGATAATACCTCTGTTTTTGCTTTAATGGCAAACCAAAAATTTTTAATTTGAAATTGTCTAAAAAGCAGTTTTTTGATACAATACAGTATATGAAAATATCATTTCAAAGAATAACTGCTAAGGATGGGTTAGAATTGCATGGTTTATTATTTGAACCTGATAAAAAAACTACCAATGTTTTAATTCATGTACATGCTTGGGTTGGGAATTTTTATGAAAATAAGTTTGTAGATTTTATATCTAAAGAAGCAGTCGCAAGGGGATTTGCCTTTTTATCTTTTAATAATAGGGGTGTTGGTATTGTAACTGATTTTATTAAAAGGAGCGAATTAGGATTTAAATATGTAAGAATCGGAGGCAGTTTAGAAAAATTCGAGGATTGTATAATAGATATAAACGCTGCTATAAATTTCTTAGAGAAAAAAGGTTATAAAAATATAATTTTGCAAGGCCACAGCACTGGTTGTCAAAAAATCACCTATTTTAAATTCAAAACTAAAGATAAAAGAATACAAAGTCTAATTGAATTGTCGCCAGTAGATGATGTTGCTTTTGTGAAAAAGTTGCTTGGTAATAAATATAGAAAGGCATTAAATATTGCCAAGAAAATGGTTAAAGAGGGTAAAGGCGGCAAAGCAGTGCCAAAATGGATGAGATTTTATCCATTATTGAGCGCGAAAACATTTTTGAGCGTTTCCGATTCTAAAAGTTCTTCAGGGAAAATATTTGATTATTCCGGAGAATTGAAAGAGATAAAAAATATAGGTTGTCCGGTATTAGCGATATCTGGTTCAAAAGATGAATATCAAACTAATCCTCAAGAAAAATTACAAACTCTCAAAAAGCATGTAAAAAATTGCGGCACTAAGATATTTATAAACGCTGATCATTGGTTCACTAATTACGAAACTGAATTAGCGAAATTAATAGGTGATTGGCTTAAAGATAATATTTCTCACAATAAATAACTTTTTAAAATATTATGAAAGAAGATATAAAAACAACTTCAGCCCCGTGGAAACAAATTGCAAATATGTGGAATACTTACTTCACTCCGCCTAGTCGTATTTCTAAAGATGAGGATGAAAAATACAAGGAATGGTTAAAAGAAATAAAAGGGGAAAGGATGAAAGCACTAGTCCTGGGAGTAACGCCTGAAATAAGAGAAGCTTTAATCGAATTGGGTTATGAAACAATTTGCATAGATATAAATAAAGAAATGATTTTAGCTATGGATTCTGTTTTGAGAATGAAAAATCCAAATGAAGTTGTAATTAATGAAGACTGGCTTAAGAATTCTTTAAAGGATAATGACTTTGATGTTGTCGCGGGAGATTGTGTTTTATCAAACGTTAAATGGCAAGAAAGAGATAAATTGTTACTAGAAATTAAAAGAGTATTAAAACCAAGTGGAATTTTCATAACACGTTTTTTTTCCATACCAAGAGAAAAACCATTTAGAACAATCAATGAAGTTTTAGAGCACTTTTCAAAAAAAGAACCTAATTATAGAAGTGCGTTAGAATTGGTTTTTGAACTTCAGATTTTTTGTTATAATCCAGAAGACCATAAGGGAACATTTTCAGAACCAAAAAAAGTATTAGAAAAACTTAGAGTTGGAGATAAATTTAATTTTGAATCTAAGAATTTGAATAAAATTTTGGATATAGTTTGGAATTTTTGGTGTGAAAAATATATCAATAAAATTTATTACTATCCTTATAGAGACGAAGAGGAAGAAAGGATAGAAAAGTTTTTTGAAATTTTAAAGATTTATGAAGCTAAAGATAATGACTATTCTAAAATTACTCCGATGTATTTTTTAAAATCACTTTAACGCACTGCAACTAATCTTTGAACTCAAATTTTACTAACCCGTCGCGGACATTAAAACTTAATTGCCAAGAAGGCAATTTTTTTTGTGAAAAATTTGACAAAAATTAAAATGTATGCTATTTTTTCAATGAAGAATTAGCCAAGAGTTAGTTCAATGGTCTTTCAAAAAAGAATAGGAGGTGTTTGAGATGCTAGAAAAAGATAAAGAATATGGAGAAAAAACGTGGAGAAAAATAGAGTTTAAAGATATATTTTCGGATAGAAAAAGAAACAGAATTATTGGAATGACATTTCCGTCCAGTAATATAAAGCTAGGATTAGAACCGTCAGTGATAACAGTACTTCCGGAAGGAGATAATGTAGAATACTCTTTGAAAAATATTGACTTCAATGACAACGATGTTCGATTGTATGTGTGTTCAGTCTATATCTCTGGCTACGACGAATTTGTTAGTTGGGCGTTTCGCCATAACAAAAATAAAATTATTGTGGGCGGATACCAGCCAACGATTTTTCCGGAAGAGTTTGAAAGATATGCCTTCAAAATAGTTCAAGGACCCTGCGATGATTTATTTGAAACGATTAAGCAACCAGGACAGATAGTAACCGGAATTACAAACTATAAAAGAGTTCCTCGCTATGACCTTTACAAGGTTCAATGGAATCAGCAGATTATTCCAGACAAAAAACCAGATGATATCGTTACTTCAATTAATACTTCCCAGGGTTGTCCGTTCCGTTGCGATTTCTGCTGCACGCCAATAATGTCCCCAAAGCTTATTTCTAAACCAATCAAGCTTGTCCAGCGAGAGGTAGATTATCTGAAAACCCCTACATCCAAAATGGTTGTTTATCAGAGATGAAAACTTTCCTTTACAAAAGGACTGGCAAAAAAGATTGGAAGTCGTTGAACACACCGGTGCAAAGATTTATCTGTTTGCAAGTGCAAATCTATTGAACGAAGAGAAAATCAGATTTATGGAAGAACATAATGTTTATATGATTTGTCTTGGAATGGAAGATATTACCGTTGAATACGAGAAGAACAGAAATTTAGAACTAATAGTAAAACTTTTGAAAAAATACGGTATTTATGTCTATCTTTCGTTTATCGTAGATCCTCTAAAAATCATTAGCAGAGAAGCAGGAAAAGAATTTTACGAAAATCTGATGACGCGTTTCTATCAACTTGCTCCAGAAATGGTCTGCGGAAATTTTCTTATGCCTTTTAGGGGAACTAAGATCTGGGATAAATACTATGCCTTTGTCAATCCAGAGGATTACAAGCATTACAACTCCAAGACAGCGTTCTTGATCAGGAATCAGATTGTCAGAGAAAAAATGCATTTCTTTATGTTCTGGTACCAGTGGCTATACTATACTTCTGATTTCTACAACGATAATGTGCGGAAGTTTGCTGTCCATGATACGCTTCATTTGAGATTCTTAGAACTTTACGAGGAATTCAGGCCAGAATATGAGAGATTGTGGGATGTGAGACCATAATTATGCGGCGTAGCCGCAATAATTAGGAGTGAGGGAAATGGAAAAAATGAAAATAGGGATAGTGTATGACGAGACAAAAAAAGAAGCAAAACGGCTTGCGGAAAATGTCAAAAAATGGCTTGAAAAGCGAGGTTGTCAGATATTTATAGAAGCAACCAATAATAAAGAGGATAAGGAACAGTTCAGTAATATTCTAGGGAAGTTGGATTTTCTCATTACTTTTGCCGGAGATGGCGGCGTCTTATTTTGGGCCAATGAGGTAGCTAAACGAATATCTCGCAAGCTGCCAATACTAAGGGTCAATTTTGGCAAGCGAGGAGCACTGACTAATATCGAACCAAAAGACGTGTTCAACAAATTAAAACAGGTGTTGAACGATAATTACATAATCGTGAAGCGGACAAGGATTCAGGCGGCAATTGTTTCAAAGAAAAATGGAACCCAAAGAGTTCTTGGAGACGCGCTTAATGAGGTAGTGATAGAAAGAAGAAAAGCCAAAACAGTCTATTTTAAGGTAGTGGTTGCCTATAACGGAAAAAACGCGGAGAACTTTAATAGGCGAGGCGATAATTTTATCTTTGCTACTCCGACTGGTTCCACGGCTTATGCTGAAAGCGCCGGCGGTCCTACGCTAATAAGAAAAGATAAATTTATTTTAAGAGTAACAGCGCCAACGGACAGAGAATGTTTACCTTATCTGATAACGCCAAACAATGTCATCTTTGAAGTAGTAGAGATAGAAGGAGAAACAGCATTAGTCATAGACGGAGAAGAGAATATTGAAAAGTTAGAATTGAGAGAGGATGAATCAGTGATAATCAGTAAATCACCAAAAAATTCCTATTTCATGGAAATCGGAGATGTCGAGAAAAAGCCAGCTTTTTAAAAAATAAAAATAAAATATAGGAAGTGATTATTTTTTGCTTTGCTTCCTCTCTTTTTTCAAGTTGATGAAGTGTTTGTCAATTTAAAAAAAGAGAATATTGTTCTTTAAAAATTAAAAATGGAATACTTCGGGTGGCTGAAAATTATTTATTGAAATTTTTTGATAAATAATTTTCGGTCATCTGAAGAGAAACGATTGAAAGATTGCGACTGACGGGTAAAAAGAGAGGCCGAAACCAAAAAGGAGGTAAACAAAAAATGGGAAATATATTGGAAGATTTGTCTATTGAGGATATGCGAAAAGGATTGTACACGGATAAGTATTTTTTGAGATCTAAGGAAATACTTAGAGAAGCAGAGATCAATCCAACACTCAGATTTCAGGTGTTTGCAAGAAGGGGTGGCATTGTTAAGGGAGTAGATGAAGCCGCGGATTTTATCAGAGAAATAACTGAAGATAAAGCAACGATTTATGCTTTAAAAAACAGAATGTTTTATGAAACAGGCGAACCATTGATGAAAATAGAAGGACAAGCACAAGATTTGATTGAATGGGAAACTGGTTATTTACAAATAATTGCCGGTGCTTTAACGGAGTATGTTGATATGGACAAAATAAGCCAAAATGCAAAAGCTATAGTTGAAGCGGCAGAAAACAAGCCAGTAATATATTTTGGAGCAAGACATTTTGCTACTACCTTAGATGAAAAAATAGCCAAGATATGTAAAGAAGCAGGTTTTGTCGGGTGTTCAACTGACATAGGAGCAAGAGCTTGGAACAATAAAGGGCTTGGAACAGTTCCTCACGCATTAATTTTGGCTATTGCCGCTTATATGCAAGAGAACGGAATACAAAACAATCCGACTGTTGAAGCTGTAAAATTGTTTGATGAATACATAGAGCCAAGTGTTCCGAGAATTGCTTTAATTGATACATTTGGTTGGGATGTGTATGATGCAGTCGCAACAGCAAAAGCAGTGTCAAGTTTAGCCGGAGTAAGAATAGATACTTGCGGCGAAAGATATGCCCAGGGCGCGTTAGAAATTCAATTACCAGAGGTAGAATTTAGAGAGCTGAATATTCCTAAAAGATATATTAGAAGTAAAGGAGTATCAATCGCAGGAACTTGGATATTACGCAAGGGACTTAACGAGGCAGGATATGAAAACGTAGAAAGCACTGTTTCAGCTGGGTTTAATGCAGCAAAAATAAAAGCATTTGTCAAAGCTGATAAAGTTTTTCAACGAAAATACGGCAGTCCATTGTTTAGTTCTATAGGAACCGGAAGCGTTTACGGGAAAGCAGTGAATGCAACCTCTGATATATGCGCGTTTTTCAATAAAAGAGTAGATGCGTGGGTACCAATGATAAAGACAGGAAGAAGTGAAATGTTCAGCAATAAGTTGATAAAACTTTAGGAGGTGAAAAAGAAAAAAATGGCAAAAGTGGAAAGGGTAAAGCTGTTAATAGATACAATAAAGGGCTTTCACAATATTGGGAATTTAGCCAATCCCAGAATGGCTAATATAATTCCAAATATTGTAAAGCTTTTTGAAAAAGACGAACCAAGTGATAGAACTGTTCTTTTGGGCGACTGCCACGATCCAGATGACGAGGAATTCAAGATGTTTCCGCGGCACTGTGTGGGAGGAACAGAAGAAACAAAAATCATAGACGAGCTACTAATCCCATTTGTTAAAGCAAGAGGAACATATATTCCAAAGACAAGATACAGCGGATTTTTTAACACCGAGCTTGGGTTAATCTTGGAAGTATTGAATCCGGAGCAGGTTGTTGTTGTCGGTGTTTGCACAGACATCTGTATATTACATACGGTAGCGGACCTACGAAACAGAGATTACAAGGTTATAATACCGAGAGATTGCGTTGAAACATTTGATGCGCCCAATCATCCAGCTAACCAGCACAACCAGTGGGCGTTAAACCATATGCACTACATATTAGGCGCTATAGTGGTTGACCATATAAAATAATAAAAATTGGGAGTGATTTCTTTTTTGCTCCTTTCTTTTTTTTAAATTAATGAACCAAATTTGACCATGCGGGGAGAGGTGGGGGATATTGACTTTTTTGTTTTTAAAATTAGTATTGGAAATACGGTACATAATATCAATACATAAAAAAGAGGTGAGAAAATGATAAAAGAAATAGGAAAATTTGTTTTTGGCGGACTGAAGATCGGGATAGTAGTGTTTATTGTAATAGGACTAGCAGGTTGGATTATACACCTGTTATTAATGGGGGTTGGTCCTCTTTTAGGATTTATTCCGGGTTGGCAAAATCAAAGTTTATTGATAAAAGTAACCGTAGTACTTTTGATTTTAATTGCTGTGGGAACGGTTATAAACCTTCTATATCACCGCCTGAGAATAGAGATAGACGAAAGAGACTCAATGCTGATGGATTGGCTAAAAATTGTGTTTTCTTTTAAACATATCCCAGAGAATATAGACAAAAGCATACCCTGTAGTGCTGAAATGGGGGGCGTCTATCTTATAGGATTTGTTAATAAAGAGTATTTAGAGGATCCCGATTTACAGAATGTTCCGGTGTTTGACCCTACTAGTCCAAATGTAACCACAGGAATTGGCCCGATGGTGCCTAAGGAAAGAGTAAAAAAACTCAATATAACAAAAGTGGAGACAATGACTTATGATGTAAGCGCAGGGTTTGGGAGCACATATAAAGCAATAAAAAGCATAAATGACAGCATTGAAGAGTATAAAAGACAAAAAGAAAAAGTGCTTAGGATTTATAATAAAGATTCTAGGCTTATTTTTTTTAATTAAAATTATCCACAATTGGGTTGACAGATATCTCTTTGTTTTGATATACTTAAAACAACTTACTGCTCGGTAAGTAAATTACAAACTAACTATGAAATTATGGCTATTGTAAAACAACAAGAATATATCATTCAAGGCACCAAAAAGCACATTATTGAAATTGCTCGTAATCTTTTTTCAGAATATAGCTATTTGGGAGTCTCAATGAGCGATATTGCTAAAAAACTCAATATTACCAAAGCCGCCCTTTACTACCATTTTACTGGCAAGGCAGAAATTTATAATAAAGTGCTTGATGAAGTTTTTATGGGTTTAAGTTTATCTATAACTGAAGCATTTAACGAAAAGACAGTCGGCGGGAAACTGCACAAACTTATTAAGAATTATTTAGATTTTGGTTTAAAAGAAAAAAATCTTATTAAGTCCTTAATGTTGAATCTATCGCCGTCTGATCCTCAGATAAAAAAACATATTATACAATCAAGAGAGCAGGTTGTTAATTTAATTCAGCCAGTGATAGAAGAAGTGTTTGCAAACAAAAAAATAACCCAAAAAGTTGACAGTAGGTTATTAACTACTTTGCTTACTGGAATGATGGATGGATTGCTTTTAGAATACTCATTTTTGAACAAAAAAATTAATTCAGAAAAAGTGTCAAATCAAATTATTGCGGCATTATTTCAAAAAGTCGGTAAATAACAACATAGGATTTTATTAAATTATGGAATTATTAACTGCTATAAACCTTAATCCTCTCGCACTATTTGCGTGGATAACAATGGGAGCAATTTTAGCATATTATTGGCTATCCAGTTTTGGCTTATTTAAGTAAAATGTTAAGCATTATTATACCTACCTTAAACGAGAAGGACTATCTTCCTTTTATATTGGCTTCAATCAAGAAACAGACCTTTCAAGATTATGAAATTATTGTCGCCGACGCGAATTCAGGAGATAAAACCAGACAAATAGCAAAAGAGCAGGGGTGTCTGTTAGTTCAAGGGGGTTTGCCTTCTGTCGGTCGGAATAGAGGAGCCGAAGCAGCCAAAGGAGACCTGCTTTTATTTTTAGATGCTGATATCATTTTACCGCCTGACTTTTTGGAGAAGATTTTAAGAGAATTTGAAACAAGCCAACTTGATATCGCTTCTTGTTTTATTTCGGCTTTGAGCGATAAAAGAATTGATGATATACTTTACGGCTTTGGTAATCTGTATTACGCAACGAATCAGCATATTAAACCCCAGGCGCCGGGTTATTGTATTTTGATTAAAAAAAAGATACATCAAACAATAAATGGTTTTAACGAGGAGATAAAAATAGCCGAAGATTGGGATTATATCAGTAGAGCAAGCAGAAAAGGTAAATTTAGATTTCTTAAAAATACTAAAATTTTTATGTCTATGAGAAGGCTTGAAAGAGACGGAAGAACGAGTGTCGCTATTCAACGAATATTGGGAACAATGCATGTCTTTTTATTTGGAGGAATTAAATCCGATGTCCTATTTAAATATTATCGCTTCGGAAATTATCCTGAGAGGGCGCTAAAACCAATTGCTGACCGTTATACAAAGTTTTCTAATCAACTTAGCAATAAATGGTTTGAGGATTAATTATGGATAATACAGTATTTAGGCAATTAAAAGGGTATTTTCAAATGTTGAGAATTAAAGATTGGCTCAAGTCAACCTTTTGGACTCCGCTTATCGGGGCGTTTTTAGTTCACGCTTCTTTGCGAAGTTTTTTTCTTATCGCTATAATTTATTTTTGCGCCACTGCTTATAGTTTTGTTATAAATAATTATTTTGATGTAGAGATTGATAAAAAACATAAAGAGAAAATTAAATTAAATATAAATCCGTTGGCTCAAGGCATTATATCTAAAAAAGGCGCCCTGATGCTTTTAGGAATTCTATTGTTCGTTTCTCTTGTTTTAGCGCTTTATATGGATTCTATCGGATTTATTTTTGTATTATTGAGCATTTGCGCCTCCACCTTTTATTCCGCGAAACATATTCGGCTCAAAGAAAAACCCGGTTTGGATATAATTACCTCTGGACTTATGTTTGGATTTTTTCCTTTTTTAGCCGGAGTAACTTTAGCCGGAGGAGGTCTTAATTTTCCTATAATCTTAGTTGGAATTTTGTTTATGATATTAAGCAGCACAGGCCTTTTGGCTCATCAGACAATTGATTATAAGCAGGATTTAGGAAATACAAAAACCTTTGCCATAAAAATTGGTTGGAAAATGAGTTGCATCTGTTTAATTTTATTTATCGTTGCCTCTTTATTGTGTTTTGAGATAATATGCCAGTTTTTTACAATTGAGCGGTGGCTTCATTATTCTATACTTATATTTTTAATATTTTGTTTTCCTCTCCGCTATATTAAAGAAATTAAAAATATAATTTGAATATGTTCTTTAAGAAAATTCCCAAATTTATTTTAGAATGCCTGCCAATTATTCTATTAGCGGGAATATACATAAATTTTGCGCGGATAACTAAATTTTTTGAAAGACCTGATTATGATTGGCTTTTAGTTTCTATTGATAAGTTTTTATTTTTTGGGACACAGCCCAGTTTTCTTTTAGAAAAATTTATTTCGCCCTCTTTGACTGAATATATGAATTTCAGCTATGGATTTTATATTTTTTTATTCCCTATTATTTTAGGATTATTTTTTTTCCAAAGAAAATATCAGGCGTTTTACTCTTTAAGAAGAGCTTTAATAATAGCCATAATGATTGGTTTTGCTTTTTACTTGGCAATTCCCGCAAATGGTCCATATATTATTTTTAAGGATTTTTATTCAATTGAACTACAGGGCGGATACATTACCAAAGCCGTTCAGCAACTATTAAATTTGTTTCTCTATAATAGAGGCGAATTTCCCAGTTTGCATGTTGCTCTCAGCACAATTATTTTATTTTTTAGCTATAAATATTCCCGCAAGCTATTTGCCTTTTATTTGCTTTTAATACCCAGCCTTTGGTGTGCCACACTATATCTTAGGTATCATTATTTTGTTGATGTAATAGCTGGATTTCTTTTAGCTTTTTTTGCTATCTGGTTAAGTTTAAAAATTCAAAATAGCAATGAACTTAAAAAAAGATGGACATAAATTTTTATCTCGTTTTTGAAATTTTAGGCATAGCAGCTTTTCTGCTTATTTTTTCAAGGGCTATTTATCAGAGAAACAGGCAAACTGTCTTTGAACTTTTAGCTGCTTTTGCTTTTGGTTTGTTGTTGGAAATCGCTAATATCTACCTTTCTCATGCCTATTATTACAGCGACCAATTTTTATTTAGAATTTTTGATGTGCCTATAGTAGTTGGTCTGTGTTGGGCAGCAATTATTTACAGCGCTATGCTCCTATCAGACCAATATAGGATTTCTTGGAAAATTAAACCTATTTTTGACGCTTTTACTGCTTTAGTTTTGGATTTATCCATGGATGCAGTGGCTATTCGTCTGAATTTTTGGCATTGGAAAATTCCTCTTAATCAGGAATGGTATGGCGTCCCTTTTGAGAATTTATTTGGCTGGATAGCTGTTATTTTTACTTTTTCCTTTATTATCCGTTTTATCCGCACGCTTAATCCTAAAAGATTTTTAACTAAAATATTCCAATGCTTCAGTCCTTTAATTGCTTATGGTCTTCTCTATCTTGAATTAACCCTTTTTTTGATATTAGCCATTATTCCTTTCCAAATCAATTATTTAGGCGATTGGTCTCATCTTTTGAATTTGTGTTTCAAACACGATATTGCCATTATTTATCATCCCCAAGTGCAGTTTTGGAAAATGATTATTCTGATTATCATAGTTATAGAGATGGTCAATATTATGGTTTATAAAGTATTGAAATCCAAGAATATTGCCCAATGGCATTTTGATATCCTTTCCTTCAGCGTTTTAACATCTATGCATTTATTGTTTATGATTAGTTTATTGGTAACTAAAATTTACCAAACATTGCCATTTTTGCTTTTTATAGCAATTTTTATGTTTTTAGTCCATTTGGCTTTGCACTTTTTACCTTTGTTTTTACAAAAAGAAAAACACATCTATTTTTTTAGAAAAATTTCACCTCAAATTATTAAAACTAAAAAACAAATAGAAACTATTATTGAATCTAAACTAAAATAATTTTTTAATTACTTTTTCCAAAATTTACTTAATTTGGGTTGACATTTGAGCGCAAAATTTGGTATATTATTGATATATTACAAGTATGCCAAAGAAAATAATTTTAGGGATAATAGTTGCTGCAATGATAGTCGGCGGTCTGGGTTATCAGTACTTCTATCGGGAGGAGGGAGTGGTTTTCACATTAGCTGAAATTTCGCGAGGGGATATTTCGCAGGAAGTTATTGCCACCGGCACCGTGGTCCCAGCGGAGAGGATTGAACTTCAATTTGAAACTAGTAAAAAAATAAAAAGTATTTTAGTCAAAGAAGGCGATAAAGTGAGTGCAGGGCAGAGTTTGGTAAAATTACACGCTAATGAATTGTATATTCAAAAAAATCAGGCGCAAGCAGCGCTGGATTTAGCAAAAGCCAAATTAGACCAGCTTTTGGCAGGGGAGAGCGCGGAGCAAATTAAAATTTATGAAACAGCGCTGGAAAACGCTGAAAAAAGCGTTGAAGACGCGCGACACGCTTTATTAAATGCTGGACAAAATTTAGAAAATGTTGAAAATACAGCAAAAACAAATTTAGCGCAGGCGTATGAAAGCGCTTTGAATTCATTGGACGACGCGTATTTGAAAGCGTATAACGCGCTGAACATTGTTGACTTGCTCCAGAGGACTTATTTTGACAGCAATGACCAGGCGTCTATTAGAATAAAAGAAAGCGAACAGAGAATAGGGGACGCTGTAGCGCGAATAGAGTCCTGTAATCAGGATGCGGATTTCTGCTTGCGCGTAGTAAATGAATCATTGAACGAAATTAATAATAATTTGATTTCTGTTAGAAACACAGTGGAAGAGCCGATTTACCGCAATGTTGTTTCTTCAAGCGATAAAACATCGCTGGATAATCACAGAACATATATTAATACTGAAATTAGCGATAACATAAGCGCTCAGCAGAATATTGCTTCTGTGAAACTTTTAAATCAAACAAACATTGACACAGCACAAACATCAAGAGACGCGGCGCAAGCGAGTTTGAATACATATCAAGGGCAATTAAAAACAGCGCAGGATAATCTTGCGTTAGCAAAAGCAGAACCAAGACAGACAGATATTGCTTTGCATCAAGCGCAGATAAAAGAAGCAAAAGCGAGTCTGTCATTGATACAAAAACAGATTGGAGATACGATTTTGAAAGCGCCTGTGAACGGAACAATCATCAATGTCTATGGAGAAATAGGGGAGATAATAAGAATTACAAGCCCTGTGGTTGTTATGATAAGCGAAAGTGAGTATCAAATTGAAATAGATATTCCTGAAGCGGACATTGGATTGATAGATTTGGGGCAGGCAGCAAGAATCATTTTGGACGCTTTTCCGGAGCAGGAATTTTCAGGGCAGGTAATAGAAATTGAGCCGGCTGAAACAATTATTCAGGGCGTAGTATATTATAAAACGAGGATTGGATTTTCTGATAAGATAGGTGAGATTGAAGAAAAAGTAAAACCAGGAATGACAGCGAATGTTATTATTATTATTGATTCTAAAAAAGATGTTTTAATCGCGCCATTGAGGGCGATTAAGGAAAAAGACAATAAAAAAATCGTGAGGGTTCCTTTAGGCGAGGACAGCAGAGATTTTGCTGAAATAGAAGTTCAGGTGGGATTAAGGGGAAGCAAAGGCACAGTGGAAATTATTTTTGGATTGAACGAGGGAGACAAGGTAATTACATTTATCAAAGAAGAGTAATGATTTACAATGTTTGCATTAAAGCAAAATATCAGAGGAATTTATCAACAGAATTTGGCTATTGACAAAGTAATTGATTTTGCTATACTTAATATAGTTAATCTCACTGCTCTCTCGGTTTTCCGGGACGGCAGTTTTTTTTATGGAAAATAAAAAAGTATTTGTTTTTATAGATGGCAGTAATTTTTATTTTAAATTAAAAGAGTTAAATTCTCGGCTTGATGGAGGTTTCAGTTTGCTTAATTTTCAATTTAGAAAATTTGCTGAATGGCTAGCCCGGCCAAATGATTTAATAGAAATTAGATATTATATTGGAGCCATAAAAAGAAAACGGAATAATCATAAAAGTGAAGAGCTTTACGCAAATCAACAGAAATTAGTTGGAAAATTACAGCAGCAAAACGTTAATATTGTTTTTGGGCAAATTATTCAACATCCAGATAAGACATATCACGAAAAAGGCGTTGATGTCCGTTTAGCGGTAGAAATGATTAGATTTGCCAGGCAGGATAAATATGATCAAGCGTATTTATTAAGTTCTGATACTGATTTAGTGCCAGCAGTAGAAGAAGTAAAAGCGTTTGGTAAAACTGTTCAATATGTTGGCATTCCAAAAGGACAATCATATGGGCTATCTACGGTTTCTGACGATGTAAGATTATTAAGACCAGAAGAAATACAACAATTTTTTCCTGAAAAATTTATTTAATTTTATGGAGAATTTTGAAAAAGAACTAAAAATTGGAATAAAAGGAGACGGAAAATTAGAAAAAGATACTATAAAAGATGCGGATAAAATTTTGGATAGGGAAAATCAGGAAGAACAGGAAGAAAGCAAAGTTATGGAAAAGGAAGAATTAAAAAGATTAAATGAGGAATTAGAAAATGATTACGAGAGGATAGAATTAGAGAAAATAGAAGAATTAGAAAATTGTTCTAACAAATTAAAAGGAATACTGGAATTTATAGATAAAAATACATTTCCAGAAGACCATTCACCTGTAAAAATAGTGCCAGAAATAAAAAGCAAATATGAAGGGGAAATTCCGTCAGCACAGCATTGTTTTGAAGAAAACGAAAAGGGGGAAATGGTAAACGAGCATTATCAGGTTAATGAAGAGATTAACAAAAAAGATTATGATCAAAATGATGCCATTGGAGCATCTGTGCATGAAGTGAGGCACAGGGCACAGCATACATTACCGATAGAATTATTTACAAGAGAGAATTTTAAAAAATTTGAAGAGAAATATCCTGTATTGAAATTATTAAAAGAGAGTTTGCCAGAAAATCTTAGCCCAAATGATTTTGATGCTTGCATAATTGAGGATTTGTCATCCTTTTTGAGAAAAAATAAGGTTACATTATCGGAAATTTCAGCAAAAATTATTTCCAAAGGCGCAGAAGAAATATTTGAAAATATAGAATATTTAGCGAGGAAGAAAGAATTTACTATTCCTACATTAAAAGAGTTGAATTTTCTTAAAAATTCGTAATTTGTATAATTTATGATTTACGCGAGGGATGTTAAAAAAGAATACAGGAACGAGGGCGCGGTGACAACAGCGTTGGCTGGTGTAAATTTTGATATTAAAGAGGGCGAGTTTATTACAATAATGGGCCCTTCCGGGTCCGGCAAGTCAACCTTAATGCATATTATGGGGTTTTTAGACAGGCCAAGTTCCGGAACATATAAATTCAGGGACCAGAGCATTAGCGATTTGTCTGATGACGAACTGGCTCGCGTAAGGAACAAACAAATGGGTTTTGTGTTTCAAACATTTAATTTACTGCCCCGCACAACCGTTTTGGACAATGTGAAATTGCCATTGATATATGCCGGCATTCCCGCTGAAAAAGAAGAAGAAATGGCAAGACAGGCGATTGAGTCAGTCGGATTAGAAGAACGGCTGGAGCATTTTCCAAATCAACTTTCCGGCGGGGAGCAGCAGAGGGTGGCTATCGCGCGCGCGATAGTCAACCATCCGCCATTGATTTTCGCTGACGAGCCAACTGGAAATTTGGATTCAAAGTCAGGACAGCAAATAATGGAGATTTTACAGAAATTAAACGATGAAGGACATACAATAATTTTAGTCACTCATGAAAAATACACTTCTGAAATGGCGAAAAGAATAATTTTTTTAAGAGACGGCAAAATTGAGAGCGATGAAATTGTGAACCATCGCCGTGACGCGCGGCGCGGCCTGGTTAAATAAAATTGCGGCAAAGCCGCATAATTACTCGCTCGGAATAAATACTCCTAATTATTGCGGCAAAGCCGCATAATTACTCGCTCGGAATAAATGTGAAAATGAATTTTCACATTTATTCCTCACTCCTAATTATGAAATTTATTAATTCTCTACAAACAGCTGTGCGTAGCTTAAAAGCGAACAAAAGCCGTTCAGCATTAACAGTGCTGGGAATTGTGATTGGCATTTCCGCTGTTGTGGCGGTTATTTCTCTTGGAAGCGGAGCGCAAAGATTAATTATCGGGCAGGTTGTTTCAATGGGTTCCAACACTATTTTTATTGAGCCGGGGCCATGGAGCGGACAAATGGAAAAAGGAACAATGATGCAGTCAGCATTGGAAGAGTTTGACATTAAGACCCTGAAATATGAAGACGCTTTAGCCATAAAACAAGACCCAAATGTTGATATGGTGGCTCCCTTTGTTATGGGCGTTGACAGAATAGTTTATAAAAACACCAGCAGAAAAATAACTTTTATGGGAACAACTCCTGACGCGCTGGAGATTAACAATACTTTCCCGATGTTGGGCAGTCCTATGACTGACGCGGATGTGAAATCCGCGTCAAGAAAAGTATTTCTTGGATACAAAGTTTATAAAGAATTATTCGGAGATGAAGATCCCATAGGTAAAACAGTGAGAATCAAAAAACAAAGTTTTACTGTTATGGGAGTAGGCGAAGAGCAGGGGACTCAAATGTTTATGGATTTAGATGATGTTGTTTATATCCCTTTGACAACCGCGCAAAAACTTTTGGTCGGCGGAGATTATTTGAGGTGGATTGTTGTCCGCGCTGTGAGCGAAGACAAAATAGACGAAACAGTTGCGAACATCCGTTTGACTATCAGGGAAAGGCATAATATCTACAACCCTGAAGGCGACACGGCAAAAGACGATTTCAAAGTAATGAGCCAAAAAGAGACCGCTGAAATGTTGAGCGCTATCACTAGTATATTTACTATATTTCTGTCCGCTATTGCCGCGATTTCTTTAATTGTCGGCGGCATCGGCGTGATGAACATAATGCTTGTGTCTGTCACAGAAAGAACGCGGGAAATTGGATTAAGAAAAGCAGTGGGCGCGCGCAGAAAAGATATTTTAGAGCAGTTTCTTATAGAAGCATTAGTGCTTACATTTTTCGGAGGAATAATAGGCATTATTTTTGGAATTATTCTCTCTTATTTTGGCGGAATAGTTTTGGGAAGCTTACTAGCAACTGAATGGGAATTTATTATTTCGTATGAAGCCATTGTTCTCGCGTTTGTCGTCACAACAATCATCGGATTGGGATTTGGAATTTATCCCGCGCGCAAAGCCGCTTCCTTAAGTCCCATAGAAGCCCTGCGGTACGAGTAATAAAAATTAATGTTTTTGCTGTTGTGGATAACTTTGTTTGTAGGAATTTTTACTAAATGTTATTATACAAGAATAATTTAATACAGAAATAATTTATCATTTTAACATAATTAAAAATATGCAAATTTTTAAAAGAGCTATTCTAATAATTTCTATTTCAGTAATTTGTTTTTCCGCTTTTGCGATAAACCCAAGTGAAGCAAGAGCAGGGGATTTAGAAAATATTCAAGAGCAAATTCAAAATATCCAAAAACAGATAAACGATTTTTCTTTTGAGCAGGATAAGATCAACAACAGAACTGCTGTTTTTCATCGTGTAGCGCTGGATTTAGATAGAAATTTATCTTATGGTTCAACAGGAGACGACATAAAATTTATGCAGGAATATCTGCAGGAAGCTTATACAGCAGTAGAAGCAACTGGCAGGTTTGATGTAAAGACGCGGAGTGCAATAATTAGGTTTCAGGAGAAATACAAAGAAGAGGTTTTAGGGCCTTGGGGATTGACAAGGGGAACAGGGTTTGTGGGCACTACCACAAGGGCAAAAATGAATGAAATTTTTGAGCAGCAGAATATTGTGCCAATGCACTTTTTCAGCGAGGTAGTATTAAAAACTAAACCGGGAATAGATAAAGAAATAATAAAGCATAGCATTAATGCCTTAACTGGTAAAAAGCCAACAGACATAAACAGAGTATCAAGGCATATTGAGTTTTCAGATATATATGTAGTAAATTTTGACAGGAGTATTTTAAGTTCGGAAATTATTAAGCAATACAAAGATTCTAAATATGTGGAATACATAGAACCAAATTTTGTTTTGTCTCTTTTTACAACTACCGCAACTATTCCAAATGACCCATATTATTCTTCATCAACCCTTTGGGGAAAAGAATACAAAGACCAGTGGGGATTACATACAATTAGCGCAGGCAAGGCATGGGATATAGAAAAAGGAAGCAAAGATGTGGTTGTGGCAGTTGTTGACACAGGCGTGGATATGTCTCATAAAGATTTGTCAGGCAATATCTGGACAAATCCTGGCGAGATTGCGGGCAATGGTATTGACGATGACAAAAATGGACATATAGATGATGTCCGGGGATGGGATTTTGTATATAACGATAACAGCCCTGACGACACATATGGCCATGGCACGCATTGCGCTGGCATAATATCTGCTGTAACAAATAACGGGAAAGGAATTGCAGGTGTTTCCTGGCATTCCAAGATAATGGCATTGAGGATATTTGGCAGCCGTAGCGCTTCTTCATATGCGCTGATAGACGCACTAAAATACGCTGCTGACAATGGCGCTGATGTGATAAATATGAGCCTTGGAAGCGGGAGTTCTTATACACCGCGAGTAATAGCCGAAGCGTTAGATTACGCGTATGCTAAAGGGTGTGTTTTGGTTGCCGCTAGTGGGAACAGCGGAAGAGCAAGCGATTCTTCCCCGGCAAGCTATTCAAAAACAATTTCTGTAGGAGCTTCCACTGTCAGCAATAATAGAGCGCATTTTTCTAATTATGGCAGGACGCTTGATATTTACGCTCCGGGCAAGTCTATTCTTTCATTGCGCGCAAAAAATACATCAATGGGTAAGATAGTTGGAGGAGAATATTTTATAGCAAGCGGAACAAGTATGGCAGCTCCCTTTGTTTCTGGAGCTGTATCTTTAATTAAATCTCAATATCCAAAAGGGTCTAATAAAGAAGTAAGATCTATTTTGAAGAAGTCAGCTTTTTCCCCTAAAAATTCAAACATATCTCGTTCTGGTGTGGGCATATTAGATCTTGATAAAACATTAGTTCTTGCCAAAGAAAAGGCTAATGAGGATCCAGAGGATCCAGAGGATCC
>JAGMDC010000011.1 GCA_023128895.1 Candidatus Parcubacteria bacterium | reverse complement strand
AAATATACCATATTGTAATCAGAGGGATTGATAATAATTTGCTTTTCAAAGATATAAAAGATTATTATCGCGGTATTTTTTATATTTATGAATTTAATAATTTTAACCCAGTAGAAATAATTAGAAGACGCAGAGATATTAAAAGATTTAAGGAGCGTTTTGATACAAAGATAAAGTTGGTCGGAGCCCCGAGCTCCGACCAATTGGTCGGAGCTCGGGTCTCCGCAGGCTTAAATAAATTAGTTCGGAAGGATGAAAGAGATTTAATGGTGGAGATTTTTGCGTTTTGTTTTATGCCGAATCATCTTCATCTTTTAGTTCGACAAATTGAGGAAGGCGGGATAATTAAATTTATGCAAAAATTAGGCGGTGGTTATGGTCGCTATTTCAATACAAAATATGACAGAAAAGGTTATGTGTTTCAGAATAGATTTGTTTCAGTCCACATCAAAACAGACGAGCAATTGAAAATTGTGTTTGTCTATATTCACGCCAATCCTATATCTCTTGTTGAACCAAAGTGGAAAGAGGTAGGAATTAAAAATCCAGAAGAAGTGATTAAATTTTTAGAAAATAAATATAGATGGTCAAGTTATTTTGATTACATAGGAAAACAGGATTTTCCATCTGTTACCGAGAGAGAATTTATGTTGAATGTAATGGGCGGAGAACAAGGTTGTAAAAATTTTGTTGAGGATTGGGTGAGATACAAAGGCGAAATAAGAGAGTTTTCCGACCTTGCTTTAGAATTGTAAAAATGGGTCAAGGACGGGCCTTGACCCATTAATATTAAAATATGTTTAAAGGCATTGACGATGGTTATAATCTAATAAGGAAATCAATTAAAGTATTTAATCGCCACCCAAAATTTATAATACCATTATTATATACTTGGTTGATTTATGCTTCGGTAATTCTTTATTTAGGATATTTTTTCCATTGGGAAAATTATACATTTGGTGGAATTTTCTTTATTAACCTCGGAGTAATTTTTCTTTTTGCTTTTTTGCTTTCTTTTTCATGTTCAATACTTTTAGAAAATATTCAACAATTAGAATCAGGGAAAAGTATAAGTTTGAGAAAATCTTTTTACCATACTTTGAGATATAATATAATTAAAATTATTCCTTTGGTGATTGTTTGGACCATTATTTGGTTTATTATATTAATTATCCAAATAATTATTGCAACTCTATTCCATAGAAGGGAAGAAGAACGGAAAATTTTTACATTGAAAAATGCCGCCAAGACATTAGCTGGCTATCAAAAATTTTCTTTTCTTCGTGTTTCTTTTTATGCATTAAAAAAAGGAATTCGAATGGTAATATTTCTTATTCTCCCCTGTATAGCTTGGGAAAATTTTAGTCTTCCAATGGCTGTTAAAAAGGGGATTACTATTTTCAGAATTCATTTTTCAGAATTTATAACTGGGTTTACTTTAACATGGTTTGCGGCAATAATCATTTTTTTACCGCCATCAATGCTTTTTGTTTTATCCGATGAATCAGGAGTAATATTTCCTGATATAGTATGGATTATTACGATTATTTATATATCTATCGCGTGGAGTTATTCAATCTATTTAGAACAGATGTTTGCAGCAGAACTTTATCTTTGGCATATGAAATGGGAGGAACAGATTAAAAAGGAAAAAATGAGCGGTAGTCCTTTATCTAAAATAAAGGATATAAAAAAACCATCTATTTTAGATGAGGTTTCAGAGTTATTAGAGAAATGAATCTTGCGGAGCTCGGGGCTCCGCAGGCTATTAGTTATTCACAGGGGTCGCGGGTTAATAGGGGCGTAGGGGGTTGCGCGCGCAAGCGCGTTGGTGTAGAGTAAACAAATATGAAAAATAAAGTTTTGATACTTATATTGGGTTTTGTTGCGGTTTTGTCCATAGGAGCCGGGATTTTTTATTACATGAACAGGGAAATTAAGGGCAGTCCTGATGATTATGTGATTCAGGGAGACATTATTGAAAATAAGAGAGCGGGATTAAAAATACAGGCGCCACAGGGGTGGGACATTGAGAAAATGGATATAATGGAGGGCTCAATGGTGTTTTATACGCCAGATATAGAGAGCGTGAGAGCAAATAAAAAAGATACTCCACCACTAAAAAAAGGTTGTATGATTGAAGTTGCTGTTGGTTACGAAAAAATGAGTTTTAATGAGATAAGAGAGAAAATAGAAGAAGGCCATAAATGGTTAGGTATGAAATCCGATAAATTTGAAACAATAGAAGTTAATGGAATTCCGGCGTTAAAAAATGTCTTTAATTGCGTAGAGATAGGTTATTCTGTGGGGGTTTATATTCCATTTGAAGATAAATTGTATCAGTTAGGTATTATTACATCTCCCCAAGATATAGAACGATGTTCTCAAAAATTTGATGAATTTTTGAATTCTCTACGAATTACGAATTGATACGAATATACGAATTTTGAATTAGAGATTGCTCCGCTAACGCTCGCAACGACAATAAAATGACATCTATAAATAAACGAGTTTTCAGTGTTTTTTTGCTACTCGGAATGGCAGGTTTTTTGTTTTTGCCTCAGAATTGCTTAGCTGATGTCCAATTCTCGGACCAAAACACCTATTATCTATTAGATTCAACTCAACAGGCATTGATTGACGAATGGATTGATTTGACTACTTCGCCTGATTTCTTAGAACCTGAAAAACAAGCCGCTTTATTTTTAATCAGAAACGCTATTCAGCAAAAAGGAATTAATTTTGCTTTTAAGGAGATGCCCATACAAGGCATTGAAAAAATAATCAAAACCGCGATTTCCTTAGGAACATCACCCGGCGCAGGTGTCATCTTGGATAAGATTGAAAAAGAAACTGTAAAAAAAGCGGTTCAAATTACCGAGGACTGGCTTTTGCAGAATCAAATCAAAGTGAATTCCGGCACCTTGTCTTCTTGTTTTACCTCTTACAAGGGGAATATCCAAGAGCCGGTTTATCATTATAATCTTGCTTATCGTCCTGAAACAGGTAAATACGGAGAATTATCAATTGAATTTTACTCGCCAGAGAAAATTGAACCTAGAGATCCCACAGCTTATATTTTAGGAATTAAAACTTTTCCTTGGGAATTTGACTTATGGAAATCACAAGGCAATGAAAAAATAGACCCGTTTATTATTCGTATTAAAGGCAGGGTTGTTGAAGGAAGCACAGGCGGTTTTAGATGGGACAAGACCCAAAATATAGAAATAACTTTTTCAGAGCCGGTCCCGCCAGTACCAAAACAGAAAATAAGCGATAAAATCGCGGAAATTCCCATTATAGGCAGTTATTATAAGGATTTGGAAACCGAGCTTGAGAAAATTCACGCAATAATTGAAATAGTTTCTGAACAAAATAGACTTCAAGAAGTTAAAAAACAGAGCTTTTCTTTCCAAGGTTTAACTCAAGATATTAAGAATTGGACTCAAAGATTTAGAGCCGATTTGTTTAGTTTTGTTGGCTCTGCGCGAGAAAATTTTTCTAACGCGTATAAAGACGCTAATAGGGCTGTGGATAAACTGTGGACAGACCTGTGGACAAAAATAGGAAAAAAGCTTTCTGACATCAAACTTTTCGGCGCTGGAATAGCCCTAAATTTACAAGGTACAAACCAAAAAATGGGTCAAGGTCCGGCCTTGACTCAGCTTTCTGTGGAGGAGAAGGATGGGATTCTTCGCGGAGTTTATGTTGAGCAACAGCGAAGCGCTCAGAATGACAATAATCAATACTACGAGAACGGTTCTCGTAGTATTGACGGAGGCGATGATGAGGGTGCGGGTGATGGCGCTGGTAATTTGGGTGACTCGGGCGAAGAAGTTTCACAGGAGTTTTTGCGCGACGCGCAAGAACAATTAGACGATATTGCGGAAATGATTGATATTTTGAGTGTGAGAGTAGAAAATGTAAGGAATGCGAGGGCTTCTTTGGTCGCTTCGCTTCCTCAAAATTTGGTCGGAGACCCGAGCTCCGACCAATGCTCTGGTAAAGAGATTGAGTTGGCAGCGCAGGAATTTGGGGATGATGATGAGGTTGTGGACGAATTTGAGGATGAATTTGAGGATGAATTTGAGGATGAGTTTGAGGAAGGCAAGACAGACGAAGATCAATTGTCGGAAGTTGGACTTCCGAAAATTGATTGTGTCAAAGTAAAAGGTGATGCGCCGGCGCGGGATAAAGTGATATTTAACGAAATCGCGTGGATGGGCAGTTCTAATTCCGCAAGTGATGAGTGGATTGAACTTAAAAATATATCCGGGACTGAAATTGATTTAACAAGGTGGCAGATTATTGATAAACAAACACAAATTAAAATTGTCCTACCCTCAAATTTGGTCGGAGACCCGAGCTCCGACCATTTGCCAAATTTGGGTTATTGGTTGTTGGAGAGAAAGGATGATGATTCAGTGTTGGGTGTAACAGCGGATGTGATTTATACTGGCGCTTTGAATAATTCTAATGAGGCGTTGTATTTATTTGACCAAAATTGCGTTTTTCAGGATGAGATTATTGCTAATCCAGATTGGAACGCTGGGGATAATAGTTCTAAAAGAACAATGGAGCGGAAGTCAGGATTAGAATGGCAGACTAGCGCGAGCGCGGGTGGGACGCCAAGGCGCGCGAATAGCGCTGGGTATGTTAAACCCGTCTTTTCTGGCGGCGGAGGCGGCGTGCCTCCTGTTGAACCCGAACCAGAACCTGAACCAGAGCCCGAACCGAGCGAAGTTGAACCTTTGACAATTATAATAACAGAGATACAGATTCAGGGCGCGCAATCCGGCCAAGCAAATTATGATTTTATAGAATTGTATAATTTCAGCGCCACAACGAGCGCTGATATTTCAGGATGTCAAATTAAGAAGCGCGCCAGCACAGGCGCTGAATCGTCTGTCAAACTCATCTCAACCGAAACAGCGACAATTTTAGAACCATTATCATATTTTGTGTGGCTCAATTCCGAATACGACGAAATGATTGATTTCGCTGGTCTGCGCGCCACAACAACGCAAACTTTGGCAAAAAATAACAGCGTCGCGTTTTTAGACAAAGATAAAAATATTATTGACGCTGTTGCGTGGGGAACCAGCACCGACGCATTTGTGGAAACAGAGAGTTATCCACAGAATCCTGAACAGAGTAAGACTTTGGGCAGGAAAATATCAATAACAACGCAAACATATATTGACACAAACAACAATGTCCAGGATTTTGAGATTCAGGACCCGAGCATGGGTGAAAATAATAATTCATCACTGATTACTGACCAATTTGACGACAATGGCGATGGCGCGGAAGATGGACTTTGCAATTCAGACAATTTAGATTTATGCGTTATACAAGATGATTGCGCGACTGTTGGCGGCCATTGGTACAATGACACTTGTAATTCGGAGCCAGAACCAGAACCTGAACCGGAGCCGGAGCCGGAGCCGGAGGCGGGAGCCGAGCCATTGCTTTCAGTAATTATTAACGAAATTGCGTGGATGGGCACAGGCGCGGATAAAGGTCATTACGATGAATGGATTGAATTGTACAATAATACTGATGAAGATGTTGTGCTTGAGGGTTGGACATTAAGCGCCATAGATGGCGCGCCTGAAATTGAACTTAGCGGAGTTATTTCAAGCAAGGGATTTTATCTATTGGAAAAAAAGGACGATGATGCGGTGAGAGATATTATTGCTGATTTGGTTTATGGGAATGATGGTTCGTCCTGGGGATTAAATAATCAAGGCGAAAAATTAGAATTGCGCGGCGCGCAGGGAAATTTAATTGATGCGGTGGATTGTTTTGCGGGCTGGCACGCAGGAGACAATACTACAAAACAAACAATGGAACGGATTGACACACTAGAAAATGGTTCAAACCCAAGTAACTGGGCGCATAATAATATACTTATCCACAGTGGTATAGACGCAGACAGCAATAATATAAATGGCACTCCAGGAGCAGAAAACAGCGCTAGCCAAACAAGCATTCAGATTCCCAGACCCCTGCCTTTCAGCGACACAATCAATGAACTCATTTTGTTTGAGCGCAACAGCCCTTATATTATTCCTACTACTCTGACTATCCCAGTGGAGAAGACATTGTTCGTTGAACCGGGCGTGGTTTTGAAATTCGGGCTCGCGCCAAGCGGTCAGACCAGCAGAGACAGCCTTGTGATTGACGGAACTTTTATCGCTCAAGGCACACAAGAGAAAAACATTATTTTTACTTCCATTGAAGAGCCGGAATGGTGGGGCAGGATTTATTTTAGTCCAACTGCCGGCGAAAATTCTATATTAGAACATTGCCATATCAAGCATAGCGGAAGAGGATGGCCCGACTCATGGGTAATGACAATAAATAATAGTTCAATACAAATTAAGGATTCAATAATAGAAGAATTTGATATCTCGGGTTTGGAATTAAGAAATTCTTCAAGCGTGATTGACAATGTCTTAATGGAAAATGATGGATCCGGTTCGTTTATCAAAATCACAGGCGGCGCGCCAGAGATTACAAATTCCATATTCAAAAACGGAGCTCTGGCGATTAACATTGAGGACAGCGCGGCAATTATCACAAATAATCATTTTGAGAATTTTGATTATGAAGAAGGTCCTGTAATGGTTAAAAACGGATATCCTGTTTTTTCAGGGAACACTGCTGAAAATAATTTTTTCAACGGAATCTATATTTTAGGCGATATCTCGCGCAATTGGACATTGAATAAAGATTTAGTTTATAGCGTTGGCAGAATTAAAGTTTTAGAATCAAAAACATTAACAATAAACCCGGGCGTGATTTTGAAATTTAAGCCGCGCTGCGGGATTGATGTTTTCGGGACCCTGAACGCGCGCGGAAACGCTGACGAACAAATAATATTTACCTCGCAATTAGACGATGCTCATAGTGGCGACACAAATAATGACCTTGACGCCACAACGCCATCGCGCGGCGATTGGCGCGGAATCTATTTTATGGAATCAAGCATTGGTTCTGTTCTTGACAACTGCGTTATTTTATATTCAGGCCGTCATCCAGGCGGTCACGCGCCAAGCATTGCTGTAAAAATCCAAAACACAGATGTTGAAATCTTAAACTCTGTTATCAAAGATTTTAGCATCAAGGGCATTGTTTTAAGAAATTCTTTCAGCATAATTGACAATCTCGCAATAGAGAACAATGGAACAGGGATATGTATCCGCGTTATAGGCGGCGCGCCAGAGATTACAAATTCCATATTTAAAAACGGAGCTCTGGCGATTAACATTGAGGACAGCGCGGCAATTATCACAAATAATCATTTTGAGAATTTCAGTTACGAAGAAGGTCCTGTGATGGTTAAAAACGGATATCCTGTTTTTTCAGGGAACACTGCAGCGAATAATTTTTTCAACGGAATTTATATTTTAGGCGCTCTTTCGCGCGATTGGACATTAACTAAGGATTTACCCTATATCATTGGAGGCCTGAATATTTCAGAAGATGCCACATTAACAATTGACCCAGGCGTAATAATTAAATTTCAGGAAAGAAGAGAATTAAAAATTAATGGCGCTTTGAATGTCCAAGGCACGGCGCAAGAGCCGATTGTTTTTACTTCTATTTTTGATGACGAGCACGGCGGCGATACTAATAACGACGGCGATGCTACTTTTCCGACCATAAACGATTGGTCAAAAATTCATTTTTCTAACAGCCAAGGTTCTGTTTTAGAAAATGTAAAAGTGCTTTATGGAGGATATTGCGGCAGAAGCGATACCAAAGGAGAAATTTATGTGGAAAACAGCGATATTGAATTTAGAAATGTAGAAATAAAGAACAGCAGTTCAGGTGTTTATTTGAGAAATTCGGAATATCAAATTTATGATTCAGAATTTATTGATTGCGGAAGGAGTTATTTTTGTTTAAAAATCCAGAATTCTGCGGGTAAAATTTCTGATTCTGTTTTCAGCGTGAGCGATTTAGCGATAAAAAATAATGTGGCAATAGAAATCAAAGGCGAAAATCCTGTTTTTAGCAATGTATTAATAGAAGGTAGTAAGTATTTCGGGATTCAGGCGCAGGAAGCCAACGCTTGTGTGGATATAAACGGCGTGACATTTGGAACAGGTGAGCGCGCCAACGAAACAAACATAGTCCAACCCCATAATCTCAATTGTGCGGAGCTCGGGTCTCCGCAGGATTAAAAATTTTGACTGATTTCTGTTTTTTGCTATTATAAAAAATATGGACAAACAATACCTTGCACAACTTGCGCGAGCGGTTTATAGGGTGACAGAATTGTTTCCGAGAAACGAGCCCTTGAGATATAAAACAAGAGAAATGGCTGACGAGATTTTACATGATTTTGTTTTGTTTCAAAATTTAGAAGCGCAAAAGAGAAATCAGGCCAAAAATCAGATTTTCAGCAAAATTGAAATTTTGAGCGAGTATTATTTTGATTTGGCAAAAGAGCAAAATTGGGTTAATCCCCGCAATTTTTTGATTCTTAAACGAGAATATGATAAAATAAAAACCGAGATGGTCGGAGCCCCGAGCTCCGCCCAATTTGAGCCGTCGGAAGTTGAACTTCCGAAAATTGAGCCCAAGCCCGAACACGAGCCAGCGCCGGAGCGCGCGCCAACGCCAACGCCAGCCCGCATCGCTACGCGAAGCGTTGTTGGCGGGCGAAGCGTTGCGGGCGGGCCGCAACCAGCACCAGCCCCCACACCTTTACCAAAGGTGCCAGAGCCCGAGCCGGGTAAATTATCAGAGCGCCATAAAGAAATTATTAAAATTATTAAACAAAAGCAAGAAGCGCAAGTAGGCGAAATAAGAGAATCCTTTCCAGAATTGAGCAAGCGGACTTTGCGCCGCGATTTAGAGTATTTACTGAAGCAGGGTTATGTTGAGAGGTTCGGACAATGGAATCAAGTTTCTTATCGTGTTAGGACACAGTAATTATTAGGTAGGACATCATTTTATTTAATAGGACATTGCTAAATTCGCAAGGCAACGAAACCCTCAAGGCACCGACCGAGCACTCAGATTACTGAGTGCTCGGCTTGTTGCCTCGCTTCTTAAATTTAAATTTATTTATAATGCTAAATAACAACCACGCTATATTCATATCTATTTACGACAAGTATATTGACAAAATATTCCGTTTTGTATATTTGAAAGTGGACACAAAGGAAACAGCCCAGGACATTTGTTCTGATGTTTTCACTCGGACATGGAAGGGTATTCAGCAAGGTAGGACAATTGACAACCCCCAGGCATATCTGTACAAGACCGCTAGAAATTTGGTTGTTGATTTTTATCGCGAAAAAAACAAAACGCAAAATGTTCCAGCGCAATCCTTGGACCAGATTATTGACCCTGACCCAGATCTTGATTTAGAGCGCAGAGCGATTTTGTGTTCGGAAATAGATACAGTGAAAAAAGCGATAAACAATATTAAGCCGAATTATCAGGATGTTGTTATTTGGCATTATTTAGACGACCTCACATTGCCGGAGATTGCTGAAATAACCGGTAAATCAGAAGGCGCGTGCCGCGTAATACTTCACCGCGGCTTAAAATCCCTTCGCAAACAACTAAGTTAAACTTAAAGTGTAATAAAATCTTTGTTTCTTCGTCAAATTTATAATAAGGCATATGACTGACCAAGAACTCATCAAACAACTTAAACAACTCAAAAAAATTAAACCCAACAGAGAATGGGTGATTTTGTGCAAACAGGAAATCCTTGGAGCTCAAAGCCAAAAACAAGTCCCGGCTGAAACAGAAAAGTCTGCGTTTGCCGCTATTTCAAACATTTTTTCTAACGTGTTTTTCAAGCCCGCGTTCGCGACTATTGCCTGTTTTGGTCTTATATTCACCGTATTTGGCGTTGCCCAAAGCGCTCTGCCAGGGGATTTGCTTTATCCGGCAAAGAAAATTACTGAAAAAGTCCAGCTCAATTTGGCTTCGGAACAGGAAAAGCCAAAAGCGCAAATAGCAATGACCAACAAGAAATTTCAGGAATTAAATCAAGTGGTTCAAGCAAATTTAGGCAGGAATTTGGCTCCGGCGATACAAGAAGTGGAGCAAAGCGCGCAGGAAACAGCAAAGACACTTGAAAAATTAGTAGAATCAGTTAAAGTAATAGATATTCCGGAAGAAACAGTATTTGTAAACGCGGACACAAGCAAAGTAAAAGAAATTGTAGCGCAAATGCAGGAAATTGAGCAAACAAAACAGGAAGTGGAAAAAACATTAGGCGTAATAGTAGAAACACCGGAATTAGACGAAGCCATCAGTGATTGCTATAAAACATTAGTAGAACAGGAAATGCAAAGAATGGCAAGCCAGATTCTCACAGAAGACCAGGAAACAACATTAACGGAAATACAGGCGCTGTATGAACAGGAACAATACCAGCAAGCATGGGAACACTTTCTGTTAAATCAATAAAATAATAATTTTATGGAAAATCAAAACACAACAATTGACGATTTAGCAGGAATGGTCCAAAGGGGTTTTAGCGAAGTCAATGAGAAATTTGATAAGATAGACACTAGGTTAGATAAAATTGACGGAAGATTAGACAGGATTGAAATAAAATTAGACAATGTGGTTTATCGCAAAGAATTTGAAGCATTATTAGAAAGAGTGAAAATTTTAGAAAATAAGGAATTAGCAGCAAGTTAATAATCAATTTAAATACGAGCGTCGTTAAAATGCTCTTTTTGGATATTTCATTGCAACATAAAGAATTCTTTACTATCCAAAAAGTACACATAGGTCGATAACGGCAAAAGAAAAATTAGTCGAAATAAAATAAATTATCAATGAATTATTAGCAAAAAACCAAATTTCGTTTCTTGTTTAATAAATTCATTGTTCTAAAAAATTATAATGAGTACATTAATGAAAAAAATAGTCGCAGGCGCTACAGTTCTGATATGTGGAACAGTAATGCTTGGCGGCCCTGGAATCAGTTCTGCCATGACGCAAGATGAGCTCCAAGACGCAATTGACGCTTTATTGGCTCAATTAGCTGATTTGCAAGCGCAATTAGATGAAACTGGCGATGCAGAAGTTCCTACCGGAGCCATTAAAATTGGTTGCACTATTACCAGTTTTGACAGAAATCTAAAAGTCGGAATGACTGGCGATGATGTCAAATGCCTTCAAATCGTTCTAAACACCGATTCTGACACTGTGTTAGGCGAAACAGGCGCTGGTTCTCCAGGAAACGAAACTAGTTATTTTGGACCAATTACCAAATCTGGAGTTGTAAAATTTCAGGAAAAATACACTGAAGAAATTTTGGCTCCTTACGGTTTAACTAAAGGAACTGGTTTTGTTGGTTCAACAACCCGAGCCCAGTTAAACACGATTTTAGCCGCTGAAGAGGAAGAAGAGGAGGAGGAACCAAAATCTCCTTCTGAAATTGACAACGCGGTAGAATGTATTACTGCCGGCTATTATTGGGGCCCTGACGGATGCTACAACGGCGAAGAAGAGGAAGAAGAAGAGGAAGAGGAGGAAGAAGAGGAAGGTCCTGCCGCAAGCGAAATTGACAATTCAGCGGATTGTATCGCAGCCGGTTATTATTGGGGACCTGACGGATGCTACTCCGGTGAAGAAGAAGTCGCCGAAGAAGGCACTGTTGTCGTATCTTTAGCTTCTGATACTCCAGCCAGTACTACTTTTGCTTTGTCATCTGTAGGAAACCCGGTAGCTATCTTTGATTTAGCCTCAGGATCTGACGCAACTTTAGATTCCATTAGGTTCACCAGAACAGGAATTGGTGCTTCTACTGACTACTCTAATGTTTATATCTATGAGGGCACTACTCGACTAAAGAGCGGAAGAACTATTTCTTCTGATTCAGACACGGTTGAGTTTACCAATATAGGTTTAGCTCTTCTTGAAGGTAAAATCACTAAACTTACGGTAAAGGCTGATATCCATTCAGCAACAGCGGGTAATATAGTTACTCTTGGTATTGCTTCAGTTGATGATATTTCCATTACAGGAGCGACCGTTGGAGGAACTTTCCCTATGAATGCTAACGCTATGAATCTTGGCGCTGCTACTGTTGGAACTGTTACTATTGCTAATAGTGGGTCAGTTTCCAAACCAACTTTGGGAGAGTCCGGCGCTAAAGTTGCCAAGGTAAAAATTACTGCTGGTTCTAGTAATAACATTGAAGTCGTAGGAATGACTTTGAGCCAGAATGGTACTATTAGTGAATCTGACTTGGGTAATTTTGAGTTGCGAGTAGGCACTACTGTATTGGCAACAGCTGACAGCATGACTGGAGATAATGTTGTTTTGATATTAGACACTCCTTATGAGATTCTAAAGGGTCAAAACAAGACCTTTAGTCTTTATGCCGATATCCTTGGTGGAAAGACCACAGATACCATCAGATTCTACTTAGATGAGAGCTCAGATGTCCAAATTACTGACAAGAAATATAGCCAGGGCTCTGCTATTACTAACAGTTACGGTAGTAGTACTGCTTACTGTGTAGGTGCTTCTTCTAACACTTGTCCTACTGCTGGTTCCTTACAAGGTGGTACTATCACCTTGGTTGATGATGGTCCAGCCGCAACTACCGTTGCCAATAACATCACTAATGTTGATTTGTTCAAGTTCAACTTGACTTCTGCAAGAAATGTAACCTTTAGGGATTATTATGTAATATTTGAGCAGGCGACTTGGGATACGAGTAGTGCAGCACAAACAACAGGTGGTACGCTTACTGCTCTTAACTTGACCACTGATACGGCATCAGGAGCGATGACGTTTACAGGTAGCGGGACGTTTGTTGTTAATGATTATGTTAAAATAACAGGCGGTAGTGTTGATCCTGTTTATGCTAAAGTGACGACAGGAGGTGCTACCGGTACAGCTAAAATCACCCCGATTACTTCTGGTCTTTCAGCAACCAGTATTGGTGGTACTATAGCTGAAATCTACGATAATCACTTAGCAACTTATGTGAAGAATGCGAAGTTAGTTGATCTTGACACTGGCGGTGTTTTAGCTTCCGCTAGTACTTCTGCTGCTATGATTCATTTCACTGATGACTTTGATATGAATTCTGGTCAAACCAGACACTTGGCAATTAGGGCTGATTTAGACACTAGCTTGACAGCTGTTAATGCTTTCAAAGCTGGTGTTGACTTCACTGTTGCTAGTACTATTAAGGACAATGATGCTAACCAGTACATCTCTTCTTCTGATATAGTTGCTGGAAATATCTTTGGTAAGATTATGACGGTTGCTTCATCTGAATTAACAGTTGCTTTATCATCCACCCCAGTTTCTGGAACTAAAGTTAAAGGAACTCAGGATGTTGATATTCTTGGTATTGCTTTAACTGCTGGCTCTGCTGGAGATGTTAACCTAACCAGCTTGGCTGTGAGATTATTTGGTGATGATGATACAACCTTTGTTAATGGAGAAGGAAATAAAAATGCTGGTAACTTAGTCACTTCTGTTAGCTTATATGACGGCGCAACTAAGGTTGCCGGTCCTAAATCAATGAGCACAGTCGGAACTATTGGTTCTGATGGTGGTTATCGCAAGGCCACTTTTGACAGCTTGTCTTACAATATTCCAGCTGGTACTTCTCCAAAATTAACCGTAAGAGTTAATTTGGCGAATACTATTTCTGCTACCAGATATTTAGCAGCTGATGTTACTGCTGCTTCTGATGTAGAAGCTGAAGACGCAGATGGAAATTCTTTGACAATTACTGGTACTGGTATTTCAAGAAATAATGTAGCTGATGATACTCCGGTTCCATATCTTACTATCCTCACTGCTGGTACTTTGTCTGCTAAAGTAGAAGGTTCTCCTGATGCTGCTATTGTGGTAGCTGGAAGCAGTAATGTTGTAATGGCTAAATACAAATTTAGCGCCCTATATGAAGAATTTGAGATTCAGAAGTTAGATATTCTTTCTGATTCAGGTGGTGTTTTTGCTACAGCTGTTACCACAGATGGCAATAACATAGAGAGAGTTGGTGTCAAAGTTGACGGCGTAACTACTTGGGGTAATTTAAGCAGCGGTAAGGCCAGTTTGAGTACTGATATTACTGTCCCATCTGATAGTTATGTTTATGTTGAAATTTTAGCTGATTTCACTACTGTTGTTGCTGGCGCTACTTCAGGCGCGACACCAAGATTAGGTATCAGCAATGATACTACTAACACTTTCCGAGCAGTTGGCGATGGTTCATCTACAGTTAAAGTTTACAGCGATGTAACTTATCTTTATGAAAGTAATGTAAATGCAATGACAGTTAGAAAAACAACTCCAACCGTTGCTAAAGCAATATCTGGATTATCCTCGAATATGTTTGATGGTCAAAACGCACTATATGGGTTTACTGTTACTGCTGATTCTGCAGAAGCTGTGAGTATGAAAGCATTTGCTTTGAAGATGACTGCTACAAATGCAGCTATAAATAGTAGTAATTTCAAGCTTTACAGAGGATCTACTAATATCACTGATAAGGTGTTGATTTACAACGACCTTGGAACATTAGAGACTACTACTGATGTGTTTGATAGCGCAAACCAGCAAACAGTATATATTCTTTGGGATGGAACAACTGAAGAAACAATTTCAGCTGGTGACAGCAACACTTATTACGTAAAGGCTGATCTTGCTGGAACTGGTGTTGCAACATATTCCATTTCAGTCTATATGGCTGATGACGCTGTTGTTTTGTCGGGAGCTACTACTGCTCTTGTTGCTCCTGCTGCTAAACTTGCAAAAGCTCATGCATCCGACGTATCAGAATGGTCAACAGCTGTTACGCCTAAGTACGGAACCTACTCAGCGAAGCTTACTAAAACTAATGGAGGTACTGACGGTAGCACTCATGTAGAATTTACTCCGCCTGCTGGAATAACAGTTGCTGGACTTGACACTATTGGTGCAAGCAACAAATGGAGTTTTTGGCATTATGAAGGAGCTACTACAACCACTAATTGGGCGCATCTTGAGCTGAAATATGAGGATCCTAATAGTATTGGTTATGCTGAGGTAACAATTATGCCGCAACAAAATACGGCTGGAATAGTTGCTTGGAATGAAGAATCTGTGATACAAACCACGGCGTGTGCTACAGCTGTCTATGGTCTTAAGGACGATGGAACTACTGCTATGACGGGTGAATCTAATAATCATGGTGTCTATACTCCTGCCGATTTATCAGCTAGAGTTACCGCTCAAAATGGTAGTGACGCCACGGATTGGTTGCTTACCAGGGTTAGAATCGAGCTTTGGGAAACTGCTACAACTAGAACTCAATACATTGACAATGTCCTTATAGAAGGTGTTGAATATCCAATGGAAGAAATTAACATGCTTTGGTCTGATAACAGCAATACAAGCCATACCACAAAGACTGCTGATTGGTTTAATGGTTACTTAGTGAATGATTTGGCTACTTCTACTCATACATTGAGTTTCTAAATCCTGAATAGACCCGCGCTTCATCTTGTGCGCCCCATTGGGGTGAGAAGTTGAGCGGGAGAAAGAAAAAGCCCTTTCTTAGAGGGGCTTTTTCTTTTTTTAAAAAAATGTTAAAATAAGAACATAGTAAAGCTATAACCTTGTTTTCTCGCTTCGCTCGAAAATAATTTAATGCCAAAGAAAATTATTATCTTAATAATAGTTTTTATTATCGCAATGATAATTGTCGGAGTTTGGTTTGGGATTAATCAGGATAAAGGGAATAATTCAGAAGAAGCGACGCCTTACACCAATAAACATAACAACGAGAAAGAAGAGAATAATTCAGAAGAAACGACACTCTACACTAAACACTACAATGTAGATTTGATAAATATAGAAAACATACAAGGTATTACACAGGAAATGGCGAAGCAATATAAAGAAAAATTTATAAAGTATCAAGACAAACTTGAAGAAGCTACAAGAAATTATGAAGAGGGTGGCAGAGGAATAGAAGAGAAGCCAAATCCAGATTTTTTTGTGGAAAAAGCAAGATATGCTCAATATTTAGGACAAACGAACTGGGCAATTGAAATTTTAAATAAACTTTTTGAGTATTATGAAAATTCAACTGTTGCATGGAACAACTTAGCAAAACTTTATGAAAGCAAGGGGGATTACATTAAAGCTAATGAATATTATCTAAAAATAATTGATGCTTTTGGCGAAAAACAACATTGGGGCCAATATTATTACATTGCCAAAAACTGCATAATAATGGATAATAAAGAAAAGACAAAGGAATATTATGAAAAATATAAAAGTTTTGGCGGCCAGGATTCGGAGATTGAAGAATATCTAATAAAATGACAATGAGAAAAACAATTTCCTTTTTAATTTTATCACTAACTTTTGCAAGTTTGGCGATTTTTGCTCAAGCTTCTATTTCGTCTGATTTTACTTTGCAGGATGCGTCCTATAATCAAACAGAGCCATGGAAGAGATTGCAGTTTGATAAATTAGCTTTAGATGTAGTAATTCCTTCTAATAATGGAGAAGTAGATTTTTTACAAGCTTTTTCAATTATGAATTTAGGTACAGCCTATTACGGTAAGGGTATTGGAAAATTAGTTCTTTGGACAGACGAAAGAACAACGGGTTTTCAGGGAATGGGCATTGATAAAAAAGTGGGTGAAGCTAATTGGGACGCAACAAGCTTTACTTGGTATTGGAAAGATATGGCTTTGATTATTCCAGAAGATGGATTAAGGGTTTTTATCAGCGTGGAAGTAGAAGACCATTTAGATGATAGCAGAACTGTTCAATTAGTTATTCCGAAATTGATAGATAATAATGATGATGGAAAATTTGATATTGGCGATAAAGGCGTTTTTGTTTATTCAGGGAATGACGGGCCTGCTGATAAAGAGATAAATAATATTAGTACGCAATCTATTAGATATGGACCAAGCGATCAAGAGGGACCTAAGTCAGTGATTACTAATTTATTTGATGGTAACCAGATTCCTTTACAAGATAATTTTATTATCTCCGGTTTGTCTAAAGACCAGGGGCGGCTTTCTTCTAAGTTAGTTCAAATAAGTATTGTGGAGCAAGGTTCACCTGATAATTGGCAAGATGTTTTTTCGGATAGATTAGATTTTGGCAGATGGACATATAATTGGAGTATCCCAGGAACAGGGGATTACGATATTAGATTGAAATCAAGAGATTTAGTAGAAAATGAAACTATCAGCGATATAATCACTATTACAGTTGCTGATAATGGGGGAGGAATAGTTTCTGCTAATCAATCAAAATTATCCATTGATTATTCAGAAGCTAAGGCAGATGGCAGAATATATGTAAACGCATTGGTGGAGGTTAAAGATGAAAATGGTAATCCTTTAGCCAATAGAAATGTAGAATTATCTTATATCAGAAGCACGGATAATTATATTGCCAGAAATACCCAAACAACTGATGAAAAGGGTGTTCTTGTTTGGGGAATGCCTGCCACTGTTGCTGGCAAGGTAACTCTTACAGCCATTATTGGCGGCGTGGAGCTTGATTACCACCCTGAAGTATTATTTGTAAGCGAATAAATTGATTTTGATAAGTTATCCACAGGGGAATTTTTTTGGGGTGTAGTATAATAATAAGTGATTGATGATAAATAATAAGTGATAAGTGATTTATTTCTATGGTAAAAAACGCTTCAGGCCATAATATATATTCAGACGACAAAAGCAAAGTTATTTTTCAAAACCCAAATGAGAATTTGGAAAAATTTAATTATACAAATAAACTTGAAGAAAATGGCGGCAGCGCAAATAAAGGCATTTTAGGTGCTGGTCCGCAATTAGGCGTAAAGTTTTTGAAAAAGATTTTTTGGTTTATAAAACAGAAAACAAAGCAGGACAAGCCGGACAGGGATTTTTAGTTCATTTAATTGTCGGAAATTCATTTTCCACCCCGCCAGTCTATGGACTGGCGGGGTTTTTATCAAAATTTTTGTTTTTCTATAAAAATATGTTAAAATAATTTAATGTTTAAGAAAATCCAAATCAAATTTTTTATCGCGCTGTTCGCAAGCATTGTTTTTGTTGGCGCGCTCGCGCCGTGTTTTGCTCAAGCAATTTCTTTAGGCCAGACAGATGTTTTTTTTGTTGACGCGGATTATGACGCGCAGGGCAGAGAAAAAATCATTGCGAATTTGCAGAGAATTGGCGCAAACGCTTATTTCTATGTTGACAACGATTGGTTGGCAGGATTAAACCAAACAAAAAAAAATCAAGTCAAGCAATCTCTTCAAGTCCTTGATAGCGAGTTCCACAATAATATTTATCCAACCTTGACTGAAACATTTGGCTCGGAATGGAAGCCGGGAATTGACAAAGATAACAGAATTGCTGTTTTATTTCTTCCTATGAAAAAAAACACTGGCGGTTATTTTAGGGAAAACGACCAGTACACAAAATTACAAGTTCCAGACTCGAACAAAAGAGAAATGGTATATCTCAATACTGATTTTATTAATTCTTCATTAGAAAAGAGTTTTTTGGCTCATGAATTTACGCATTTAATTACTTTTAACCAGAAAAACAGGATTTACGGAGTGTCGGAAGAGGTGTGGCTGAATGAAGCGCGCGCGGAATTCGCGGCAACCTTAATTGGTTATGATAATTTAGAATATCAAGACAGCAATTTAGAACAAAGAGTAAAAATTTTTCTAAAAGAGCCGTCTGATTCAATTCCCGGATGGCAGAATAAAATAGAAGATTACGGAGTTCTTAATCTTTTTACGCAGTATTTAGTGGAGTATTATGGGATAGAGATTTTGACAGATTCTCTAAAATCAGAAGAAGTTGGAATAAAGTCATTGGAATACGCGCTGAAAAAAAATCATTTTGTTGAAGATTTTTCCCAGATTTTTACTGACTGGACAATCGCTGTTTTAATCAATGATTGTTCAGTAGGGGAGAAATATTGCTATAAGAACGAGAATTTAAAGAATTTGAGAGTAAGTCCAACAGTAAATTTTCTGCCTCTTAACGGCGAGAGCAGTTTGGGAGTGAGTCAATCCACAAAAAATTGGGCTGGAAGTTGGTATAAATTTATTGGAGGCAAAGGCGGATTAAAAATCAAATTTATCGGCAATCCTGAAAATTTGTTTAAGGTTCCTTATGTCACCAAAAGCGATACAGGAGAGTATGCTGTTGGTTTTTTTGAATTAGATGAAAATCAAAAAGGCGAGGTTATAATTTCAAAATTTGGAAAAGAAATAAGAACAATGATTATTATTCCTTCTATCCAGAGCAAGAAATCAGGGTTTTTGGGCGAAGAACCTTCATTTTCTTTTTTCTGGGAGGCGTCCACAGCGCTAAGTAAGGAAGAAAAAGAAAAACAAGAGCAAGAAGCTCTTGCTGAGAAATGCCTTGTAAAGCCGGTCTCTGAAATGGACAGAAAAGAAATTTTATCTCAAATAGCGGAAGTTGAAGCGCTTTTAGCCCAATTAAGAGCCCGACTTAAAGAATTTGACTTAGACAACCCTGAAATTGAACCTGATATTAATACTGATACTGACGCCGAGCCAGAACCGAATCCAGGGCAGGATTTTCCGGAAGACAGCGATTGCGAGCCCCAACCGGCCTGCCGGCTGGAAGGCGTTATTTGCTGTTCAAAATTTGAGCATAATCTTTCTAAAGGAATGAAAAATAACGATGTGAAATGTTTACAGGAATTATTTGAGATTCTTGGCCCGGAAATTTATCCCGAAGGCCTTACAACCGGCTATTTTGGGACTTTGACCAAAGCCGCTGTAATAAGATTTCAGAGCAAGTATGCTGACGAAATTTTAACACCTTGGGGTTTGACTGAAGGCACTGGGTTTGCGGGCAAGACAACTCGCGCGAAACTCAATCAACTCTGCGACGAGTAAAAATTTATGAAAATTTTAGTCACAGGCGGAGCCGGATTTATCGGCTCCCATTTAACAGACAGATTGATAGAACAAGGCAATAAGGTTTTAGTAATTGACAATTTAAGCACTGGCAAAAAAGAAAATCTTAATCCCAGGGCTGTTTTTTTTGAAAGCGACATAAGAGATTTTGATAAAATTTCGCCTTTATTCCAAGATGTAGATTTTGTTTTTCATTTAGCCGCTTTGCCCAGAGTCGCGGCTTCTATTGAACAGCCAATAGAAACCAATGACATTAATATCAAGGGCACATTGGATGTGCTTATCGCGGCAAGAGACGCTAAAGTAAAAAAATTTATTTACGTGTCTTCTACATCAGTATATGGAGACCAAAAAAATATGCCAATTAAAGAAACGGCCTTATTGGACCCGTTAAGCCCTTACGCTCTGCAGAAATATGTTGGAGAAATGTATTGTAAAATATTTTTCCAACTTTTCGGGATTCAAACAATTTGTTTAAGATATTTTAATGTTTTTGGCCCTCGTCAGGATGTTGACTCGCCTTATTCCGGCGTTGTGGCAAAATTTTTGAAGCAAAAAGCAGAACATCAGCACCTCACAATTGTTGGCAATGGAAACCAGAAAAGGGATTTTACTTACGTCAAAGATATTGTGGATGCCACTATTCTTGCAGCAGAAAAACAAGGTGCCGTAAACCAGATATTTAATATTGCTTCAGGCAGAAATTACAGCATCAATGAATTAGCAAAAATAATAGGCGGAGAAACAACCAGTTTGCCAGAGAGGCCCGGAGAAATAATGGATAGTTTGGCTGACATATCCAAAGCAAAACAATTATTGGATTGGGAGCCGAAATACAATTTAGAAACAGGCCTTAAAGAAATGATGAAATAGCGCAAAGTTATGCTATTTGATTCATAGTTTTTTGCAGTATCTTAATGATTTTTTCAATGTCTTTTTCTTTATAAAAATTTTGCAACGGGAAATTGATAATTCTGCGCGCGGTCTCCTTAGTGTTTGGAAAATCCTGAATATCTAAATTATATTCTTTTTGGACAACAGGATTTATTACCAATGGAGTATGCCACATTCTTGTGCAGAATACTTTATTCTTACTTAATTTTTTCAGAAAAATATCTCGTTTGTTTTCTAAATTTTTTGGGAGTAGGGCGGAAATATAACAAAACCTGTTATTTTCCTGCTTTTGGACGCTAAATCCCATTTTTTTAAGTTCTTTTTGGAATATAAGCGCGAGTTTGATTCGTTTTTCAGAATTTTGTTCCCAGCTCTGCGAAAAATAAGAGAAAAGATTTAAGGAAATTCTATTGATTTCAGCGGGTTTCGCGAGTTTTTCTTTTCTAATTATTTTTGGCGCGATTTCATTGCCGAATTTTTTGAATAAATACGCCCAAACAGGGAAGCAATTTAAGAAAGAAATAAAGTCGCGCGAAGAAAATTTTGTTTTTTCTAAATTAATTTGCCAATCCTTTGGGCAGACAAGCATTCCGCCGCGGAAGCACGGAAAGATTTTGTACAAACTGAACAACGCGGCATCTCCAAAATTTCCCGTATAAATTCCCTGCTCTTTCGCGCCAAAGGCGTGCGCGCAATCCTCAATAATTTTTATATTATATTTTTTGGTTAAAGATTTTATTTTTGTTATATTATTCGGCAAGCCGTAAATATGAGGGACTAAAATTGATTTTACATTAGGGCTAATTTTCTTTTCTATTTCCTGAATGTCTAAATTAAATGTTTCTAAGTCAACATCCAGAAAAATAGGGGATATATTGTATTTTTTGAAAATAGGGAAGAATATGTCGCAAAGATACGCCGGAACAAGCATAGCGGAATTTCTTAAATTCATTTTTTCAATAATAATTTGAAAAGCGGTTCTCCCCATATCAGTAAAAATTATTTTTTCATTCGGGAATAAAAGAGACAATCGGTTTTCTAAATTTTTTAAATCAGGACGCTTAAAAAAACAAGCAAACACTTGCTTAAAATTTTTTCTGTTTAATTTTATTTGAGGGTGGACAAAATACATAAACATCAGGTTCATTGTATCCCAAATTTTGGGGGTTGACAAATTTTTTTAATTGAGTAATATACGATAATGAGCGTTTCCCGTTAGGGAAACTCTATTCTTAGTCGACAAAAGACCTTACATATGCAAGGTCTTTTGTTTATTTATGAGACATAATATACGCATGCGGTCTTATTGACGGGAATTTGGAAATATAATACAATGTAATTGGTCGGGGGGTATGCGCTCATTATAGACTAGAATTGGGGTTAACTCTCCCGACCATAATATTAAATAATCAATGATGGAGAAATTTGAGAAAGATGTTTTGTTGAAAAATTATACTACTTTTAAGATAGGAGGCCCGGCAAAATATTTTTTTCCAGCAAAAACAAAACAGGATTTAATTTCAGCAATTAAAACGGCAAAGCAAAATGACTTGCCTTTTTTTATTTTAGGAAGCGGGAGTAATTTACTAGTGGATGACAAAGGATATGACGGCTTAATTATCAAAATGGAAAATTCAAAAATTGAATCATTTGACAATGAAGAAAATCCAAGAATTTATGCTGAAGCAGGCGCGTTGTTAAGTTCTCTTGTCGCGCAAACAATGAAAAATAGTTTATCTGGAATGGAATGGGCAACAGGAATTCCTGGAACTGTTGGCGGCGCTGTTGCCGGCAATGCCGGAGCGTTTGAAATATCAATGTCCAATGTTGTGAAAAGCGTTGAGGTTTTTGACATTTCTCAATTTTCGGAAGCCGGGCTTCCGAAAATTAGGATTTTGGAGAATCAGGATTGCGAGTTTAAGTATCGCGACAGTATTTTTAAACATAATGAAAATTTGATAATTTTTTCAGCGAATTTGGAATTAAAGATAGGAGACGCGGAAAAGATAAAAACGCGAATAAAAGAATTTTTAGATAGCAGAGAATCTACTAACATATTGTTTCCGTCCGCAGGGTCTGTGTTCAAAAATCCAAAGGGTTATTCTGCTGGAAAATTGATTGAGCAATGCGGATTAAAAGGAAAGAAAGCAGGGGATATTCAAATTTTAGAAAAGCATTGTAATTTTTTTGTCAATTTAGGGAATGGCAAAGCAAGCGATGTTTTGGAATTAATAAATTTAGCAAAACAATCTGTCAAACAAAAATTCAGAATTGACTTACAGGAAGAAATCGTGATTTTGTAAAAAATTAATGTGGGGGTTGACAAAATTTTGCTGGTGTGCTACATTATCACCGTAAATAAAAATAGTTCTTTTTATCGATGAGGAGCGCCTTGTGTACAAAGAGATTTGCGCGCAGAGCGCTCCTCATAAAAAGTAGCAATAAGAGCGCTTAACTGCGCCGTGCTAAGTGAGGGGCCAAATTCAGTAGATTGTTGAATAAATTGTTTGATCGACCAAAAGCCCTCATATACTACGAAAATTGGGGAAATATGCATCTGTGCTTTTATTATTCAGAGACAATTTGATAACAAATGGGGGCACAGCAGAGATGTATATTCCCTATCTTTTTTTTCTAGCCAAGAAACATTGTTTGTTGGTTGAAAAAAGAAGAAATGATTTATTACAAAACGAGCTAGTAGGCTCGTTTTGTTTTGTTTTGGTACTGTTGACGCAGGCGCAAGGATTTACTATTATATAGGTAGATAGGTAGATGATATAAAAATAGGATATGAAAATTAATATTAAAGACATTAATTTGAAATTGTCTCTTTCTGATAAGGATTATGTGGAGCAAAAAATTGGGTCTCTGGAAAAGTTTATTCAGGATATCAGAGTTAAGCCATTGGATATTTGGGTGGAGATAAGAAGAACAACCAGCCATCACAGGAAAGGAGATATTTTCAAAGTAGAAGCCCAGTTCAGGTTTCCAAAGAAAACCGCGAGAGCGGAATCCACGCGCCATGATTTGCGTTTGGCAGTAGACGAAGTTAAAGATGAATTGCAGAGAAAATTCAAGCAGTACACAAGAAAGCGCGAGGCAAAATACAAACGCGGCGCGCGCGCGATAAAGAAAATTTTTAACTTGTCATATTACTCAAGGTTCTTCAGGAAAGGCCGTATTAGAGACGAAGGAAACTAGAAAAACAAAAAGTATGTTTTCCATAAGCAAAATTTTTGGGGATGCTAATGAAAAGTATCTCAAAAGCATACAGCCCATAGTCGCTCAAATCAATAACCTCGAACCAAAGTTCGAGGGTTTTTCTAATGAAGAATTAAAAGAGCAGACAAGCAAATTCAGGGAGCGGCTCAAACAGGGTGAAACCCTGGACAATATTCTTCCGGAAGCGTTTGCCGCGGTGAGAGAGTCGGCAAAAAGAACTCTAAATCAAAGGCATTTTGATGTCCAGCTTATTGGCGGAATTGTTTTGTATCAAGGGAAAATCGCTGAAATGAAGACAGGCGAGGGAAAAACCCTGGCAGCAACTTTGGCGATATATTTAAATGCCATAGAAGGCAAGGGAGTTCATGTAGTCACAGTTAACGATTATTTAGCGAAAAGAGATACTGTTTGGATGGGACAGATATATGATTTATTGGGCTTGTCCACCGGATGTATTGTTCACGATACAGGGTATATTTACGACGCGAATTTGAAAGAAACACAGGATGAGGAGCGGAAAGATGAAGAAAGGGATACTTTGGGAGGGTTCAAAGTTGTTGAAACATATTTGAGACCTGCCCTGCGCAAGGATGTATATGGCGCGGACATTACTTATGGCACTAATAATGAATTCGGATTTGATTATTTAAGGGATAACATGGTCTATGATTTGAATATGAAATCACAGAGGGATTTTAATTTCGCTATTGTTGACGAGGTTGATTCTATTTTGATTGACGAAGCGCGCACGCCGTTGATTATTTCAGCGCCGGATGTTGACGCAACCGCGATGTACGGAGAGTTTGCCAAAATTATCCCAAAATTGGACCAGGACACTGATTATGAAATTGACGAAAAAATGAAAGCAGTTACGCTTACGGAGAAAGGGATTAACAGGATTGAAAAGATATTGGGGATGGAAAATATTTACGAGGAAAAAGGGATAAAATATTTGCATAATATGGAGCAGGCACTGCGCGCGCAGACGCTTTTCAAAAAAGACAAAGAATATGTCGTGAAGAACGGAGAAGTGATTATTGTGGATGAATTTACCGGGCGGATGATGCCCGGGCGCAGGTTTTCAGGCGGGCTTCATCAGGCATTGGAAGCAAAAGAAGGCGTTAATGTCCAGCCGGAATCAAAAACACTCGCGTCTGTAACATTTCAGAATTATTTTCGGCTTTATAATAAGTTGGCCGGGATGACAGGAACTGCCGCAACATCCGCGGAAGAGCTTGACAAGGTCTATAAATTAGAAGTTGTAATAATTCCGACAAACAAGCCAATGGCGCGCGAGGATTTGCCTGACAGAATTTACAAAACAGAACAGGGCAAATTTAAGGCAGTTATCCAGGAGATTAAACAAAAGCACGAATCCGGACAGCCGGTCCTTGTTGGAACAACTTCTATTGATAAAAACGAATATTTAGGAAAATTATTGTCTCTTGAGGGAATCCCTTATCAGCTTTTGAACGCCAAACAGCATGAAAAAGAAGGCGAGATTATCGCGCAAGCCGGCAAATTAGGGCAGGTGACTATTGCCACGAATATGGCTGGAAGGGGAGTGGATATTATGCTTGGCGGAAATCCGCAAAACCAAGAAAAATTCAAAAAAGTGGTTGGCGCCGGGGGGCTTCATATAATTGGAACCCAGCGTCACGAAGCGCGGCGTATAGACGACCAATTAAGAGGAAGAGGCGGAAGACAGGGCGATCCCGGGTCTTCGCAATTTTTTGTTTCATTGGAAGACGACCTTTTGCGGATTTTTGGCGGCGACAAGATTAAAGGAATGATGGAAAAATTAAATATTCCGGATGACCAAGCAATTGAAGCGAAAATGCTTTCCGGAGTGATAGAAGGCGCGCAAGGGAAAATTGAAGGGATGAATTTTGATTTAAGAAAGCATTTGCTGGATTATGACGATGTTTTGAACAAACATAGGGACATAATTTATAAGAGAAGAAGAGAGATTTTGGAGAAAGCCGAGAATTCCAAACTTAGAGAATATATTTTAGAAATACTTGAAAAGTCCAAGCATTCAATAGAGGACTATGAGAAAAAGGAAAAAGAAGTTGGCGAGGAGAATATGAGAAAAGTAGAAAAAATTGTTGCTTTACGGACATTGGATTTCCTTTGGATGGATCATTTGGAAAATATGGAATATCTTAGGGATTCTGTTCGTTTAAGGGCTTACGGCCAAAAAGATCCTTTAGTGGAATATAAAAACGAGGGTCATAAAATGTTTAAGGCGTTGTTGTCCGCGATAGAAATAGACATCGTGAATACGATTTTCCAAGTGAGTTTAGTGAAAAAGCCGGATAATCTTGCGAATTCCGGAACGCAGATTAACGCGCCCGTGCCGTCTTTTAGCCAGCCCTCGTCTTCCGCTCCAGCCCCATCTTCCGCGTCTCAAAACACCACGCGCGCTCCAAAACCGGGCAGAAACGACCCCTGTCCGTGCGGAAAAAAAGATCCTAAAACTGGCAAACCAATAAAATATAAAAAATGTTGCTATCCTAAATTTGGATAATTGAGGGCTTGTTGCCTCGCTCATAAGCAATTGACATTCCACAATTAAATTATAATATAAAGATAATGTCAAAGCGAAAATTATATCTAATCACAATTTCTATTTTCTTCCTGGCTTTTCTTGCCGGGAATTTTTGCGAACCAAAATACTGGAATAATTCCGCGGATATTATTAACGCTAAAAAGAATGAAATAAAATATATTGAGCGATTAACCAACATTCTGCAATTGCCATCAGACCCGTTTAAGCTGGGATTGGACCTTCAGGGCGGGACACATTTAATATACGAAGCAGATATGTCCCAGATTGACGAGGAAGACCATGATTCGTCTTTGCAGGGGTTAAGAGATGTGATTGAGCGAAGGGTTAATATGTTTGGAGTTCAGGAGCCGGTGGTGCAAACCCAGGAAACCAAGGGGCATCATCGCTTGATTGTTGAATTAGCAGGCGTAAAAGACACGGCAGCAGCGATACAAATGATTGGCAAGACCCCGTTTTTAGAATTTAAAGAGCAGAAGAGCGAGGAAGAGATGAAAAAGATTTTAGACAAAAGAAAAGAATTGGAAGGCAAGACAATGGAGGAAATTCAGGAAATTGAAAATTGGGAATTAGGGCTTCAAGATATTTTTCAAGAAACCGGTTTAACCGGAAAATATATGAAAAACGCTGAAATGGGCTTTGACCAGACAATGTATGAACCATTGATTATGCTTCAATTTGACGACGAGGGCTCAAAATTGTTTGAAGAATTGACAGAGAGAAATATTGGCAAGCCATTGGCTATCTATATTGACGGAATGGTAATTTCTGCGCCCACGGTCCAGCAAAGAATTTCCGGAGGCAAGGCGCAAATCACAGGCAAGTTCACTATTGATGAAGCAAAAGAATTGGCAAGAAATCTTAGCGCCGGTGCTTTGCCCGTGCCGATAACATTGATTTCCCAGCAAACAGTTGGTCCCACATTGGGCGCGAGATCATTGGAAAAATCTTTGCAGGCAGGTATGTTTGGTTTTTTAGCAGTCCTTTTGTTTTTAATTTTCTTTTACAGAGTTCCAGGAATTTTGGCTTGTTTCTCTTTATTGGTCTATGCAGCAATCATCCTTTCGCTTTTCAAATTGATTCCGGTTACTTTGACTTTGGCGGGGATTGGCGGATTTATTTTGTCAATTGGAATGGCTGTTGACGCCAATGTTTTGATTTTTTCCCGGTTCAGGGAAGAATTAAGAGACGGAAAAAGTTTTACCCAGAGCGTGGAACAGGGTTTTGAAAGGGCATGGCCTTCTATTAGAGACGGCAATTTAACTACTTTGCTCGTGGCTTTGATTTTATTTGTTTTTGGCGTAAGTTTTGTGAAAGGATTTGCTTTTACGCTTGGGTTGGGAATTTTAATCAGTATGTTTTCCGCGATTTTTATTACGCGAACTTTGCTCAGATTATTTGAAAGCACCAGATGGGAACGATATAAATGGTTGTGGAAATAATTATGTTTAATTTCATTAAATATTCAAAGTTTTATTTCATTTTTTCCGGGGTTTTAATCCTCGGGAGTTTGTGCTGTTTGGCAATGTTTGGCCTGAATCCAAACATTGAATTTACCGGCGGCAGTATTATGGAAGTAGAATATAAAGACGCGAGGCCGTCTAATGATGAGATTAAGGGGGCTTTGTCGGAATTAGAGTTGGGCGATATAATGGTCCAGCCGAGCGGGGAGAGCGCAATGATTTTACGAATCAAAGATATTAGCGAAGAAAAACACCAGGAAATTCTCAGTAAGTTGAAAGAAACCCATGAACTGGAAGAAATGAGATTTGAATCCATCGGGCCGGTGATTGGCGAAGAATTAAAACAAAAAACTATTTTGATTATTATTTTGTCCTTATCTGCGATAATCGCGTATGTAACCTTTGCTTTCAGGAAAGTCAAAAGTTCTATCAAGAGCTGGCAGTACGGCATTGCGACATTGTTCGCGCTGGGGCATGATGTTTTAATACCTATTGGAGTATTCGCTGTTTTAGGCAGGTATCAGGGGATAGAAATTTCTATTCCGGTTGTTGTGGGTTTGCTCACGGTGTTGGGCTATTCGGTCAATGACACAGTAGTTGTGTTTGACAGAGTCAGGGAAAATTTAATAAGAATACACAGCGGTTCTTTGGAAGATATTGTCAATAAATCATTAAATGACACATTATCCCGTTCAATTAACACTTCTTTAACCACTTTGTTTGTTCTGCTTGCCATTTTCTTTTTTGGCGGCGCGACTTTGCAATACTTTGCCCTTGCCCTTATTATTGGGGTTGTTGCCGGAACATATTCCTCAATCTTTTTAGCCAGTCCGATTCTTCTTGCCTGGCTTAATTACAAAAAATTCCGCGAGTAAAAAATGATTTCTGCTATTTTATTTCTAGATTTATTATTTTTAATATGTTTGCTTGTTTTCACGGGTTTTCTTTTGATTAAACTATTTTTTTCTTTGTTTATTATTTTTGGCGCTCCGTTTGTCCCCGCGCCGATAGAAAAAGTTAGAAAGATGCTCGAGTTGGCAAGTCCAAAGCAGGGTGAAATTCTTTACGACCTTGGTTCAGGAGACGCGAAAATCCTTATTGAAGCCGCGAGAAAATATAATGTAAAATGCAATGGGATTGAGATTAATCCGGTATTAGTTCGGATGTCTACGCGCAGGATTGAAAAATTAGGATTGCAAAATAAAATTAAAATTCATCAAGGCAATTTTTTCAAAAAAGATTTTTCCGACGCCGATGTTATTTTAATTTATCTTTTTCAGCCGACTATGGTTTTACTGGAAAGAAAATTTTTATCTGAATTAAAACCGGGAACAAGGATTGTTTCTTTGGCTTTCACTTTTGATAATATCCCTTTCATTAAATCTCTTCCAGATTATCCATATATAAGATTATACGAGATTCCAACTGTTGACAGAATCAAATAAACTGCTATGATTTAGGCAGTTCTTTTAATAGAGGTTGCGCCAGGCGGTTCAAGACTGCAAATGCGGCTGATGACAGAGAAAGGGCTTTTAGGAGGTGAAAGTAAGGAAATGGAAAAAAATGAATTGAAAATTTTGTTATCAGCTTTTTTAGAATCATCTTTTTTGGGAGAGAGTACGCCAACGAACGTGGATTTAGATTTTTCAACAGTCAATAACATGGAAACACTGATGTTTTATTGGGATAGCATTGGTTTTGGGTCACAACCGAGTACGTTAATTGAGAAGCGGATAGCAGAGGTTTTACCAGCAGTCAACGATATGGAAATACTGATGTCTTTTTATGGCAAAACTGATTCTGGGTCAGAACTGGAAGCGTTAACCGAGAAACGGATGACAGAGGTTTTATCAGCAGCCGATGATATGAAAACACTGATGTCTTATTGGGACAAAATTGATCTTGAGTCAGAAGTGAGAGAGTTAGTCGAGAAGCGGGTGGCAGAGGTTTTACCAGAGCTTTTACCAACAATCAGCGATATGGAAATACTGATGTTTTGCTGGCACAAAATCAGTTCTGAGTCAGAACTGGAAGCGTTACTTGAGAAGCGGATATCAGAGGTTTTATCAGAGGTTTTATTACCAACAGTATCAATTGACGCAGTTCCAGAATGGTTCATAGCGATGATTAGAGATGTCGACTTGCCAAGTTTCCTTAGCGAAAAGCTGCGACAAAAAGCTGAAAGTCTGCTGCAAGAATTATAAAAGTTTTGCGTGAGAAATAATTTTTTATCCTGCGCAACATTGGGGAGCTTATCTCCCTTTTTTTTATCCACAGAAAAGGATTTGACATTATGTATGCAATGTGATATAAAAAGAAAATATATAGAGAATATGTCTAAATTTAATTATAAGAAAATTTGCGAAAATCTTTTGCAAGACCTGCCGAAAAGAACACAAGATATTATAAGCAGGCGTTTTGGGTTTGGAACAGGTGAGAAAGAAACATTGGAATTCGTTGGGAACGATTACAAAATAACGCGCGAAAGAGTTCGCCAGATTGAGAATATAGGGCTTAAAATCGCGCGAGAAAAAGCGCAAAATATTTCACAAAAGCCATTTCAATATTTCGCGCGCGAAATAAAAAATTTCGGGGGTTTGAAAAGAGAAAATTTGCTTTTGGAAAAATTAGGCGGCTTAAATTCAAGACCCTATATTTTATTTTTATTGAGCATTAGAGAGCCATTCAAAAGATTTCCTGAAACAGACGATTTTTTCCCTTTCTGGACAATGGAATCAAATTCTATTAAACGCGCTCAGAAAATCACAGAATCGTTTTTCAAGGAATTAAAGAAAAAAGACAGACCTCTTGTGTTTGAAGATTTTCGGGTTTATAATGCAAACCCTTCCAATGCCAATGTTTTGCTTTCTTCCATTGAGCTTTCCAAGCATATTTTAAAAAACCAGGACAATTTGTACGGTTTTTCCAATTGGCCTGAAATAAATCCAAGAGGGATTAAAGACAAAGCGTTTTTGACGCTGAAAAAAGAAAATAAGCCAATGCACTTTACACAAGTGGCTGATATTATTCAGACGCAGGAAAAAATTAAAAAGCCGTATTTATTCAAGACAGTTCACAACGAATTGATTAAAGACAATAGATTTGTTTTAGTGGGCAGAGGACTTTACGCTTTGCAGGAATGGGGATATGAAACTGGGCATATAAAGGATGTGATTTTCAATGTTCTTAAAAAATCGCACAAGCCATTGCCAAAACAAAAAATCGTGGATTATGTTCTCAAACAAAGATTTGTAAAAGAAAACACTGTCTTATTGAATCTCAACAACCGGGAATATTTCCAACAGGATAATAAAGGGAGATATTTTGTTCGCGAAACCTAAGTAATATTCGCTCGGCAACGAAGCCCGCTCATTTATATTTATGATTGACCTAGTTTTTTTAGAAGCAGTTAGTCAGGAATTCGGCACCGCGCAAAAGGTTTTAACACCTTTTTTTCAAATTATATGGCAGATGATAAAGGATTGGTGGTGGCTGCCGATTCCTTTTATTTTAATAAAGCCGTTCAAATATCTTTGGCTTTGGTGGCTCGGAGACAAATGGTGCGCGAAAAATGTGAGAATGATTTTATTGGAAATTAAGCCGCCCAAAGAAGTGCTTACGCCGGTAAAAGCAATGGAACTAGTGTTTTCCGGATTATGGCATTTATACGACCCGCCCAATCCGAGAGAAAAATGGCTGGACGGAAAGCAGCAGCTGGCTATGTCTCTTGAAATAGCTTCCTTGGGGGGCAAACCGCATTTTTATATCAGAATTCCAGCCGCGACGCGCGACAGAGTAGAGTCAAGCATCTATTCCCAGTATCCTGATGTGGAGATTGAAGAAGTTGAGGATTACACAAAATTTGTTCCCCAGGATATTCCTAATAAAAATTGGGATCTATGGGGCTGCGATTATGTTCTATTAAAAGACGATGTTTATCCAATAAGAACCTATTCGCAATTTTTTGAAGAAAAGCCAGAAGTAGCGAAAGAAGAAAAAAGAATAGACCCTATATCCGCGCTTTTGGAAGGTATGGCGAAATTTAAGCCAAAAGAGCAGTTATGGGTTCAGATAATAGCAACGCCGGTAGCGGCAAATGTGGAAGACGATTATCCGAAACGCGGTAAAAAAGAAGTTGATAAGTTATTGGACAGGCCCGGTCTCAAGCCGGCAGGCAAGCCAATAGTTCAGGAAGCAATAGGGGTTTTTATTGGTTCGTTAATGAACAAGGCGCCCACAGAGGAAGAGAAAAAAGAAGCGCAACTTATTCCTCCGGAACTGACGCTCAGCCCCGGAGAAAGAGAGGTTGTTTCAGTAATTGAAAAAAAAGTAAGCAAATACGCTTTTAAGTGCAATATCAGATTTGTGCATTTAGGTAAAAAAGAGGATTATTTTGGCGGCAGAAAAACAATTCCTATGGGATTTTTTGACCAGTTTTCTACAACTAATTTTAATGGATTTAAGCCCTGGTCCAACACCATTACAAAAAAATACACTTTTTGGCTGTGGTTTTTGGATAAAAGAAGGACTTATGTAAGAAAGAGAAATATGTTTAGGAATTATGTGGGTAGAATCAGTCCTTTGTTTCCAAGAAACGCCGGGCCATCAAGCTTTATTTTGAATATTGAGGAGTTGGCTTCTTTGTATCATTTTCCGGGCAGAATGGTGACAGGCGCGCCTTCTATTTTCCGCGTGGAAGCAAAGAGAGGCGAAGCGCCGGCAGAACTGCCAATAGAAGAGTAAACAATAAATTATTAATTCTATGTCAGAAATAAATTTTTTTGCGGAAACAAATTTTCGCAATATAAGGAAAAAATTTGGAATAAAGACCGATGACAGGCGTCGGCATGTTTATGTTGTTGGGAAAACCGGTATGGGAAAAAGCGCTATGCTGCAAAATATGGCTATTCAGGATATTCAAGACGGAAAAGGATTGGCTTTTGTTGACCCTCACGGAGAAGTAGCGGAGGACTTATTGAATTTTGTTCCGGAATCAAGAATTAAAGATGTTGTTTATTTCAATCCGGCTGACATTAACTATCCTATTGCTTTTAATATCATGGAGCAGGTTGATATTGAAAAGCGGCATTTGGTTTCAGGCGGTTTAATGGGCGTGTTTAAGAAAATTTGGCCGGATGTCTGGTCAGCGAGAATGGAATATATTTTGAATAATTGTATTTTGGCTTTATTGGAATATCCGGGCGCCACTCTTTTAGGGGTGAACAGGATGCTGGCAGATCCAGGATACAGGCAGCAAGTGATTGAAAAAGTTACAGACCCCGTGATAAAAGCGTATTGGACTCAGGAATTTGCCGGATATGACCAGAGATACGCGTCAGAAGCAACAGCGGCAATTCAAAATAAAATTGGGCAATTTACTTCAGCGCCTTTAATAAGAAATATAATAGGGCAGGTCAATTCTTCTATTAATATGAGAGAAATAATGGATAACCAGAAGATTTTTATAATGAATTTGTCCAAGGGAAAGGTAGGGGAGGACGCTTCGCGTTTGCTGGGCGCGCTTTTAATTACCAAACTTCAACTTGCGGCAATGTCCCGTGTTGATATGCCCGAAGCCGAGAGAAAGGATTTTTACCTTTATGTGGACGAGTTCCAGAATTTCGCCACAGAGAGTTTTGTTAATATCTTGTCAGAAGCCAGAAAATATCGTTTGGCTTTGATTTTAGGGCATCAATATATCAATCAAATGGAAGAAACAGTGAGGGACGCTGTTTTCGGCAACATCGGGACATTAATCTCTTTTAGAGTAGGCGCGGAAGACGCGGAATTTATAGAAAAAGAATTTATGCCGGAATTTATTGCCAGCGATATGGTCAATTTGGCGAAATATAATATCTATTTGAAGTTAATGATTGACGGACTGGCCGGCAGGCCCTTTTCAGCAGATACTTTGCCTCCTTTTGAGAAGTTGAAAGATTCTAATATGGATAAAATTATTAATTGGTCAAGGGAGAAGTACAGCACTCCGCGGGCAAAAGTGGAGGAAAAAATAATTGAATGGGCGGAAACAATCAGCGCTGGTCCAGCGTTGCAGACAGGTCAGGCAAGGCGAACAGCGCCAACAATGACGCTGTATGACGCGCAATGCTCTACTTGCGGAAAAATTATCAAAGTTCCCTTTAAGCCAGACCCAAATAGGCCTGTTTACTGCAAATCCTGCAAAGAGAAAATCGGAGCGCCAGTGGCGCCCGTAAAAGAAAAATCCAGTTTTACTTCTTTAAGAGACGCTATTTTGGAAAAAGAAACAACAGATTTCAATCCTTCTAAAAAAGATATTGGCAAGAGGCCTAAAGAGAGAAAAGAAGTTGATATTGACGGGTTAAAAAAAATTTTAGACGAAACAAATGAAGATGAAGAATGAAAACAATAAAGGATTTTGATGTTAATAACAAACGAGTTTTAGTGAGAGTTGGATTTAATGTTCCCTTAAACGAGCAAGGGGGTATTTTAGATAATTTTCGGCTTGAAAAGAGTTTGCCAACAATTAAATACTTAATTGAGAAAGGAGCGAAAGTTGTTTTAATAAGCCATCTTGGACGCCCTGAAACGCGGGATAATAAATATAGTTTGAAATTTATTGCTTTGAGATTGAGCGAGTTGTTAAACAGACCAGTAAAATTTTTAGATGATTGCGTCGGCGAGAAAGTGGAGCAAGAAATAGCAAATATGAAACAGGGGGATGTGATTTTACTGGAAAATTTGCGGTTTTATAAAGAAGAAACAGAAAATAATTTAGAGTTTGCCGAAAAACTGGCAAAATTAGGAGATATTTTTGTTCAGGACGCTTTTAGCGTGTGCCACCGCGAGCATTCTTCAATAATAGGAATCCCAAAATTTTTGCCTTCTGGCATAGGACTTTTAGCAGAACAGGAAATTAAAATTTTGAAAGAATTGCGAGAAACGCCGCAAAAACCATTAAAGGTGCTCATAGGCGGCGTAAAAGCAAAAACAAAAATAAAAGCGCTTGACAAAATTTCAGAAATCGCTGATGAGATTTTAATCGGCCATTTGATTCAACAGGAAATAAAAGAACAGGATTTTGAGATAAAGAATTCGCAAAAAATTGTGGAGCCGGTAGATTCTCTACGGCTTGATGATAAGGATTTGGACATAGGACCCAAAACAATTGATTTGTTTGAGCAGAAAATTTTCACGGCAAAAACAATTTTCTGGAACGGGCCATTGGGTTTGACAGACGATAAGAGATTTATCCAGGGTTCTTTGGCAATAGCCAAGGCAATAATTGCGTCTGGCGCGTATTCCATTGTTGGCGGGGGAGACACTGTTTTGTTTTTAGGCAAGCAGGGTTTGCGCGATAAATTTAATTTTGTGTCAACTGGTGGCGGCGCAATGCTTTTGTTCCTCTGCGGCAAACCCCTACCCGGCATAGAAGCAATAAAATAATGATGGAATATCCAATAGATATTATTAAAGAGAAAATAGATAAGGAGTATTTGAAAAAATTTTTAGACAATCCGTTTCATGAAATGATTAAATTTGTTGTTGATACAGAAAAACAAATCATCGCTTTTGGCGGGGAACTTCATTCCGACGCCGCGGAAAAACTCGTGGAAGAAGGGTCGGATAATAGAAATTTATGGGGCGGCAATTTATATCCGTTAAAAGGTGATGGAGAAAAAAGAATTGAATATATTTCGTTAATAAATATCAAGCCAACAGAAAATAGTTTTTCAATGGATATTGAAGATAAGAATATTATAATAAAGATTGACCAAATTATTGAGAAATTAGTTGACTATGGAAAATAAGTATCATAAAAATTTGAGCGCGGAAAAATGGCAGGGATTTTCAAAAGAAGACCAGATTTTGAATATTGTCGCGGAATTTTCGCGCGCGAAAAATTGGATGGCAAATGGCGACAAGAAACAGGTTTTGGATTGTTTGAATAGAGCGTTTGAATTATTGGACTTAACAATAAATGACCCTCGCTGGCGCAATGGATTGAACGAGTTATTAAGATTTAGGGATGTTCTGGCGCAGTTTTACATAAAAAAAGATAAAAATATAGAGGAGTTTAAGAAAATTTTTAGAACATTATTAATGTTCACTAAATTTACTTCATTGGTTAAAATTTAGAAGATGGAAAAAGTTAGGGTTCATATCTTTGTTTTAGGAAAGGTGCAGGGCGTTTTTTTTAGGGACAGCGTTATGAAGCGCGCGCGAAAGTTAGGGGTTTTCGGCTGGGTCCAGAATTTGTCGGACAACAGAGTGGAAGCAATGTTTGAAGGCGAAAAAGAAAAAGTGGAAAAAATCGTGAAATGGACGAAAAAAGGCCCGATGTTCGCGAGAGTTGACAATATAGATATTGAACCCCAGGAATACACAGGCGAATTTAAGGATTTTCAAATCAAATATCCCGAACTTGAAAAATTCATAAATTAATTAATACTACGAGAACCGTTCTCGTAGTATTAAAAACCAAAAACAAAATCCGACAATTGTCGGATTTTGTTTTTGAAATATCTGCAATATGAATTTTATTATATCGCTTTAGGGCAATCCGAGGGGCAACTTTCAAAACTCTCAAATTTATCGCATTTGCCATTACAGTTGCAATACCTTCCATTTTTCACGCATTCCGATGGCGAACAGTCTATATCTGTCTCACTGGTGCATTCTGGACCGCAGCATCCATCTGCAATCCCGCAAGCAAACCATGTATTTGTGCAAGAAGCTTCGCAGGTTCCTGGATTGATACAAGTATCTGTTGTGCAGATTTCTCCATCATCACATTCGTTGCCTCCTGTTGTACAGATTGACACAATACATTTTCCCAAGCAGCAAATTTTTCCTGATTCGCAGTCATTATTTGTTTCGCAAGCGGAATAAGTTAACGCCGCGTGAACATTGATTCTTCCATGTCCGAAATGTTTATCCCAGCCAGTATCGCCCAAGTCGTCAGCGCTTTGTTCAATAATGGCCCTTACATCAGTATTAGTTCTGGTGTTGTCTTGGGCAAAAAGCAATCCTGCTAATCCGGCAACATGAGGACATGCCATTGAAGTGCCGGTACCAAGGCCGTATTCTTGGTCCTTATCAGGATTAGCGTGGTACATGATAGTGGACAAAACCTTAACCGCCGGGGCTGAAATATCTATTTCGTCATTGAAATTAGACCAAGAATAATTGTTGTCATTATAATCAGTGCCAGCTACTGACATTACATTAGGATAACTTGCTGGATAGCGCTTTCTGCCCGCGCCGTCATTGCCAGCCGCGGCAGCTATTAAAACTCCTTTACCATAAGCATAATTTATCGCGGTTTTCATTGTTTCAGAACCGCGTCCGCCTAAACTAAGGTTTATTACTTTAGCTCCTCCGCGGGTTGGGTCTGCCGCGTAATAAATTCCATCAGCAACGCTTCCACTGTCACTGCAGCCATTATTACCAAGAACTTTCACAGACATAATTTTGATATTAGCAGGGAAAGCAACTCCAGCAATTCCTCCAGTAGTTTCTACTGAATTATTTGTTTCTGCCCCGGCAATTCCAGCAACATGAGTACCGTGCCCATAGACATCTTGAGTTTCATTCTCGCCGCCATCATCTGTAAAATTTTTTCCAAGAACTAATTTATTTTCTAAATCAGGATGGCTTGCGTCAATACCACTATCAAGGATTGCGATAATAGTGCTATTGCTATCATCGTTTGCCCAATCATAAGTGTTAAACTCTGTCCACGCTTGCTCCCAGTTAATGTCAGCCCCTGGAGTTCCATTAATTCTTCCTTCTAAGTCTTGTCCTGTGTTATTTAATGCCCATTGCCAATCTGCGTAAAGTGGGTCAGCAGGCGCGTCAAAGGCGTAAAGAATATAATTTGGTTCAGCGTAAACTACATTTGCCTTGCCTTTGTATTCTTTTACTTTTTCTTCAACTTTTCCGCGGGGGACTTTAACCACTCTGAAAGGCTTGTCATCTCCCTGAAACTTTACGAGAATTTCATTCTGGACATATTCAGCTCTGCCGTTGTTAGATTTTTCATTTTTGTCAGAATAAGGATTGGCAAATACTGCCGCGCCCAAAACTAAACCACCAAGTATCACTGAAGTTAATAGAGTAATTCCAATTTTTATTTTTGTCATATTTTACAAAAACTGAGAGTGTAGAACAATATTTTTCGTAACGAGGTTTTCAAAATTTGAGGTAAATTTTTCAAACAATTTTTGAAACTTAATATTGTTAAGTTGAGAAAATTTTTGGGAAATTTGACCGAATTTTGGAAATCGCAGTAGAAAGGATATTGCTCTACACTCTCAAACTATTAAATTTTAATTATTTTCCGCCTTGAAGTTATGGAGCTATTGGAAGCCCAAAACCAGTTGCTGTGTCATCTCCGGCGTCCCAAATATCCGTGGCTACACTTTGCAAGTAAGTTCTGGTAGCAGAAGCATTGCCTTGCCATAATTTAGCTGCCAGTCCCGCAACATGTGGTGTTGCCATAGATGTTCCAGAAATTGTGTTATAACAGCTGTCTTTCCATGTCGATTCCACGCTCACACCCGGTGCTCCAAACTCTACCTCTCTTTCTTCAATTATGTAATCACCAGCAGTTATGCCCCGAGATGACCAACTTGGCACATTTTTCCCTGAATCAATTGCGCCTACTGCTATTACTTTCGCATTTGCTCCTGGATAATCTATACTACCATCTGCGGGTCCGTCATTGCCGGCCGCAGCTATTACCAAAACACCTTTGCCAACCGCGTAATCTATCGCATCTTTAATAATAGAACTCTGGCTATCTCCGCCAAGGCTCATTGAGATAATATTAGCGCCATTGTTTGATGCATATCTAATAGCAGCCGCAATATCGTCACCCCAACAACCAGTTGGTCCGCAAACTTTTATCGCCATCAATTTTGCTTCTGGCGCTACTCCATAAATCCCTTTACCATCATCTCCACCATTGGCTAAAATTGTTCCGGCAACATGAGTACCATGGCCATTACCATCCCGGCAACCATTCTTAATCCCTCTTTTTGTAGTGTCTTTGCAATCTACAACATTGGCTTTTAAATCTAAATGGTCTTTATACACACCTGTATCCAGAACCGCCACTTTTATTCCTGCTCCGCCAGAACCCCCATTTACTTTTACAATGCCCCAAGGAGTTTGGTTAGCTGGATAACAAGCTCTTTCTGGCGGCGCGCTTTCTTCAATACATTTACAATTTTTACAGGTTTGCCCTTCTGGACATCCCTGCCATTCACCCGATTCATTTTTCTCGCATTTCTCGCCGCCCTCAATTATCCCATTGCCGCAAACCGGTTTTCCAGTAATTTGATAAATCTGAACCGGTTCAGTTTTTATCAATCCTAAAGAGTTTAATGCTTTCAATCGCGGAGAAACTTCAGCGGAAAATGCGCCTGGAAATTCGTGTCTAACTCCCAGTATTGTTTTTACCGTTGAATTATCTGTCAAAACATAAACCCTTTGGTCTGCCGCATGATTGCCTGCCGAAGCCAACATTGCCCCTGAAACAATTAAAACTCCAACGACTAAAATTCCTAAAGTAATTTTTATTTTTGTCATATTTTTTTGATTTGATATAAATTATATTATATTATATTTTGATTTGTCCAATTTACCGACCTTTAATCATTTTATATTATAACCTGATTCAATAAAATCTTCAAATCTCCAATGTTACGAGAACGGTTCTCGTAGTATTGTTTTGTTTGACCGAAAGCGGCAAAGATAGTAGATTGGAACTAAGAAGAAACTATGGCAGAAGTAAAAAAGAGAAAATTGAATAAAGAGCAGAAGATGGCCGCGACGTGGTGTGACGGCCCTCTTTTAATTGTTGCCGGCGCCGGGACTGGAAAAACAACCGTAATTACGGAAAGAATCGCTGAACTTATTAAAACCAAAAAAGCAAAGCCAGAAGAAATTTTAGGTTTAACTTTTACGGAAAAAGCCGCGGAAGAAATGGCGGATAGGGTAGAGGAGATATTCCCGGATAATTATTCAGAATTTTGGATTTCCACTTTTCATTCTTTTTGCGAGCGGGTTTTGAAAAATTACGGGTTGGACATCGGGCTTTCAACTAATTTTCGGTTATTGGACCAAGTAGGGTCCTGGCTTTTGATACGCCAGAATTTAGACAAGTTTGATTTGGATTATTATAAGCCGTTGGGCAATCCAACAAAGTTTATACAGAGTTTGCTTAATCATTTTTCCCGGTGCAAAGACGAGGGAATCGCGCCGGAACAATATTTGAAATACAGCGAGGATTTGCAGTTTAATACAAACGACGCGCCAGTTGGGAGCAAGGCAATAAAATCAAAAGACAAAAGCGAACTCGCCTGCCTGCAGGACGAGCGTGACAGAATTAAAGAAATAGCAAACGCTTATCATACATACCAGCGCTTATTGTTGGAAAATAATTGTCTGGATTTCGCTGATTTAATCAATTACTGCTTGAAATTATTCCAGCAGAGGCCTCTTATTTTAGAGAAATTCAGAAAACAATTTAAGTATATTTTAGTGGACGAATTTCAGGACACTAATTGGGCGCAGTATGAATTGGTAAAACAAATTGCTGAGCCAAAGAACAATATTATGGTTTGCGGAGACGACGACCAAAGTGTGTATAGGTGGAGAGGCGCTTCTTTTAATAATGTTTTGCAATTCAGAAAAGATTTTCCAAAAGCAAAGGAAATAGTGCTTACGGAAAATTATCGCTCCTGTCAGAACATTTTGGACTTATCTTATAAATTCATCCAATTTAATAATCCCAATCGCTTGGAATACCAGCTCAACAAAGTAAAGGAAATTTCCCAAAGTGCGCGCGAAAAAGGAGTTGATTTGACAGAATTTAAAAAAATTGACAAAAGATTAAAAGCCGCGAAAACAGACAAAGCAGTGATTGAACATTTATTTTTTGACACCAAAGAACTGGAATTTGACGGCGTTGTCAATAAAATTTTAGAGCTCAAAAGCAAATCTCAAGATATTGCGTTTAATGATTTTGCTATTCTTTGCAGAACCAATGAGGCGGCAAATATGTTTTCCCGCGCGATGGAGCGCGCGAACATACCTTATCAATTTTTGTCTTCAAAAGGCCTGTATTCCAAGCCAATTGTTTTAGACATTATTTCGTATCTTAAATTGCTGGACAATTATTTTGAAAGTTCCGCTGTTTACAGGGTTTTGAATATTCCTTGTTTTAAGGTTGCTTATGACGATATAGTAAGAATAAATCAATACAGCCGTCGCAAAGCTCGTTCTATGTATGAAGCAATGGAGGAATTGCCTTTAATTCAAGGCATTTCCCAACAGGGACAGCAGAAAATCAGCAGTATTTTAGGTTTGCTCAAAAAGCACAGCGCCGCGGCGCAAAAGAAAAATATCAGCGAGATTTTTGTGGAATTTTTGCAGGATTCAGGATATTTGGAGCATTTAACAAAAGAAAAGAAACCGGAAAAAATGAAAGAAAATTTGGACTTAATAAATCAATTTTATGACAGAATTAAGCGGTTTGAGGATGAGCAAACAGACCCTAAATTAAACTTATTTATTCAGCAGATAGATATGGAATTGGAGTCCGGCGAAGAGGGCTCGTTGAAATTTAATCCAGAATTGGGCGAAGAAACAGTAAAAATTATGACAATCCATTCCGCAAAGGGCTTGGAATTTAAGTATGTTTTTTTGGTTAATTTGGTTGATAAGAGATTTCCAACGATTGAAAGAAAAGAGCCCATTGAAATTCCAGAGCCATTGGTTAAGGAGGTGGCGCCGGAAGGGGACATTCACTTACAGGAGGAAAGGCGGTTGTTTTATGTCGCGATGACTCGCGCGAAAAAAGGATTGTTTTTTACTTCTGCGAAAGATTACGGCCAGGCGCGGCTCAAAAAGCCTTCGCGGTTTTTGATGGAAGCAGGGATAATAGATAAATCCCAGGTTCCAATGGCAAGTATCCTAAAAATATCCCAAATCCCCGCCCGCAACGCTTCGCCAGCGAAGCGTAGCGATGCGGGAGGGCAGATTCCAGACCATTTTTCTTACAGCCAGTTGGCGAATTTTGAAAAATGTCCTTTGCAGTATAAATTCGCGCATATTTTGAAAATTCCGGTGAAAGGCAAAGCAGTATTTACTTACGGCACAACAATGCATAATACTCTATATGATTTTATAAACAGGGTTATGAAAAGCGAAAATAGTTCCCAAAATCAATTGTTTGCCCCTGCCCAATCAAACCAAAATCAATACTACGAGAACGGTTCTCGTACTATTGGATTTGAGGAGCTGATGGAGATTTATAAAAATAATTGGAAAGACGAATGGTTTGAAAATGAAGAAGAGAAACAGAAGTATTACAAGTTGGGCAAGGATTCGCTTAAAATTTTTTACGATAATTTTATAAAAACAAATCCAAAAATCAAAACAATTCAGGGCATCCCTGTCTTGGAAAAAAGTTTCAAACTGAAAATAGGAGGGAGTACTTTTGTCGGGAAAATAGACAGAATAGACGATACAGGCAAAAGTGTGGAGATTATTGATTATAAAACAGGAAAATCAAAAACAAAGTTAAAGCCGGAGGAGAAAGAACAATTATTGATTTACCAGATTGCCGCGGAAAAAGTATTTGGATTGCGCGTGGAAAAATTAAGTTATTATTATTTGAACGACGGGAGTATTGTTTCTTTTATTGGAATAGAGAAAGGCAAACAAGAGATTGAGGAAAAGATAAAGAATATGGTTGAGAAAATTAAGCAGAGCGATTTTCAGCCGACCCCGAATCCGTTCCATTGCAAGTATTGCGATTTCAGAAACATTTGCGAATTCCGCAAATTGTAATTTTCCACTTCTATATTTATTGAAAAATTGATATAATTGAGAGTGAGGGAGAAATACGAAAACTTGTTTTTGTATTTCAAGCGAGCGAACAATTATGCGGCTTTGCCGCAATAATATAATATGTATTTAGAAATTCTTATTGCCGGGTTTGGCGGGGGCGCAGTGAGGGGATTAATAGGATACACAAAGCACCAATACGCTTACAAAAATGTCGGGTTTCATCTGCCCTATTTTTGCGCAATGATGTTTATTTCAGGAATTGTCGGAGTGATTTGCGCGATGTCTGTTTATGAACTGGGTTTGAGTTTTTTTAATGTGGGCGCGATGACACCGGCTTTGGGTTTTGTATTCGGATACGCTGGCGGGGATATTATTGAAAATATCTATAAAATTATTTTAAAAAAGTCATCGCTTTACCCCGTGAAATAATAGGCAATTAACCATGTTTAAGAGTCCCATTAAACAAAAATTAAAACAGACAAAGGCGACTGAATGGGTGAATAATATAATTTCAAGAGGGATTAACTCTGGCGCGTCAGATATTCATATTGACCCTTACAGAAACGAATTTATAGTTCGCTTCCGCGTTGACGGAATACTGCATAAAATAGATTCACAGTTAATTGATTTTTTTCCAAGAGTGATTTCCTGTTTGAAAATTATGGCAAATCTTGACATTACCGAACATCGCATACCTCAAGACGGCCATATACTTTTTAGTTCAGGAGGCACGCTTGAGTCCATTGATTTGCGGGTTTCGGTATTTCCTTTAGTTATCAATGAAGCGGTTGTGATAAGGATTTTGGGCGGCAAAAATATTTTTTTTACGGATTTTGAGAAACTTGGCGTGCACGCCGACGACGCTGAAAAATTAAAAGATGTTCTTCAGCGTTCTTCAGGAATGATTCTGTCCACTGGTCCGGGTGGAACGGGAAAGACAACAACGCTTTACACTATATTGCACAACTTGCGTTCCCAGCAAAAGAATATTGTCACTTTAGAAGACCCGGTAGAATATTATGTAGAAGGGCTACGGCAGTCGCAAGTTCGCCCGGAAATCGGTTTTGATTTTGTTGACGGATTAAAATCAATTCTTAGGCAGAATCCAGATGTGATTATGATTGGAGAAATAAGAGACGACAAGACGGCTGAAGCGTCTATTAGAGCGTCGTTGTTAGGTTCGCTTTTTCTTTCAACTATGCATACTTCTAATTCAGTTGGAACAATTGTGCGGCTTTTAGAGTTTGATTTGCCCCCTTCTTTTATCGCTTCTTCTTTATCTCTTATTATCGCGCAAAGATTGGTGAGAGTGATTTGTCCTTATTGCATAGCAGAAGACAAACCCTCTGCTAAGGTGCTTGAATTAAGTAAAGTTCCCAAAGACAAACAAACAAGATTTTTTAAGGGGATGGGATGCGGCCATTGTGAAGGAAGCGGATATTCTGGCAGAAAAGGCATATTTGAATTTATGTTTATTAATAAGAATATCCAGCAGTTGGTTATAAGCGGCGCGCCTTTCACTGACATTGAAGAAGCGGCTAAACTAAACGGCATGCATACATTAAGAGAGGAAGCGATAAGACAAGCAGGAGTGGGCGCGACAACGCTTGAAGAAGTGATTCGCGTTACTCCAAACGATTAATAACTATATATGATAACTTTTAAAATTTTTTGCGGTTGGGTATTATTATTCGCGGGTGTTATTATCATCTGCGCAACCCTTTATTTTTCTTACAATATTTTTACAGCCAAGGCGGAGATGCCGGAAGTTTTTAATATAGCGGACATAGAAAAAAATCAGGAAACAATTCCTGTTTTGCCTGATTTGTCAAAAGGAACCCATGGCATGAGCCCTGAAATTCAGCAGGAGATTATGAACAAGATGGTGGCGGAGCAGATAAAAGCGATTTTCCCTACCGCGTTTTTGTCAACTCTGTTTAATCTTATCGCCTGGTCAATTTTTGCCGGCATCGCGATTTTCGGCGCCAGCCACCTCGCTGGCTTAGGCATCAGATTAATTAAAACAGTATGAGATATTGTCCCGCAGTCTCATTGATAAAATGCTAAATTCTTTAAAAGCGCTGGCGATTTTTACCGGCACAATAATTGGAGTAGGGATTTTCGGCTTGCCTTATATTGCTTCTAAGGCAAGTTTTTTTGTTGTGTTTTTATTTTTCCTGCTTATAACCGTAATTGTTACGATTGTTCATCTTCTTTTTGCCAAGGTTTGTTTAGGCACAAAAAATATCCATCGCTTGCCCGGCTATGTCAACGAATATTTTGGAAAACCTTGGGGAAAAATTACGGTTTTAATAACAGGATTAGGCATAACCGGCGCGTCTTTGGCTTATCTGATTGTTGGGGGCGAGTTTCTTAAATTTCTTTTTTCCCCTTATTTTGGAGGGAGCGCTGTTGTTTATGGTTTGCTCTTTTTTTGCCTTGGCGCTTATTTTATTTTTCGGGGCATCAGGTCTATTTCCATTTTTGAACTTTTGCTTTTATTGGTTCTCTTTGTTATTTTATTGATATTTTTTGCCAGAGCCCTGCCCTTTATTACTATAGAAAATCTGCAAACCTCTGTATTGGATTGGAGGTTCCTTGCCATGCCTTATGGGGTTATTTTGTTTTCTTTGTGGGGCTTGTCCGTGGTTCCCGCGTTAAAAGAAATAATATGCCGCGATTTTTTGAGCGGAAAAATTGACATAAAAACAAACAAAAAAAGAGTGAACAAGGTGATTATTTACGGGATTTTAATTGCCGCGCTTGCTTATCTGTTTTTTATTTTTATTATTTTAGGGGTCTGCGGAGGCGATACTTCAAAAGACGCGATGTCCGGTTTTAGCCAGACCCTGGGCAACAGCGTTATCAGCTTGGGCTTTATATTTGGTTTGATTGCCTGCTTTACCTCTTTTATTACTTTGGGTTTGGTTTTCAAAAAAACCTTATGGTATGATTTTGGCTTGCCTAAAAATCTTTCCTGGTTTATTGTTTGTTTTCTGCCCTTGTTTTTTTATTTATTAGGGTTTAAAGAATTTATAGAAATTGTTGGATTTACAGGCGCTTTATCCATAGGTCTGGAGGGCGTAATAGTTATCTTGCTTTACAAAGCGTTTTTGAAGAAAAAGTTTTCCCGCAAGATGAACCCTTTGTTGTATATCCTGCCTGTCTTTTTCATTCTCGGCATCGCTTTGGAGATTTTTTATTTTTTGGTGAAGTGAGAGAAGTGCAAACAAGCGAGCGAAGCGAGTTTGTTTGTATTTCCGAACGAACGCAAAAAATACACCAAAGGGGGCACTTCGTTTGCAGGTAAATGTGGTATAGCGAATTGATATTCGCTAATTTTTACGCTATAATGAAATAATAAAACAATGAAAATAAATATCTTTACTCCAAAATATACAATCACGCATCAAATCCTTAATGATTTAATGGAGATCGCTGAAATCAAATCATTGATTTTACATACGCCGATTCTTCCCAAACAAGAATTGAAACTAAGGCGGCAAGCAATGATAAGAATGATTCATTCCTCTACCAGCATTGAGGGAAATATATTGAATCGTTATGAAGTGGAAAAAGTTTTATCCAATGAAAAGGTTGATGCTCCTGAACGGGATATTTTTGAAGTCAAAAATTACCGCGACGCGCTGTATTTTATTTCCGAATTTGCGCAGAAAAAGCAAAAAATTACCATTAAGACCATTTTGAAAATTCACGAATTAGTAACAAAAAATACTATTGCTCAAGACAACTGCGGCAGTTTTAGAAAGCGCAAAGTTTATGTCGTGAGCCGCAGAGGCAATAAAATTATTAAAATATCTTATACCGGCCCAGACCCGAAACAAGTCCCGCAATTGGCTAAAAATTTAGTCAATTATATGAACCAAACTAAGAAAAATCATATTTGTCCAATCATTGTAGCTGGAGTCGCGCATTCTGAAATTGCGGCTATTCATCCTTTTGCTGACGGCAACGGCAGAACCGCGCGCTTGTTAGCGACCCTTATTCTTTATCAAAGGGGCTATGACTTCCGCAGATTATTCGCTTTAGAAAGTTATTACAATAAAAATCGTCCCGCGTATTATAAGGCAATTCATCTGGGCGACAATTATGAAGAACGGATGAAGGGCGATATGACTAATTGGCTGGAATATTTTATCCAGGGATTTAATTCTGAAATGAAAAATGAGAGTGTAGGACAATATTTTTCGTAGCGAGAATTTCAAAATTTGAGACAAATTTTTCAAATAATTTTTGAAACCTGTATAGAATACAAGTTGAGGAAATTTTTGGGAAATTTGACCAAATTTTGGAAGTCGCAGTAGAAATGATATTGTTCTACACTCTCAATATACCAAAGATGCTATTATTCCTTTAAGTTTGGATATTAAAATGAAAAAGAAAATTGGCGGACAGGTATATCTTGACAAAAACCAGATTAAAATAATTGATTTCATGATGACAATGGGCAAAATAACCAGTAGCGATGTTCAGGATATTTTAGATATTACTCAAAGAAGCGCCAGAAGGTATTTATCTGATTTAGTTAAAGTAAAATTATTAGCTAAAGTGGGGACTAAGAAAGACGCGTACTACCAACTTAATATCTAGTGTCCGTTAAAATGTCCGTTATTTGTCCGTTAAACTTTTTCATTTTGATCCGCATTTTGATCCGCATTTTGAGCCGCATTTGAGCCGTTTGCTTGCGGGATAAATTGCGGGATAATTGCGGGATTATTTTAGAAAACAAAGCCCGTCTTTGTACAGTTGAACAAAGACGGGTTTTGTTTTATTGTCCGTAAAGGCGATGTGGGACATTAGGACATAAAAGGTATTGACAAAATTTTGTTTATTTTTAATATTAGGACATTGTGAGAGTGTAGAACAATATTCTTTCTGCTGCGATTTCCAAAATTCGGTCAAATTTCCCAAAAATTTTTTCAACTTAACAATATTAAGTTTCAAAAATTGTTTGAAAAATTTGCCTCAAATTTTGAAACTCTCGCTACGAAAGATATTGTCCCACCCTCTCATTGAAAATTATGTTCTTTTTATTTTCAAGTGAAGCGAGGGAAGTTCAAGCGAGCAAGCTCGCTTGGACTTCCGAGCGAACGCGAAAATGTACCCCAGACTTTTTAATACCCCACTATTAAGCGGCGGGGTAAACATATAAATCTTCGTGTAGGGTTTGATACCTTACAAAAGTCTGGGTTCATTAGGACAGGGTCGGACAAAAAGGACAATATCTGGGCGCCTTGAATAGATGATTTGTTTTGCGCTTTTGCGCAGGACTTTTTCCTCCCTATTCCTGGCCCCCAGACATCGTCCTATGCGCCAACCCTTGACCCCCACACCTAATCTGGATTACCAGATTAGGTGTGGGGGTTGACAAGGTTTTTGGAATGAGTAAACTTCACAATACAGACAGATAATTTTTGACATATGAAAACAAAATTTTCAACAAAAAATTTTCGTATTACAAAAACTTCTTAGCAAAAGCAAGGGAGTTTTTTTAATTATTGAATTTTCATCTGGTAAATTCAAACCTTAGGTCGTTTCAGATAATAACAGCGAGTTAAGGTTTGAATTCTAAGGAGGAAAGAATTCGCATATAAAGGTCGAAAATAATAGATAGAATCACGAATAAAGAATTAAGAATTACGAATAATAAAATTTGTAATTCCCGATTTATATTTCGTTGATTAAAATAAAATGAATAAAGCAATATTAATTAGTTTATCAATTATTGCCGCAGTTGGCGTAATTGCTGTTGGCGGCACTGTCGCGTATTTCAGCGACACGGAAACCAGTACTGGCAACACTTTCACTGCCGGAGAAATTAATTTGGAGATTGACAACCAATGCAGTTGGAATGGCGGGATTAATAATTGTCCTTGGGAAGGAGTTGGCGGCATGAAAGCTAATTGGGCGCTTACGGATTTACAAGACGGAGTCCATAAGTTTTTTTATTTTGGCGATATTAAACCAGGCGCCTGGGGAGAAGACACCATTAGTTTGCATCTTTATGATAATCCTGCTTGGGCTTGGTTAAAGATTGGCAATGTAGTGGATAACGAAAATGGTTGTAATGAACCGGAAGGAAAAGTAGATACTAGTTGCGGCGACCCTGGAGTAAATGAAGGAGAATTATATGAGAATATGCACTTTCTTATCTGGATGGATGATGGAGACAATATATATGAAGCTGGAGAGCGAATAATGCACGATGGAGAAATTTTAGATGCCTGCGAGATATGGCGGCTTGATGGAGGTCCTTGCTGCGTTATTGATCCTTTCGTTCCTTGCAGTAACTATTATGTGGGTATTAAGTGGTGTTTTGGTGTTTTTGAGGGTCCTAATTACACTTGTAACGGCCTAAGCATTGGCAATGAAGCTCAAACAGATAGTATGACAATGGATGTCAGCTTTATGGTTGTCCAAACTCAAAATAACCAAAGTGCACTCGGAGGGCCTACTTGTCCCTAGGACACAAGATGTTAGTCTTATAAATTTGTTCGTCCGTAGGACATAACATATTCTGGAACTCAGGCATTGAAAAAATCCGTAGATTTTTCTTAATGTCGTGCTTTTATCCTAAGATAAAGGGGGTTTAAGATAAAAAACCTCAAACCAAACTATGAATTTTAGAGCGTTCAAAATAGGTATTTTTTGCGCTGTCTTAGCAGTAATTTGGATGGCGGCTTTTGCTTTAGAAACAAAACAGGTTTTTGCTTATTTTGACGACCCTGAAAGTTCTACTGACAGTTCCCTGATTGCCGGGGCCTTGGATTTCTATTTATCCTCGCCCCAGGATTTCATGCCGGAAATGACTTGTTTAACGGCTGAGAGAACTATTGACCTGTTGAATAATGGCAATCCTTTTCGTTATAAAATTGAGACAACTGATTTTTCTGGAGACCTCTGTAGTTACATTATTTTAGAGGCGAATTTAGATGGAGGAGTATCAGAATGCCAAGGCAATTTAATTGGTTTTAATTGTGAGGAATTTCTATTTGCAGAACCTAATGGCATTGTTCCTCATCAATGGCATTTTACCGCTACTTTAATTGACGGATTTCCGGAAGAATCAGTTTGCTCTTTTAAGTTTTTGTATTCCGGCTGGCAAGTGGATTTAGAAGGAGGCGGATTTCACGACGAAGAGGAAATTGAAAATACTATCACTTCAGGAATTTGTGCTCCTGAATTGCCAAAACTTGTTATTAACAAGGTTTATTACGATGTTGATTCAGACCATGGGACAGAGCCGGCAAATGAATGGATAGAACTTTACAATGACAGCGATGAGTCAATAGATATTATGAACTGGAGCATTGAAGACGATGCCGGGTTAGATGTGTTATCTGCTTCAAGTATTATTATTCCATCTTATGGTTACGCGTTGATTACAGGAAACGCAAGCACTTGGAATTATTGGGAGATTCCCGCGGATGTTGTGAAAATTGTTTTATCTGACGGGACTATTGGCAATGGCTTGGATAATACCGCTGATATGCTCGTTTTAAGAGATAATCATAACAATATTATTGACCAAATGAATTGGGGAATTCCTGATATTAATTGGTTGAATTATAATTTAGGAGTTTGGACTCCAATGGGCTGTCCTGATGTTGACGAAGGACATATGCTCGGAAGGGTCCCGGACGGGTATGATACTGACCAACCGTCTGATTTTCAAGATTTAGCGCCGCCTATTGTATCTGTTTCTTATTATCACAGCGGCTATTGGTATTGTGGACGGACTTATACAATTAACTGGTCAGCAACAAATCCTAATGGCGATGATAATGAGTTATTGATTGATATTGTTTATATTACTGATAATGATAGAAATGGAAGAATTAGCAGCGGAGACAGAACTTATCTTGTGGCTGATCATATAGCAAATTCAGGAAGTTATCGTCTTTATATACGGGGCTCTTATTGCTATTATGGTTATGTTTGGGTAAAAGTAATTGCTTACGGTCCGGAGAACTTTATGGTTCAAGATTCTGCTACAGGTCCTCGAGTTTTTGAACCGCCAGAACCAGACGAACCCCTTGGATCAGTTGGCGCGGTTGCACCAGTAGAACCGACAGAACCGATTGAGCCAGTTGAGCCAGTTGAGCCAGTAGAACCGACAGAACCTATTGAGCCAGTTGAACCAGTTGAGCCAGTTGAACCGCCAGCTCCGCCAGAACTCTTGCCAGTTGAAAATCCTGTGGACAATGGGGTAGGACAACCAGAACCAATGTCCGAACCAGCGCCAGCGCCAGAACCTGCGCCAGCGCCTGAACCAGCGCCAGCGCCCGAACCAGCGCCAGCGCCCGAACCAGCGCCAGCGCCCGAACCAGCTCCAGCACCTGAACCAGCGCCAGCGCCCGAACCAGCCTCTGAACCTGCGCCTGAACCAGCGCCAGCGCCTGAACCAGCGCCCGAACCAGCTCCAGCGCCTGAACCTGCTCCAGCGCCAGCGCCAGAACCAGCTCCTGAACCTGCGCCTGAACCAGCGCCAGCGCCTGAACCAGCGCCAGCGCCTGAACCAGCGCCCGAACCTGCGCCAGCGCCCGAACCTGCGCCCGAACCTGCGCCAGCGCTTGAACCTGTGCCAGCGCCCGAACCAGCGCCCGCCCCAGCAGAATAACCCTTATATTAAATTCAATGACCAAACACAGCGCCAATTTAATATTTTTATCACTTATCCTTGGCTTTAGCTTCACAGGGTTTTCAGTTTGCGCGCAGAATGGATTAGAAATGCAGTTTGAGCAAGACCCATTATTTACAGAAACAAATTTTTTACCCGGAGACAGTTCTGACGGCTGGATAAAAGTTGAAAATAATGGCGCGGAACCTCGAACAATATCTATTTACACGGATAATGTTACTGACCCTGCCCATTTAGGCGATGTTCTTAATTTAGAAATTAAAGAAGGAGCCAGCACTCTTTACAGCAATACTCTTTCCCATTTATTTTCTCAAACCAGTATTGACCTTTCCGTTCTTGCTAATGGCGCGCAAACCCAATACGACCTTGATATTACCTTTGCTCTTTTGGCAGGTAATGAATATCAGGGAGAAACCCTTCAATTTGATTTGGTCATCGGAGATATTTCATCAGAAGAAGAAGAAGAAGATGAAGATACCACAGTCACAACATTAGGCGTTCAGACAGGCACCGGCGGCGGAGTTCCGATTACTCTTAAAATTTTTAATGTAAAATCAATAGATATCACTGAAAATACAGCAACTATTACCTGGCAGACCACTCTTTTCGCCACAAGCCAGGTGATTTATTCAGCTGAACACGAAAGCCGTGATTTTAATCCTGATGACTCGCCTTATTACGGCTATGCTCATATTTATCCTGTGCCAGAGGATTCCGCAGTAAAAACTTTCCATACGATTATTCTTCCTGACATTGAGCCTTGCACTGATTATTATTATCGTGTTGTTTCTTACCGAATTAGCCCATATTCATTGAATATAAGCCCGGAATATGAGTTTACTACCCTTTGTGTAATAGGAGAGGAAGAAGAAGAGGAAGAGAAAAAGGAAGAAGCAAAAGAAAAGAAGGAAGAGGAGAAGGAAAAGGAGGAAAAAATTGATGAAAAAATATTCATAGCGCCGGTAGAGGCAGCGCCTGAAGAACCAAAAGAACCTGAAAAAAAGGAAGAAGAACCAATGAAAGATGAAATAGTTGAGGAAGAAATAGTTGAAGAACCCTCTCCAACTCCTTTCTTAGCTAGTTTATTAGCCGCGCTAAAGTTTCCCTCTTGTCTGCCTTGGTGGTTAATTTTGCTCTTTGCCATTTATCCTTTAATAGAGGGAATAACCTTTTTGCAAAAAAGCAAAAAAGAATATAATGTATTATTGAAAAAACATTTCCGAAAGCAAGGAATTATTTGGCTTATTTGTTGTTTAATTCCAATAATTTTGGCAATTTTAATGTTCTTACTTGAATGTTTTTGCGTTCCGTTCTGGATTTTTATTGTTTTGGCCTTAGCAACTCTTTTGGCCTATTGGATTGACAGAGAGATTACCAAAAGAAAATTTAAAAAAGAAACAGTATGAAGATTTTGAAAATAATTTACTATGTTGTCGTCGGGTTTCTGGGTTTGATTGCGCTCTTGCTGATTGTGTCTGTTCTGCCGATTTCAGGAAATTTTAAGGTTTTGACCGTGCTGTCCGGGTCAATGGACCCGGAAATCAAGATAGGAAGCATTGTTGTTGTAAAGCCGGTTAGCCAATATAGAATAGGGGATATAATTACTTTTGAGTCAGCAAACAAGGATGTCCCACCCATAACGCATAGAATTCACGAGATGAAAGTGGTTGAAGGCAAACCTGTTTATATCACAAAAGGGGATACTAACAACGCGCCTGACGCGCGGGAAATTACGGAAAAAGATATTGTTGGAAAGGTATTGTTTGATGTTCCGTATCTGGGCCTTGCTGTAGATTTTGCCCGCAAACCATTGGGATTTTTATTGATAATCGGCATCCCGGCAGCAGCGATTATTGGCGATGAAATTTATAAGATTGTTAAAGAAGTTAGGAAAGGAAAGGAAATCGGCGATAGGACTTGACAAGGTTTTATGATTGTATAAACTAAAAAATACTAAAATAAAAAATAGAAAGTTTATTTATCTAGAGGAGGACTAGATAATAGATTAGTGATAAATGTAAATAGAATTCAGAAAACAAATTTAGTCCAAAAATATCAATGGAGTTTGAACCAAGCATATAACTTGTTATGCGCTTGGCTTGGGCTCCATTTTTTTATTGCCCGCACACCTTTTGAAAAAGGTGTGGGGGGCAGGGAGCAAAAAAAGGTCGGCCCAGGAAGCAGGAAAAAAACCTGCTTGAAAATCAATTAATACCTATTATTTATTAAGTTCAGTAAGCTTGAGCTTGGCTTATTGGCTTAGTGGATATTAATAGGTAAAAAACGATGAAAAAAATAATTGCAATTACTTTAATGGCAGCAATGGCTGTCATGACCGTAGGTCCAGCCTTGAGTACGGCTGGCACTATTGACCCTACTGTTGGGACAGGTTTAACTATTGGCACAGCCGGTGGTGACCGTCCTTTTGTTAAAGCTAAATGGGAAATGAAAGGACCCTGCTTTGATGCAGATGGCATTACTTATAACGCTTGTTCAGCATTATCAGGAGGAGAAGGACAGGATGATAGCGATGCTCCTGGATCTCAGTTTAATGCTCCCGGTACTTGGGATGCTGATATGAACTATACTGTCTGCGCTATTGCCAGCGACCTTAACGGTGTTGCTGACATTGACGGTGTTTACGCTGACATCTATTATCCAGAATTAAGTCCTATGCACGTATCAATGGATCCTAACGAGATAGATAATCCCAGCGGAGGCTGCGGCGCTTTCATTGAGGAAAACACTCTTATTCAGTTAAGCAAGGATGAGGGTATTCAGTTGGTCTGCGACAGCATTAAAAATGGCAACTACGATTTACCGGTAATCGAGACTGTAAATGGTATGTTTACTGACCTCGCAGATTTTTACCAGGATGTTTGTGATCCTTCAACCGGACAGTTAGTACAGGAACTGGCATATGTCTACTGCGATGACAAATCCATAAGTTGGGAACACCCAGCTGGTGATTACTTAGTTGAGATTACTGCTCATGATGCGTATGGTCCCGGTGAGATTTTGGACAATCACTTTGAATATGTGGGATTTACCGGTTTTGAAGTAGATTTTGATTACATTACTTACAAAAATGTAACAAAGGATATCCGCAATCAAGTTCCAGGTGATAGAAATTTTGGTTACACACCAGATAGTTGTCCTGGCTTTGCGGACGAAACCGCATGTTCAGGTGCTGGCTGTTATTGGTATGACAGTGCTTGCCATGCTGGGGACGGTAAACCAACCGTAAGAAATCTTGGCAACACCAGATTAAACGTCAAGGTTGCCCAAGACGATATGGATTTTGGTCAGAGCAGCAGTGTCTGGAATGTTCAGTATGATGCCAGAGTAGGCACCCTTGCAGGTGATTGGCACGGTCTTTATGACCCTTTCAAGTATAAGGACGATCTCGGTGACCCAATAGGTTCACACTACGCTATCTTAGACGAAATTCTTGACCTTTCAGAAACTGAAAAAATGGATTTCGTTATTTTGGTGCACAAATGGGAGCATGGTATTGATCAGAGTGCTTACACAGGTACGATATGGTTAGACGCTGATTTTGCAGTTTTTAATACAAGTTTGTGTAGTGATTAGTGGTTAATCGCTGAAATGAGTTCTTTAGGGCGTTCCTTGTGGCGCCCCCACACCTAACCTGGATTACCAGATTAGGTGTGGGGGCAGGCCCCCACCTTATTACTTCAGACATACGAAGCAGTAAGGGGTTGACAAGGTTTTGGGAATGTGTTAATAAGAAGCATTATGAGAAAAATAAATAATTTAATTCTAATAATTTTTGTGTTATCATTTGCTTTGCCTTTGAGTGCTTTAGCAATTGGACAAGTGACAAAGCCAATTATTATTGAAAACATTTTAAGAGACAGCCAAGTAACAAAAATTCTTGATTTATTTAATTCAGAAAATGAGGAAATTTTTTATGGATTAAAAACAGAAGGCGAAATTGCTGATTGGGTAAGTTTTTATAAGATTGATGATATAAATTTGGAAAATTCCATTACTGAAATTCAAGTTCCTGCTGAATCTTATGTTAAAGCAATAGTCAAATTTACTGTTCCAAGCGATGCGCCTAATGGTGAATATTCCGGCAAAGTGTATATTTTTACTACGCCTACAAAAAATAAAGACACAGGCGAAATGAGCATTACTGTAGGTCAAAGGATTGGCAGAGAAGTTTCAATTATAGTTACCGATGAGGAGATTCTTGATTTTAATACTTTTATCATTCCTTTAAAATATGGGGTTGGTAAAAATGAGCCCCTGAAAATTAAAGTTATTTATAATAATCAAGGCAATGTTTCAATTAAGCCGGATATCCAATTAAAGATTACTCAAATCAACACTGGCAAAGTTGTTCAAAGTACTGTTATCTATCCCTATCCTGAAAATGAAAATCCAGTAAGGCCGTTTGAAAGAAAAGTTTTTGAAAATTTAATTGAATGGCCTACAGATGGCAAGGACAATGGCAGATATCTTGCGGAACTTAAAGTTTTGCTCAATAACGAAGTTATCAAGGAAACCGATTTTCGCTTTCAGGTTGGATTTGATTGGAGTAAGTTATTCGCCTCTATCGCTATTATTGGCGGTGGAAATTTAACCCTTGCATGGTTTATTATTGGCGGAATTTTAGCAATCATAGCAGGCATTTTAACTGTTTTCTATAAAAAGCCCAAATTTTTGAAAATAGGAATAAAAAAAATTAAAACTATCTTTTAATTAAATTTTTATGTTGGAGATTAAGAGAATAAAAACAGAAAATGGGGAAGTAGGAATTTCTTTTGTTATCCAAACCTCAAAGATTAAACAGAAATATTCTGCTCTTGTTTCTGTTTTTTATAATACTAAAGAGCGAGTTGAGCAGAGATTAAGATTATTCCGCCTTGCTTTGCAAGTTCTGCAGGCAGACCCAGAGAGTATTTCATTAGAAAAGATTGGAAAAGAAAACCAACTTTCTTTTTCCTGGCAAGATAAACCAAAAAGAAAAATAGAAGGAAAGAAGAATTTTTGGCGTATTGACAATTCTCGGATTGTCACCCTGAACGAAGTGAAGGGTCTATTCCAAAATTCTTTGCGTTCGCAAGAAATTCTTCAGGCAGTCGCCCTCAGAATGACAAAAGTCAGACATTTTGTAATTCAAAGTAAGGAAAAAATAATCAAGGTTGCTGCTGGGATTAGCGCTGTTGCTTTGATTATTTGCGCCACAGCGTTTTTAATCCCTTTTATTCAAGCAGATGAACTTTCACTTTGTCCTTCTGCCCTTGATGTGGTTTTAGTAATGGATACTACTGGTAGTATGGACGGAGGCGCAGTTCTAAGCAAATGTGAATGGAAAAAATATGAAGTGCCCTTTTGCGTTCTTTATACCGAAGAAGATGTTACAGAAGAATGGTGTTTGGAACAGACCCAGGGCAGCGCTGCACCCTGCAATTTTCCTCCTGAATATACGCCTCCTGTTTCAAACAAAATTGAGTTAGCAAAAACAGCGGCAAAGGCGTTTGTTGATAATTTAGGAACTGATGACCAATCTTCTTTGGTTTCTTTTAATGATACAGCAAGTTTGGACCCGATTTTGTCAAATAATCATTCCGCAACTAATGTAGCTATTGATACCTTAACTCCACAGGCAGGGACTGGGACTGATATCGCTGGCGCGATTAACGCGGCTAATGCTGAATTAACGACGAATGGCAATCCACAGGCAATTAAAGCGGCAATTCTCTTAACTGACGGCAAGGATTTAAATACTGGAGCTGTTGAAATAGCAACAGCAGAAGCCGTGGCAAAGGGTTATAAAATTTTTACAATTGGATTAGGTGATAAAAATAAAATAGATGAGCCAATGCTTCAAAGCATTGCTAGTACTACTAACGCTCAATATCACTACGCGCCTACTGGTTCGGATTTAGCCGCTATCTATGAGGCAATTGCCAGCGAAATTTGCCAGTATGGTTCAATTTCCGGGTGTAAATACTTGGACGCTGACGCTGACGGCGATATTACAGATGAAGAACCTTTGACTGGCTTGCCTGGCTGGGAAATTACTTTAACTGGCACAACAACAGAAGGACAATTAGTCAACCTAAGCCAATTAACTAGCCAATTAATTGATGATAAGCAAGGTTGTTATAAATTTGCCGGTTTAGTAGCAGGCGATTATATTATTAGCGAAACTTTGCAGAACGGCTGGCAGCAAACTTATCCTTTTGACCCAGTGACACTTGAACCAAGTACATATACAGAAACTATAACTGCTGGTTTGGAAAATATTATTGATAAACATTTTGGTAATTATTATCCTTGTGATGATGGATTATGGTGTAATGGGATAGAAACATTTAATTTAGAGACATATGAGTGCCAACCAGGCACTCCGCCAGATTGTGGTGATGGAATTAATTGCACAGATGATACCTGTGATGAAGAAATTGACCAATGCGTAAACACACGAAATGACGCAAATTGTTCAGAAGATGAATGGGTTGATACTGGAAATACTAAATGGATAAATTGTGGCTCTTGTATAGAAAAAGAACAGAAAGAACAAGGATTTATAGATTACTTTTGCGACATAATTTTAGATTGTCAGTCTACCACAACACATTTTCAATGGGTTGATACAGGTATAACAGGGAACGAACAAGATGGAACTTTGTGCAGCGATGAAGACGCTTGCACGATTGATGATGTATGTTTAGACGGGGATTGCTCCGGGACTCCAATGGATTGTGATGACGGCATTAAATGCACAAAGGATAGTTGCGTTAATGGCAATTGCCAGCACGATACTTCTACTTGCAAATGTGATGAAGACGCTGATTGTGACGATAGTAATCCTTGCACAAATAATATATGTAATTTAGCATACACTTGTGAATCTATTGACAACACTAACCCATGCGATGACGGCATTGATTGCACAGAAAATGATATTTGTTCAGGGGGCAAGTGCGCGGGAACGCCAATAGTTTGTGATGACGGAGACCCTTGTACAACTGACGCCTGCGTTGACGGAGAATGTGTATATACTTCTATAGTTTGCGATGACGAAGATCTTTGCACAACTGACGCCTGCGTTAACGGAGAATGTGTATACACTCCTATAATTTGCGATGACGATATTGAATGCACAATAGATACCTGCGTTGACGGTGAGTGTCAACACGATGATTCAAATTGTCCTGTTGCTGACCCAGAGCCAGCCGCAACTCCTCCTAGTGGCGGCGGGGTGGCAATAATTCCACATTCAATTTTAGATGTAAGACCAACAGACATTGTTGCAGACAGCGTGACTATTACCTGGCGAACCAGTTTTTTCGCCAGCAGCCAGGTGATTTATTCAGTTGAAGGCGAAATACATAATTTTGATTCTAATAATCCGCCTATGTATGGATACGCGCATATGACTCCTGAGCAAGACACTAATCCAAAAGTTACTTTTCATACAGTAGTAATCCCTGAATTAAGCCCTGAGCAAACATATTATTACAGGACTATTTCTCGTGCGTCTCCTTCTATTTTCAGTCAGGAATTCACATTTACAACTTTAGCAAGTTTGGAGGATGACGATGTTTCTGAAACCTCTGCTCAAGATGAAGAGCAAGAAGAACAAGAACAGGAGCAAGAACAAGAGCAGGAGCAGGAAGAGCAGGAAGAAGCGGAAATTTCCTTAGAAGAAATAGCGGAAAAAATAAGTGAAATAAACAGCAAGGTAGCAACAATAAGACATGAAGTGGCAAAAATTTCACCGAAAGCAGATATGTCATCTTTCGCTTATGCGAATAATGATCAATCAGAATTTTCGGAAGTCGAACTTGCGAAGATTGAAGACAATGGTCAGTTATCATTATTACCCGCGGACGAAAATGATCAGTCATCAGTTATACATGACCAATCAAAAGACGATCCCGCCTCCGCCGATGCTATGGCTGGCGAAGCAAAATTTTTAGCCGGAATCGGAACATTTTTCAGCAATTTACATGGCTGGAAATTAGCGCTTACATTCCTGTTTGGCATTATATTAGGATTAATGATTCTGCGCTTGACTAAAGCTTTGATTGGCAGGAGAGAATAAATTTTAAAACTTACAGGGGTCTGACCCCTGCAGAAAAAATCGGAAGCTGGGCTTCCGATTTTTTGTTTGGGCTTCCGATTTTTTGTTTTTCTACAGGTATTCATTTTATGGCGTTTTGTGCTATGATAAAATGAAGAATTATGAAAAAAGAAAAACGCATCGCAATTTTTAAGGGTAAAAAAATAAGACGCCACTGGAATGAAAAACAAGAAAAGTGGTATTTTTCCGTGGTTGATGTGGTGGCAGCACTTTCTGAAAGTGTTAGCCCTCAGGAATATTGGAGAAAACTTAAAGAAAGATTAAAAAAAGAGGGAGGGAATGAAACCGTGACAAAATGTCACGGTTTCAAAATGTTAGCCGCAGACGGAAAAATGCGGCTTACAGATGTTGCTGACACTGAAATTATGCTTCGTTTAATTCAATCTATACCATCGCCTAATGCCGAGCCATTTAAGCTTTGGCTTGCTCGCGTGGGCTATGAACGCATAGAAGAAATGCATGATCCAGAGTTGGCTATTAACCGCGCATTAAACACCTATCGCAAGAAGGGGTATAGCGACAATTGGATAAATCAACGTTTGAAAAGCATTGAAATAAGAAAGGCATTAACCGATGAATGGGAAAAGCGTGGTGTTAAGCAAGGCGACGAATTTGCTATTTTGACTGACGACATTACTTTAGCTTGGGCGGGTATGGGCACGCGCGAGTATAAAAATTTCAAAAGACTTAAAAAAGAAAGTCTGCGTGACAATATGACAAATTTGGAATTAGTGCTTAATATGCTTGCCGAAACCGCAACCACTGAAATATCGCATAAGCGCGAACCGAAAAATCTTCCAGAAAATCGGCGAGTAGCGCGAGATGGCGGCGGTATTGCCGGCAACGCTCGCAAACAAATTGAAGCTAAGACGGGCAAGCGAGCGATAAGCAAGTATAATTTTAAATTGGTTCAAGAACAAAAAAAGTTAAAAGATAAGTAATTTATGCCGGAAAAAAGGAAAATCATTGAAAACTATGGAGGTTTGAAAACTATCGAGGTTCAACCTCGATAATTATGGCAAATAACTATCGAATAACTATCGAGGTTCAACCTCGATAGTTGTGACTGGGTTGACAAGGTTTTTGGAATGAGTAAACTTTACAATACAGAGGACATAATTTTTTGACACATAATTTATTTAGTTGGAGGGCTAGATATGTCAATTTGTGGAAATACAATTTTCAACAAAATTTTCATATTACAAAAACTTCTTAGCAAAAGCAAGGAGTTTTTTTAATTTTTGAATTTTGAAATATAAAAAATTAAAAGGTCGAAAATACTAAAAACGATTAATCAATTAACGAATTAATGAATTATTGAATTTAATTCTTAATTCATAATTCATTAATAAAAATTAAAATGAACAAAACAATACTAATTAGTTTATCGATTATTGCCGCTGTTGGCGTAATTGCCGTTGGCGGTACTATAGCGTTTCAGAGCGATTTTGAAAAGAGTGAAAGCGGCACTTTCGCTATGGGGATTTTAGATCTTAAGATAGACAGCGATTGCCATTTCAATGGTATGGATTGCACTGGAGGCACATGGGATGATACAGGTATAGCTTGCGCTTGCAAGTGGGACGCTAGAGATTTAATAGACGAGAAATTCTTTAATTTTATAGGTCTTAAGTCAGGCGATTTTGGTGAAGCGACTATTAGTATGCATGTAACCGGCGATGACGCTTATGTGCGGTTTAAAATAGATAATATAGAAAATTATGACAATGGTTGTAATGTTCCAGAATGTGTTGTTGAGGGAGGAACATGGAACCCTGCAACACAAACTTGTACAGGTACAACTTGTGGCAACCCAGGAAGTGATGTGTCTGGCGAGTTAGGCGCGAATATGGATTTTGCGATTTGGTTTGATATGGGCAGCCAGTGGGGATATGGACAACTAGATGATCTAGAAGAAGGAGATAATATTTTAAATGGTGTGGAGCTTGGCACCTTAGTTTATGGCACTGGCAATGATTCAGCGGGAGATTGGGTAGAACTCAAAGATCCAACAACTGGCATATACATTCCATTCGGAGAAAATAAGACTTATTACATTGGCGTTGCTTGGTGCGTAGGAACTATGCCAAATGTTGCCACAGGAGATTTAACCTGTGATGGTTCAAGCGCAGGCAATATTATTCAGAGCGACTCATATGTTAGTGATTCAATTTTTGAGGTTGTTCAGGCAACGCATAATGACCCGACTGATCCGTTTAGTGGGATATAGACACAGTAATTTCTGAATTGAATCCTTTTCAGTTGCCTCAATTTTGTGGATTGTAGCAGAAAAATTATTTTGAAATAAGTCTGAAAAAGGTCGAAAGCAAATTAAAAAATTAAACAATTAACGAATTAATGAATTATTGAATTTAATTCTTAATTCATAATTCATTAATAAAAATTAAAATGAACAAAACAATATTAGTTAGTTTATCACTTATTACCGTTGTCGGCGTAATTGCCACTGGCGTTACTATTTCTTTTCTTAGTGATACTGAAAAAAGCATAGGAAACACATTGGCAATTGGAACAATTGATATTTCTGTTGCTGGTCAAAATCCATGGAACACAACTTATCCAATGTTGCTTGACAAACCTTGCCAGACGAATTACATGAATTTTACCATCAAAAATGTGGGCACAAATCCAGTTAATGTTTGGAAAAGAATTATGAATGTAGCGACTGATGGCGGAGATAGTAGTTTTTGTGGTGTAGCTTCTTCCGAACCAGAATATACAGAAGGTGGCGGAACATTTGACGCAAGCGGTAATTGTGTTGTAGGTGGTTACATAGAGCGAGACAATCTTTCTGCTTATGTAGTTTACGACATGTATTTTTGTTATGGTGTAGTAAATACTTCCGATTGTCCTGTTCTTGATTCTGCTAATCCTGCCACTAGCGCGCCGGATTTAACTACTGGCAAATGGATAGTTATCATTCCGGAAACCAATCAGGTAAGAATCGACAATGTTAATGGCATTTGGATTAAATTAGATAATGAATTAGAAGTGGACGAACCTCTGGCAGTTAGCCAAAGTTACCATTTAATGGCTTGGGATGACGCCGGAGTTGAAACAATCACTAACTGGGCGCAAGGCGATAAAATGACATTTGACATTGAATTAGAAGCAAGACAAATTAGCGCTCCAGCTCCAACAAGCGAAGGAAGCGGTTTGCTTACTCTAAAAGCGAAAGATGGTGATACTTGGGAACCTAACGGCGCTACTGGAACTTTGACTTACAATACTTCAGGTTCGACTTTTGATTATGATTTTACAGCTTCAGGGCTTAATCCAACCACAAGTTATGATTTGATTTATTATGCTGACCCATGGTCAGGAAACCATCCGGGTAAATTGATTGGCACTCATACTACAGATGGTATTGGCAGTATAAATGATCCCGGTCAGATTGTTAACTTAGGGATGGATTTACCAGATTCTGCTGACGCTAATTATCCAGTTGGCGCTAAGATTTGGTTAGTTTTGTCTAGCGATTACACTGAGCCTGGTATGGCAGATTGGCATCCTTCAGAGTATTTGTTTGAGATGAATTTGATTACATACGACGATACCGATATCTAATAAAAATGCCTGAATTGAGGTTTTTTGTCTCCCGCTAAAATTTAGCGGGAGACTGTAAAGAGTTTAATTTTTAACAGGGCAAATGTTTAAATATATCACCAAAATAATTGCGTTGTTAATGATTCTGGGTTTGAATATACCTGGGGTTTTGGCTGTGAACGAAGAGTTGGCGCATTTTCGCGATATTGAAAATTCTGGAAGCAATGTGATAGAAATCAGCACATTGGATTTCTCTCTTTCTTCTTTAGCAAATTTTCTTCCATTAGTATCCTTGACGCAACCCGCGAAACGGGCTATTAGCGTTATTAACAACGGCAGTTTGGGTTTTCAATATACGGTTTACGCGGATGAGTTTTCCGGTGACACGGATTTTTGCAACGCTTTGCGATTAGACGCTAATTTAGACAACGGAGAATCTGAATATATCGGGAATTTAACAGATTTTATTTTTGAAGCAGGGAAATTTTTTGAGACAGAGAACTGGGAGTTTATCGCGAGTTTGCCAGATGATAATCCAGAATTTGAAAACAAAATTTGTAATTTTAAGTTTATTTTTGATGGCGTTCAACTTGGCGATTGTGCTGGTTTCAGCGACTATGAAGAAATTGAAAATACAATAATTAGCACGCAATTTGAGCCCTATTTAGTAATAAATAAAGTGTATTATAATGTTGATTCAGAGCATGGCACAGAGCAGAAAAATGAATGGATAGAACTTTATAATCCCACAGACGAAGATATAAATATTGAGAAATGGGAAATTTGCAATAATAGCCAATGTAAAGTTATTGACAAGCAAGTAAATGTTCCTACCCTTGGATATGCTTTGCTTTCCCATGACAATACTACTTGGACTGAATATTGGGATGTGCCTGATTTTGTTGAAACTATAAATTTAGGAACAGCGCCAGCAAACGGCTGGCTGGATAATGTTGCTGATATGCTTATCTTGAAGGATAGTCACGGAAATATTATTGACCAGATGAATTGGGGATATTCTAACAATGGTTGGCAAAATTGGAATTCAAATGTATGGAACCCTGGAGTGCTCGGCGCGGCAAAAGGCAATGTGCTGGGCAGGGTGCCGACAGGTTTTGACACTGACAAAGTTTCTGATTGGGAATATCTTGGTTTGCCCGAAGTTACTGTTTTATATCCTAATGGAGGAGAGCAGTGGTTCATTGTTCCTCCTCATTTGGCTCATCTTTGGTTTGGAATTTATCCTATAAGTTGGGAAGCTTTCAATTATAATGGTTCTGACGAAAATTTGAAAATAGATATCTGGTTCTGCAATAAGCACGGTAATAATTGTTTTTATAAAATTGTTGATGATACTTATAATGATGGAGAATACGAGTGGACAATTCCTTACGACCACCGATTTGTGGGCGCTGATATTAAAATAAAAATATCAGCAGAAGGGCCTGAGAATTTTATGGTTCAGACATGGGATAAAAGTGATAATGATTTTTGTCCTCCTTTATTAACTGAATCCGAAGTATTAGAAATGTTGCTTTTTGAGACGATAGAATCGTCTGAAGAAATACTCGTTGAAGAAATACTCGTTGAAGAAATACTCGTTGAAGAAATACTCGTTGAAGAAATACCTGATGAAGAAATACTTGTTGAAGGAATGAACGATGAAGAAACTTCTCCCGAAGAAACTTTTGAGGAAATCGTTAACGATAATGAAGTGCCAGACACATTAATTATTAATAACAATACTTTTGTCGGAATAAGCGCGCCTGGTGTAGAGGACGCTGTTGTTGAGTTTGATGGCAACGGCGGGGCGGGCGATGACATTGGCGATGAATCTATCGCCGAAGCACCTGTGAACGAGACCAGCGATGAAGCGCCTGAACAATCGGAGGTTGAACCTCCGACAAATGATGATGATGAGGTTGACAGCGGAGATGAGGAAGTTTTAGACACATTAATTATTAATAACAATACTTTTGTCGCAACAGGCAGCGTGGATACAGAGAGCGCTGTTGACGAGATTGGAGATGGCAATAACGATAACGCAGAGGAAGTTCCAATAGACGCTGAAGCGCCTGTCGAAGGATTGTCTATAGATGAACCCGAACCAGAATTTTCGGAAGTCGGACTTCCGAAAATTGAGTCCGAGTTAGAACAATCGGAGGTTGAACCTCCGACAATTGAACCTACGCAAAGCCTTTCGGGCATTCAGGCGGGCGAGCCTGAACCCTTGCCTACGCAAGTTCCTTCAGAAACAGAGGAGGGAGCCGAACCAGTTATTGAACCCGAACCAGTTATTACTCCAGAACCAGTTGAGGTGCCCGCACCAGCGCCAGTTGAACCGCCACCAGATGAATAATGAATCACGAATTAAAAATCCCGCGTTTGGCGGGATTTTTTATTCGTCTTTTATTGAAGGCGATTTTTTGGTAGAATGAATAATGATTTATCAATCCAAGATTCACTAATTATATTTATGTTTAAACCAAATTTTACAATTACAAATAAAACAATTCGTTTTTTGTCAGAGATAGCCGAAGCTCGGACTATTATCTTAAACGCGCCGCTTGTACCAAAATGGGAAATTGATTTAAGGCGTCAGGCTTTAATCAAAAGCGCTCACGCCTCAACAAGTATTGAGGGCAACAAATTATCGCTTGGAGAAGTGAGCGATTTGATGATAGGGCGAGAAATAACAGCCGCCGCAAAAGACAAAAAAGAGGTGCTGAATTATTTTGAAGCCCTGAAACATTTAGATACCCTAGCGAAAGAAAAAGAAATTGCTCAAAAGGATATTTTAAAACTACACAAGATTATCACTAAAGGAGTATTAGGCGATCCGAAAAATAGCGGACATTACCGCACACCAGTAGACGAGAAGAAGCGAGGGAGAGTAGTGGTAGCCGAACGAGTAGGGCAATTCACCAGACGCATTACTTTTATGCCGCCGCCAGCAAAAGAAGTGGCTGCAGAAATGAAAAAATTTATAGTTTGGCTAAACAGCAAAGAGGCAAAAGAAGTAGACACTGTATTAGAAGCAGGGATTACGCACTACGAATTTGTAAGAATACACCCATTTGTAGATGGCAATGGCAGAACCGCCAGAGCATTAGCAAGTTTAATTTTGTTAAGACAGGGATTTGACACAAAAAGATTTTTTGCATTAGATGATTTTTATAATTCTGACAGACCGCGCTATTACGAAGCATTGAAAACCGTTGACCCCAAAATTTTAGATTTAACAGCGTGGATTGAGTATTTCTGCGAGGGCGTGGCAGTAAGCGCTAAAGCAGTAAAAGACAAAATAATAATGTTAACAAAGGGCAGGAAAAAAGACCGCAAAGCCGAGCAAGTGGCGTTGGACTATAAGCAAATTAAGGTGGTAGAATTTTTGCAGAAACAAGGAAAAATAACCAATAGACAAATAAGGGATTTATTAAAAGTAAGCAACAAGACAGCCTATAAGTTATTGCAGGATTTAATTAAAAGTAAGGTGATTAAAAAAGCTGGAAAAGGCAGAAGCGTTTATTATATTTTAAGGTAATGATTGGGTAGGATTTAAGGTAATGATTAAGTAATGATTACAAGAAGCAAAATTTTAGAAAATTAAATTATAGGATATTCTATGTATAGAATTATTAACCACATAGTTAATAAATATGAAGCTATACAAAAGGTTAATTTTTGAAAAAATCCAATTGAGACCAGCATGGGTTTTGTTTTCCTTATCCCATCCAATTTGTTATAATTAAATAATGTTTATTGCTGATTTTCACATACATTCCAAATACTCGCGCGCGACTTCGCCTAAAACGGATTTAGAGCATTTGTCTGAATTCGCTAAAATTAAAGGCATAGATATTTTAGGTACAGGCGATTTTACGCATCCGCAATGGCTCAAAGAATTAAAAGACCAATTAGAACCGGCAGAACCCGGATTATATAGATTTGGTCGGACCTCGGGTCTCCGACCACTTAATCAGGAAACAAGGTTTATTTTGACCTCGGAAATCAGTTGTATCTATTCTAAAGCAGGCAAAGTAAGGAAAGTCCACATTGTGGTTCTCGCGCCTTCAATACAAATCGTTGAAAAAATCAATTCTGAACTCGCGAAAATCGGCAATCTCAAGGCCGACGGACGGCCTATTCTGGGTTTAGACGCCAAAGAGCTGGCTAAAATCGTTCTTAATGTTTCAGAAGATTGCTTGATTATCCCAGCGCATTGTATGACGCCATGGTTCGGCGTGTTTGGGTCAAAGTCCGGGTTTGACTCTCTGGAAGAATGTTTTGAGGATTACACGAAATATATTTATGCTTTGGAAACAGGCCTCTCCGCTGACCCGGCAATGCTCTGGCGTTTGCCAGACGGCAGGAGAACAACTTTAATCTCAAACAGCGACGCGCACAGCCCTGGGAAACTGGGCAGGGAAGCAAATGTGTTTGAAGGGTCTGACAAAATAAGTTATAATGCAATAACATCCGCCATAAAAGCGGGCGGAGACCCGAGCTCCGACCAATTAAAGTTGGGGTATACGATTGAATTTTATCCGCAGGAAGGCAAGTATCATTATGACGGTCATCGCGAGTGCGATGTGAGTTTGTCGCCAGAAGAATCAAAGAAATACAATAACCTTTGCCCTTCCTGCGGCAGGCCATTGACTATTGGAGTAATGAACAGAATAGAGCAGTTGGCAGACAAGCCAGAGGGCTTTAAGCCAGATAACGCGATTCCTTTCAAGAGTTTAGTGCCATTGCTGGAAATAATCGGCGAGGCGCTTGGCGTTGGTCCCGCGTCAAAACGCGTTGCCGCGCAATACGATAATTTAATTAAAGAAGTCGGAAGCGAATTTCATATTTTATTGAACGCAAAGCAAAATGATATGTCCAAAGCGTCTACCCCGGAAATTGCGGAAGGGATTGTTAGAGTAAGGCAGGGGAGAGTTAACGTGGAACCGGGCTATGACGGCGTGTTCGGCAAAGTGAGATTTTTTTCCAAAATTGAAAAGAAAAATTTTATCAGACAAAAAATATTATTTTAAAAACTTGATTTTAGTTTATTATTGATAAGAAAAATATTATCTTTAATATATTAAATCAAGAAATAAGATATGAGTAAAATAAATTTTTTAGTCGTTCTATTATTTTTTGCCCTGGTTCTGCCAAGTTTTGTTTTTGCTGACGGAGGGATGATGGTTTGGCCTCCCAAGGTTGAACTGAACCAGTCCGCTCAAAACGCTATTGTGGCTTGGAACGGGCAAGAGGAGATAATAATTTTGTCTAACGACGTAGAAAGCGATGAATCTGTTACTGCTTTGAGAATGGTGCCATTGCCTTCCAATCCTTCTGATATAAAAGAAGGAGATTTTGAGTCGTTTGAAAAAATAACAGAGATTATAAACGAAAAGATTGAAAAAATTCAGACTCCTGGCTATGGGAGAGAGGGTGATAATAAAACAGGAGCCGCCGGAGTAGAAATTGTCTTTCACGAAAAAATTGGCGCGCATGATGTAACTGTCGTAAAAGTGAACGACTTAGATTATTTTTTGGACTGGACCAAAGATTTTGCTGAAGGCAAAGGATTAGAAGTAAAAGAAATCTCAATGAAATTCAGGAATGGAATTTCTAATTATTTAAAAAGGGATATAAAACATTTTGTTTTTGACGTAATTGACACAAAAGAAGGGGAGGAAAGCATAAAGCCGTTGATTTACAAATTTGATTCTGATTATCTTTATTACCCAATTTTAATAAGCGGAGTTTCAGAGATTAGCGAGAGCAGAGCAAATATTCAAGTTTTTTTGATTACTGAAGATGAAATTTTAAATGAGAGATATTGGCGTCCTTATCAAAAGGGTTATTTCAGGTATCCAGTAGAGTTCAGCCAAAAGGAATTGCAGGAAGTCAGCGAAGATGTTGCTGGTTTATTTGATTCAAAAGTGAAAGTAACTTCTTTTGATTATTACGGCTCTTTAAATCAATTTACAAAAGATTTGATTTTTTATCCGCAGATTTGGCAGAGGAATTTAGGGAAAGGAAGTTTTGGAGATGATGTAAAAGCCCTTCAAAAGATTTTAATTAACGAGGGACTATGGGACGCGAAAGTCGAAGCAACCGGATATTTTGGCAGAGTTACCAAGAACGCGCTTGTGAAATTTCAAGAAATGAATGAGTTAAGAATTTTGAAACCTTTTGATTTAGAAAAAGGAACCGGATATTTTGGCGCGAAAACCAGAGAGGTTTTACAGCAAAGTATTTCTTTGGCGATAAAAAGCAAGACAATAAGCCCTTGGAACAAGAATCTATATTTGGGAATGAGAGGAGATGACGTAAAAGAACTTCAGAAAATTTTAATTGCCGAGAAAGTATGGCAAATGCCGGATGTTAAGGCAGCCGGTTATTTTGGCAAAATTACTAAGAGCGCTTTGGCTGGATTTCAGGAAAAGTATGCTAAAGAGATATTAGAACCGGTAGGTTTGAAAAAGGGCACCGGCTATTTTGGACCATCCACCAGGGCCTTTTTAGAGAAACACATAAAACAAGCGACAAAAGAAGATCAAGAATATTACGGTTTTTCCACGAATGGCTTTTGTGAAACAGATGGTGATTGTTTAATTTCTGGCTGTAATGGAGAAATTTGCCAGAGCAAAACTGAAGACACAATGGTTTCTATATGCATAGTTCCGCTTAGGCCCACTCCCAAACAACTTGGATATGATTGCAAGTGTTTAGAAGGAGAGTGTAAGTGGTCAAAATGATATGTCTATTTTTGGCAAAGAAAAACATATTGACAGGCAGGAATTTAGGAAAAAATTGGAAAAGGCATCGCCTAAAATTCCAGGTTCAGGCAGAGGATTCAGCCGCGAAGAACGGATTGATTTGGAAAAGCAGGTTTTCGGCAAAAAATACGGAGAATTAATCAGCAAGGGAGAATTTAAGAAAAAACTTTTAGAAATGCGTCATAAGAGATTTAGGGCAGGTTCCTTCACTGAAAAAAAGAAATTAGACAGGAGAATCCGCTATTTGGAAAAAATAAGCGGCATAGACATTGAAAACGATTAAATTGTATTGATTTTTTCGCGGATTTTTGGTAATGTTTGTTTAGAATATTGTCAATAAAAAAATAGGAGAAAAAAAGAAATGGTTGAAGAAGCGCTTAAGGAAACAATAGTAAAGCAAAGCAAAAAAATAAGAGAATTGGAAACATTGATAAAAAGGAAAGATGAGTATATCGAAATATTAAGGATGGAAAAAAAAGAGGAAAAGGAAAAAAATGAAAGAAAAAAGGAAGAGTAGAGTAGATTACGGCAAATTGGATGCGTTCAAGGAGCTAGCCCAAAACACAGCAAAAATAACAGATAAGAGCATAGACGGACTTGGCGTGAGATTTGTGGAAGAATCCCGTAGAGAGAGCGTTCAACTTATAGAAATGGAAGATTGTTATGTTGCTCATATAAAGGAAGGGCTGGGTACAAAGAGCGCAGCAGCGGACGCAACGAATATGGTTTGGAAGAGTTTTTATGACTATATGGGACAAGACGCTGTCGCAAGGATAGTGAACAGTATGGCAGCATCAGGAGCAACACCGCTCAATGTGAATATGCATTTGGCAGTAGGGGATTCTGCCTGGTTTGACAACGAAGAGAGATACTTTCTTTTGATTAAGGGTTGGGTCAGAGCGTGCCGTATCGCCGGATGCGTTTTTGGCGGCGTAGAAACCTCGGTCCTGAAAGACATTATACATCCTGCGCACGCGGTTTTAGATGGTTCGGCAGTTGGGATTATCAAGCCAAAAAAGAGAAGGATTTCCAGCGAAAACATCAAAGAAGGCGACGAGATAGTTCTTTTTGGAAGTTCAGGGGTACACGCCAATGGCCTAACTTTGGCGCGGGATATTGCTGACAAACTTCCAAATGGATATTCTGCAGAGATGAACAATGGAGAAATTTTTGGAATAGCTTTGTTTGAGCCGACAGTGATATACGCGCGGGTTATAAGAGATTGTTTGGATAGAGGCATAAAAATTCATTATGCTTCCAACATTACCGGACAGGGCTGGCGCAAGATAATGAGGGCCGAAGAGATATGGGCGTACATTATCAATAAAATTCCCAAACCGCAAGAGGTATTCAAGTTTCTCCAGGAATACGGAAATATCAGCGATGAGGAGATGTACCAGACATTCAATAATGGCGCGGGAATTGCGGTGATTGTTGAACCAAGAGATACCCCGGATATTATCCATATTGCTGACGGATACGGAATTCCAGCGATAGAGGCAGGGCGCGTAGAAGCAAGCAATGCCAAGAAAGTCGTGATTGAGCCATTAGGATTGGAATACAATGATGAATAGAAATAAAAAAGGGCAGCCGCCGAAAGGCAGTTACCCAATTTTTTTTATACAAATGTGTTATAATGCACAAATGGCAAAGCAAAAAACAAAATTATTCATTGGAACTTCTGGCTGGGTTTATCCTCATTGGAAGAAAATTTTTTATCCTGAAGATTTAGCAGGCAAAGACAAGTTAAAATATTTTTCCCAACATTTCAAAACAACTGAAATCAATTATTCATTTTATCGTTTGCCTACGAAACAAAACTTTCAGAAATGGCGCCAAGAAACGCCCAATGATTTTGTGTTTGCCGTGAAGGCAAGCAGATATATCACGCATATCAAGCGGCTGAAAGAAGTTGAAGGCGCGTATAAAACTTTTTTAGAGCGCGCTCAAGGATTAGAAAAAAAATTAGGTCCAATCTTATTCCAGTTTCCGCCGAACTTTCAAGCCACAGATGAAAATATTCAAAGATTACTAAATTTCCTTCCAATAATAAAAACTGATGGGTTGAGGAATGCGTTTGAGTTTCGGCATCAAACTTGGTTTTGCGAAAAAGTTTATAAAATTTTGAAGAAATATAATGCGGCGTTTGTGATTGCTGATTCACCGAATTTTCCTAAAACTCAAACAATCACAGCTGATTTTGTTTATATCAGAATGCACGGCTCTGAAATTCTCTTTACGTCAAAATACACAGACAAGGAATTAAAAGATTTGTTTCGGAAAATCGCGGAATATATTAAACAGAATTTAGACGTTTATGTGTATTTCAACAACGATACTTCCGGTTTTGCCATTGCAAACGCTAAAACATTAATCAAATTCTGCAAATAATAATCGCCAATCCGCCGATTTTTTGCTATAATTGAGAGCGAGGAAAAAACACAAAAATTTGTTTTTGTATTTTGACCGAGCGAACAATTATGCGGCTCTGCCGCAACAATGAAAGATAATCAATGTTAAAAGTTAATAAAATTGTAAAATATCTAATTTTATCAGATATAGCCTTTTGGACTGGCTGGGGTTTGATTACGCCTATTTTCGCTATTTTTATTGTTGACGAGATTCAGGGAGCAACTGCTTTGACAGTGGGGATTGCTTCAGCGATTTATTGTATTTTAACATCGTTGTTAAGAGTTCCTATTGGAATGTTTTTAGACAATTGTAAAGGAGAACAAGATGATTATTTATTTCTAACAGTAGGACTTTTTATAGCGGCCTTGGTTCCGTTTGGATTTATATTTTGTGAACTTCCATGGCATATTTATTTGTTTCAGGCGATTTACGCAACGGGAATGGCTATGTCGCTTTCCGGATGGACAGCAATCTTTACCCGCCATATTGATAAAGGCAAAGAAGCGACTGAATGGGGTTTGGATGCCACTTTTTTGGGTTTTGGAGCTGGAATATCAGGAGTTGTTGGCGGCTGGGCAGCAACTAATTTTGGATTTGTACCAGTGTTTGTCGCAGTGGGAATTTTTGGAATATTAGGAGTAATTTTGCTTTTATTTTTAAGAAATGACATTAAGGGTATTTTTGGCCACGGCATGCGTTTCTCTTTGAAAGAAATTTCTCGTAAAGACCAAGAACAAAAATGATATTTTTTTATGAACACAGATTTGAGAAAAAAAATTATAATCGCAGCGGCTTGCTTAATTGTTTTTTTCGCGGTTGTTAATTTGACCGGTTTTTCTGATAATATAAAAAACGCTTTTTATGTTTTTTCCGCGCCGATACAAAAAGTTTTCTGGAACGCGGGCAACAGAGCTTCTAATCTTTTTGAAACAATTTATAACTCTAAAAATCTAAAAAGCGAAAATGATTATCTTAAGCAAGAAAATCAAAGGCTGCTGGCAGAGATCGCTCGTATTGAAAATATACGGCAGGAAAATAAAATTTTGAGAACGGTTCTTGATATTGGATTAACGGAAAATTTTAAAATAGTTTTGTGCGATATTACGGCAAAGCAAGGGGATTTTATTTTAGTAGATAAAGGTTCAGACTATGGGATTTTAGAAGATATGCCTGTTGTGACAGCAGAGAAAATTGTTTGCGGAAAAGTGAGCAAAGTTTATAAAAATTTTTCACAAGTAATGCTGCTCACAAATAAGGAAAGTTCGTTTGGCGCTGAGATTCAAGAAAAAAATGCTTCTGGCTTGATAAAAGGCAAAGGCAGCGGTTCTCTTTATTTTGAGCGCGTCTCAAAAGACAAGGAAATTCAAGAAAGAGATATCGTAGTTACTACTTCTTTGGGAGGAATTTTTCCAAAAGGGCTTTTGGCAGGTGAAATAAAAAAAATAAGAAGGAGTGACGCAGAACCGTTTCAGCAGGCAGAATTGTCCGTGCTTTTTAACCTTAATGATTTAGAAAGTTTATTCATTATCACTGATTATTAATGTTTAAAAAAATCGCAATTCTTGTTATATTTTTTTATTTTTTGACATTGTTTCAGACAAGTTTTTTAACTCGTTTTAATATAAGCGGATATCAGATAAATCTTGTTTTATTGTCAGTGATTTTAATATGTCTTTTTGCTCCGCGCTGGTTCGCGGAAAAAGACAAAAGGAGCGCCAGATATATGGGGATTATTTCTGCTTTTATCGCCGGATTTTTTTTATCTGTTTATTCAAATGCCGTGTTTGGATTTGAAATTTTGGTTTTGGTGTGTATCGCGGGATTTATGAAATTTATTATTGAAAGATATGTTTGGATCTAATAACAAGAAAATTAAAAAATTTTTCAATCAGGACCTGGAGCCGCAGGAGATTTTTTTGGACTCTTTATCTCAAAAACAGCAAGAGCGCGCAGGTGTTTCAGAAAAGAAAATTGAGGTGCCTCTTTCGAAAAGTATTTTGCGCGCTTTTTATTTTTGTTTTCTGCTAATGCTCGTTGTTTTTTTTGCCAAAACATTTCATTTTCAGATTATTGAAGGAAAAACATTTTTTGATTTGTCTGAAGAAAACAGGTTTAAGATTTATTCTGTCCAGGCGCAGAGAGGAATAATATACGACAAAGACAAAGTTCAGTTAATTTTCAATGTGCCTGCTTTTGATTTGCTTTGTGAAAAGAAACAGCTCCCGCAAGATTTTGCGAAAAGACAAGCAGTAATATCTCAAGTCGCGCGTATTATTGAGAAAGAGCCCGAAATTGTGAAACAACAAATAGAATCTTCTTCAGACTCATCAATTAAAATTTTTGAAAATCTTCCGCATTCAGCAATAATCGTATTAGAAGCAAGAGCAGAAGAGTTTCCAGGATTTGTAGTTGTGGACAATACAATAAGGGAATATAAAGACGGGCCTGTTTTTTCGCATATTATTGGCTATAAAAGAGAAGTGGGCGGAGCAGCTGGTCTGGAAAGTTTTTATGATGAGGCGTTGCGGCAGAAAGGAGGCGAAATTCTTTCGGAAAGAGACGCCGAAGGAAATATTATTTCAAAAAAAATTGTTTCTTTGCCGGAATCGGGAAATAGTTTGATTCTTCATATTGATTCCAGCTTACAGAAAAAAATTCAGGAAGCGCTTGGAACAGGGATGAAAAAAGTGGGCTCAAAAGCCGGCGTTGGAGTGGCGATTGACCCAAAAACAGGAGGAGTGCTCGCTATGGTGAGTTTGCCTAATTATGACAATAATCTTTTTTCGCAAACAATGTCTGTTGAGCAATGGCAGGAACTGTCTCAGGATACAACATATCCTATGCTTAACAGGGCGGTTTCAGGGACTTATCCAACCGGTTCCACTATTAAGCCGTTGATCGCTTCCGCGGCCCTGGAAGAAAAAATTATTTTTCCCAAAAAAAAGATACATTGCACCGGTGAAATAAAAATTGAAAATATACTTTGGCCAGATCAGGAGCCGGAATTTTGGATATACAGGGATTGGTCCATTCATGGATTAACAGATGTAAGAAAAGCCATAGCTGAATCCTGCAATGTGTTTTTCTATACTATTGGCGGCGGTTCTAAGAATTTTAAGGGATTAGGGGTTGAAAGAATTAAAAAATATTTGAATTTATTCGGTTGGGGCGAAAAGACAAACATAGATATTCCGAGCGAAAAATCTGGTTTGGTTCCATGTCCAGAGTGGAAAAAAGAATATTTTGCCGGAACAGGAGTTAGTACAATATGGGGCAGGGGAAATACTTACTATCTTTCTATCGGGCAGGAGTATGTTTTGGCCACTCCATTGCAATTAGCAATGAGTTCCGCGTCTATTGCCAATAAAGGAATTTTGTACGAGCCGCGCGTAGTTAAGGAAATTATTGACGCTAATGGAGTTGAACAGAAAATAGAACCAAAAATTATCAGGCAAGATTTTATTAATAAAGAAAATTTGGAAGTTGTGAGGCAGGGGATGCGCCAGACAGTAACAGGAAAGAACAGCCCGCAGGCGTCGGCAGTTTTGTTGAATACTCTGCCGGTTAACGCCGGGGCGAAAACAGGAACAGCGCAGACAGGTAAAAAGGGCTATTACCATAACTGGGTAACAGTTTTTGCCCCTTATGAAAATCCGGAAATTGTTTTAGTTATTATGATTGAATATGTGGAAGGCGATCAAGTAGTGGTTCTCCCAGTCGCAAAGCAAATTCTGGAATGGTATTTCAATGATAAATAAAAATACAATTCGCGAGGCAACGAAGCCCTCAAGGCACCGACCCTCAAAATCCCAGCGGGATTTTGGGGTCTAATATCTCAGCGCCTGACCGAGCACTCAGATTACTGAGTGCTCGGACCATGCTCAGGCGCCTCCGATGTTTGCCATTGAGGGCTTGTTGCTTCGCTCATTTTCCTCTGTGTTATTAACATATTGACAGGGATTTTTATTTTGATATTATGGCATAATATGTTGGTGTAAGGTTGTGGGACAATATGCTTTCGTAGCGAGAGTTTCAAAATTTGAGGGAAATTTTTCAAATAATTTTTGAAACCTGTATGGAATACAAGTTGAGAAAATTTTGGGGAAATTTGACCAAATTTTGGAAGTCGCAGTAGAAATGATATTGTCCTGCAACCTTAAAAGATATGTCAAAATATTTTACTCCAGACGGTCTGGAAAAATTAAAAAAAGAGATTCTTGAACTTAAAACCGATAAGCGCAGAGAAATCGCGCAGAGATTAAAAAAAGCCATAAGTTATGGCGATTTGTCCGAGAACGCTGATTATGCCGAAGCAAAAGAACAACAGGCGTTTTTGGAAGGCAGGATTTTAGAATTAGATAATTTGATTAAAACCGCGAAAGTTGTGTTAAAAAATTCGCAAAATGGATGGGTTCAGATTGGGTCAGTTGTTTTAGTTAAAACAGACGGGACAACAGAAAAATTTGAAATTGTTGGAGCCGAAGAAGCCTCGCCCTTGGAAGGAAAAATTTCCATAGAATCTCCAATAGGCAGAGCGTTTTTAGACAAACCAGAAGGGGCTATTATTACAGTTTCCGCGCCACAAGGCGATATTCGGTATAAAATTTTGAAAATTTCGTAATTCAAGGTAATTTTTTTTTGCGCAAAAAAGCAGGCGTTTCCCATTGTTCTTCCTCTTCTAATAATTTTTTTTCTATATTTTCCGCTTCTTTTTTTAGTTCTAAAGCGTTTTTCCTCTTGGTAGTATCTTGAGGCAGTAAAAGAGTGCTGCCGGTTTTTTTTCTACGCGCTGGCGGATTTTTAGGTTTTGGTTTTTTAGGTTTGTCTTCTACGCGCTGGCGGATTTCTTGTATTTTTTGCCCGCCAGCATCGCTACGCGAAGCGTTGCGGGCTGGCTCGGGTTTTTGCCCGCCCGCATCGCTACGCGAAGCGTTGCGGGCTGGCTCGGGTTTTTGCTCGGGTTTTTGTTCGGGTTTTTGCTCGGGCCCGCCCGCTTCGCTACGCGAGCGTAGCGAAGCGTTGCGGGCAGGTTCAACGATTTGATCTTCTGATTCTTTTGCGGCGCTGTCTTCTTTGTTATTTTCTTTGAGCGATAACTGCAACTCCGCGAGTTTTTTTTCTACAGGCCGGCGGCTCGTAGGGCGGATTTTGGGTTTTGGTTTTAGATTTTCCCGGTCTTTCCCGCACCCAACAGCAAGTAAAGTTATTTTGATTTTTTCTTTGTATTTAGGATGAAACGATACGCCAAAAATTATTTTTGCATTGGTGTTAAAATTAGTGATATTTTCGCTGATTTGCTGGACTTCTTTCATTGTGATGTCTTTACTGGAAGCAATATTATATAAAATTTTTTCAGCGCCTTCTATATCATATGTGTTTAACGGGCTATGAAGAACTTTTCTTGTTATTTCTTCTAATTTTCCTGTTTTCTTCTCCTCAACGCTATTAAGAAAACACAATTTCCCTTTTCCTTCTAAGATTGTTTTTAAGTCAGACCAGTCAATATTGATTAACCCTGGAAGATAAATCATTTCTACAACGCCCTCCAGCCATTGTCCCAAAATTTTATTTAGAGCGTAAAGAGATTTTTCCAACGGAGTGTTTTTGTCAATGATTTGGAATATTTTTTCATTTGGGATAACAGCAAAGCCATTTAGGTTGGGTTTTATTTTTTCCAGCGCGTTTTGCGCGATTTTTGCTTTTTTTTCGCCTTCAAATTTAAAAGGAAGCGTGAATATGCCAAATGAAATAATTTTTAATTCTCTGCATATATCAGCGAAAACAGGCGTCGCGCCAGACCCGGCGCCGCCGCCTAAACAGGATATTAACACGCAAAAGTCAGCGCCTTCAATTATTTTTTTGATTTTTTCTTTTTCAATTTCAGCTGATTTTTTTCCTAATTCAGAATTCATTCCGCATCCTAATCCATGAGTAAGTTTTTCGCCAAACTGCAATTTTTTGCAGTTTCTGTTTATTTTTTTTAGCGCTTGAATATCAGTGTTCGCCGCGATAAAATCTATTTTTTTAAGAGACGATGAAATCTCCGAAACAATAGAACATCCGCCTCCGCCAACGCCGATAACTTTAATCTTGGTTTGCTTAATATTTGTGTTGTCTTTCATAGGTCGTTTCTTTCTCATTTGTTTCTTTACCGCAGATTTAACAGGTTTCTTTACTGGTTTTATTGATTCGGTTCTTTTTTTAATTGTTTTAATTGTTTTTTTCATTGTATCAATTTTAATAGCCGATTGTATTTTGCTGTTCGCTCCCCGCGACAGGGCGCGCCGGCCATTATTCCGTAAGCTCCAATGCCGATTGCCAGGTCAGCGATAAAATCATCGTTGGTCTCGCCAGATCTGTGTTTCACGAAAATTTTTATGTTGCTGTCCGCGGCAAATTTACTGGAATCAATTGTTTCGCTCACCGTGCCGATTTGGTTTGGCTTAATTATTACGGCATTGATAAAATTGTTTTGTTTCGCTGTTTTGATTTTTTCAAGATTTGTGACGGTTAAATCGTCTCCAATAATAAATTGGCATGGAAGTTTTTTTGCCATTTGCCATCCTTGTAAATCGTTTTCAGCAAATGGGTCTTCAATTCCCGCAATGGGATATTTTTTGACTAATTTTTTATAGTAGTTCAGAAGTTCGCTGTTGGTAAAAATTTTTCCGTTAATTTTATATTTTTTGTTTTCGTAAAATTCAGACGCCGCGGCGTCAATGATAATTTTTACTTTATTATTAGAGCCGCATTTTTTGACTGCCCGCGCAATCAAATCCAGGGCTTGTTCAGATGATTTTATTGGAGGGGCAAATCCTCCTTCCATTCCGACATTTATTGCCGTTCTCCCGAATTTTTTCTCTATAATTTTTCCCAGCTCATGATAAATTTCTGTTTGCATTTCCAGATTTTTTGAAAAAGAATTTTTCGCGTACGCTGGAATGAGCATAAATTCTTGAAAATCCAGATTATTTCCAGCGTGGAGACCGCCTTCAATCATTAACAAACAGGGCAGGGGATATTGTTTTGTTTGTTTTAATTTTGATAAATAAGCGATATGGCGCGAGAGGGCGATGTTCTGCGCGCCCGCGCCCGCGCGGCACACAGCAATGGAAACAGCCAAAATCGCGTTTGCTCCGAGTTTTGATTTATTGTTTGTTCCGTCCAATTCGCGCATTATTTCGTCTATTTTTTTCTGCTCGCAGGGATTTTTTCCTTTTAATTTTGGAGCGATAATTTTTTCAATATTGTTAATGGCTTTTAGAACGCCTTTGCCCTGATATCTTTTGTCTTTGTCGCGCAGTTCGCGCGCTTCATATTTTCCTTTGGACGCGCCGGACGGAACAGAAGCGAAAAAATTTCCATCATTGGTTTCAATTTCTGCTTCTATCGCAGGTTCGCCTCTGGAATTCAAAATTTCACGCGCTTTTATATTTTTAATCTTAGATTTTTTCATTCTATAGTTTTTCATCCTTAAGAGATTGTTTTAGCTCCTGTCCAAATTCTGGATGTTTAAGCGCAAAATGAATTGATGATTTCAGCCATCCGATTTTGTCTCCGCAGTCCAGCCGTTCGCCCTTGAATTCATATCCGTAAATCGTTTTGCCGTCTTCAAGCATTCTATTCATAACTTCAGCAAGTATAATTTCCCCTTTTTCGCTTGGTTTTGCTTTTTTAAGATAATCAAAAACCTCTGGAGTGTGAATATATCTTCCAATAATCACCAAGTCAGACGGCGCTTCTTCTAGAGAGGGTTTTTCTATAATTTTTTTAATTTTATAAACGCGATTCGCTATTTTTTCCACTGCCACAACTCCGTATCTTGTTACTTGTTCGCGCGGCACTTTCATTAAAGCAACAACCGGTTTCTGGCAAGTTTTGAAAATTTCGCAGAGCTGTTCTACACAGGGGACATCTGAATCAATAATGTCGTCAGGGAATAAAACTGCTGTCGCTTCATTGCCTAGAAGTTTTTTTGTCTGCAAAATCGCGTGGCCGTCGCCCAACGGCTCTTTTTGAATAACAGAAGAAAAAATAATTTTTTCCGAAATTCTGGTTAATTCTTTTACTTCTTCTAAAAGATTATTTTTGTTTCTTTGCTGTAAAATTTTTTCCAATTTTGGCGATTTTTTGAAATATTCCAAAACCTCCTTGCTTTTTGGGCGGTTAACAAAAATAATCTCGTTCATCTTCGCAGCCAAAATTTCCTCAATCACATATTGGATTGCGGGCCTGTCAACTAACGGCAGGAGTTCTTTTGGCATGGCTTTGGACAAAGGCAGAAACCTTGTCCCCAGTCCGGCAATAGGAATAATCGCTTTTTTAACATTCATTATCATATTTATTTAATTTAACACTAAAATTTTTATTTGGCAATAGAAAAAAACAAACCAAAGATTATTTCTTTGGCGTTATAAAAGATGGCAGATTATTGCGCTCAATGTATGCGGCGTGAACTTGTATTCTTGGAATGCTGTTTTTATTGCCTCAAAGTTGTTTTCTACAAAAACGCTTTCTGAATGCTCATCGCTCCCTTTAGCAATTTTTCCTATTTGTTCTTTAGAAAAAGGAATTTTTATTTCTACCGAGAGCAATGGCTGGGCGTCTTGAATTAAAGCAAGGTATCTTTTGGCAATATAAATTTCCGTTCCTAATTCTTCGTATGATTCTCTTAGAATTAATAACTCCACGCTGTATTCTGCTCCTATGTCTGTTTTTATTATGTCTTGTTCAGGATCAAAATATCCCGATGCCCTCAAATCCGCTTCCCCTTTGTAGGCCTCTGTTTTTTCTCTTATCCCCAGAACAATGAAATTATCTGAAGTTATAGTTACTGCTCCAAAAGATAAAGGCAGAGAACGCTCTTTGTCTAAGGGCTTTAACGCGGTTCTAATCGGTTGTTTGCTTCTTGTTCCCAGATATAAGCGAAAATCGCTTTTTCTTAATATGAATTCTAAGATTTTATATTCATCTATCTTAAAATTCATAACCGATGCCAGGGGGCCGTTCCATAGGACGCCTTTGTGTTCTTTTTCTGCTTTTTTCCATGTTTGAGCAATTTTGTCCATCTGTGTTTTTGGGAATTTGTGTTTTCGCGGATAAAGGTCTGCTATTCGGACTCCATTAAATCCAGACGCAAGTATTTGTACCTCTTTTGCCTGTTCGAGCACTTCCAATTCCTTTGCCATTTTTAAATATCTTTCCACATATCCTTTTTCTATTTCTGTCATTTTTTCGTTCCATGTTTTGTAAGTTCTGTCTTGTTTATACTAAAAAATATTACTTTTGTCAACCCTAAAAAGACAAAATTTCTGTAATAAAAAAAGCCTTCAGAAATCCGTTTGGATAATCCATTGGATTCTGCAGGCATAATGGGGTTATTCCAACCCCAATTTTTTTTTGAGCGCTTCTTTTCCTTCTTCTGTGCTGGCTAGCGTTTTTATCGCTGCTTCCCAGACTTCCAAAACATTTTTTTTTGATACTTCAAGCAGAGCGCTAATTACTGTTTTCGTTCCTTTTCCCGTTAATGCTTTCGCCGCTGCTTCCGCGATTTCCCGATTGTCACTTTTTAACGCTTTAACTAGAGTATTAGTCGCTTCGCCTTTTCTGCCTTTCATAGCCTTAATGGCCGTTTTGTGGATTTCTACGATTTCGCTCTTTACCGCTTGTATCAACGCTTCGTCAGTCCATCCTTCCATTTTCTTTTGCAGAAGATTGAGTGCCGCTTGCCTGATAATGCCGCTTTTGTTCTCTACCGCCTGTATTAACGCTTCGTTAGTCCATTCTTCCATTCTCTTTTCCAGAAGATTTACTGCCGCTTCCCGGAATTGCCAGCTTTCATTTTCTGCCGTAGATAATATCTCTTCGTCAGTCCATTTTTCCATTCTCTTTTTCACAAGTTTGAGTGCCGGCTGCCTGACAACGTCGCTTCTGAGATTTTTCGCGTATACCAGTGTTTCGTCAGAAAAGGAATCCAAAACTTTTTCAATTTCTTCATCTGACAATATTCCTGTTCTGCTTGTTTTTACGAGCAATCCAAGCCTCTCTTTCTCAATCTTATCTATATCTTTTATGTTTTTTATATCCATTTCTATCACCTGTTAAAAGGATACTATATTCTATTTAATTTGTCAAATTTTTGAATGGATTTTTTTCCAGCGATTATTTTGTTTTGACTAAAATTATAAAATGAGATACCATAAAATAATATATGAACAATGATATAATAATATGGCGGAGCAGAATTTAAGGAAAATACGAATACAGAAATTAGAGGCAATACAGCGCGCCGGCATAAATCCTTATCCCGGGACAGTGAAAAGAACCCATACTATAACTGAGGCGCTTAAAGATTTTGCGAAGTTAAGCAAAACAGAGACGCTGGTGATTTTAACAGGCAGAATCAGGTCTTTGCGCGAGCACGGCGGCTCTTGTTTTTTGCATTTTCAGGACGGAACTAACCAAATTCAGGCGTATTTTAAAAAAAATCGCTTGGGCGAAAAAAGCTATCAGTTTTTTCTGGATAATTTTGACATAGGCGATTTTATAGAAATTCGCGGGATTTTATTTAAAACAAAAAGAGGCGAAAAAACAATTGAAGCAGGGGATTATAAGATGCTGGCAAAATCGCTTTTGCCTTTGCCGGAAAAATGGCATGGCTTGCAGGATGTTGAAGAGAGATACAGAAAGAGATATTTGGATTTATTGTTTAATCCGGATGTGAAAGAAAAGTTTATTTTGCGTTCCAAAACCACAAAAGAAATCCGTAATTTTTTGGAGAAAAAGGGATTTTTAGAAGTAGAAACCCCGATTTTACAGCCAATATACGGCGGGGCAAAAGCAAAGCCGTTTAAGACACATCTTAACGCGCTGAATATGGATTTGTATTTAAGAATCGCGCCGGAACTTTATTTGAAACGGCTTGTTATCGGCGGTTTTGACAAGGTTTTTGAAATAGGAAGATTATTCAGAAATGAAGGTATGGACAAGTCGCACAACCCGGAATACACTTCTTTGGAATTTTATTGGGCTTACGCTGATTATAAAGATATGATGAAGATGGTTGAGGAAATGTTCAAGAGTATTTTAAAGAATGTGTTTAAGAGGACAACAATAGAATATGAGGGCAGAAAAATTGACTTTAAAACCCCTTGGCAAAGAATTGAATTTTCCGCGTTAGTAAAGAAACACACAAAAATAGATTTAAGAGAAATTAACGACAAAGCTTTGGCGCAAAAAGCCAAGAAATTAGGGATTGATATACCAAAAGGAGCCGGCAAGCCGGAAATCGCCGACGAGATTTACAAGAAGCTCTGCCGCCCAAAAATCTGGAACCCTTGTTTTGTTATTAATCATCCATTGGGCAGTTTTCCTTTAGCAAAAGAACTTGACCAGAAAACTCATATTGTTAATGGGATTTCTAATGAAAGAAAACTCGCGAATTTTCAAATGGTTATCGCTGGCTGGGAAATGGCTTTGGGGTTTTCCGAACTTAACGACCCTTTGGAGCAAAGAAAGAGATTTGAGGAGCAGGAGAAATTGCGCAAGAAGGGATTTGAAGAAGCGCAAAGAATAGACAAGGATTTTTTGGAGGCACTTGAATACGGCATGCCGCCTGTGGCAGGAATTGGAATGGGAATTGACAGATTAGTTGCTGTCTTAAGCAATTCTCACGCATTACGCGAAGCAATGCTGTTTCCAATGATGAAACAAAAGAATAAAAAATAATTCGCTCATTAAAATATTATGTTAAACATAAAATTTATTAGAGAGAACGCGGATAGAGTTAAGAAGTCCTGCGAGAATAAGCAGGTGAAAGTTGATATTGATAAACTTTTGAAAATAGACAGGCAGAGGCGGAAGATAATGCTCACTTTAGACGGGTTTCGCGCGAAAAAGAATAAAGCGAACAAGGATATTATCGCTGCAAAAGACGAAAAAAGCAAAAAGAAAATTATTTCAGAAATGCGCAAGATTGACAAGCAAAGCGACAAAACAAAAAAACAATTCCAGAAAATTGACGCGGAGTATAACGAGATAATGCTTTTGGTTCCGAATGTTTATTCAAAAGATACTCCTATTGGCGTTGACGATACTTATAATAAAGAAGTTTATAAATCAGGCAAAATTCCCAAATTTGATTTTCCAATAAAAGACCATATTCAAATAGGAAAAGATTTGGATTTGATTGATATAGAGAGAGGAGTTAAAACAAGCGGATTTCGCGGTTATTATCTCAAAAATGAAGCAGTATTGTTGCAATTCGCTTTAATGCAGTTTGCTTTGGATAAATTAAGGAAGAAAGGATTTGTTGTAATGATTCCGCCAACAATTTTGCGCGAGAATGTTCTTATTGGCAGCGGTCATTTTCCGGAAGCGAAAGCCGAAATATATCAAATCGCAAATCCAGGCAGATTAGCAAGCGGAGAGGAAGTGAAAGAGAAATTTTTTTTAGGCGGAACATCCGAGCCCGCGTTATTAGCGTATTACGCTGACACTATTTTAGACGAAAAAAAATTGCCAATCAAATTGGCTGGATTTTCTTCTTGCTATCGTTCAGAAGCGGGAAGTTACGGAAAAGATACAAAGGGCTTGTATCGCCTTCACGAGTTTATGAAAATTGAGCAGGTTGTTTTTTGCCGGGCTGATTTAGAGGAAAGTCATAAATTGTTTGACGAAATAGGGGGCTGTGCCAAAGAAATTTTAGAGGAATTGAAATTGCCGTACAGGGTTGTTCAGGTTTGCACGGGAGATATGGGCGCTGGAAAATATGAAATGCAAGATGTTGAAACTTGGATGCCTTCCAGAGATAGTTACGGCGAGACGCATTCTGATTCCGCGCTGACTGATTGGCAGGCGCGGCGGATGAATATAAAATACAGAATAAAAAATAACGAGAAAAAATTTGTTTATACTCTAAATAACACAATGATTGCTTCTCCGAGAATCCTTATCGCTATTTTGGAAAATTATCAGCAGAAAGACGGCAGTGTCTTAATCCCAAAAGTCCTGCAAAAATATATTGGAATAAACAAAATAGAGAAAAGAGATAAAAAAAATGAGTTGTCTTAGTGATGGTGAGCAACAACTCTTTTTTCTTTTTTCTTATTTTTGGGCGTTAGCAATAACAATTCTTCCACAGGAGCGCGGAACACGCATTTCAGAAAAATCATTTTTCTTTTGTCTTTTTTCTTCATTCTGTCGAATTCTGTATCTGAAAAAAGAAAACTCATTATCGTTATTCCTATATATCGCCTCGTCGAACAGATTAAATAGCCAACGAAAAGATATACAAATATTCCTGCTAATGCGCTTGCGGCCCCTATTATCCATAAATCCATTTTTTTTGCCTCCTAAGAACTTTTTTTAAAAATAACTTTTTTATGCCAATTTGTCAAGATACAATTATTATTCTCCACGGATGGGGCAGTTCAAAAGAAAAATGGCAGACAGTAAAATCCCTGCTCAATCAATACTACGAGAACGGTTCTCGCAGTATTAAAATAAAGGTGATGGATGTGCCGGGGTTTAAAAAAGAAACAGAATTGCCGCGCGTATGGGATTTAAACGATTATGTGAGGTGGTTTGAGAAATTTTGTTCGGACTTTGATGAGCCGTTTTTTTTATTGGGGCATTCTTTCGGGGGCCGGGTTGCCATAAAGTTCGCAGCGCGAAATCCTGAAAAATTAAAAGGATTAATTTTGGTTTCATCTGCCGGAATAATTCCGAAAAGAAAATTTGTTCGGGTTTGCGTTTCCAAAATCGCAAAATTTGGAAAGATATTTTCGTCCATTCCCTTGTATAATCTGTTTCGCAAGGGTTTTTACAAATACATTTTACGAAGAACTGATTATATTCAGGCGGAAAAATCATTGTATTTGAAAGAAACATTTAGAAATATAATCAAAGAAGATTTAAGAAAATATTTTTCAAAAATTAAAATTCCCTGTTTGATTATCTGGGGCGATAAAGATAATATGACGCCAATATCCGACGCATACTTGATGGACAAGGAAATCCCAAATTCTAAGTTGGAGATTTTGCCGGGCATTGGCCATTTTCCATACACGGAAAATCCAGAAATTTTAGCCCAAAAAATCCGTAAATTCGTAATTCGTAATTCGTAATTCTATTTATGTTTATCATATATTCTATATTATTTTTAATATCTATTGTATGGTTTGTTGTGATTGCGAAGCAAATTTTGTTTTGGGTTTATCTTTGGCAATTAAAAGAATACCACATTGGCAGGTTCTTGGCGCATTTTCATACTGAAGATGGCAGGCGGCTTGTTGTTAACAAACTTTTGGCTTTGAAAGTCATTTTACTGCTCGGTTTTTTCTTTTCCAATATTATTCTATTTTTCCATCCAATTTTTTCTAATGCTTTATCTCTACCCATTTTGCTATTTGCTTTGTATCTCCCTATATCAATATCAATATATATCCCCATATCAATAAAATTTTCCAAAGATTTTTTCCAGAAAAAAATTAAAATTCCGGTTTTGACAAAAAAGACGGGCATAATTTTATTTTTTTGTTTTATAATTCTTGGCTTTATTCCTATTTTTTTCTGGAATTATATTCAACAAAGCAAATTTACTTTTGACGCGCCGAACTTAAATGTTTTCTGTTTTTGGCTTCTATTGATTGATATTCTATCTCCGATAATTATTTCTTTAATTGTTTTGGCTTTTCAGCCAATGACTGTTTTAATAAGAAATCGCGTTATTAAGAAAGCCGCGTTGAAGCGTAAAGAATTTAAGGATTTGCTGGTTATTGGCATTACCGGCAGTTACGGCAAGACATCAACAAAAGAGTTTTTGTACGCGATTTTGTCAAAAAAATATAATGTTCTCAAAACAAGAGAACATCAGAATTCAGAAATAGGAATCTCGCAATGCATATTGAATGATTTGAAACCAGAGCATCAAATTTTTATCTGCGAGATGGGCGCTTACAATAGGGGAGGGATAAAATTGCTTTGTGACATCGTAAAGCCGAAAATCGGAATTTTAACAGGCATTAATGAACAGCATCTGGCGACTTTTGGAACGCAGGAGAATATAATTAAGGCGAAGTTTGAGTTAATAGAGAGTTTGCCGAAAGATGGAACAGCGATTTTGAACGCCGACTGCGAGAAAATAATGAAAACAGGTCAATCTCGGGTCTTGACACGTTTATTTTATTCAATTAAGGAGAAATGCGATGTGTGGGCAGAGGATATTGAGGTAGGGAAAGAGGATGTTAGGTTTAAGGTTTGCGCGAAACACGGCGATAGCGCGAATTTTAGAGTGGAATTGTTGGGAGCGCAAAGCATTTTGAATGTTTTGGGGGCTGTGACTTGCGCCAAGGAATTGGGAATGAAATTAAAGGAAAGCGCGCGCGCTTGCGAAAAAATCAAGCCAATGCCTGGAAGCGGGCGATTAATAAAGAGCAAACAAGCCCGCCTCGCCGAAGACGGCGAGTCGAGGCAGGGTTTTAATATAATTGACGCCGCTTATTCTGCCAATCCTGACAGCGTGTTAGCGCATCTTGATTATTTGAAGACATGGAAAGGCAAAAAAGCGATTGTAATGCCTTGTTTGATTGAGTTGGGGAGCGCGTCAAAAGATGTTCATCAGAGAATAGGCGCGAAAATTAACGAGAATTGTGATTTAGCGATTATTACCAAAAAAGAGTGTTATGAGATTATGAAAAATTCCGCTATGGAAAGCGGAATGGATAAAGATAAAATTTTATTTATGGAAGATCCAAAAAAAATTTTTGAAAAATTGAAAAATTTTAACAATCCCGAAGATGTGGTATTATTAGAAAGCAGGGTTCCAAAAGAATTGATTGATATATTTCATAGATAAAAAAAGGACACCGAAGTGCCATTATTACGCATTAAGCTTTTTTCGTTCGCGCTCCATAGCTCGCGCTACATGCACAAGCCAGACGATAGTAACTCCTAATGCTATCCAGGGCAATGATAGCCCTGCCAGTATTCCATCCTTTGTGATTAGAAAAACTAATCCGCTGATAGCCAGTGTGCATAAAGTTATCACTGCAAAGGATATCAAAGCAAGAAACAGCGCGGGTTCCAATGGGTCGTATGGGTTATACTTCATTATTTTCCCTCCTATTTTTTATTTTACTTCCATTTTCTATATTTATTGAGCGGAGCCCCTGGTTTTTGGAAAAAATCTTTATTGCATATTTTACATCGCGTGATAGGCGCCCAAAATCCCCATTTTCCCTCGTGTTTTACCGCTTTGACTTGATACGCTGATCCTATCATGTTCTTCCAGCATCTCTCTTCTTTAGCTACAGCTTCTGCTTCGCTGAGATTCGCAGACAATTTAAATTCCGTGAATTCCTGCTTTATCTCGCCAAGGACGTGTTTCCTCCTTATCCAGCATATAATCCAGAATGGAAACTTTCCATATTTTCTTATTTTCATTTTCTCCTCCTATTTTATTGTTAAGGGGGATAGATTGTCCCCTGACTACATTTCAATTATATTATTATACTATGTCAGAGAAAATTAGTCAAGAGTTAATAGTTAAAGAAATAGCCCAAAAGCAGGTTTGGGAGGATTTTTTAATGGGACAGAGAGACAAAACATTTTTGAATTCCTGGAATTGGGGCGAGTTTCAAAAAAAAATGAGAGAAAAAATTTGGCGATTGGGCGTGTATGACGGCGAGCAATTGATTGGAACAGCGTTAGTGATAAAAGTGAGCGCCAGAAGAGGGAGTTTTTTATTAGTGCCGCATGGGCCAGCGGTTAAGAATCAACCTGCCCGCATCGGCTACGCCGAAGGCGTTGCAGGCGGGCCTGCCCGCATCGGCTACGCCGAAGGCGTTGCAGGCGGGAATGACAATGTAAAATCTAAAATTCTAAAAATTTTAATTCAAAAATTGAAGGAAATCGCGAAACAGGAAAAGTGTAGTTTTATCAGAATGAGTCCCATTTGGGTTCGGAATGAAGAAAATACAAAGGTTTTTCAGGATTTGGGGTTCAGGCGCGCTCCAATACAAACCCATCCGGAAGCGAGCTGGAAATTGGATATTTCGCTGTCAGAAAAGGAACTTTTGACAAATATGAGAAAGACCACTCGTTATCTTATTAAACAGGCGCAAAAGAATCAGGACATAGAAATTTTCCAAACACAGAAATTAGAGGATTTGGATATTTTTAGCGAGCTTCACAAAAAAGTAAGCAAAACACAGCGCTTTATACCGTTTTCATTAAAATATTTGAAAAACGAGTTTTTAGCCTTTAATACGGATAATCAGGTTTCAATGTTTTTCGGAAAGTATAAAGGAGAAGTTGTGGCTGTTTGTTTTATTGTATTTTGGTCCGGCATTGGATTTTATCATCACGCCGCGCTGCTGCCAAAGTATCGCAAAATACCTATTGCTTATTTATTGCAATGGGAGGCAATAAAAGAAGCAAAAAAGAGGGGATGTGTTTTGTATGATTTTTGGGGATACGTTGATAATCCAAAACATCCATGGTACGGGCCAACTTTATTCAAAATGGGGTTCGGCGGTTATGCGGATAAATACGTTAAAACCCAGGATTTGGTTTTATCGCCAAAATACTGGTTCAATTATATTATTGAAACAATTAGGAGAAAAAAAAGAGGATTATAAATCCTTTGTATGCTGCGGGTTCATGTCGCGGCTATATCATTGATAAATACAGAAAAAGAACCGCTAAAGCGCTGAAAATATAGTAATAAGTTGGTAATGGTCCAATCCAGTGAACTCGCCACTGAATTTGTTTCTTTCTAAATTTCTGAAACGAAAAATTCGGATTTAGTACAAACCAGAGAAAATCTTCAATCACTAAGATTAAGAGAACTACTGAAAGTACTTGTAATTCCGTTTTTATATTCCATTGGACAAAGACAAATGGGAAATGGACCATTGCGAACAAAAATCCCACTAATGCTAAATGGTATCCCGTCAATGGCGCACCGATAATCTTTTCTGGAATGAATCCTGTTGTTTTTTTCCAGCAGGGTAATTTTTCGGCCCAGCCCTTCGTTCCCTCTATTTGAATTTCCCATATCGCCAGTAGTATGCTCAATAACACACTGTATCCTATCACTCCAAATAATTGTTCCCATATTATCATTAATATAAGAATACCCTTTCATGAAAACAAGTCAAGGATTTAGACGAAAACCCTATAAAGTAAGGCGTAAAAAATCTGCGTTAAAAGTAATATTATCTGTATTAAAAAGCAGATTGTTCGGCGCGGGTTTTTTGGTTTTTATTTTTATTGGCATGAGTGTTTATTTTTTTATTTTTTCCCAATTTTTTCAAATTAAGCATATTACTTTGACCGGGCAGGAAAGGGTTGCGGAACAGGATATTAAAAATGTTGTTGAAGATGGGTTAGAGAGAAAATTCCTATTTTTTCCAACTAAAAGTATTTTTTTATTTAATTGCAAAGAAATAAGGAAAAATCTTTTAGATGATTTTCCTCAACTTGTCGAAGTTAGAATAAACAGGAAATTTCCAGACGCGTTAAATGTTGTTATTACAGAAAGGCAGAGACGCGCTGTCTGGCACTGGGAGGAGCAGCGTTTTTTTCTGGATAATAACGGCGTGATTTTTGAGCAAGTTTTTGATTTTGCCGCGGACGCGCTGGAAATTAAAAGTTTGCCTTTGTTCGGGGAGCCGAAAATAGGGCAAATGGTTGTGGGAAAAGAAGAATTATCCAAGGTCTTTGAAATTGAAAGCAAATTGAAGAGTTTAGAAATTCCAATTGAAATAATAGAGATTGTTTCTGAACAGCGAGTCAATGCTAAAATCAAGGAAGGATGGGAAATTTATTTTAACATTCAAGAGGATATTGTCTGGCAGGCAACTGAATTGGAAACACTGTTAAAAGAAAAAATCCTTCCCGAAAACAGGAAAGACCTTGAATACATTGACCTCCGCTTTGACAAAATTTTCTACAAATAGCTGTTGACAAAATATTGATAAAATGTAAGTTGAGATTAGAACAGGGGAAACCCTGTAATAGAAAAAAATAGGAGGTGAGAATAAAGATGGGAAAAGAAGATAATGTGAAACGGAGACCATTAGGAAAAGTTTTTCGCGACGCGAACTTTCATGGTTTTTCTTTTATATCTTCACTAGATACGAGTGCCGAAAAAATAGCTGTAGGGAAGTGCGTGGTGGTAGAAAGCGATAGTGAATATGGAACAATAATAGCAGAGATAAATAGTAGAACAGAAGCAAAAGATGACTATTTTTGCGAGTGTAAAAGTATGATTTTTATAGATAAAAACGGAACGCCAGTCGACGTGCTACCACCTCCGTTGTTGAGCAGCCCAGTGTTTGCTGTAGGAAAGATAGAAATCACGAAAGAGTAAAATAGAAAAATGCGCCAAGTAGCGCAATTTTTTTTATAAATAATGTAGAGATTGCCGCATTTGCGTTATTGTCTTTCACTTCGTTCTGGTATTAAATAATTTTTGAGGACAAAATTTTAGAACCTCAGAATTTCTAATTAGAATAGTCCTTTTTGTTGTGTAAGACATACCCTTGTTCGGCTCTGTTTCAAAACCCAAATAGATACATTCAACATTTCTTCTTTTTAATTCTTTAACAGCGGGCTGAAGATCAGAATCAGAACTTGCTAAAATAGCGGTTTTCAATTCTTTGTCATAAGCCATTCTTGTCATATCTATGCCAATTCGCACATCCACTCCTTTTTCTCTAAAACTGACCCATTTTTTGCCAAAATTATTTTTATTAATATTCGCTCTTACTCTACCCGCAAAAATAAATTTAAATCCCTGCTTTTCAAGATAGGTTTTTAATAGTCTTTGTTTTTCTATTAGCGTTTTAGATTTCTTTTCGCTAAAAGGATAAATATTTAATTTAGCGGCATAGAAAATTTTTCTATCAATTTTTATTTCCTGCAATACACAATTAAACAAACCAGAAAAATCATACTCATGCCAGTTCGGTTTGTTTGGTCTTTTCTCTTTCTCGAATACAGATTCTAATTTCTTTTTAAAATTTTCCCAATCTACAAAAAGTATAGTTTTCATATTTTTAAAAACCCTACCGGACCGAATGGCTGGGCAGGGCGTTTATATATTATATGTAGCATAAAAATTCAAAAAATACAAGTCGGATTATTCACAGTTCGCAATTTCTTAAAATTTTTCTATAGCTGTTGACAAAATATCAATAAAATGTAAGTTGAGATTAGAACAGGGGAAACTCTGTAATAGAAAAAAATAGGAGGTGAGAATGATGGAAAAAGAGAGAAAAGAGGCAATTGAAGCAGCAATTGTTGTGTTGATGATTCTCTTTGTGCTTTTGGCTGTTGTTTGTTTTGCGTTTCAAGGTTGGATGCAGAATGAGCAAGAGCAAATGAGTATAGTGCATGAGAAAAACGGCACAGTGGAAGTAGTAATTCTTATTCCGGACGGGATAGGTCAAATTGATTCCACTTTGATAGTTTTTGACGACAATGATAGAATCAAAATTCAGGGATTTCATCCAGAAATTGAGCGCGGGCAAATTTGGAGCTTCAAGTACACTAACTCAAGCAGTTTTAGGTCAGTCAAAATACTAAAAGAGAAACAGTTGTTACAAGATAATGCTTAAAAAATAAAAAATAGGGGCTTGCCTCTATATTTTTTTAGTCAATGTAATAAATGAAAATGGAGGTGCCGGCGCGGGCAATGAGCTCGTAATTGTTTAGCCAGTCGTAATAGTTAGTTGGCTGGTCAAATTCAGGGCAGGCAAGCGCTCTGCCGCCTTGCATAGAACTTACGGAAACAGCCAAATAGTTTCCTTTTGGAAATTCGCTGGCAGGGGTTCTGCTATCCCATTTGGCATATTTATCTCCAAAATAATAATCAAGGTTAGACCCGCCGAAATAATCAATATAGATTTTTTCAATATGATGAATTTCTGTGTATTTTTTGAGCCGTTTTAGGTCTTGTCCCCAGTCATAATTAGAGTCAACCGCGTATTTATATCCGTTTTCAGTCCCTCCAGCGATTGCATTATAATAAGAAAGATAACGCGGGAATGTTTTTATAGAAGAACCAGCGTAGCAAACCAGTAAAATCAATACGATTGTATAAACAACTCTATGAAGTTGTTTTTGTTTTGCTTTTTGAACCAAATGTTTTGTTCCTGAACAAACTAATATGTATATAAAAGGAAAACATGGCAGAATATGGCGAATTCCTATGTTAAGGTTTCCATACATTGAAACAGACCAGTAAATACATAGAAATACCAGCATAGAGAATTCCGTGAAATGAGAGGCAATCCATTGCTTTGTTCTTTGCCAGGGTTTAATCCAGAAAGGCGTTTTAAGAATCCAAGCGCAGTGCAGGAGCGCTATTATAATAAGCGTGAGAAGAGCCAGAGGTATTTTTAACGCGAAAATAACAGGGAAGTAAAACCACCAGCCATCTGCGGAAACCATTTTCATAAAGTAAACAGTGTTGCCCCCAACTGTTCTTTGGCTCGCCATTAAGATTCCTAACATATAATGGCCTAATGAACGGATAACTGGCTTGTCCGACATCCATATACAAACTTGCTCTAAAGGTTCTATATCAGGGCTTAAATGAAATGTAGTGTCAGAGAGTTGTTTTTCAGGCGGATAATTCAGGGTGTGAAAAGAATAAACAGGCAGAATAACAAAGACAATTGCGATTATTCCTATTAAGAACGCCATTGCGACATATTTTAATGTTTGTTTAATAGTACGAGAACCGTTCTCGTGGTGTTGGAGGAGGGGGTAGATTATGGTGATGATTCCGAAGAACGGGATTAAAAGAATTAAGGAGAATTTGAAAAGCATTACAATCCCAAGAATTATACCGGCAATAAATATGTTTTTGAGAACAGGATTTTTGAGAAATTTCAGCCAGAAATATGTTGCCATAACAACTCCCAGTGCCGCGGCAACATCAGTGGTGACAAACCTTCCATGCGCCAGGAAAGTAGGGGAGAATGAAAATAACGTTAGAGCCATTAGCGCGAATTTGTTGCCAAATAATTGCCTTGTCCAGAAGAATATAAACAGTCCCAAACACATTAAGAGCAGAATCATTGGGAGCCGCGCCAAAAATATAATTTTATCCGCGGGATTGTCTGAATTAAATAAAAATTGGGTTCCGAAATCAAATTGAAGCCACCATATTGGGCCCTGTTCCTGTGTCCATGTGGAGTGGTTATGCGGAAAATTAAGGTCTAAACCAAGAAGAGGAAGGGCTGCCAAGTCCTTTATTAAAGGCGGGTGTTCCGGGTTTAGGCGATAATCCTGCTGCGAGAGGTAAGAATATCCGGCCGGAATATGGGACAATTCGTCAAAAGTGAGCGCGTCGTCTTTCATACTGAAAACAGCAGTAAAAAACATTACAACGAGCAGTATGCCTGCGATAATATATGTTGAGTTATTAGACATATTGAAAGTTTCTGCGTGCTTTTTAGAAGAATTTTGAGAAAAAGCTGAACATAAAACCAAAACTAAATTCCCAAATTTTTGAGAAAATCGCAACAATTAAAATCACTCCTAAAATTAATATTATTGTCTTTGCTTTATCGCTCATTTTGTATTGTACGCCCACACATCATCTTGTTTAACTGTTGCTCCTTGGGGAAAAATAATTTGAAGATTGTTTATTAAATTTTCGTCTTTGTCCATCAACACTATGCTTATTGGTCTGTCTGATATTTCAATATTTGTTATTTGGTCGGAAAAAATATAATTTGTGTTTTGCCCTTTGTTTTTTGTTCTTTGAATAAACATAATTGTCTGGACAGGCAGAGGAAGATGCGGCCCCGGTTCGTTGATTATAACATATTTTTCTGTTTCCTGCGGCAAGGAATTGAGATAATTTCCAATAGTAACGCAATTATAAGAAAAAGCGTTCATGGTTTCAGGATTTTTACCCCAAGAAATAAAATATTTGTTGAATTGGACAGATACGAAAGAAATCATTAATAAAATCAAAATAACAATAAAAATTTTACAAGTTAAGGTTCGTTTGTTTTTATGTATTATTTTTTTGATTATTTCAAACAAGAACTGCGCGCCAATGCCTGAAAAAATAAACACTACGGGGAGCGCGCCAATGCATCTTAAAGAATGGGGGATGCCCTCATAACTTAAAATTCCGGGCAAAAGCATTATAAAGAACCAGGATAATAAAAAAGCGTGGACAAGGAATAGATTATATTTTTTATCCTCTATTGAACCGCGGAGTTTTGAAATTGATAAAATAAATCCAATAAGAAATAATAATCCTATTGGCCAGAACAAGATAGGGGAGCCGGAAACATTGTGGCGCCAGTTATAATCGCCGAAGAAATTAAACATTGCCAAATGAGTTATTAAGCTTTCGCCGAGCGCTTTGGTTGGAGATGGCTGGGCGAAAATAGAAACGCCTCCGGCTCTGCCCATAAAATCACCCGGATTCTGAAGAAAGTAAATTCCAATAGGAAGTGCGGCGATAAACACAAAAATCAGAAATACAAACGCGAATCCAAAGAATTTTTTTTGGAGATTTTGTTTTCTAAAAGCAAACAACCACAGTAAAAGAACTATCCCTAATAATAAAACAGCGACCCGGAAACTGATATAAGTATGAAATCCAATGCCAAAAATCGCGCCTGCTAAAATAAAATTCCAGAGTTTTTGGGTTTTGAAACCCTTGAACAGAAAGTAGAAAGAGAAAGTCAGAATAAAAGGGACTAAAATCGCGCGGAATCCAATACGCGAGAAATTTATGTGCCAAAAACTTACAGCCATAAAAAATGACGCAAACAAAGCAATAGTACGAGAACCGTTCTCGTAGTATTGATGGAAAAGGAGTTTAGTGAGGAAATACAGGCCTAAAACGCTTAAAATGCCAATTAGCGCGGAGATAATTTTGAAAGACCAGATAGAAATTCCAAAAATAGAGAAAGACGCGGCAATTAAGTTGATATACAATCCCTCTCTGCCGTGATTTTCCTGGTAAAAGATTTTTCCCGGTTCTGTGATTGCTTGATTCGCGTTTATCGCTTCATCAGGGTAGATCCCTGGTGGGATAGTGTCCAATTGCCATAACCGAAAAAAACTCGCTAAGGCAAGAATTAGCAAAAGTATTAGTAATGCTTGTTTGTTATTCATTGTTTATTGTTTGCTTGTTTAGCGCGATTCCGTGTTTTGTTGCGCCAATGGCGTAATGCTGTTGGATTTGCGAGGATGATAGGGCTTGATCGTAAATTCGGACATCGTCTATTGTGCCGTTTATATATCGTTTGCTACCAAACTCGTAAGAACCGCTATATGTATAGGTGTCTCTCCCAGTTCCTATATAGCGAGTTGTATACGAACTTGAGTATGCAATTGCCGCACGTTGTACTGTATCTGTACCTGCATCTACACCATTAATATAAAAATAAACAGTAGTGCTATCTCCAGATTTAGTTATTGTAATATGATTCCATTGGTTTATAGTAATAGTTCCTGTACTGTGTGCTACACAAGCAGCGTTTGCGTTTGTTACCCCATCGTGGGAAGACCAGAGAACTGTGCCATCAGCTTTAGTTTGAAGATGATACCCATATTCGTTCCCCGAAAAATTGTAACGATTATCAATTAAAATACTATCTAAATCATTAGGATAGAACCACAAAGATACGCTTATATTTCCTGTAATATCTAAAGTGTTTGCGTTTGCCATAAAGTCAACATAATCACCGCTCCCGTCAAAACTAAGAGCAAAGCCGCCCAATACATCGTTGTCAACAAAATCAGTGTCGCCGTACAGGGTTCCATCATTTCCATATCCCGACCTGTCAACAGTAGGATTATTCTGGTCTTCAAAGTCCCATATCCCTACTGCGTAAGCGCCGAGAGCGTGGTTGGTTTGCGCGCTGAATTGCTGAGACCTTGCTATTTTCGCTTTATCTCTCTGTCCGCTCAAAGACACAAAAGCAATACTGACAATTAGACCAATTATTGAAATAACAACGAGCAGTTCTATAAGAGTAAACGCTTTGTTGCTTTTCATAAATAAGTTGGTCGGAGACCCGAGCTCCGACCAATTGGTCGGAGCTCGGGTCTCCGTACGCTTTTGTCTCCGCACGCTTTTATAGCCATTGTTTTTTACGGAAATAGGTGAGCATCAGGATTGACAAGCCAGCCATTACAATTAAAATCATGTAAAATCCCGAAGACGAGAAAGTAAAAGGCATTTTTGGAATGTTCATTCCCCAAATTGACGCTATCAAAGTCAAAGGAAGAAAAATCGCTGAAAATACAGTGAGGAGTTTCATAATTTCATTGATTTTTGAGGAAAGCAGAGACTGATTTGTGTCTTCTAACGCCAAAATTGTTTCTTTGTAGGTTTTGAGCGCGTTCCAGGTTTGGCCAAAAGTTCCTAAGACATCGGCAAAATAATGGGATAGTTCTTTTCCGAAAAAATTGGGGCCTTCTTCAGCCAATGATTCCAATGTTTCTTTTTGCGGCTCCACAATACGCCAGAAATTGATTATATCTGTTTTGACCAATGAAATTTCCAAAACCATTTCTTTTTCCTGTCCCCTGAAAATTTCTTTTTCAATTTCGTCAATCTTTTCGTCTATGCGGACTAATTTAGTAAGGGAGTTCTTCCAGATGTTGCTTAAAATATAAAACAAAAGGTATCCAGGATCTTGCGCCATATAGCGTTTCCTCGCTTTTGGATAAAGGTTGCATCGGTCAAATAAGGCCTTTAGCGGCAGTATTGATTTATAATGGCTTGTTATTATAGTATTTTTTGTAACAATAATATCCAGTTCCCTTGGCCTGGTTTCCCGTTTTTCTTTGCTATAGATAGGATAGTAGAAAATCATATAAAGGTAGTTCGGGTATTTTTCCACTTTTGGCCTGTTGCTTGGAGGCAAAAGTTCTTCCAATACCAAAGGATGGAAATTGAATTTCTCTTTTAGGAATTTAATGTCGTTCTCGTTGGGATCTCTAATATCAATCCAGGTTACTTTTGGTCCTTTAATAATGTTTCTCATTGTTATTTATATTAAAAGTGTAACACAATATATTTGAGTATTTTAGCATATCCGCGGGCAAACTGCTATGTGGATAATTAAAAATGGACAATGTATTTGAGTATGTTATTATTAAAATGATTAAAATATTATATTTGCAGAAGGGTTTTTATTGGTTTACATTCGCCGTTGCCAATGTATTCAATAAAATGTTTTTGTAAAAAATTATATGCGTTTTCAAACAAAATTTACTAAGTTTATGTTTGCCGCGCTCATTTTATTTGTTGCAGTGAGTGCGTTTAGTATGAATACTGCGTCTGTTGACGCTGTTGCTGTTGCGTCTGATAAAGCAGTTGCGTCTGATAAATTGTCTAATCTCCAACAATATATTGAGCAGCTTAAAGCGCAGATTGCTGGATTGCGAAAAAAATTGAGCTCTGCTCAAGAGGGAGTTGAGTCCGCGAAATGGTGCCATAATTTCAACAAAAATTTGAAATACGGAGATAAGGGCGCTAAAGTAATTGCTTTGCAAAAAGCGTTAAAAAAACAGAGATTTAACGGGGTTATCAGGGATAAAATTGGAACATTCGGCATTTATACCGCTTCCGCGGTAGTCGGTTTTCAGGAAAAATACAGTAGGCAAATTCTTAAGCCCCTTGGCTTGAAGCATGGAACCGGTTTTGTCGGAAAATTGACCAGAGCGAAACTCAATCGCCTTTATGGGTGCGGCGGGATAATTCCTGTGCCGCCTGTGATACCTGTTCCTGTTGAAAAATGTACTCCTGGCGAGGAAAAAAAATATACCTGCCCTGACGACACAAAAGTTGATTGGTGCACTTGCAGTGATGAAGAAAAATGGGTTTGTATTGGTTCGCCGGAAAATCAATGTGAAACCCAATCAGAAGAGGGAACGCAGGCGTGCACTGATACAGACGGAGGCAAGATTTATAATGAGCAAGGCACTACTTGCAGAACTGTTGCCTCTGGAAAAACATTTTGCAGGACTGATATATGTTTGCCTAATATGGCTCAAAAGATACTTTCTTTCCTGAACAGGGACAAGAATAAAATAAAAGGATATTTGAAAGAATATTATTGCCGCGACGGTAAAATGCTTTCCCGAATTTATCGCTGTCCTAATGGTTGCGAAGACGGCGCGTGCGTAGAAGACAGCGGAGAACTAACTTGCAGGGCAAAATGTATAGCCGAAGGATACCATACAGGCATTTGTAGAAAATGGGCAGTAACTCTTAATGCTGAAATGGGATGCAAAGAAGGCGAAAAGGACATGGGCGAGACCTTTGATTGCAGTGTTCCAACCAACTGGGTTGGTTCAAGTAAAACCTGCTGCTGCGTGTCTTTATCAGATGAATCAGGGCAGGAAGATTCAACAGATGACGATGATTCAACAGATGACGATGATTCAACAGATGACGATGATTCAACAGATGACGATGATTCAACAGGCGAGAATTCAACAGAGTGAGAATTTACCTCGTGAAATAATTTCAAAAACCCGCTCTCAATTTATGGCGGGTTTTTGTTTGTTGTTATTGACCAAAGAGGTTAAATAGATATAATGGATAATGATGGCAGAGGAAGAAAAACAAGAGAAAATTAAAAAAGAGGAGCAGGACGCGGGTGAGGAAGATATAAGTCAGAAGTTGCAAAAGTGCGAGAAGAAGCGGGACGAATATTTGGCCGGGTGGCAGAGAGCGCGCGCTGATTTTTTGAACTATAAAAAAGAAGAGACAGAGAGAATCACTGGACTCGCGTTTTTTGCGCAAGTAGAAATAATTCTAAAAAATTTGGAAATTTTGGATGTTTTTGACAAAGCCAAACAAGAAACGGGCAAAGTTTTGGAAGAACATCCCTGCCCTGATTTGAAAAGAATGCGCGAGGGATTTTTACAGGTTGGGAAGCAGATGCGGGACGCTCTAAAGAAATATGATATAGAGGAAATCGAAACAAAAGGGGAGAAGTTTGACCCGAATTTCGCGGAAGCAGTTGAGGAAATTGAATCAGACGCTGAATCCGGAATTATAGTTGAAGAGATACAAAAAGGTTATAAAATCGCTGGAAAGGTTTTGCGTCCGGCAAGAGTAAAGGTCGCTAAATAAAAATTAAGATTTTTTTGTGAAACAAAAAATAATTTTATGGAAGAACAAAAACAATTAAAAATTAAAGCAAAAGACGATGATTTGAAGGGTTCGTATTCCAATTTAATGCAGGTGGTGCATACCAGAGACGAGTTTATTTTAGATTTTTTTATGGCATCGCCGCCTCAGGGCATTTTATGCTCGCGGATAATTATGAATCCAGGGCATGTTAAAAGAATGCTTAGGGCAATTGAAGAAAATATTTCCAAATACGAGGAAAAGTTTGGAAAAATTGAAGAGTCAGAGGCGCCTAAAACAGATTCTGGTCAGGGCGAAGGAATAGGATTTAGGCCAGATGCGCATTAAAGTTGATGATTCGCAATTTTGTTATCATTGCCCATATTGACCACGGAAAATCCACTTTGTCAGACAGATTTTTGGAACTAACAAATACTGTGTCTAAGGAAAAAATGGAGGATCAGTATTTAGATATGATGGATTTGGAAAAAGAGCGGGGCATTACGATTAAGATGCAGCCTTGCCGAATGGCTTATACTATAGATACTAAATCCTATATTCTGAATTTGATTGACACTCCAGGGCATGTGGATTTTTCTTATGAGGTTTCGCGCGCCTTAGCCGCTGTTGAAGGCGCGATTTTATTAATTGACGCTGTTAAGGGAATCCAGGCGCAGACATTGGCAAATTTAGAATTCGCGAAAAAGCAGAAATTGGCAATTATTCCAGCGATAAATAAAATTGACGCTCCTAACGCCAGGGTTGAGGAAACAAAAAAAGAAATTGCCCAGGTTCTGGGGGTTTTGGAACAAGATGTTTTTGAGATTTCCGCGAAAAAGGGAACTAATGTCGAAAAATTATTAAAAGCAGTAGTAGAGAAAATACCGGCTCCCGCCCGCGATTCGCGAGACAGCGAAGCGCCCCTCAAAGCCCTTATTTTTGATTCAAAATATGACGCGTATAAAGGCGTTGTGGCTTATGTAAGGATTTTTCAGGGAGAGATTAAGCAGGCAGAAAAAATTTATTTAATCAATGCTGAAATTGAAGGAGAGGCAAAAGACATTGGAGTATTCACTCCTCAAATGGTTTCTGCAAATAAATTAAGAGATGGAGAAATCGGGTATATCGCGACAGGAATTAAAGAACCGGGAAAAGTGAGAATAGGGGACACAATTACCAATAATCAATTATCGCAATCAAAGGCGCTGGAGGGATATAAAGAGCCGAAGCCGGTAATGTTTGTGAGCGTTTATCCAGAGGATTCCAATAATTTTGAATTATTGAAACAAGCCCTGCTAAAATTAAAATTAAGCGATCCCTCCCTGTATTTTGAACCGGAAAGAAAAGAAATGCTTGGCCAGGGTTTTCGGTGCGGATTTTTGGGCTCTTTGCATTTGGAAATCGCGATAGAGCGTTTGCGCCGTGAATTCGGTTTGGAATTAGTTGTTTTTTCTCCATCAGTTGTTTATAAATCTTTTACAAAAAACGGAAAAGAAATTTTGATTTTTACTCCTTCTGATTGGGAAAATATCTATAATAAAGAAGTTCAGGAGCCCTGGGTAAAATTGGAAATAATTGTCCCCGCGAATTATTTGGGCGGCGTGATGGATACAATAAAAGACATAGAGGGTGAATATAAAGGCACGGAATATTTTGGCAAAGAAAAATTGCTTTTATTCTACGAAATTCCTTTAAGGGAAATCGTGGCGCAATTCTATAATAAACTGATGAGCAGGACGCAGGGATTTGCTTCTATAAATTACGAAATTCTTGGATACAGGCGCGCGGATTTAGTAAAATTGGATGTTCTTATTGCCGGCAAGAAAGAGGAGCCGTTTTCAAAAATTGTTCCAAGGAATAAAGCAAATCAGGAAGCAAGAGTTTTGGCAAAGGGCATAAAAAATGTTTTGCCGACACAGCAGTTTAGCGTTCCTATCCAGGTGGCAATTGGAGGGGATATTATAGCGCGCGAGACGATTAATGCGCGGAGGAAAGATGTTACGGCGCCGTTGTACGGCGGGGATGTTACAAGGAAAAGAAAACTGCTTGAAAAGCAGAAAAAAGGAAAGAAAAAATTAAAACAGACTGGAAGTGTGAAAATTCCGTCAAAAGCGTTTTTAGAGGTTTCAAAAATTTAGAATAGCGGGGCTACTAAAAATCCGAGCATACTAACCACTATCAAGCATATCAGAATTATCCATATTTTTTTAATAATATTTTTTTGGTTCATTCTTTTATGATAGCAAAAAATAGAAAAAATCAAAAGGAGTCCTCTTGGTCAGCGATATTTTTTTCAGTTGTTTTACTGGGAATGATGTTCGCGATGGTTTCTTTTTTAGTAGTTTCTAATTGGAATATAAACAACAAGAGGGCTGATTTGCGAATAAGGATTGACGAACTTCAGAAGGAAATTCAAAATTTGGAAAAAGAAAAGCAAGGGCTCCAGGCAGGCGTTAAACAATCTCTGAAAGACGAGTATTTGGAGGAGAAAATCAGGAATCATGGATATAAAAAGCCGGGTGAAGAAGTGGTTATTGTGAAAGGCGCGGAAGATGAGGGAGCCAAGAGTTTGGAAAAATCCCAGGGGATTTTGGATAGGATTTTAGGGAAATTTAGGCGGGATTAGTATAGTGGTAGTACGTGACCTTCCCAAGGTCGAAGCGCCAGTTCGATCCTGGTATCCCGCTTTGCCTGCCGATGTAGCTTAGTGGCAAAGCAGTGGTTTCGTAAACCACCGACGGCAGTTCAATTCTGCCCATCGGCTCATATTATCTCATATTATCCTTGACAAATTTTTCAAAGTATGTTATATGATAAGTAAAGCTGAAAAAGGAAAATAGCACATTAAGTATTTATAAAAAGGGAAGAGAAAAATATTTTCAGGTGGCTGAATTGTTTGTGAGTGTAAAAGTTGGCAAATAATTCAGCCATCTGAAGGCGAGGTTAAGCTGGTTGGCAGCGGCTGATAAAGCAGGAACATGATGGCGCGAAAAATAATAAAAAATTTAGGAGGTGAAAAAAAATATGGTAGAAAAAGGAGAAAGTAAATTTCTCGCTATAAACACAGCGAGAGGAATAAAAGAGCAGCAGGGAATAAGTGAAGAGGAAATAAAGGGGCAGCAAAAATCCGCGAGAGAGTTCATTCACGAGCTTAAGGTGGAAAAGGAGGAAATGCTTTTGCCATCGGCAGCGGCTGCAGACTTTTATTTTGCAGACAGACCAGAAATTCTACAGGTAGACAAGGACGGAAGAGTACTGCTGGTAAGAAAAGGCAACCCAGTGGTTGAAGTGAGACCAGACATAGATTTTAAATTGTTGCTGGAGTTAGCGGATACCGAAACCACAGATATTCAAACCAATAATCAGTGACATTCAGTGATATTAAATAATTCTCTTCCCTTTTTTCTTTTTTTAAGTTCACAAGCAAAATAAGTTTGCGAATTTAAAAAAGATTGAGAAGCCCTGATGTTATAATCTAAGCAGCTCTTTGAAAACATTTAATATAGGAAGAAAAAATAAGAATTCTGGAAGATTGCCTGAAAAATTTTCACCTCCCTTTAGCTAATTAAAATTAGTTAGTTAAAGGGAGGTGAAAAAACAGAAAAATGAAAAAACTTAAAATATTGACAGTATTGATGATACTGTCAATGGGACTGATAGCAATGGTGGCAGTTGGAACAGCTTTCCAACCGACGGAAGAGGAAACAGTAACCATTGAAGGTAAAGTGATGATCGCTGAAGTAGAAGAAGGAGTGATTTACGAGAACCTCAATGAGCTCGATTTTGTCGAACTTTCAGAGGGAGTAGTTATCAGAGCAGACATCTATCACAGCGAGTTGGATTTTAGAGATTGGTTCGATAATTATCCAACCCAGGTCAACTGTTCTACAATACTCACATTAGTTGGAAAAAACGGAAAATATAGCATTGAATTTCCGTGCGACCCTAATCGAAACTATCAGATTCACTACAATCTGTACGTTGACCCCGACTGGCTGCAACCTATAGAAGAAATTTGCAGAACCACATGGACCACAGAAATTCCTGCTGGATATACATATACAAATAATACGATAGAAGGACCAGATTTTTATCTGCTAATATGGGGATAATATAAAAAAACCAAAATTTTTTATTTTTCTCCTTTTTTTTTATTTTCAAGCTCACAAATTTTTGCGAGTTTAAAAATGGAAAATTCAAGTTTGCGAATTTAAAAAAGTTTGAAATATCGCAGGACTTCTTTGACAAATTTGAGAGGGTGTGCTATGATTTTAGCGAAAATAAAAAGTACATTAACATTGAGTATTCATAATAAGGGGGAGAAAATAGTTTCCAGGTGGTTGAATTGTTTGTGAGCATAAAAGTTGGCAGATAATTTAACCATCTGGAAGTGGGTAAGTGGTTTGAGACCGCAGCCAAAATACTGATAGATGGTTTCATTCTTGAAAAGGAGGTGGTAAGAATGGAAAATAAAGGGCCGCTTTTAAACATTGAAGACATTATGGAACGCACCAAGAAATTTGTTAAAGGTGCCGAGAGAATTGAAGTTTTTACCAGAGGAGCAATTGTTAAGTCTCTTTTAGGCATACCAACGACAGAAGAGATAGAAGTAGAAGCGCCGAAAATGAAGCAGATATTTCCGAACATCACTGTTATCATAGTTGGCAGAGAGAAGACCATGATAATATCTGGAGAATTAAATTATGTGCCAGATTACTTCTGGATGGTAACATTAAACCGTAAAGATACTGTTGATTTTTTGCTCGAGCTCGAGAGGTTCAAGGCAGCGAAATAGCGATTAATTATTCCCCTTTTATTTTTTTTAAGTTCACAAGCAAAATAAGTTTGCGAATTTAAAAAAGACGGAGAAGCCCTGCCAATTTATGGACAGGGCTTTTATTTTTGCGAGAATTTTGCTAATATACATCATATGATTATATGAAAAATTTTGAAGATAAAATTAAAGATTTAGAAAATAAACTCCGCTATTTAGCGGACTGTCTTTGACTTTTCCGCGAAAAAAGAGAAAATAAAAGAATTGACGCAGGAAATGCAAGACCCGAATTTTTGGCAGAACAAGGAAAGAGCCGCGGAAATATCGCAGGACTTAGTAAACCTGAAAGAAGAAACAGAGGAAATAGAAAAATTGAATCAGGATTTAGAAGGTATAAAAGAAATAATCAATTTTCAGGACAAGACACTGGATAAGGAAATTGAGCAGGGGATTGGCGATATAGAAAATAGAGTTAAGAAGCAGGAGAGTAAGATTTTTCTTTCAGGCAAATATGACAAAGGCAATGCTGCGATTTCTATTTTCGCGGGCGCCGGGGGCCAGGACGCGCAGGACTGGGCAACAATGCTTTTGCGAATGTATCAGAGATTTTGCGAGCAGAAAGGATTTAGCGCAAAAATTCTCCATCAAACATTTGGCGAGGCCGGGGGGCCTGAAGGGAGAATCGGAACAAAAACAGCAACATTGGAAATCAAAGGAAAGTTTGCTTACGGCATTTTGAGAGGCGAGGCAGGCGTTCATCGCTTGGTCAGAATTTCTCCGTTTTCTCCGCAAAAACTTCGCCATACTTCTTTTGCCTTGGTTGAAATTCTGCCGGAAATCTCCAAAATAGAAGAAAGCGAAATGCAGGTCAGGCAAGAAGATTTGAAGATTGATATCTATAAATCGTCCGGCGCTGGGGGGCAAAATGTCAATAAACGGGAAACAGCGGTCCGCATTACGCATATTCCAACAAATATAACAGTAACATGCCAGAGCGAGCGATTGCAGGGATTAAATAAGGGAAAAGCAATGAAACTGCTTTTTGCCAAATTATACCAGTTAAAGCAAAAACAGGAAGAAAAGGAGATTAAGGAAGTAAAAGGCGATAAAGTTTTAGCTGAATGGGGCAACCAGATTAGGTCTTATGTTCTGCATCCGTATAAAATGGCGAAGGATTTGCGGACAGGGGTTGAAACCTCTGCCGTGGAAAGCGTGCTGGACGGCGATTTAGACGAATTTGTTGAGGCAGAAATAAAGGTTCTATAATAATTCGCAAGGCAACGAAGCCCTCAAGGCACCGACCCTCAAAACCCCCAGCGGGGTTTTGGGGTCTAATATCTCGGCGCCTGACCGAACACTCAGATTACTGAGTGCTCGGACCATGCTCAGGCGCCTCCGATGTTTGCCATTGAGGGCTTGTTGCCCCGCTCATTATGAGATATACTTATGATTAAATTTGAAAACATCACTAAAATTTATTCTCCAAACATAGTTGCGTTAGACGATGTTTCTTTTGAAATAGAGGATAAGGAGTTTATTTCTATTGTAGGCAGGTCTGGAGCGGGCAAGACTACCCTGTTAAAAATGCTTTTGGTGGAAGAAAGGCCTAATTCAGGCAAGATTTTTTTTGACAACCAGGATATCTATCAGATTAAAAATAACAAGCTTTCAGGGTTCAGACGCAAAATCGGAGTGGTGTTCCAGGACTATAAGTTGTTCCCTTCAAAAAATGTTTATGATAATGTGGCCTATATAATGGAAGTAATGGGTGCGGAAGACAAGGAGATTGAGCGCGATGTTTCCGAGGTTCTGGAAATTGTGGGCTTGAGCAACAGGGCTGAAAATTTGCCGGCTCAGCTTTCCGGCGGAGAAAGACAAAGAGCCGCTTTTGCCAGGGCTTTAATTCACAGGCCATTGGTTATTTTAGCGGACGAGCCAACAGGCAATCTTGACCCGTACCAGACACAGGACATTATTCAACTTTTGGAAAAAATTAACGAATTAGGCACTATTATTGTTTTAGCCACTCACGATAAAAGCGTCATAAACACATTAAAGAAAAGAGTTATAACTTTGGAACAAGGGAAAATAATTAGAGACGAAAAACAAGGAAGATTTATATTATGATTTCATCAATCAAAAGAATAATACGCGCCGGGTGGAAAATTTTTTTCAAAAGCAACGGGTTTTCAATTGCCACTGTTTTTATTTTAACGCTTGTTTTGCTTTTGGTTAATACGCTTTTTCTGTCCAAAGATATGAGCCAATTTTTGTTTGCGGAACTTCAGGAAAGAGTGGACGTGTCAATATATTTTGTTGACGAAACTTTTGAGCAGGATATTTTAGAAGTGAAGCAGACCCTGGAAGAATTTTCAGAAGTGAAAGAAGTTGAGTATGTTTCAAAAGAGCAGGCGCTGGCAAATTTTACCGAGAAGCATAAAAGTGATGTTGTTTTGATGGAATCTCTTGAGGAATTAGGGGTTAATCCCTTGCCCGCTTCGCTGAATGTGATGGCTTGGGAAGCCAGCCAATATGCTGCTGTTACGCAATTTTTAGAGCAGGGCCAGTTTAAAGATTTAATCGCTAATGTAGATTATTTTAAGAAAAAACCGGTAATTGAAAAAATATTTTCCATAGGCGCGACAGTGAACAGGGCGGGTCTTATACTGTTTAGCGTTTTATCTGTTATAGCAGCGCTGGCTGTGTTCAATCAGGTACGATTGGCAATTATAAATTCAAAAGAAGAGATTAAAGTGATGCGGTTGGTAGGCGCGACAAACTGGTTTATAAGAGGCCCGTTTGTGGTGCAAGGCGTGTTCGCGGGCGTGTTCGCCTGTTTAATAGCGAGTTTTGTTTTCGGCGTAGTCTGTTATTTTTTGGGTCCGAAGATAGAAGTTTTAACGCCTGGATTTAATGTTTTCCAGCATTATACAAGTAATTTCTTTGTTGTTCTCGCTGTCCAGCTTTGCGCTGCCATTGGTCTGGGCGTTGCTTCCAGCGCCATTGCCATGCGAAAATATTTGCGAGCGTAGAACAATATACTGGGAGGTCTGCTAATGGTAGGCAACGGCGCTCTGAACGCTGCAATGCAGGTCCGACTCCTGCCCTCCCAGCCATCATATGCTAAGTCAGGTGACTGAGCCGCCTCAGTTCGAGTCGCATTGCCAGAGTAGGCTAGTGAGAGGCTCGAGAAACCAAAAGGCCTCATATTTTTATCCAAGAGTTATTGTCTCGGATTTTTGTTTAATATTTGTTATAATTTAAGAAAGGTCAAAGGTAATAAGAATAAAAAATAATTCAAAATAAATTAATATGGAAAACAAAACTGAGAGAAAAAATTACGCAAGTTATGGAATAATTTGGGCAGGAAGTATAATCTTTGGTGCAGGTATTGGAATGTTAATGGATAACATAGAAGCAGGAGGAGCTATGGGTGTTGGCATGGCATTTATCCTTACAGCGATATTCTATCCAGATGTTTACAGATGACGAAGAAAATAAGAACAGTTTGAAAATGGTAAAATATTTAAAAGTTGAAGTCGAATCATCTAAAAAAGAAAGTAGGTAACAAAAATGAAAGAGCCAGTAAAATTAGCAATAGTCACAGCCGTTCTTATGATGGCGGTGACAATATTTTTTAAAAATATAATGCACGAACCACAAGATGTAGTATCTTTGTCTTCAATTCCATTTTATCTTTATGTCGGATATTTCATATGGAAGTGTGGTGGTGCTAAACTTTGGATAGGTATAACGCTATTTATCACGCTTGCAATGACTATATTATACGCTTTCTTTTAGAGTTTTTTTCTAAGTTCTCATCAAACAGGTTCGGATAGTGTTCAGTTATATTCAATTTGCCCCCTCGCTAAAAAAGAAATATAGTGGGAAGTGCCCGCTTTTAAAAATAAACCTTTATATAATTTAATACCAAACTTATGATGAAAAACAAAAAATGTCTAAAATGCGGAAGCCAAAATTTTTACAGGGGATTGCTTAAGGGTTTTGATACTGGCATTGGAGGAAAACGGGAACTAACCTTTTTTACAAGAAGACCAGAGGCGCAAGTTTGTTTAGATTGTGGTCATATTGAACTATATCTAAACGAAAAAGATTTGGAGAAATTAAAGAAAAAGTTTAAAAAATAGAATAAAGTTATAATGAAAACTAATCAAAAAATTTTAATAGGAATTGGAATTTTGGCAGTGGTTGTCTCTGTAATCGCATACTGGCAATTCTACTGTTCGAATAAATTTTATACATTAGCAAATGAAGAATTAGAGAGCTATAAACATTGCGTTTCAGATAGTGATTGTAAGGTAGTAGGATGTGGGCAGTGTGTAAATTTAGAGGGAATATCTAAATACAATAATCTGAAAAGTTATTGTTTTAGAGAGCCACACTGGAAGTGTTTAATTCCAGAAGGGTGCAATTGTGTAAATAATACTTGTGTTGAATCTGTCTCTTGGCAGTCTACAAAAATAGAACCTACTAAAGAAATGGTTGAAAAGATTGTCTTACTTGAAAATGGAAAAAAAGAACAGATTGACATAAATAGTGAGGAAGGACTTGGAATAGCGAGTATACTTACTCGCAAATTACACGAACTTAATCTTCAATCAACATGTGTTTTCAGTAAAGAAGATATTCAGGAAATAGAGCAAAAAGATAGAAGTATAGTGCTATTTTTCAAGAAACCAATAGACCTTACAATTTCCCAATGGGTTGAACCAGAAGAAAGATACCATATTCCAGTTGATGAAAAAGGTTATAGAATCTTGGAAGATGTTGAAACCGCAATTTTTATTTTGAAAGACAATTTAGATGAAGGTTTAGAGGCACATATTTTAGTCGGTCATAGAGTTGAAGGAATAATCGGTTATAGTTGCTGGGCAATAAATATTAAGGAAACAGGAAAACCAGAATTAGATAAAACATGGATTGATGGAATAAATAGATTAATAAAATGAACAAAGAAGTTAATAATTATATAAAAAAACAAAAATCTCCTCAAAAAGAAATTTGTCAGAAATTAAGGAAGATTATTTTGAAGACAGTTCCTGATATTAAAGAGGAGTTAAAGTGGGGGACGCCGTGGTATGAAGGAAAGTATTATATTGTTGCGCTCAAAGACCATGTGAATATGGGATTTACTCTTGGTGGGTTATTGAAAAAGTCCGAAAAACTATTAGAAGGAACTGGGGAATATATGAGACATATTAAGATTTATTCTTTGAAAGATATTGACGAGAAGAAGATTGTAAAGTTAATAAAAATGACAACAAGAGATGTTTATTATTATAAAAAAAAGAAGAAAAAATAAATAATCATCTGATTATTTATTTTGAGTTTTTCATTGTTAATGCGACCTTTAGCAACTGGATAAGGAGGGTAAATGAGATAGGGGTATCCCGTAATTGCGGCAGGAAACCTTGATTTTGTTCAGCTTCTCTTTCACCATTGTCATATACCCAAAGTCCTCTAAAATTCGTTTAAGGTTTGAGCTCTGGAGCCGTATCAAACGCTACAAACTTTTTATTTTTCAATTACTAAAGCCTGTTATAATTAAAGTATGAGGGAAAACGGGGTCAGGAGCCTTTTTGAACTAAAAAGTGAAAAATAGGGGAGACCGAACTGATGTTGCCAGCCGTCACATGCTAAGCCAGGTGACTTAGCCGCATCAATTCAAGTCGCAGAGTGGGGTCAAAGTAGTAGTATATAAGGTAATCCTTTAATCGGGATTAAAAGGTCGAAGATAAAAGAGTTATGCCACCGGTGACTCATTATAATAATTAAACAGGTGAAGTAAAATTTTATGTACAGAAAAAGAAAAGAAAGCGACACATGGCATTGGTGTCGCAACTGCAACAACTGGCCAACCTCAGGATACGAGGAGAAAAATAGCAAGCCTACTACAGGCGAGTTTTGTAACGAATGTCAGGCTAAAACAAAAGAAAGAAATTGTAGGAAGTAACCACGGTTGAAAGAAGACGAAGAAGAATTGCAGTCGCTTTAATCGTCGTCTATTAAATCTGTTCTGAATTTTGCATAGATTGGATAATGATCCGAAACATCCCAGATTAATTTTTTGTCATTGAGTGTATATTCTTTATCAAAATAAAAAACTGCGGCACTATCATTCATATATTCATGACTAAGCGTAGCATTCATCATAACCATTCTATCATAAGTCCAGTCAGTTTTAGTCATAGTATCCATATCATTAGTAATTACCCAATGGTGTTTGGAGGATTTGAAAGGATTAGTATTATCATTTTCATCAAAATAACTTCCATCCGCATTAAAATCTCCTATAACTATAATGTCTTTTTCCCTGGGATTCTTTGTTAAAATTGAATCGACGACATCCGCAAGATGACCAATCTCGGAGTCAGCATCGTCCGGCTTAACGTGAATTCCCACAAGAGTAAAGTCAAAATTTCCACTTCTGAAAGAAGCTATATATGGCTCTCTTTGAAAAACATCGTTTGTATCGTTATACACGTAAGCAGAGCCCTCAATAAATTCTATTTTATCAGTGTCATAGAAATAAGCATAAGCTTCTTTGCTGCTTCCTCTGCCAAGTCTTTCACTTCTTTGAAAAGCATATTTTTGATAACCAACCGCTTTGTTTATCTTTTGAAGGTAATAGGAAGCAGTTTCTTCTTTTGCGTCTCTAAGTTCTTGAATAAGCATGACGTCAAATTCTTGGGCGATTCTTTCCAGCACATCCATTACGTTATTTTTTTCTCTTTTCGTTTTTCCAAATATCTGAATATTGAAAGCAGCAACTTTAACCGGTTTTACTTCTGAACACTTGTTATTTTTACATTCACAGCCAAATACTTCGTGTATATCCCGACAATTAATTCCACAAACCTTGTTTTCTAAAATTTCAGGTGTTTGGCCTGTGCGATAACACTTGCAATCACAAAGAGAAAGCTCGCACTCATTACTTTGTTCACATTCTTTGTTATCCTCTAATTCTTGTTGAAAGAACAAAGATAAAAAACCAACAGAAGCTATTATCAAAACAATTATTGAACTTTTTTTCAAGTTGGTTATTTTTTTGTTTTTTGATATATTATTCATTGACCTGGAAAATCCTATCCTTATAACAGATTTCACTTCCGGGAAGTAATTCTACTTTTGATAGGCATGAGTAAATTTCATCTTGGTGTATTATACCTGAATTTCACTCAAAGACAAAATCTGTACTATATTTGAAACAAGCGAAATCCCATCGGTTTCGTTAACACTGTTGATGTAAAAATGGGGTCAACTCTGTTTTTTAAGCTGAGGTTGCCAGCCATCATATGCTAAGTCAGGTGACAGAGACGGGTTCGAGTTGCATCGCCAGAGCCGTATCAAACGCTACAAACTTTTTATTTTTTCAATTACTAAAGCCTGTTATAATTAAAGTAGATTTAAATAAGGCAATAAATATGTTAAGAAGTAATCTAAAACAAAAAAAGAATCCTTTGCCGATTGCGATTATCACAGCGATTTCGTTTTTCATTGGTCTTTCGCTGGTAAAATACTTTCGGCAGGGTCAATTTGATCTAACTGATTTTGCTCAATCATTATTGGGTGCTTTAGTATTTTTTATTGTTTATTTCTTCCTCCAGAGTTATCTAAATAAAAGAATAGAAAGAAAAAAGCAAAAAAATGAAGCGCAAAACTATGACCAGAAATAAAAAATTACTTTTAGTTTATGTGATTTTGGGAATCTGTATTTTTGTCATTGTGGGAGTATTTACTACTAATTTGAAGTATTTTTTACTTTGTTCTGACCACTATATAGTTAATTGTTGGCAGGAATCAAAAACTCAAGCGCCAAATTCAATTATCAAAGAGATTATTCCTTGCGCTAATAACAGAGATTGCTTTATTGCTTTAAAATTGGAGAGTTTTTGCAGTCCGGGTCATGCCAACTTATTGAAATGTGATGGAGCAAGGTATTACTGTGAAGATGACGGATACTGCAAAGGATGTGTTTGTCCCTGGTATTCTCCAACTCGCTGGCTGTCGGTTGATTAAAAAGTAAATTCAATGATGAAAAATGACCAGAAATAAAAAAATTGCAATCATAGGTGGAATAATTCTAGTAGTAGGGATTCCTATTGGAATATACCAATGTTTATTCTCTTCCCCGCAAAAAGGATTAGAAATGGAAAGAATCGTTATTAATCTCGATACAACCGAAGAAGAGCTTATACCCAAACTAAAAGAACAGGGGTATATAAGAAGCGAAAGGGCATTCAAGTTCGTGCTAAAAACAAAAGGCTGGCAAGGTAAAATAAAGCCAGGAGCATACAAAATTTCAAAGAATATGAATGCTTTGATATTAGCAGATACCCTGGTTAGGTTTCCATATCAGAGATGGGTTGTAACACCCGAAGGACTTAGGAAAGAAGAAATAGCTGATATCGCGAAAAAGGAACTTGGCTGGTCAGAAAAAACAAAAGAAGAATTCCTCGCTAACGCCAATGAAGGATATTTGTTCCCGGATACTTACTTACTTCAAGTGTTAAATTTTGAAGATGCCGGAGAACAAGTCGCTAAAAGAATGGAAAACAGATTTAACGAGAAATGCCAAGCAATCTTTAAGGAATTTGAGGAAGCAAATATTAGAAACGATACCGCAATAATTCTTTCTTCTATCATTCAGAGAGAAGCAGCCAACGAAGAAGAGATGCCATTGATAGCGGGAATCATTTGGAACAGGTTGCTCAAGCCAATGCCACTCCAGGTAGACGCAACCATTCAATACATCGTTGGAGAGGAAGGTAATTGGTGGAGACCAGTAACACCAGAGGAATACAAAATAGAATCGCCCTACAATACTTACCTACATGAAGGAAGACCGCCAGCACCAATCTGCAATCCAGGATTGGCAGCAATAGAAGCGGTAGTCCACGACCAATCCAGCGATTACTTTTACTACTTACACGACAGCGAGGGACAAATTCATTCCGCCAAAACTTATAAGGAACACCAAATGAACATAGAGCAATACCTTCTTGAGGCCACAACAGGGACAATTACAGATATAGCATTAAGTGCCAAAGTTATCACATTACTTGATGAACAAGAGAAGGAAATAAGCGTGGCCATTACCGAGAAAACTGCACTTCTAGACAAAGATGAGAACAAATTAGAATTAAAAGATTTTCAATTAGGAGATAGCATTACTGCTGCGGGCAGATGGACTGACGAAAATACATTTATACCATCAATAATTCGAAAAAAATAGCGAGTAGTGATTTAAAAATGAGACACCGGAACATGCCCTTAAGTAGTGTTTCATTTGTCTCATTTTGTGTTAAAATAGATCCGACTGAGGCAGGTCGGTGGGACATTCCCAAAATAGCCGAATTTCCCATTAAAATTTGGGCTCTATACCGATGTTGCCAGCCATCATATGCTAAGCCAAGCGACCGAGAGGCGTTATAAACTTTGTTTTTTTTGAATTTTTCAAAAATCAGAGTATATTAAAATATAGATAAATATTAGATATAAATTTTATGAAGCTCAAAAAACAAACAAAATTAAGAAACAAAAGGCCAAAACGGGCTTGGAACTTGGCTACTCGTTTAGAACATCGAAGAATCAAAAGCAAGAAGAAATGACCATTTCAGAATTTGAAAAATTAGTAGAGGAATCTTTTCTAACGCTGCCGGAACATATCCGGAAAAAGATAAACAATGTAGCAATTGTTGTTGAGAAAAGACCTTCTCAAAAATCTTTAATCGGGCTTTACGAAGGCATTCCAAAAACAACCTGGGGCAGCGGATTTGGTATGGAGCTGCCGGATAAAATAACTATTTTTCAGGAGCCAATTGAAAAAATGGCCCGCTCTAAAAAAGAATTGAAAGAAATTGTTAAAACTACTGTCTGGCACGAAGTAGCCCATTATTTCGGTTTCAGCGAGAAAGAAGTCAGAGAGCTTGAAGCCAAATGGGGAAAAAATAATCTATGAAAGAAAAAATTTATGGAAGAAGAACAACAACAAAAAACAGAGAAAATTTTCTCTGTTTCAAATTATGTTAAAATTGTAAATCAGGGATTGAAAAGTTTTAGAGCAAAAATTATAGGAGAAGTTAGCGAAGTTAATTTTGGTCCTACCGGTCATGTTTATTTCTCTCTTAAGGACGAAAAAGACGGAAGTATAATAAAATGTATAATTTGGAAATCACGGTATCAATTATATGGAGTTGGATTAGAAGAAGGAGTTAAAATTATTGCCTTCGGTTATCCTGAAATATATCCTCCCTCGGGAAGGTTATCTTTTATGGCAGAAGTAATTGAGCATGCAGGGGAGGGGATTCTGAAAAAAGAGTATGAAAAATTAAAAAGGAAACTAACCGAAGAAGGGCTTTTCAAGGAGGAAAGAAAAAGAGCAATTCCAAAATATTGCCAAAAAATAGGTTTAATTACTTCGCGGCAAGGCGCAGTTCTCGCGGATTTTTTGAATAATTTAGGAAGGTTTGGATTTAAAGTAAAGATGACTGATTCCCGTGTTGAAGGACAAATGGCAGTCGCAGATATTTTATTATCAATCAGGACATTTAAAAAACAGGATATTGAAGTATTAGTTATTATGCGGGGCGGCGGCTCTTTAGAATCAATGATGGCGTTTAATAATGAATTATTGGTTAGAGAAATAGCGAATTTTCCAGTCCCGGTAATCGCTGCAATCGGCCACCATAAAGATATTCCGCTTGCGGCATTATCCGCGGATTATTCAGTTTCTACCCCTACTGCTGCCGCAGGACTTCTTAATGAACCATGGAAGCAGGCTGTTCTGTTTTTAGAAAGATATGAAAGAGCCACCATCGGCTTCTATGAAAATGTGTTGGAAAATGTTAAGATTAATCTAAAGAACTCGTGGGAGAAATCCATATTCGGATTTAAGTCGTTATTGTCAGCAATTAGCCAGCGGCTTGAGCATTCTGTTAAAATTGTTTATCTTAACAATCCGGAGCGGCAGCTTCGTCTTGGTTACAGCATCGCTAGCATTTATGGAAAGATAATTAGACGAGTAGATGACGCTAAAATAGGAGAAAACATAGATTTAAGAGTCGTAGACGGGAAAATTATTTCAGAAGTTAAAAACATTAATAAAAATGACTGAAGAAAAATCAAATGTTAAAAATTTAAGTAGTAATCTAAAGCATCTTTCTGAAATTGCTGATTGGTTTGATAATCAAGAGGAGGTTGATATTGAAGAAGGGTTAAAGAAAGTAAAACAAGCGGCAGTTCTTATTAGTGCCAGTAAAGAACGGCTTAAGGCAATTGAGAATGAGTTTGAAGAGATAAAAAAAGAAGTAGATATTGAAGAAAACAATGATTAGGAAGGTAGTGATATCGGAGACGCCAACGAAAGATAAAAAAATGGGAACTTATATGGTTCCCCTTTTTAAATGGTTTGGCTGCCAGCTTTTATTCTCTAATTTTAACGTTTTTCAAGTATTTTTTTTCGCCGGCCGGAGTTATTATAATGTAGCACTTCCTTTTATTTCGTCTTTTTCTTCTTTTTCGGTTGCCCATTTTTGTTACCTCCATTTTTTTACCTATATATCATTCCGTGTCCTGGTCTATCTTTATCGTGGGCCGTTTGTTTATCTTCAGCGCAGGTCATTCTCGCCAATCGCTTCATATCTTTGAATGCTCTCTTTTCCAGGTCGCTCAAATTTTCCTCGTCACTCTCGCATTCAACTTCTATTCCTCCTCCCTCAAGCAGGGTCATTCTTATTTTATTTTTCACCATTTTTTTATTACCTCCATTTTTCAATTTTTATGCCAATACCCAAATATTTCTCTGCCTGATATCAATAAGATTTTTATCTCTCGGATAATTTGTTTGTTTTCCATTTGTAGTTTTTGTAAAAGGGCAAATTGTTCTTTTGTCTTTTGCTATAATAACTAATTTATAAGATTTGTCAACTTTTTTATTGCTTTGATAAATTAAATTTGGTAAGATGAGAGTGTAGAATATTGTTCTACGCTCTCACTATAATAGAAATGGAAGAAATTCAATTATTTATTATTAATATTATTAAGACATACGGGACAAATGTGTTCTGGATTTTGGTTTTGTTTTTTGGAGCCAGAATTATTTTAAAAAACCTGGTAAAAAAGATAGTTAGATTAGTTGAAGACGAAGACAAAGAAAATGAATCAGAGGCGGAAAAGAGAGCAAAAACCTTGGGAGGCATTATTGTTACCACTGGCAATGTTGTTATTTATATTGTTGTTCTCTTAATGGTTCTTAAACTTTTTGGAGTAGATATCACGCCGATTTTAGCGGGCGTGGGCATTCTTGGTTTGGCAGTTGGTTTTGGCGCCCAATCCATAGTTAAGGATTTTGTTTCAGGTTTGTTTATCCTGATTGAGAATCAGTACGGCATCGGAGATAAGGTAAAGATAGGAAGTTTTGAAGGCTGCGTAAAGAAAATCACAATGCGCTCTACTGCTCTTCAAGATGATGAAGGCAAAATTTTTTATATATCCAACGGCTTAATCAAGGAAGTGGTGAATTTTTCCCAAGCCCGAAAATCTCGGGAGAGTATCCAAAAAAATCCTTGAAATACCCCAGTGGACAACTCTGTTTGTAGGAATTTTTACTAAATGTTATTATACATAAACAATTTATCATTTTAACATAATTAAAAATATGTCTATTTTCAAAAGAGCTATTTTAATAAGCGTAATTTTATGCGTTTCTCTCTCTGCTTTCTCTGTAAATGTCCCTGAAGCAAAAGCAATGAGTTTAGAGAATCTAAAAGCGCAGATTCATTTAATCAAACAACAGATACTCATAAACCAGATTCAATTGATTAAAATACAAATACATGAATTTTATGCTCAATTAGATGTTTTGTTGAGAAAAGAAAAATCAGAATGGATACTTAAAGAGCAAGAGAAAGACAGGCAAGGACAGCAGGTAATCAGAACAAACCTTTTACAAAAGACAGACAAGACACCGGTTGTCGCGAATGAATTCAGAAACAATATATTCTCCTATTACGGATTTAATCCAGAAGCGTCTTTGTTTATTTCCAATAACTCTATTCTCACTGTATTAGACCCATTAGATTATTCAGGAGGCGGAACATGGTATCCTGATAATGAAACAATTACATTAAACGGCGAACAGCATAAATCAGCTGTTCAAGGGCTTTCTCATGTATGGTGGCATGCATATCGCATTGAACATCCTGAAACAGCCAAAGATTTTGCGAAAGACATAGTAAAGTTGGCAAACCTTAATCCTGCTCAAAATCCTGATATTGTTAATGCCATTGATTTCGCTGAAGATTATGTTTACGGGATAGACGGAGGAATGGAGAGCTATTATTGTTCAGATATTGGCTGCGCTGATGTCTATAACATATCTGCTCAAGATTTTGATTTTACAAAAACAGGAGACAAGGCAAAGATAATTGACTGGGAAATCTATTCAGGTTTTTGCAGCTTTACAATGGGAAAGTTCAAACAAGGCGCCCGCGCTCTTCCAGGATTTATGCATCAATATTTTGAACCATTGTTCACCGGAGATATCTTAGTATCTCCTTATTACGAGAGCGACTGGTCTGCTCCAGAACCTTTTACTGAATTAGAGAAAGTATTTGTAAGCACAACAGAACAAGGAAAATACACAGGAACATTGGAATGGTATGTAAAAGACAATATATGGATAGATGACTGCTTTTGTTCTACCGTAAGAGAAGGAGACAAGCTTTTAGAGATAATAGACAAGAAAAGGCCTGTTCCTGATAATATCAGGCCGAATAATATAGTTGCCCAGCCCATTCAAGGAGAACCAGTGTTTGAAGGAGCCGGCAATCTATGGTATTTTGACCCTGAATATCCTAATCCAGACTATGTGTTTGACCCTGTTTTGGAAGAGCCAATTACTGCCTGGGTTATCAAGGTTGAGGAAGAGGGGATATTCATCTTTGATTCTCAAACAGGCAAGGAGATTGGACGCACCCTTCCTTATTTGAGAAATGGCTCCGCAGTGATGTGCTATGGGTCTAATGATGAATGTGAAAGTACTGCTTCGAAAAGCAGTACCTGGAGCCAATGTAAAGAAAATGCCGTTTTGTGGTTTAAAAAATTCGGATTTTCCAATACAACATTATCCGATACTGCTTCTAAAACTTCAATTAAAAATGTTATTCAAAATAATAATACAAAATATTGGTTTAGCGTAGGCCATGGCAATTCTTCTTCTTTTAGCTGTGCTAATGGTTGGATTCGCGCTAGTGATGTAAAAAATTGGATGTCTGGCAGAGATAAAATATGGTTTGCCCTTCTTGACCATTGCAGTGTAATGAAGAATACAGGCCCTGGAAGGCTTTCATACGCTTTTCGTAAAGGTTCTGTCAATGGTACAGTAACTATAGGTTTTAACAAAACAGCTAGTCCTGGATGGATTTGGGAGAATGAACTTTTTTCTCTTGTTTATGACGGCGCGACTTGGGGTGAGGCGTTTGACCGAGCCATTGCCGCTTATCCTATTGATGGATCTGTTTATGCTCTTGTCGGTGACAGAGATATGAAAATTACTGGCGGCTACGGAGGAGACGAGCCTAAACAGCCTAAACAGCCCGAACAGCCTAAACAGCCAAAGCAACCAGAGCCAAAACAGCCAAAGGAATCAGGATTAACAATCACTTCTCCTAATGGAGGAGAGCAATGGAAGCGAGAACAAACATATGATATTAAATGGAGTAAGGTTATTGGAGCCAGACAAACATATATCTATTTAGAAGACCATTCAAACAATC
>JAGMDC010000010.1 GCA_023128895.1 Candidatus Parcubacteria bacterium | reverse complement strand
ACCACTCAGCCACCTCTCCATACATTTCTGCTTTATCATAATAACATTAAAACAGAATCAGTCAACAGATTCAATCTCCTTCTCCTGGTTTTGCTCTTGCTCTTGCTCTTTTTGAAACAACGATGGATATTCCTTATTTTCCGACTCTTCAAATTTTCGCTCCTGCTCGCTCCATATCTCTAAAATATCCTGATAAATATTTTCCTGAAATTTAAGAACAACGCCCAAATCCTGTATTTGCTGTTTTTCCGCTACAATGCTGTATTTGTAAAATACAAATCCGTTATAAATGAGCGCAAACAATGTTAAAACAAGAAAAAAACCAAAACAATGCTCTGCCAGATAGAAAGCCAGAGTTTTAATTTTTTGTATTTTTAAAATATGTTTATATTCCATAATTTACTTAACCGGAACTTTGATTATTAAAAAAGCGTCTATCGCTTCTCGCGGTCCTTTGCCGGTTTTTTTCAAATTCAATTTTTCAATCTCTATAAAATACAAACTGTTTTCTATTTGGTTTAAAAATTTTAGAAATTGCTGGGGCTCGCCCTCTAAATCCATTTGCAAACTCAAATATTCCCATTTATCTTCCTGTTCTTTAGTAAATAAAGAGGAAATTTCAATTGAAAGAGAGCAACGCCGGGCTTTTTGTTCCAAAAATTCAATAAATTCTATTGGCGCGTCTTTTTTCACAAAAAGCGTTTCAATTTTTTCCAAATCTGATTCAAAATTTTGATAAATTTTCTGCAAATTCTTCTGGTTCTCAAAATTTGCTTCAATTTGGGCAAGCGCTTTTCTCTGAAAAATAAAATCTTGGGAATTATCTTGAATCCCGGTAAACAAAAAAGAAGATATCAAAAGCGCGGAAAAAATTCCTAATAAAATAATGACTAATGGTAATAATAGGACTCTCATTATATTAATTCTTAATTATAGATGGAATTTTAATGAAAAATCTATATCGTAGGGCTTTACCCAATTGGAAGAGGGAAAATAAACCTCTTGAAACTCTGTTTCGGATTCCAATATCTGTTTTAATTCAAATAATTTTTCGCGCGAAGGAGAAAATCCAGAAATAGAAATTTCGCGTTCTGACTCTTTTTCCGCGCTAAAAGAAAAATAAGTCAAATAAATTCCTTGCGGCAGAATTTCTGAAAGTTTTTCTAAAAGTTCGGACATATCAGTTTTATTTTTATAAAAAGAATGCATATCTGCCATATCTTTGTTGGTTGTTCTTATTGCGTCTTCTATGCCTCGCGTTCGAGAATTCTGAATTTGCTTTTCAGTTTGCTGAAAAATAATGTTTTCTACTTCTGTCTGGGCTGAAATATAAATTTTTATTGACAATAAAATTAAATTAAGACAAACCAAAGCGCATAACACAGCCAATCCCAAAATCAGCAAGGTTTTATAACATTTTTCCCGCTCAAGAAACTTTTTTTCTGATTGTGGAAGAAGATTAAGCATATATCAACAGACACCAAGGGCGAGGCCGATTGCAATGCTGTATTTATAGGATTTGCATTTAGATAATAAAAATTTTTCAGATATATTAACCCATGGATCGCCGAGCTCCACTGGCATATCCAATTCTGAACTAAAAAAACTGTCAATTTCTTTTAAACAAGCGCCGTCGCCGGAAAGTAAAATTTTATCTATTGTATCGTAAGTATTATAAAAATCCATGTATTTTTTCACTTGTTCTATTAAATCAGTAACACTTGGAATTAACGCTTCAAAAACCTGTTGCTCGCGCAAAGCATTTTCTTTTGTTTTTTTCTTTTTATTGTTCTTGGGGGAATTATATTTTTTATAACCTTGGAATCCATATTGTTGTTTTAATTCTTCCGCTTTTTCTGGTTCAACTTTTAGAAACCGTACAATTGCCTGAGTAAATGTTTGGGAGCAAACAGAAGAAAAACAAGTAAATCTTATGGCGTTATTTGAAAAAAACATAAAGCTTGTTTTATTCGCGTCCAAATCAATTAAAAGAACAGATTTAGAATTTTGTTTATTTTTAATTAACGCTCTTGCAAGCGACAATGACTCCACTTCTATTTGCAATGGCCTAATGCCCGCTTTTTTTAAGCAATAGATATAGCTATCCACTGTTTTTTTCGGCAGAGCGGTCAATAAAACCTCCAGATAATTTTTCTGAACCGCTGCGCGCGGCGAAATAATTTCAAAATCAAAATAAACATCTTCTATGGCCAAAGGTATATGGTTCTCCGCTTCAAAATAAACCGCTTCTTGAAGGTCTTCTAATCCCATTTTCGGCATCTTTATCACTTTTAAGAATGATTTTTCTTCTGGCAAAGAAAGCCCGGCAAAATATGTCTTTAATTTTTTTCCTTTAACATTACCTAACGCGTTCTTAATCACTCTGCTTAATTCTTTTTCGTTTTTAATTTCACCTTTTTCAATCACGCCCGGCTTCATTATTGTTTCGCCATAAGAAACTAATTCAAAATCTTGGCTCGTCTTTTTGAGTTTTATAATTTTGATGGACAAATCAGAAATATCAATGCCAAACGCGTCTGGTTTTAAGTTTAACAATTCAAACATGTTATTGAAACCGCGGTTTCATGTTCATTATAACAGAAAATTTGAAAATTGTCCGCCAACTGGCGGATTGAAAATTTTTATCGGGTTTCTTCCCAGGAAATAAACTCTAGAGCCGGAGAGACAGACGGCAGAAGCGGAGGAGGATCTTTGGCTAACCTGCTGTCAAAAAAATTCCTTCGCTCATTATACCCGGAAACCCAATGCCCGCCACTGAACCATTTAGTTCCTACTCTGCCGTTACTCACGATAGAGCCATAAATAAATAGTTTATCTCTTTTATGCCAGGGCTTATGCCATCCACTATGATAATGATGCCTGCCAAAATGCCCGTTCTGCGCCACAAACACGCCGCAAATTTTCATCTCATTTGGCGAATACAAAGGGATTAAAATATTTTTCTTGGTAATCACTGCCAAAGAATCAGAACCGTCGGGCGGGTCAGTTGCGTATTCTATATTTCCGTTGATTATAACGCTGGTGTCAGAAATTCCAGCAGCGGCAATTGTGGCTTTGCCTCGCAAAGTGCCTTCAATCCATAAATTATCTTCAATGAATATAAGGCCGCAGTCAGGAGGAAGAAGCGTGCCAGATTCCTGCCAACTGGAGCTATAACTCGTAATTTCCTCATCGCAAACTTCATTCCATCCATTTTCCATACTATAACAGTCAATACGGTTCAGCCCTGTGATAATTTTAATATCAAAAGTTCCGTTAGCGTTTAATATCAAATGATAACCTTTACCTGCTGGATCATTATTAACAGAAGGAGGATAATATATGCCTTGCGATTTTGCCAGGGCTTCTATCTCATTAAGTTCCGCGCTAATCCCGCTAAAAGGGAAAGTGCTTGGTAAATTTTCATCGCCTAATTCGTTTGGGTGCCATAAATCCTTGGGACCTCCAGCACCAGCCACGCCTGGACATCGGCAAGCGGATGTCTCTTGTTCGCAGTACTCCGGACAATCGCTTGGACTGCACCCATAACTTTTATCGCAGAGCCAAGACCCTCCTTCCACGGCTGATTCAACCAAAGAATTATTAGTCCCGTCCATCTTTATTCCCTGATTGGATTTATATTTTCCAAAAATTTGCCTGTCTTCGCCGACCCAAACATAATCATTTAATAAATAAGCGTATTCAGCAATAGAAGTTGAGGCGAGTTTTACCTGAACTCCTCTTTTAATGTCTGGAAATGCTGCAGCAGAGCCGATTGACTTGATTTGTATTCCTAAAATCTTGTTGCAAATTTTGTTTGATTTGACGCATAAAGTAAATTCACCTGCTTGCTCTCCATTGGAACTGAAATACTGATGCGCATACGGCCCGCACCATTCCAAAGAACCGCAAACCTCCTCTGTTTCGGCGTTGTTACACCAATCCTGCTGGTCCTGAACATCCGCGTCAGTGATGTCGTTTATGGAATCCGGAAGTTTCCAACGAAAATAATCCGCGCCGGCCTCGGCAATGTTCAAAGCTTCGCTGGACGCGGCTTTTTGAAGAGAGGCCTTATGTTGAAGCATAATAAAACCAAAAAGCCCTCCTATTAACATAAGAAATATAGCGCCAAAAACAAGAACCAATGTGATAATTGCGCCGCGTTGATTCATAAATTTCTCAAACTCGCTTCAGATGATAGTTCAAAAGCGTCAGGCTTGCGGTTCGGATTAATATTAATAACCAGACAAACCTTGATTGTTTTTGTGTATTTTTTAATAGCTGGAAGGTCTGTGAGTTCCTCTCCATTTTGGTTAAAATATGTAAAAACCGATGGCGGCTCGTCAACCAAATACTGCGAAATCACGATTTCTTTTGAAGGTTCTGCGGGATAGAAAATCCCGCTTGGGTCCGCGTTTTCCAAATCATAAAAAGTCCAGTTGTTCGGCTCAAAAATCTGTTTCTTGAATTCATTATTGATGTCGTCAATAAAATATCTGATTTTTTCAACCCTGTTATCATTATCAACGTCTGAATAAAAAACAAATTCTTTTTCCTGCGCGTCTTCAATGATGTGCGCGCCGTTTTCCCCTGTCTGCGCTTCCCTGATTTCCTTGACCATTAGTTCAACTCCTTTGCGCGCTTCGTTTATGGCAATGGACTGCTGATATGTATAACTCTGGGTCTTATAACCCATTATAATAAAACTTGCTGTAAGCAGCATCACAATAGAAAACACAAAAATAATAACCAATGTTTCAATAAGAGAAAATGCTTTCATATATAAAAACCATAGAATTATTCCATTTCAATAATTTTTTCCTTAGAGCCGGATATTGCGACACTGTCAGTTGAGGTTGCATACCCGTTTGAACTCACCTCTAAATTATATGTTTGAGATTCCAAAGGAATAAACAATGTCTTGCCGTCAATGTCTGTGAGCTGGGTCTTGTCATACTCCAAATCGCTGTTAGATAACCTGACTTGAGCGGAAAATATTGGCTCGCCGGAATTTTTGTCCCCGACATAAACCAATAAATTATTCATTGCTTCCAAATAGAGTTCTACTGTCTGTGATATTCTCGGTTCTAAAATAACTGGCTGGGGCGAAAGATCTTCCCGCAAATCAATAACAGAGCCCCCGACCGAAAAATCAGAAAAAACATATTTGCCAAACTCCATCTCTTCCAGGTCCAAAATTCCTACATCGTTTGTAAAATGGCTGTGTTCATATTTATAAATCGGGACGCCGTCGCCATCAGTTCCGATAATCTTAGGCACATCGTCTAAATCCGTTCCCAATAAAAGCGAAAAATCAACATTGCCAACAGGAATTGGCTGAGAAGTTGTCCAAGTAATCTGCCAATCCTCTAAAGTCGGGGAAAAATTAGTATCGGATGTGGTAAAATCCCCTCTTATTTTTAACCGCGGGTATGTCTCAATATCCAGACTGGACAAATTCATAGGTGATTCAGTAATTGCTCCAAACCCTGGGACAACATCCCAAATTTCCGTGACAGAATCGTAAAATAAAATTTGATAGATAATGTCTGTATTTTTCGGTTCGCTATGTGAAAAATAAAAATTGTTCCAGGCAACCAAAATATCAGAAAAAATTTCTTCTGAAATCAAATACCCTGAACTATGGTAATACTCCTCGCCATCAACTTTCGCGAGTTTTGCCTGGCCTTCTGAAATTTGTATATTATTTTTTTCTGAAATTTTTGTTTCATCCGTAAAAGTATCAACAAATCTGTCCGCGCTTTCAGGCGACAATGTCTGAATATTGAAAACGCTCTGCTCATCAATATAATAAGTTCTTTCCTCTATTATGCCTTCTGATATATTGGGATTGCCATAAGGATATTGGGTATTTGCGATAACCCTGCCCTGATAAGCGTCCCCGCTCTTAAATGTTTGCTCCTGGGTATATCCTGATTTTGAAATTAATAATTTATAAAGCGCGGACCCCGGGGCTAAAACAAAAACCTGTCTGCCGTTTTCCGGCGCAGATGTCTTTATTTCGCTGGTTTCCGTGTTCTCAACTTTAATCTCCGGAAAACCAATTATTTCTTCTCCAAAAGCGTCATAAGTTGATATAATCAAAAACCCTCCTTTTTCCTGGCATTCCTGCTCGCTCAAAGCCGGACTCGCCAAACTGTCCAAAACCACTTTGCCGCCGAACCTGCCTGACCAGGAAACTTCTATCCTGATTTTTTTGTAATCATTGGGGCATTCGTCCTCCGGGCAGGGAATTTCAGGGCAAAAATCATCCGCCCCAGACGGGCATTCCAATCCCGCGGCTCCGACTCCGTCCCAGCAGTTAATCCCGTATTCAACAACACTGTCCACTGAAAATTCTATATTATTGCGCAATAATTGTTCTAATTTTTTTATCAAACCAGACGGGTATCCAGGAATAATTTGTTCTTCTATTTCAGGGTCGCATTCTGGAAACCCATCCTTGCACTCATAAATCCCTACATGGTGATACGGCAAAGACCTAAATTTTTCTATTTTTTCCGTTGCAATCGCGCTCGCGATAATTCTGGCTTTGGACTGGCCAAGTACTTTTAAACCCAATTGGTAACAGCCAAAAATTCCCAAAAACACCAGCAAACACAACGCCGAGCCGACAATAACTTCAATAAGCGTGAACCCTTTTGATTTTTTCATCATATTGCTTCAAGCATCGAATACATTGGCTGGACCATTGAAATAGCGAAAAATCCAACGGCAGCGCCGATAATCAACATTAAAACCGGCTCAATTACTGCTGATAAATTCCTGGCGCTGTCAGTCACTTCCTGCTCAAAAAAATCAGCAATTTTTTCTAAAACAGACGAGGTTTCGCCTGTTTCTTCGCCGACTTTCAACATCTGAATAATAATAACTGGATAAAGATTCTCGTACTCGCTCATAGCGGACGAAAGTTTCTCTCCTTTCCGAACTTTATCTGCCATTTCTTTCAATGCTTTTTTATAATAAAAATTAGTTACCGCGCCGGAAGTTATATCTAGATTTCTCACAAGCGGAACTCCAGACGCAATCAAAGAACTCAAGGTTCGTGCGGTATAAGCGCAATTGGTTTTTTTAACCAAAGGCGCGATAATAGGAAGTTTCAATAAAACTCGGCTCAACATTATACCGCCTTTTTTGGTTTTGAGAACTGTCATCCCCAAAAACACGAGAACCGCGAATATCAAAATCACAATATACCACTTTTCCGCTAAAAAAGTTCCCATAAAAATCACGAATTTAGTGGTTGTCGGCAGTTCAATATTAAGCTCGTTAAAAGTGTCGGCTAATTTAGGCACAACAGTTGCGAGCATTAAAATTCCCACTCCGAGCATAGCAATAATAATAACCGATGGATAAATCAGAGCGCCTTTTATCTTTGATCTCAGATTATGGTCTTTTTCCATTTGTTTGGCGAGTATGCCAAGCACCTTGTCCAGAGTGCCTGCTTCCTCCCCAACTTTCACCATATTAGCAAAAAGTTCGGAAAAAAATTTGGGATATTTGAATAATGCCTTTGAAAAACTTTCCCCTTTAATAATCTCGTTTTTTATTTCTAACAAAACCTTGCCGAATTTTTGATTTTTTGAAGCAACAGAAAGTGTTTTTAACCCCTGTGGCAAAGGAACCCCGCTGGCAACCATTACTTGAAGATTCTTGGTAAAAAACATTTTATCTGTTAATAGCACAGGGTTTAAAAAAGGGATTGAAATAGAAATATTACTGGTTTTCTTTTTTTTCTCTTCTCTTATTTGCGCGGAGATTAAAACATAACCTTCGGCGCGCAGGCTTTTTGCCAATTCTTTTTTGTCTTTTGCGGATTTAATTCCAGTATGCGTTTCTCCTTGCAATGATTTGGCTTTATATGTAAAAGTTGCCATAAAAATTATCTTAATATTTTCAGCGCTTGTTTAATTCGTTCCTCTTCGCTTATTTCTTCTTTTGGAATTTGCGCGAGAGTTTGTATAACTTGTGTTTTGGAAAATCCCATATTTACAAGCGCGTCCACGCATGGGTCTTCTTCTGCCCCATCGTTAGCGCGCCCCCCCACACCAATTCCATTGGTGTGGGGGCGCGCAGGCGCGCCAAAATCTCTAATTTTGCCGGACAGCTCTAATAAAATCTTTCCCGCTCTTTTCCTGCCAATTCCGGGAATGCCCTCAAAAATTTTTCCATCGCCTGCCTCAATGGATTTTTTCAAATTTTCCAATGGCCCCAGCCCTGAAATTTCCAAAGCCGCCTTTGGCCCCACGCCGGAAATGCCGATTAACATTTCAAAAACCTCTCTCTCTTCCCAAGACAAAAACCCGTATAAGTCCATTATATTTTCCCTAACATAAAGATAGCAAAACAACTCAATACTTTCGTTTGATTCAGATTCATCCCCCGCCTTCGCCAAAGCTATCGCGGGCGAAGTAAAAACTTTTTTAGATAAAAAAACCTTGTAGCCCTTCCCGCCTACATTCATAACCACAAACCTCTCCCTTTTCAAATCTTTTTTCAAAATAATTTTTCCTTGTAAATAAGCAATCATTGATTATTGATTATTGATTATTGATTATTGATTATTGATAAATGTCAAATGTTAACATCCGATGTTAACATTTTGTTATTTCAAGGCGATGCCGTGTTGGGCCGCGCTTGCGGCAAAATGCTGCTGGATTTGACTTGCGCTGAGCGCTTCGCTGTAAATCTTAACATTGTCGATTTCGCCTGTATGAGCTCCGTAAGTGCCCCAAGCAACGCCAACCTGGATGTTTCTCATTTGCCCTGCAGGATGCCTAGTGCTAACTTTAGGATTACCAATTTGTTTCCCATCAATATAAAGATGAAATTGATAATTATTCTCTCCTTTTTTTACCCAAGAAACTACATAATGGTGCCACTTACCATTGTAAAGATTTTTATCACCCCAATTTACATAATCATAGCTGCTTCCTGTACCAGTTATTATCCCTGCTCTTTCTGTTGTGGTACCACTAGGTCCTAGTAAAGAAACATGATTGAAACCAAAAGGATAAATATTCTGTCCTGTTTGTGATGAAAGCTTTCCTTTAATCCACCCTTCTATCGTACCGTCTTGTGGGACAACAACCAGATTAGAACTTTTTACATATTGAGTCTGTGCGCCGTCAAACTGCAATGCTTTAGTTCCGGGATATACTTCTGAATTAACAAAAACTGGATTTCCGTAAATAGTCCCGTGGTTTCCATATCCAGACCTGTCAGCAGTAGGATTATTCTGGTCTTCAAAGTCCCATATCCCTACTGCGTACGCTCCGAGAGCGTGATTGATTTGTGCGTCAAACTGCTGTCCTCTTGCTAATTTTGCTTCATCTCTTGAACCGCTAAAAGATACTAAAACAATGCTAGCAATTACACCTATTATTGAAATAACTACTAATAGTTCTATAAGCGTAAATGCTTTCTCATTCATAATGTTAAAATGCTTATATGTTTATATGTTATTCTATTATTGCGGCAAAGCCGCATAATTACTCGCTCGGTTGAAATCACTCCTAAATTATTGCGGCTTCGCCGCATAATTACTCGCTCGGTTGAAATCACTCCTAAATTATTGCGGCTTCGCCGCATAATTACTCGCTCGGTTGAAATACAAAAATGAATTTTTGTATTCCTCCCTCGCTCCTAATTATACCACTATTGATTAAAAACAAAAAATATGATAACATATTTAATGTAATATGGCCATAATTAAATCAGCGAAAAAAGCGCTGAGACAAAATATAACAAGAAGAAAGCGAAACATTGCCCGCAAAAAGAATTTAAGAATTGTTCTCAAACAAACAAAAGTTTTAATTGCGCAGAAAAAAACAAAAGAGGCAAAAGAACTACTGCCTCAAATTTACAAAGTTCTGGACAAATCAGCTAAAACAGGAATTATCAAAAAAAATACCGCGACAAGGACAAAAAGCAGAATAAGCAACGCAATAAACAAAAAACAATAATATTATATTCCAATTATCAGCATATCCAGCGCCATTCGCGCGTCAATTTTACCTGTTTTAATTTCCATGTCTGTCAAAAGCAATTTTTGATAGATTTTTTTTAATTTCTCAAGCCCAAATTGTCGCGCCTGATAACAACTTTTTTGCGCAACATAGGGATGCATTCCCGGAATCTTTACTCTGCCATAAGTATTGCCTTGTTTTTCCATAAAATCCTTAACAGAAAGCAAATTTCTGAACTGAAAATTTATCATAGAAAGCAAATATAAGGGGGAGTCACCTTTTGCCAAATGCTTGCGTAAAAGAAAAAGCGCGAGTTTTTTATTGTTCAAGCCGATAGCATCAATGGTCTTAAAAATATCTGTTTCAATTTTGGGAATTACCAAAAGTTCCACGTCTTCTATCTTGACAATCTTATCAGTTTTTTTGTAGGCGCATAATTTTTTAATTTCCTGGGACATTTGCCAGAGATCTTTACCTACAAAATTAATCAAACACTCTCTTGCTCCAAATTCAATTTTTGTCCCGTATTCTTCAAATTCTTTGTTAACCCAGTCCTGTAATTTCCTGCCTGTTAAAAAATTAAATTCCTGCAATTTTGCCTTTGTTTTCAAAAATTTAAACAAAGAGTCTGTCTTTTTCATTGCTTGATTTTCGTAAAATACGATAATGTTTTCAAAGGATTGCTTGCTCTGAACCCCACGTGGTTCAGAGGCCCATTTCAAAAATTTTTCCTTAAAATCAGTATTAAAAAAAGCGTTCCTTAGTATAATCAGTTTTTTCTCCTGAAACATTGAAACGCTTTGGACAGCATTTTCAAATTCTGTGAATTCAACATTCTGGCAATCAAAATATATTAAATTTAATCCTGTTATATGGATTTTTTTATACTCGTCAACAATTTCGCGCAATTTTTGCAGAGATCTAAATGTATCCTCGCCGTATAAAAAAATAAACATAAATTCCTCACTTCAATACGCTCTTTATTTTCTCAATTATCTCATTGGGCGTAAAATGCGCCTTAATCAAATAATCATCCGCTCCTAAATTAATGCCTTTTTCTATGTCTTCTTTTTGCCCTAAATTAGACAGAATAATTACTGGAATTTTTGCGAGAACCGGGTCTCTTTTCATTTGAGCCAAGACATCAAATCCGTCTATCCCGGGTAAAATTAAATCAAGCAAAATCAAATCAGGATTTTCTTTCCTAACCTGTTTTATTCCTTCTTCGCCGTCAATTGCTTCGCAAATCTCATAACCCTCTTTAACAAGTTTTTGAGAGATTAACTCCCTAAGGAATTTATCGTCCTCAATGATTAATATTTTAACCATAATTATGGGTGAAGAATAAACACAAAAATTCATTTTTGTATTTATTCCGAACGAGTAATTATGCGGCGTAGCCGCAATAATTTTTTTACAAAGGCAGGGTGAAATAAAAAGTAGTGCCTTCGCCTTCGCGCGATTCAAACCAAATTCGACCTTTGTGCGCCTCAATAATATTTTTTGCGATAAATAATCCTAAGCCAGTTCCCTGGGTTTCCATTCTCATTATATTAGCGCCCCTAAAAAACTTGGTGAATATCCTGTCCTGCTGATTTTCGGGTATGCCAACGCCAGTGTCCTGCACGGAAATCTCCAGCTCATTGTCAAAATTCTTTATAGAAACCGTGATTTCATTGTCTTTAGGCGTATATTTTATAGCGTTCTCAAAAACATTTCTGAATGCGAGCCGAATTTTTTCCGCGTCTATCATTACCCCTGGTAAAGCGCTTGGCTTAATAAAATTAAATTTAATATTCTTTCTGTCCAGTTCTTGTTTATATAATTGTACCACATCATTACAAATTTTTCCAATATCCGCAAATGTTTTTTTGTAAATATACCTGCCTTCTTCCACGCGCGCGACATTCAAAAGGTCGTTTATTAAAGCAATCATCCTTTCATTGCTCTTATAAATTTTTACCATAAATTCTTTTTGCTTGCTTGTGATTTTTCCCAGGTCGCCGTCTGTGAACATTTTCAAAGTCCATTTAATAGCAGACAATGGCGTGCGCAATTGGTGCGCGGCAATAGAAACAAATTCTGTTTTCATTCTTTCAACTCTCTTTTCTCTTGTGATGTTATGTAAAATAACTAAAATTCCCGATTTTTTTTGATTTTTCAAAACAGGAATAGCGGAAACCTCTAGCATCAAATGCGAAGTTATTGCTAATTCCTCTCTAAACGCATTCTTCAAGTCCTTGCCAACAATGTTTGTCAATTTTTTAAAACCCTCAAATCTGACAAGTTCGGACAGGGTTTTACCTTTTATGTCCCCTATTCCGACTTCCAAAAAATTTTCTGCTCTGGGATTAAGTAAAACGACTCTATTTTTTTCGTCAAAAACAATAAGCCCGTCAGGAGAATTATTTATAATAGCCATTGTCTTATTTTTCTCCTCTTCTGTCTGTTCTCGCGAGCGTTTCAAAAAATTGTGCGTCTGGCGCAGTTCTTCTATTGTTTTATTAAATATTTCTACAAGTTCGCCGATTTCAGTCCGCGATTTTCCCGAAATTTTAACGTTAAGGTCTCCTCTCCTGATTTTTTCGCACGCAAAACTGATTTCTGACAAAGGATTAATAATATCACGCAAAACTATCAAAAGAACTATAATTGAAAGGGACAAAACAGCGAAAATTACCAGAGCGTCTTTCAGCCAGATATTTTGGAGTGTTGTTTTAACGCTGTCCAAAGTAAAACCGACCCAGATGGTCTGATTTTGCGGTCCGGGATAAACAACTAATTTAATGGGCTTATTACTGAAAGAATCGTCCCTGACTATTTCCTTGTTAGAGTTTAGAACATAAGAAATAACAGGGTCGTAAATTGTCTGGCCTGCCTCGCTTTCAATGCTGGTCTGCGTGATAGCCCCGTCTCTGCCAACTATCCGTATAAAACGCACATCCTGAAAATTTGCCATTTCCTGCACAAGCGTCGCTGTAGGGTTTTCTTTGATTGTTTTCGCTAAATTGATTTTTTCCTGAACAGCGAGTTCCAAGACATCCTGTCTGTGCTGTTCCATAGAAAAAGACACAGTAAAAAAATTCACTGATATTAAAGCCAGAAAAACCACTGGCACTAACGCGTATAATGAATAAATCTTCATAATCGGTTTTTTAACGTATAGAATTGGTAATCTTCAAGGACTCGTGAAGCGCGAGCGCGTATTTCAGGGTCTGTTGCCGGAGCGCGCCACGCGCACTTCTCCAAATTCAGGTCAATACCAACGCACGAATCTATTTTTGCCAATCCATAAGACATTAAAACTTGTTCTTTGTTCTTTAATAATATCTCCTTCACCCTCTGTTTCATATCCCACGCCTCACCCTTTTCTATCGCTTTATACAATTTTTCAACACTCCCGTATTCCTGAACCAAATCAATTGCTGTTTTCTTCCCAATGCCTGTCGCACCTGGAATATTGTCAGACGCGTCCCCTGCCAAAGCCTTGAAATCAACAACCTGCGCTGGCGATATTCCGAATTTTTCTTTTACTTTTCTTACGTCAAAAATCTCTCCCTGTTTCACGCCTTTTATTAGATTATAGACCTTGGTCTTGCTGTTGACAAGTTGAAAAACATCAAAATCGCTGGAAATAATCATTGTTTGAATCTCTGGAATCGGCTGTTTTTGCGCTGCCTTGCTCGCGATTGTCCCAATTAAGTCATCTGCCTCAAATCCTGATTTTTCAAAAACAGCGACTTTCAGCGCGCTTAAAATTTCTTTAACCATTGGAATCTGGTCATACAAATCCTGCGGCGCTTTTTTTCTTTTTGCTTTATACTCGCTGAATTGCTTATGCCTGAAAGTTGGAGGAAGAGTGTCAAAACAAACAGTAATATAGTTCGGATTAAAATCCTTTACTGCCTTGAAAAACACTAACAAAAACCCGTAAACAGCGTTTACCAATCCCTTGTTCTTGGCAGTAAGTTCCGGCAAAGCGTGATACGCGCGATGAATCACTGAGTTCCCGTCAATAATAATTAAAGTTTGCATAATTAAATTATCAACGCTGGCTGGCGCGGGACGCTAACCTCAAAGTTGCGCCATTAAGCGCATTTTCTGCGTTCGCTCGGAAGCCCGAACAAGAAATCTTGTTCGGGCTTCTCTCGCTTCACTTCAAAATAATCTTTATCGTCAAAATACGCCAAACCAATTTGTTCCATAGGAATTTTAGTTCTCCTGCTCAAACAAATTCCGTAAAGAAACACCTGGGTCATATACGCCTGAATATTATAGCGCGCGTTTGGCTTATAATCCAAAATCCACACTTTGTCCCCTCTAAACTGCAAAATATCTATATGCCCTGACAAAGGCCTATCCATCCCGGGAACTTCCCACGGGGCGAGATATACCGGCACTTCACACGCAATTGTTGCCTCGTCATTTAGAAGCATAAAATCCTGAACAGCAGGATGCCTCATTCTGTTGTTTTTTATATCGCAAAGAGCTGATTTTGCCTGCGCAATAGCGCCATTGTTCTTGGGGCGCTTTCTTAATTCCACATTTTTTAATTTTGTCTGCGAGCACCTCAAACTCTGCGAGAAAAATTCATCAGGGCAGTTGTCATAAATTTCAAGCAAATACTCCCGCAAGCGCGGCTCATTTTTTGACAAAGCATTTAATTTAGAACTATGGAATTTGAAAAAGTACTCCTGTTCGTGCCGGAATACTTTTGTTTGAATAGGCGACATAATATTTATGCTATTCTTCGAATTCTGGTTCGGGTGCGTGTTGCAACACGGGTACAGGCGCGAGCAGCGGCTCTATATCACTGTGGCGCGGGTGCGGATAGCGGCGGCTGAACAACTATTTGATTCAGCCACTGTATATACTCCATGAACATACTGCCCGTGTATGCAAGTCCATAGAACGCGCTATCTTCTATTGTAGAAATTCTATTTATCGCGCTGTCTCCAAATGCGAAAATTTTGTTTGCTATATACGGAGGAATATGCGCTATCGCGATCACTGTATTTTTCGCTCCATTGATTACACAATTTTTCGCGTTGCGAAAACTTTGTACAACTGTTTTGACGCCGCTTCTGGTAGAAAAAAAATTTTCGCTGACAAATTGTTTTGTCTCTTTTACTTTATCACTTATTGTTGAAACAGCAAATAACGGAACCTCTGCAATTATTTCACCCCCCACGCGGACATTATCGAAAAAGGCATGCCACCACACCTTTTGAGTAAAAGGCATACTGATCTGCCCAGCGCCATTTAAAATCTCTTGAATAATATTTACAGACGGAATTTTTGCCATTTCGCGCGTAGTATCGGAAACATATCCAACATCTTCAGAAAATTTTGAAACGCCGCGATTCACTTCCTCGGAAAAAATAACCAGTCCTTCCACAAACAAATCCTTGGCAACAGAAAGTTTGGGCGCGCCCAAAACAAATCCAGCGCCTATAAAAATAAAAAGCAGAACCCCTACAACAGCGTATTTGAGTTCTGGCCTCTTAACAACTATTTTGAGGTTTGCGCTTAATCGCCGGACAAGTATCAGCAATTCCGCGACAGAGGAAAACAATCTATCGGCTGAAAATAAAAATCTTTGCGCCTTTTGCGTCTTTCCCGCCTGCTCTTTTGCTTTCTCGCTGTTAGTAGCGCCAAAGTATTCCTGAACCCACTCTTTTTTAGTAACCCAATTCCTGCCAAACTTCACTGCTTTTAGTTTACCTTGCCGCGCGCGCAATGATAAATATTCCTGCGTGTAATCGCAGTATTTTGTGGCTTCAGTTAAAGAAATATATCCTTCTTGTGTTGAGTTATTTTGAGGCATTAATGCTATTAAATGTTATAGACAGCCGATAAGTTATCAATAATAATTGATTAGTATATTTTACTATAAATCAAACCAAGGGACAAACTCAACATGTGGATAAGTTTTAGAGAATTCTATATCGGAAAACAAAAACAGAGCAATAATGCTCTGCTGAAAAAATAAAATTCTGGACACTTAATTATTCATAAATCATAATTCATTGTTATTTTTCTTTTAGCATCGTCGACAAACTCAAATTTAATTTTGATAATAAAGGAAGGCAGGATTTTCTGGATTTTCTCTGCCCATTCTATTACAACAATATTATGCCTATCCAATAGTATTTTTTCAATCCCCAAATCCAGCAAATCTTCTGGCTTTTCCAGCCGATAGCAATCAATATGATAAAAGAAATGAAACTTGAAACTTGAAACTTGAAACTTCTTTAAAACCACAAATGTGGGACTTGTGATGTTTTCCTTGATTCCCAATCCTCGCGCAATGCCTTGGACAAATGTTGTTTTCCCGCTCCCCAACTCGCCTTCCAGAGCCAAAACCAAACTACTCCCCCGCCGCTCCCCCCTGTTAAAAATAGCGATAGGGGATACAATTTTCTTTGCTAATTTTTCCGCGATTTTCTGGGTCTGTTTCGCGCTGTTTGTTATGTATGTTTCATTGTTCATTCATCAATAATAACTAATTATTTATCAATTATCAATGATTAATTATCAATGATAAATGCCTGCCTTGACTATCTTTATATTTTTCGGTAATATAGCGTAATGTTTACAATGACATTACAAAAAAATATGAAATTCCAAAAAGTAATTATTAAATGGCTGCGTGTTTAGCCGTTTTTTTTATGCAAAAATTATGGAAGACAAAATAATAGGCCAAATAATTATATCCCCTGCTGTATCCGCAAAGATATCAAAAAGCATTGCCAATGTCCCTGATTTCAAAAAAGCGATTAAAAAAAATCTGGATAAAAGAACCACTGATTTTTTACAAATAATTTTAGGCGGCGCAATAAGTATGGACGCGTCTGATATTCATATTGAACCGAAAAAAGACAAAGCAAAAATCAGGACAAGAATAGACGGCATCCTGCAGGATGTGGCGGAAATGGATATTATAAAATACAATGCTTTACTGTCGCGAATCAAACTTTTGAGCGGCATTAAATTGAATATCAGCGGCAAGCCGCAGGACGGCAGATTTTCCATTGTTTTCGGCAAGGAAGAAAACATTGAAATCAGAACATCTTCCTTGCCAACAGAGTATGGCGAATCATTGGTATTAAGAATATTAAATCCAAAATCCCTGATTGAAATTGAACAATTAGGATTGAGAAAAGACCTGTTTGAAATTTTCCAACAGGAAATCCAGAAACCCAATGGAATGATTATTATGACTGGTCCCACAGGGTCTGGAAAAACAACCACTCTGTACGCGATTTTGAAAAAAATCCATAACCCGAAAATCAAAATTATTACAATAGAAGACCCAATTGAGTATCATATTAAGGGCATTTCGCAAACCCAGACAAACGAGAATAAAGGATATGATTTTGCCAATGGATTAAGGGCAATTGTGCGCCAGGACCCTGACGTGATATTGGTCGGCGAAATCAGGGACCAGGAAACAGTGAAAATCGCTATTCAGGCGGCTCTCACAGGGCATTTGGTTTTAAGCACTGCGCATACAAATGACGCTGTCGGGACCATTGCGCGCCTTATCGCGCTTGGCGCCCATCTGCCGAACATTGGTCCTGCACTGAACATTGCCGCAGCACAGCGATTAGTAAGAAAGGTCTGCAAAAAATGTTCTAAAAAAGAAAAACCGTCTGCTGAAGAATTGAAGAAAATAAAAACAGGGCTTAAGGGTATACCTAAGTCCATAAAACTTGCGCAAAAAATTGATAAAAATTTGAAAATTGTTCGGGCAAAGGGATGTAAATACTGCAATAATACAGGATACAAAGGAAGGATGGGCATTTTTGAAATAATTCCTATTGACGATGAAATGGAAAAATTTATCACCAAATATCCCTCTACCGCGAAAATAAGGGAGAAGGCGTTGGCAAGAGGAATGGTAACTATGGAGCAGGACGGCTTGCTCAAAATTTTAGAGGGAGTTACAACGCTTGAAGAATTGGATAGAATAATGTAACAACAAAAAATTGGCTTAGGGTCGGGGGTATAACTTCAGTTTAAAAACTTAAAGTATAGAACCTCTTTGAGGAATAACCCAGCACGACCCGAATTACCCGAAACTAAAAGAAATTCCATCACCCCCCGACCCTAAACCAACTTACTTTTATTATTTATTATACTTAAAACTATTATTTTGTCAACCCCCACAACAAACAACAATCGCATACTTGAAAACCAATCCGATGATGAGGACAAAGTCCTTGATTTAACTTTGCGCCCCAAAACATGGAACCAATATATCGGGCAGGAAAGAATTAAGAAAAATCTCAAAATAATTCTTACGGCGGCGCAAAAAAGAAAAGAAGTGCCGGAACATCTTCTTTTCTACGGCGGTTCTGGACTGGGAAAAACCACAATCTCGCGCATATTTGCCAAAGAAATGGGTGCTAATCTGCACATTGCTACTGGCCCGTCAATTGAAAAAATTGGCGATTTGGCTTCAATCCTAACTAATCTGTCAGACGGCGATATTCTGTTTTTAGACGAATGCCACCGCATCAACAGAGTTTGCGAAGAATACCTTTACCCGGCAATGGAAGAATTCAAACTTAATATAATTTTAGGCAAAGGTCCCATGGCTCGAATTATGGATATGAAACTTAACCGTTTTACTTTGATTGGCGCGACCACGCGCGTCGCCCTGCTTTCCTCGCCTTTAAGAAACAGATTTGGCGCGATTTTCCAAATGGATTATTACAATAACGAAGAATTGGAAAAAATCATACAAAACTCTGCTGAAATTTTGGGAATAGAAATAGAGCCCTCTGCGAAAAAAATTATCGCCCAGCGCGCCAGATTTACGCCCAGGGTTGTAAACCGTCTTTTGAAAAGAGTGAGGGATTGGGCGCAAGTTGAAGGCGAGGGAGTAATTACTGAAAAAATAGCTAAATCTGCCTTAGATTTTTTGGAAATTGACAACTTGGGTTTGGAAACCGGAGACAGGAGGGTGATAGAAACAATTATTAAAAAATTTAACGGAGGCCCTGTAGGAGTTCAAAGTTTAGCCGCGGCAAGCAACGAAGACAAAGACGCTATTTTGGATATCTACGAACCATATTTGATGCAGTTGGGTTTTATACAAAGAACTCCGCGCGGCAGAATTGCTGAAAAATCCGCGTATGAACATCTTGGAATCAAATATACCGGAACCCAAAACCTGCTGTAAAAATGAAACTCTTTTTGTTCATATTAGTTATCTTATTTGCCGGCTTATGTCCGGCAAATTTTGTTTTTGCGGCAAATGCATTGGACATTGTTATCAGCGAAATTTGCTGGATGGGAACAGAAATTAGCAGCGCTGACGAATGGATAGAACTTTACAATAACACCAACAAGGATATTAGTCTTGCTCAATGGGGGATATACGAAAATAACAAACAAACCCTGATTGAGCCCTTGCTTAATTCAATACCAAAATTCTCCTACTATATTATAGAAAGAACAGATGATACAACAATTCCTGATATTTTAGCAAGCCAAACACCAAGCGGATGGTCTGGCTATGGATTGAAAAACAGCGGAGAACATATTCAACTCATAGACAATAATTCCAATATAATTGACGATATTAACTGCTCTGATAAATGGTTCGCGGGAGAAGCAAAACCAGATTACAAAACAATGGAAAGAAAAAACCTTAAGACCAGCGGCGCAAGCGCGGACAACTGGCAGACAAGTGCTGCCGCGCGCGGTACCCCAATGGCAGAAAACTCCAAGCCGTTAAAACCCGAGACCGCGACCAAACCAACAATCAAACAATCAAAGGTTGAACCTTTGATAATTGAATATCCCGAGGGCGTAATTATCAATGAGATTCTGCCGTCTCCTGAAGGGTCTGACGCTGAAAACGAATGGATTGAAATTTTTAACCAAAACAATTTTCCTGTTGACATCTCTCGTTGGAAAATCACCGACACACAGGGCAAAATAAAATCATACACCCTGCCGCAAAATACAATAATTCATGCAAAATCATTTTTATTGCTCCAAAGGCCGCAAACAAAAATAACACTAAACAACAGCAACGACGGATTGAATTTAATCCAGCCGAATGGAACAATCATAGACGCTGTTGTTTATGAAAAAGCAAAATTAAATCAATCCTATAATAGAATTGGCGGCAAATGGGTTTGGAGCAACGTTTTAACTCCGGGCTGGGAAAACATTATTTCCGAGGATACAAATGAAACAAAAAACACAAAAAATGTAAAAAAAACCAGCGCAATCAACACCGACAATAAACAGGTTGACAAGGGTCTGACCCCTGTGCTTAACACCCCTGTGCTTAACCCGGTTAAGCACGGAGTGCCTTTTGCAGATGGCATGGGCCAGGTCGCTGGAAATTTTAAATTTGCGGCAATAATACTTGCTTTATTGTCTGCCAGCGCAATTGTAGCCCTAAAACGCTCAATCAAATAGTGTAGATATCCGATATCTACATCCCTATCTACATCCCTAACTCTTTTCTTTCTATTGATTTTTTCCACAATTTTACTACCAGCCAAGCGGAAAAAATTCCAACTATAGCGCCGGCAACAATATCCATTGGCCAATGTATCCCGCAAAATACCCGCGCGATACAAATTAAAAAACTCGCGAAGAAAGCCAGAATGCCGGCTTTTTTATTATAATAAAAAATCACTGCTGATAAGGCAAAATAAAACGCTGCGTGTCCGGAAGGGAAACTATATGAGTTAATGTGGTTTATTAGCAAATTAACATCATTTTCCGCAAACGGCCTTTGTATTGGCAGAATATAACGGATAATTTCCGTAAAAACAAACCGCGAAACAACTGCGCCTCCAATCGCTTGCGCGAAAATTACACAATTTTTTTTAATTTTCTCAATCAAACGTAAAAAAGAAAACCTGACAGGTAAAAACAAAAACAAGATAAGACAAAAAACTAAAATATATTCAAAATACTGGGCAAAAAAAATACCCATTGTGTCCAGCCAGATGTATTGTTCAGCAAAGCCGTTTATTTGTTGAAAACCCAAATTTATCATTGGTCATTTCTTTGCCTTAAATCCCGGCGCTTTGCTAATAAACACAAAACCTAATGAGAACGCTGCCGCCAAAATAAAAGTAAAATTAATATTTGGAATAATAAAAGCTACTCCAGCTAAAATCACAAGCAAAACCGTTCTGGTGCCATTAAGCACTATACCTCTATAAATAATAAACTCATCTATTTCATGTCCCTTGCTTTCCGCTTTTTCGTATAAAAAGGTTTGATATGGTATTCCAGCGGCTGTTCTGGACAATCTGTAAAAACTTTGCGCAATAAAAGCGGAAACAGGACTCACCACGAAAAACTTCCCGATCCACGCGCCAGAAGTCAAAACCGAACCAATAGCAAGAAGCTTTCTTTTATCCATTCTGTCTGTAATTCTGCCCATGTATAAAGTAAAAAGCAAAGAAACGACTAAAGCAACAGTGGCAATACTTCCTATGGCGAGATACCCGATAGATATAGTAATTAAAAACAAAGGCCAAAGATAAGCGTTAATCACTGTTTCCATTCCATTAGCGGCAAAAGCTAAATTATAATATTTATTTTCTTTTTTAAAAATTCTTTTATACGCTTTTAAGTATGAATCAGAATATGTCTGGTGCACTTCTTCAGAAAGCAGTAAAGGAATCGCTGAACTAAATAATACGCACAATACAACCACGAACAAAGTTGGATATCCAAAAATAGTAATAATTATTCCTCCAATAACCGGGGCTAAAATTCCGGGCACGGCAGTAATAAAATTAAGTTTTCCAACTTCTTTGCCCATTTTCGCGCTTTCAGAAACCCTGGAAAAATTAGTATGAAAAGCCGGCCAAAAACAAGTCATGGCTAAAACATTTAAAATTATAGATAAAGGAATAAACAGCCAGGAACTATCAAAAAAAAGCAAACAAACAAAAAATCCCCAAAACAAGGGGTGGGATACAAGCATTGCTTTCTTAATGCCGATTTTCATCATTATTCGACCCCCTGTTGGCACTAAAATAGCGTATAAACCGTAAATACCCGCAAAAAAAAGAAAAGTTAAAGATAAGGAATTAAAATGCTGATAAATATAAATCGGAACAAAAATAGTAATCATTCCAAACGCAAAACCCCTTATGGCTAAACTTGCCAAAAATCTGTCTGATTCTTTTTTCAAAAAAAAGAAAAAATATGAAACTGGATTTGATTTCAAAAAATGCATAGATTATTTGAGATTTGTTTCATTATACTATTTTCGTTTACTTTGGGCAATCTTGAATTGCGCGTCTCTTTTACCGCGCGCTTTTAATGAATAAAATTGGGTTAAATTTTGCGCTTTTTCAATGATTGTTTTTTTAACTTTTGATTTGCTGTAATTTCTGACCAAAGTCAAGGGCCCTGTATAATTTTTCATCTCAATTAAAATATCTGCTTTTCGCGCTAATTTTTTAATTTGTTTGTTCTCGTTATAATTGCGTCCAACTATTATTTTTACTTTATTTTCCCAAAAATGTCTGCCTATTTTTAATAACTCAATATCGCTATTCTTGCATTTTGCGCAAATTTGAAATAATTTCTTCAGCCGCTTGCTGAATTCCGGGTCTGTTAAAAGGCAGCCGCCAGATGGACTGGGATATTTTTTAATTTTGTATTTTTTTGCCATTTCAATTTGTTTTTTCCGAGACCTACCGCGGATGTCAAACATTTTTTCCCTATTTATCCATCCTATTTTCTCCGGTATAGCAGGCTCCAACAATTTTGCGCACAAAGGCCTTAAAATATATCCCTTTAATTTAGATTCTTTTTCTATCAATTCCATTGCTCGCTTATTCTGCGACATAGGCCTTTCTCCTAAAACCTCGCCAGTAACAATAAAATCAAAACCCTGCTTTTTCATTATTTCTTTTGCTTTTTTGAACATTAAAATGCGGCAGTCAATGCAGGGGTTCATATTTTTTCCATATCCGTGTTTGGGATTTTTTGTTATTTTTAACTGCTCTTCAGAAAAATCAATAACTTTTAATGGCAGTTTCACTAATTTAGCCGCAGTTATCGCTTGTTCTGAATTAAAAAAATAACTCTTGAAAAAAATTCCTAAGAGTTTCGTTTTTCCTGCCTGCGCGTAGGCAGGTGTTTCCTGCAGAATTTTCGCGCATAAAATTGAATCCAGTCCGCCGGAAAATAAAATTATCGCTTTTCTCATTTGATTATAGGTTTACAGAGACCCAACCTCGTGAAATCTCCCGAAGTCGGCTCTCTGCATGCTTGATATATTTTCTATTTCAACGCGATGCCGTGTTTTGCCGCGCCTTGAGCATAGTGCTGCTGGATTTGCGTGGTAGACAGCGCTTCACTGTAAATCCGAACATTGTCGATTGTGCCGTTGAAATAAATTCCGGGTGAGGTATAAAATACGCCTATATATGTTTTAGGATTAGCCTCATAACTTACTACCCGAGTTGTCCTATTTTCTTCCGCTCCGTTAACATAAAGAATATTAAGGTTGGTTGCAGCATCATGAGTTGCAGCAACGTGATACCACGCTCCTGTCGTAGGCGTCCAACTGGTTTTGAGATATACACCTGAGACCATCGCTACAATATTTTGAGTAGTGCCCATTTGAAGACTGAAACCAGTACCCCATGCAGTCATATTAGAAATTATCCCGTTATGAGAGTTTAACGTACTAGCATTTACCCATGCTTCAATAGTAATATTCGCAGGAGTCAAACTCTCGTGGCTACCACAATCAACATAATCTCCGCTCCCGTCAAAGATAAGAGCGTGTCCGCCCAATACATCGTTGTCAACGAAATTAGTGTTGTCATAAAGGGTTCCATTATTTCCATATCCAGACCTGTCAGCAGTAGGATTATTCTGGTCTTCAAAGTCCCATATTCCTACAGCGTAGGCGCCGAGAGAGTGATTAATATTCGCACTGAATTGTTGAGACTTTGCTATTTTTGCTTTATCTCTTTGTCCGCTGAAAGATACCAAAACAATGCTGGCAATCACGCCAATGATTGAGATAACAACTAATAGTTCTATGAGAGTGAAACCTCTTGATTTCATTTTATTTCACAAACAAACTGCAATGGCAATGGCCTGCTTGCGCAATTTCTTCCTGATGCCATTTGCATGGGCAAATTTTGTCCTTGTCTTTTTCAGCGTCTCCAGTAATAAAACGGCAGGGGCAGTAGCGCTCCTTGTGTTTTTCCTCATTTTCCAGCAACCTTTTGACCAAACTCTCCACTAAAACCGAGTTAGGATTTAATGACATGCCGTTTTCTTTCGCAAATTCTTTATACTCGTTTATTAATTTTTCTACTTTTTCTTCCATTGTAAAAAATAATTTGCGAGGCAACAAGTCCTCAATGGCAAACATCGGAGGCGCCTGAGCATGGTCCGAGCACTCAGTAATCTGAGTGCTCGGTCAGGCGCTGAGATATTAGACCCCAAAACCCCGCTGGGGTTTTGAGGGTCGGTGCCTTGAGGGCTTCGTTGCCTCGCAAATTAAACTATATATATTCCTGCACCTTCTGAACAAGTATTTCATAAGGAACAGCGCCGATTATGTTGCCCACAACCTCTCCTTGTCTAAATATCATTATAGTGGGAATTGCCTCAATCCCGTAAGCCGCGCCTGTTTGGCGCGCTTCGTCCACATTAAGTTTGCAAACTTTAATTCTGTCGTCATACTCCTCTGACAATTTTTCCACAAACGGTTCCATTATCTTGCATGGAGGGCACCATGCTGTCCAGAAGTCCACTAAGACGGGCTTGTCGCTTTTCAGAACTTCCTGCTCAAAATTTTGGTCGTTTAATACAGTTATCATTATTTTTAATTTTATTATGATTCGTCAAATCCTGTTGCAACAACAGTTATTTTAAGCATTCCTTTTGGGAGTTTTCTGTCTGTTGTCGCTCCGAATATTATTTTTGCTTTTGGACTGACATTTTTAGTGATTATATTGGCTACAGTATTTATTTCGTCTAAATTAAGATTTCTGTCCGCGCTGATATTAAATAAAACGCCTTGTGCTCCATTGATTGAAAAATCTAATAATGGAGATTTCAATGATTTATTCACTGCCTGCTCCGCTCTTTGCTCTCCTTTTGCCATTCCTGTACCGAATAAAGCAGGCCCGGAATTTTTCATAATCGCTTTTACATCCGCGAAATCCACATTAATAATCCCGGGAAGAACAATTAAATCAGAAATTCCCTGCACTGCTTCTCTTAATACTTCGTCACACGCCCAAAAAGCGGAAAAAAGAGTGGTGTTTTTATCTATAAAACAAAGAATTTTGTCATTTGGAATGATAAGCAGAGTGTCTGTCGTATTTTTCAATTCTTCCAGGGCTTTTTCCGCTATTATTTTTCTTTGCTTTCCTTCAAAAGAAAACGGCTTGGTGACAACAGCAATAGTTAAAGCTCCTTGCTTTTGCGCGATCTCCGCAATCACGGGCGAAGCTCCTGACCCGGTGCCGCCGCCTAACCCGCAGGTAAGAAAAACCATATCAGCGTCTCCTATTATTCTGCTAATTTCCTCCTGATTTTCCTCTGCCGCGAGAAAGCCTATTTCCGGATTCATTCCGGCCCCTAATCCTTGCGTTATTTTTTCTCCAATCTGAAGTTTGTGGTGCGCGAAACTGGATTTCAAATCCTGAACATCAGCATTAACGGCAATCAAATCAATGCCTTGAATTTTGCAGCGCATCATTCTGGAAACAGCGTTGCATCCAGAACCGCCAATTCCTATTACTTTAATTTTTGGACAGGATTTCATGAGATTATGGCACAAACGCCTTAAAAAAATTTTTTGCTTTCTCTAATATCTTCTTCGCAAAATTTGGAAATTTTATCTGCGGCTCGTTATCTGTCGATTCTATTCCTTCCATCACTAATCCGCAAAGCGTGCTCATACGGGTATCTCCGTTAAGTTCTGAAAAAAATTGCGGTTTTCCGATTCTCACGGGCAGTTTTAACTCTTTTTTCGCCAAATCAACAATTTTAGGTATTTTTGCGCCGCCGCCCGTTAGAACCACGCCCGCTGGAAGCATTGGCTGGGGAGAAATTTTTTTTAATTCCTTTTGAACTAAAGAAAAAATTTCCGAAACCCTTGAACTAATAATCTTCTCCAGCATCTTATGCGAAAAAACTATTGGCGAAGAATCCTCTACCGCAATTTTCTCTTTTTTGTTTTTATTGGAATTAGTCAAAATACAGGAACCAAATTTGTTTTTTATTTTTTCAGCAATATCAATTTCGGTTTGAAGGCCTATGGCAATATCCTGAGTAATCAAAGAGGAGCCGATAGGAATAACAACGCTATGTATTAAATCCCCTTCGTTATAGACAGCTAAAGATGTTGCTCCAGCGCCAATATCCACTGTTATTACTCCTAATTCTTTCTGTTCTGGAGTTAAAACCGCTTTTCCAGCGGCTAAAGCGGAAGGAACAATGTCTTCAATTTGAAGGTCAGAATTCAAAATCGCTTCAGTAAGATTTTTAACATAAGGAGAAAACGCGCATAATACAAGAACTTCTGTTTCTAAGCGAATGCCTTTCATTCCAAACGGCTCTTTTATTCCTTTTTGACCGTCAACTATAAACTCTTTTGGGAATACTCCTAATATTTCATTATTATTTCCCGGCAAAGAAAACGCTCTCGCGGATTGCATTACTCTATCTATATCTTCCTGCGAAATTTTTTGGTCTGCCCTTGAAATTACCACACTTCCGCGCGAAGGTAAACAAAAAATATGCCCCCCGTTTAAGTTGACATATATTTTTTCAATTCTTTCCTCACTTTCTTGCTGAAGATTGTTTAACACCCAGCGAACATTTTTGGAAACCTCCTCTGGATCCATTATTGTACCTTTTCTAATTCCTAAAGAAAATTTTTCCGCTTTGGACACAATATCAAAACCAGACGAATCCTGTCTTTTTGCAACTACTAAACCCTTGATAGAGCCAGTCCCTATGTCTAAACCAGTGATAATGTTTGACATAATATTACAAACCTAATTGCGATAAATAAAATTTTTCTTTTTCCTGCATCTGTTCAGCATCTTTCTCATTTTTTTCGTGGTCGTATCCTAATAGATGAAGAATTCCGTGGATTAACACCCTGGCTAACTCGCGTTGGAGAGAAGAATCAAATCGTTTGGCGTTCTTTTTAACTTCCCGAATACAAATAATAATTTCTCCTAAATTTTGCGTTTTTGAAAAACCGCCGACTTTAAATTTTTCTAAAAAAATTTTGGATTCTGGAAAACTTAAAACATCTGTTACTCTGTTCTTATCGCGAAATTTTTTATTAACCTGTCTCATTCTGCCCTGTCCCACAAAAGCAAGAGAAAAATCAGCGTTTTTATTATTTTCTCCCAGTAAGACCGTTTCAGTAATTTTTTGTAAAAAATCCTCATCTATGTTTTCAGTGGTTAAATTATTGATTTCCATCATTTTAATATCTTTTTCTTTGTTGCAACTCTTTCCCTAATTTCCTTAATAATTCATATTCTTTTTTCAATTCCTCTTTTCTTAAAGCAGTTCTTTTCTTTAATTGCGCGCTTTTCGCTCTTTTAGCAAACCTAATATTTCTGGCGCGGCGCAAAACACCGCTTTGTTGAATGCGGCGCGAAAAGCGGCGAACTAAATTCTGCGAATTCTCTCTTGATTGTTTTTTAATTTGAATAGACATAATTTTTCATATATTAAGCATTGGAATTTTACCTGTCCAGCCGGCAAGGAGGTGGAGATGGATATGGTCAATAATCTGTCCCCCTCCCCTGCCTACATTAAAAATTAATTTATACCCGGTCTTTGATATTTTTTGCTCTTTGGCAATCTGCTTGGCAAGTAAAAATAATTCTCCGATTAATTCTTTGTCTTTGGTTTCTAAATGATTTACAGATTGAATATGTTTTTTGGGAATAATCAAAATATGGATTGGCGCCTTTGGCGCAATGTCATTAAACGCGATAAACTTTTCATCCTCGTAAATTATATCAGCTGGCTGCTCTTTATTTATTATTTTACAAAATAAACAATTGCTCATTTCTTTAATCGTTTTTTCAGTTCTTTAACGATTTTGTTCAGTTTAATAGTTGTCTGCTTGCCTGTCTTCATTTCCCGCAAAATAATCACTTCCTCTATTGCTTCTTTTTGACCTAAAATCAAAGTATAGTCAACCCCAAGTCTGTCAGCTATTCTCAATTGCGCTTTCAAAGAATTTTTTCCAAGGGTCTCTGCTATTGGAACTCCTTGTTTCTTGAATTCGTCCATTAATTTCAGAGTTCTTCTTTTCGCCATTGTTCCTAATTGGGCTAAAAAAACTTTATTGGAAATTGTTTTATATGAATCGGCTGTTTTTCGGATTTTGAGTATATCTATTATTCTTTCCACTCCTCCTGATGCTCCGCAGCAAAAAGTGTCTCTGCCTCTTAATAATTTTACTAAATTATCATACCTTCCCCCGCCAGCCAACGCGCCTATTTTCCTGCCTTCCGGCGTATCCTCGTAAATCTCAAACACTGTTTTAGTATAATAATCCAATCCCCTCACCAAGTACGGATTTAAGCTATAAGGAATTTCTGTTTCGTCCAATGATTCTAAAACCTCTTTGAAATGATATTTGCACTCATCGCAAAGGTGGTCAACCATTTGCGGCGCTCCTTGCGCGATTTTCTGGCAGGCCTCGTTCTTACAATCTAAAATTCTTAATGGATTTTGCTTCAACCGTTTCTTGCAATTCTGGCACAATAAAGATTCTTTGCGCTTAAGATAACTCACTAATAATTTTTTATAATACGGCCTGCATTGAGAATCGCCAATGCTGTTTATCTCCACTATTAAATTTTTGAACTTTAATTCTTTCAATATATTATAGGAAATCTGAATAATCTGCGTATCAATTATTGGATTCTGCTCTCCCAAAATTTCATACCCAAAACTATTGAATTCACGATATCTGCCTGCTTGCGGCCTTTCGTGTCTGAAAAACGGACCAAAATACCAAAGTTTTACCGGCTGGGGCAAACTTGCCATTCCGTGTTCAATATACGCTCTTACAACCCCGGGCGTGCCTTCCGGCCTTAAAGCCAGTAAATCGCCTCCTTTTGTGCGCAAGGTGTACATTTCTTTTTGCACAATATCAGTGCTTTCGCCTGTTCCTTTTTCAAAAATTTCGGCTTGTTCAAGAATTGGGGTGCTGATTTTGCCAAAGTTGTAAAAATCGGCAATATTTTTCGTTATATTATAAATTTTCTCAAAATATTTTTGCTCGCGCGGCAAAATGTCATGCATTCCCAATGGCGTTTGAAATTTTGGTCTTTTCATGCAAATATTTTAATACTCTGGGGCGTCTATTTTTGCCAGTGCGGCTATTGGCCAAGGTCTCAAAACCACTCTTCCAACAATATTTTCTTCTGGCAAAGCGCCCCATTTTCTTGAGTCAGAAGAAGCGACACGGTTATCGCCCATTACAAAATACTCGTCCTCTCCCAAAGAAATCTTCACTGTCCCAGAAGTGTTAATAGATATTGGGAGATAATCTGATTCATCTAAAATTATTGTGTCAAGATATTTATGGATTATTATTTGATTATCTTGTATCTCCACTATTTCATCGGGCAAGCCAATAATTCGCTTTATGTATCTTTGGGACGGATTGCGCGGATATTTGAATACCACTACTTCCCCGCGCTCCGGCGCTCTAAACCTGTATGACAACTCATCAATAATAAGATAATCATTGTTGTGAAAATTCGGCTCCATTGACTGGCCTTTTACAAAAAACGGCTGAAATACAAAAACACGGATAGGTATAACTATCATTAAAGCAATCAAAACAATTTTAGAAACCTCCCAAACAAAAAACAATGTATTTTTTATCGTATTCATATCATTTTAATAATGTGTAAAGTATAGCAAATTTTTCCCTGTTTGGCAAATATTTTTGACAAACTTGGCAGATTGGCTATTATGAGAGTGCAAGACAAAATTATAAAACTATGGCGCAGGAAAACTTCACACAAAATAAAGAACTGCCTGACAAACTTCCTCCACAGAATATAGAAGCGGAAAAATCCGCGCTGGGTTCTTTAATGATGGACAAAAACGCTATTGTCAAAGTAGTGGATTTTCTGGAACCAAGGGATTTTTATCAAAAAATTCATCAACAGATTTATGAAGCAATGCGGGACCTTTTTGAAAAAGGAGAGCCAGTTGACCTGCTTTCTGTTTCCACGCGATTAAAAGAAAAAGAACAAATGGAAAAAATAGGCGGAAACAGTTATCTCACGGAACTTATCAATTCCGTGCCAAACGCGCTTCATGTCCTAAACTACGCTAAAATAATCCAGAGAAAAAGAATTTTGCGCGATTTAATAAGCAGTTCTTATGATATTGGATCTCTTGGATATAACGAAAGCGAAGATATAGATATTATTTTAGACAAAGCGGAAGAAAAAATTTTCAGCATCGCGCAGACATCGCATACTCAAAATTTTGTGCCGGTGAAAGTCACTCTGGAAGAAGCATTTGAACGGCTGGATAAATTATCAAAAAACAAAGGAGGAATCAGAGGCACTCCCACTGGCTTTGTTGATTTAGACAATAAATTATCAGGGTTCCAAAAATCAGACCTTATTATTTTAGCCGCACGGCCTTCCATAGGCAAAACCAGTTTGGCAATGGATATCGCGAAACACACGGCCGCAAACAGCAAAATACCAGTGGGCATATTCAGTTTAGAAATGTCAAAAGACCAGTTGGTTGACAGATGGATTGCGTCAGAAGCGGGCATTGATTTATGGCGCTTGAGAACAGGCAGGTTAAGTTCTGAAGGCGAAAACAATGATTTTACCAAAATCCAACGCGCGTTAGGGTCTTTGTCTGAAGCGCCTATTTTTATTAATGATTCTGCCACTTCCAATATCCTTCAGATGAGATCAATGGCGCGGCGTTTGCAAGCGGAAAAAGGGTTGGGCCTTCTTATTATTGATTATCTGCAATTGATGGAACCAAGAAATCCAGCTGCAAGCCCTGTCCAGCAAATAACAGAAATCTCCCGGGCGTTGAAAGGCCTGGCTAAAGAATTAAACATCCCTGTTTTAGCGCTTTCACAGTTATCCAGAGCAGTAGAACAGCGCATCCCACAAATTCCCCGCCTGGCAGACCTCAGAGAGTCTGGGGCGCTGGAGCAGGATAGCGATGTCGTTCTTTTTATATACCGCGAGGACAGATATCGTCCTGACACTGACAGAAAAGGGATTGCCGACATTATCATTGCCAAGCACAGAAACGGGCCTATTGGCAAAATAGAACTTTATTTTGACGAGCAAAAAGCAAGTTTCAGAAACCTACAAAAAGAAGAATACAGCGGAGGAGAAGAGGACGAGAGCGAAAATTAAAAAATCAGTGGTTTAGCCACTGATTTTTGTTATTTCTACTTCTGTAAATTCCTGGCGATGTCCTGTTTTCTTTTTATACCGTTTTTTGGGCTTGTATTTAAAAATAATTATTTTTTTCGCCTTATCTTGCATTAAAATTTTTCCAAACACTTTTGCGTCTTTTACTAATGGTTCGCCTATATTCACATCCTTATCTTTTTCTAATAGCAAAACCTCTGAAAATTCTATTTCCTTTTCAACATCTCCATTGATTTTCTCTATTTTAATTTTGTTGCCGGGAGAAACAAAATACTGTTTTCCCCCCGTCTTAATTACTGCCAACATAATTTCATTCTGGTTTTTCTATTTGTAACGGCTCAATTGTTTTCTCGTTATCCCCCACACCAGAGCCCTTGTGTTGGGGCTTCGCCGTGATTTTTACCACATCTTTGTCTATTTTGCCAAATTCCTTATAGGCCTGATTATAACTATTTACAGTTGTGCCAAGATTATTCCCCAATTTCTCCATAAATGTGTCGTAATTTAATAAATGCCTTTGTAAATTTTCCACTTGTTTTCTAATCGCTTTTGCTGATTCTTCTATTCGCAAAGCCCTTAGACCCTGCAAAACCGTTTGTAAATAAGCGTAAAAGGATGTCGGAGATACAATAATAACATGCTTTTCTTTCATAGCGTATTCAATCAAATCGCGAGTATTCATCTTTATAGCACCAATTTGATTAATTAGCAAGTCATAATAGATTCCTTCAGACGGAATAAACATAAAAGCAAAATCCATTGTCTTTTCCTGTGGTCTGATATATTTTGAGGTCTCGTCAATTCTTTTCTTTAAATCCATCTTAAATAATTTTTCCAATTTTTCCCTTTGAATCTTGTCTTTTTCTTCTAAAATCCTATTGTAGTTTTCCAGCGAAAATTTGGAATCAATAGGAATGATTTTATCCTGAATAAAAATCACAGCGTCAACAATCTCTTTATCCTTAAATTGATACTGTAATTTATATTGGTTTGGCTGAAAAACATTTTTCAGCAATGTCTCAAGAAAATACTCGCCTAATATGCCTCTTTGTTTAGGATTGGCTAAAATATCTGTTAATTTTCCTAACTGGCTTTTTACATCCTTAACATGTTCGTGGTCGCTGTGGATTTTTTCCAATTGCGAAGTAATATCTCTAATATGATGAGTAACATCTCTCACGATTTTACCGCTTTCCTGCAATTGTTTTTCCAATGACTGCCTGCTCGTTTCGCGCGTCTCTTTTATTTCCGAACGAATCTCTTTTAATTCCTGCTGGAACAAACTTAAAATAGGATTTTCCTCTTTTTTTTCTTTCATTGCTTTCAACTCCCTTCTGATAAAAAAAATCGAAAACGCCACGCCAACGCCCAACGCTAAAACAATTATTAAAACAAAAATAAAATCAGCCATTATAAAAACAATTAGTGATAAATATTATCGTCGCAACGCAACGCAACGCTGCTTATACTCTCATTCTTCCTATGACCTCTGTTCTAACTTTCTCTATTTCTTCTTTTAGGATTGTTATAAAATCAGGGGTTTTATCTCTAATATACTCATCAACTTTTTCATAATCCTTTTTCTCTAAAAGCGCGTCTATTTCAATGGCGTCTTCATCAGACAATTTATCCATAATGCGCAAAAGGATTTTTTTATATACTATTCTGCTCACTTTTTCTATTATCCCCGCTTGTTTCTCTATTGGCAAACTTTCCATTCCAAGCTCTTTAAACAAATCTCTAAATTGAATTGTTTGTTGATTAGTTGTAACCATATTATTTTTTATTCCTCCATTTTTTTAGCAAATTCGCTAATTTGAATCCAGTCGCTGCCGCAATAGATGCTCCTGCGATACTCCAAGTAATACCTGCTGTTTTAGCACTCATTATTCCTATCGCACCATAACCAACTCCAAACGCAGGGCAAACTACTGAAGCACCAACCAACGCTCCACCAATAACAACTTTATAGAATAAAGGATTTTTCAAAAGTTTTTTAAACGCTTCTTTCTTGCTTTCCGGTAATTCTCCTGTTTCAGTATCAACTTCTTGCTCCATCTCTTCCAACTCTTTCAACAACTTTTCTCTTTTCTCTGCGGTTTTCTCCGCTTCTGCTATTTCTTCTTCGCTTGCTCCTTCTTCAATTGTTTCGCCAGATTCTCCTCTTTTTTCCACAAGTTTTTCTTCCACTATATCTTCAACCTCCTCTTCTGATAAAAAACCTTCTCCTTCATATGTTCCAGCAAGTTCCTCAATTTCTTTTTTAATGATTCCTTCGTCAGGCATCAACGCCTCTTTTTCTTGTTCGTATTTTCTTATTTCTGCACCCTTAAAAATCATTGCTTCGGGATTTTTGATATGCTCCTCGCATTCCTTAATTTTCTTTTGTACCTGAACCAATTTATTTAATGGCTCATCTAACTCCTCAGCCAACTTTTTTTCCAACTGCTCCTTTTTAATTTTTTCCTGAGCTTTGCTCAGATCCTCTTCCGCTTCCTCTTTTTCTCCGGCATCCTCTTCTTCTGCTTCCGCTTTTGCAGTTTCTACTTCATCTTCTTCTCCCTCTTTTTCCGGTTTTTCTCCAAATCCATATTCTTCCAAATAATCCTTTTTCATCTGTTCTTTCTGCGCTTGCTTCATTTCTTCATCGGCTTTTTTTGTCTCTATTTTTTCCGCGTCGTCTAATGTTTCTTTATATGTTTCTTTATATGATTCTTCCTTTGCTTTCTCCGCTTCTTTTTCCTCTAAATCTTTTTGCTGTGCTCCTTCCATCATCTCATCCCTTTCTTTTTCTTGTTCTTGTAGAGATTCTACATAATCCTTTCCTATATTTTCTCTATTTTTTGCCATAATTTTTTTTATTTAATTTTTAATTCTCCGACCTTTTAGTTATTTTCAAGTGAGCGAGGGAAGTCCAGCGAGCTTGCTCGCATGGACTTCCGAGCGAATGTAGAAAATGTATACCAGAAGTCTGGTATTCATTTAGCAAACTCAATTATTCTTGTTTCTCTAATTACTGTAACTTTGATTTCCCCGGGATATTTTAACTCTTCCTGCACCCTTTCCGCAATTTCTTTAGCTAATTTTTTAGATTCAAGATCGCTAATTTCTTCCGGCTTGACAAACACCCTTAATTCTCTGCCTGCTTGCAAAGCCCATGCCTTTTCCACACCAGCGAAACCAGTTGCAATCACTTCCAAATCCTCTAATCGTTTAAGATAATTTTCCAAAGTGTCTTTTCTCGCCCCTGGTCTTGCTCCTGAAATCGCGTCGGCTGTCTGGACTATAACCGCTTCTAAACTTTCATAAGGATATTCTTCATGATGGGATTTGATAGCATCAATTATCGCTTTATCTTCTCCAAATTTTTCTAAAATTTTTATGCCTATATCAGTATGGGAACCCTGCACGCGCCAGTCCAGAGCTTTTCCAATGTCGTGCAAAAGTCCTGCTCTCTGCGCGATTCTCGCGTTTGCTCCGATTTCCGCGGCTATTGCGCCGGCCAAAAACGAAACCTCAATAGAATGAAGTAAAACATTTTGCCCGTAACTTGTTCTAAACCATAATCGTCCTAATAATTGAACGAGTTTTGGATTAAGCCCGATAACTCCAGTTTCAAAAACAGCTTTCTCCCCGGCCTCTTTCATCTGTAAAGAAATTTTTTCTTCTGTTTTAGCGACTATTTCTTCAATTCTCGCCGGCTGTATTCTTCCGTCTTGTATCAGCGCTTCCAGCGCTTTTTTGGCAATCTGCCGACGAACAGGATCAAAAGCGGAAATAGTAACAGCGGACGGCGTGTCATCCACAATTACCTCAACGCCTGTCGCTTCTTCAAACGCCCTTATATTCCTGCCTTCTTTCCCGATTATCCTGCCTTTTATTTCCTCGCTTGGCAAGGAAACAGAAGTAGCAGTAATCTCCTGTGCCTGCGATATAGCGCATTTTTGAATAACTAATCCTAATATTTCTTTTGCTCTTTTGTCATACTTTTCCCTGCCATGCTCTTCAAGTTTTCTCATTTTTTCCAAAATTTCCTTTTCTGATTCTCTCTCCACTTCTTTTAATAATTCCTGTCTCGCTTCTTTTTTCGGCATTTGCGCTGATTTCTCTAATTTTTCCAGCGCTTGCTCTTTTAATTCTCCCAATGATTCTTTAATCTTTCTTAACTGGTCCACTTTCGCGCGAAATTCCTGTTGTTTCTCCTCCAACTGCGAAATTTTCTTGTCTAAAATGTTTTCTCTTTTTAATAAAACATTTTCTGTCTTAGACATTTCCTGCCTTCTTTTGTTCTCCTCTTTTTTCGCTGATTCTAATATAGTACACGCTTTTTCTTTTGCCTCGTCAGTTATGGTTTTCGCTTCCTCCTGCGCTTCAGAAATCCTTTTCTGAATTTTTTGCTCTAATGTGCCTACTTGCTTTTTGGCAATGGACTGCCTTGCAAAATATCCTAAAACAGAACCTAAACACAGGCACAATATGCTGACAAAAAAACCCGTTAGAGAAATATTCTCTATTAAAACAGATAAAATATTCATAATTCGCAGATAATTGGTTGCTCATAATGTAATTGTTATATAGTGTTCATAATAATTGACATTAAATTATACCAAAATCCGATTCATTTACGGTTTTAATATAACAAAAAAATTTTTGATTGTCAAAAAATTCTAAACAATTTTCGCGCGTTTTCAAAAGTATTTTCCGCTGTTTCATCAAACGATAAACCCTTAATTTCCGCAATTTTTTGAACAATATGCCTCACAAACATTGGTTCGTTCCTTTTATTATTTTCCTGCGGCGGGCCCGCCCGCATCGCTACGCCAGCCCGCATCGCTACGCGAAGCGTTGCTGGCGGGCGAAGCGTTGCGGGCGGGGTTAAAAACGGACAATCAGTTTCAACTAAAATCCTGTTTATTGGAGTTTTCTTGATAATTTCCTCAAATAATATTCCCTTAATTTCCCTAAAAATAATTCCATTAAACCCTAAATAAAACCCAAGAGCCAAATATTTCTCTGCTTCCTCCAATGTCCCGGTAAAACTATGAATTACGGCCTGTAACTTGTAACCTGTAACTTGTAACTCAAGAATATTTGTCAGATCTTTATGCGCCATTCGGCAGTGAAAAATGACAGGCAAGCCCAATTCCTGCGCCAATTTTATTTGTTCTAAAACCAATTCTTTTTGCTTTTGTTTAAAAACCTCAAATTCCTTTTCGTGTTTTGGCTTGTATTTGTAATCCAATCCTATTTCGCCTATGGCAACAACTTTTTCAGAACTTTCAGCAAGATTTTTATATTTCTTAAAATCCAAATTCTCATTTGCTTCAGAAGGATGCTGTCCAATTGCCGCAAAAACCCCTTTGTCATAATTTTCAGCAATTTCAACCGCTATTTTTGAGGTCTCATAGTCCACCCCTACATTTATGAGCCAAACATTATTCTCTTGGCATCTGTCAATCACTTTCTCAAAATCTTTTTCAAACTCCGGAAAATTAAGATGTGCGTGTGTGTCAAATAACATATATAAAGGTGAATATAAAGGTGAGCGAATGAACTTCGTTGCCTCGCTCAACTTAAATACGTGGGAACAACGGTTTGCCTTTAGATTTTGATTTTATCTGTTTCAAAATTTTTTCCGAGGTTTCCGGCAAAAACGGTTCAAGCATCTCCGCGATATTAGACAAGGCAATTAACAAATCGTTTATCACTGATAATTGATTATCTTTTTGCTCCCAGGGCTTTTCTTTTTCAATATATCTATCGCAAAACCCAATTAGTTTCCAAATTTCCTCCAACGCGGAATTTAACTTAAATTCATCCATTGCTTGTTTATAGTTCTTCTGAATTTTTTTAATTTCCTTATTTACTTTCCCGCCAGAAACGCTGTATCTACTGCGGGCTGGCGGGTTTTTCGCAGTAAGAGTTATTACTCTTGCCGTTAAGTTTCCCAGCCCTTTTGCCAAATCCGCGTTATATTTTTCTAATAATTTTTCCCGAGAAATATCTCCGTCTCTGCCAAAAGGGCAGGCAGAAAGCAGTAAATAGCGAGTTCCATCCACACCAAACTTTTCTATCATTTCGTTTGGCCAAATAACATTGCCAATTGTTTTGCTCATTTTTTGTGTATCAATCGTGAAATAACCGTGAACAAATAATTTTTTAGGCAATGGTATATTTAAAGCCAAAAGCAAAGCGGGCCAAATAGTTGCGTGAACCCTTAAAATATCTTTTGACATTAATTGTAAATCTGGCGGCCAAAATTTAGGAAATTTTTTAGCGTTCCCATCCCAGCCAATCACAGTGAGATAATTCAGAAATGCGTCCACCCAGACATAAGCTGTATGCGCTTTATCAAAAGGCAAAACAACCCCCCATTTTACTCTTTGGCGAGAAATAGAAATATCTTGAAGCCCATTTTTTAAAAATTGTAAAACTTCTTTTTTTCTTTCCTTAGGTCTTATCTCAAATTCATCTTTTTCTATCTTTTCTCTTAAGATATTTTCAAATTGAGAAAGTTTAAAAATATAATTTTCCTCTTTAACAACCATTGGCTTGGTTTGATGCTCCGGGCATTTGCCATTTACCAAATCGCTTTTAGTTTTGTATTGCTCGCATCCCACGCAATAAAGCCCTTCATAAATTCCTTTATAAATAATTCCCTGATTATACAGAATTTTCAAAACTTTCTGGACTATTTTTTTATGATAAGGATCAGTGGTTCTTATAAAATTATCATAAGAGATATTCAAATCCTGCCATATTTTTTCAAAGATTTTTGAATTTTCGTCGCATAATTGTTTCGGCGTTTTACCTTTCTTTTCTGCCGCCTCTTCAATTTTAGCGCCGTGTTCATCAACTCCGACTGAAAAAAATACTTTATCTTTTTGAATACGGCGATAGCGGGCTAAGACATCAGCCGCGATAGTAGTATAAGAATGCCCAATGTGCGGTTGGTCGTTTACATAATAAATAGGTGTCGTGATATAAAATTTTTTCTTTTTTGTTGACATAAAATTTCATTGTGCTACCTTTAATATAATAGCACTCAATAGCAATAATAGGAGGCGAAAATGCCACATAAAAACTTCTGCGAGAGGATTAGGAACAAAAAAAAAGAAAGATTGAAGAGAACAAAAGAAAAACAAAAAAGAAAAAAAATAAGGTGTGCAGAGACAGCGTTCGTATTTAGATAAAAAAGGCGCTCTGCTCTTTTTTTTTACTCTAAAACACAATTACACGCGCGGAATTTCTTCAATCTCTGCTTCTTCTTCCTTTCGTTTTTCCAAAAAATCTTTTATGAAATCAAGCAAAATCGCGGCTAACGGCACAATCAAAATCGCGCCCATCACGCCCCAGAATTTCCCGCCAACAAACAAAGCAAACAAAACAACAAGCGGCGAAACCTGGATAATCCTTTTGGAAAGAATTGGCAGAAGAAGTCCGTTTTCAATTCCTTGTATCAATCCAAAAGCAATGAGCATAAAAACCGCTTTTAAGAAACTATCCATAGAAACAAGCATAAAAGCGATTATTGCCGCAAAAAACGGCCCTATAAAAGGCACAAAATCAAATATGCCTGCTATTAAAGCCAAAGAAGCAGGATATTCAACGTCCAAAAGCGAAAAAGCTAAATACGAACTCAATCCCACGAAAACGCAGCCGATAATTCTAATAAAAAACCAGCCCGTTATCTTCTTCTGCGACTTCCTCCACGCACTCAATAAATAATCCTCGTATTTTTTAGGGAACAAAAGCAACAATCCTTTTTCAACTTCTTTTCTTTCCAATGATATAAAAATAGCAATAGTGATAGTGAACAAAGCGCTAAAAATCCCGCCAAAGAGCACAAACACAGCGCTGAAAATATTCTCTGTCATTGTTTTCAAAATTCCCTGGAAGGTGGCTAAAAATGTTTCTAAATTCGCGAACGCTTCAAATCCCATTTTTTCAAGTAAGGGCGAAATTTTTCCAAAATACTCAGGAAAATACTGCGGAAAAAATTCAGAAAAGTATTGAATTTCTGAAATAAAATAAGGCAAAGTCTGATAAAGCGCGACGCTTAAAAGGCTGAACATTATAACATAAATAAACACAACAGATAAAAAACGGGGCAGTTTTCTCCTCATCAGCCACTCAACTGCCGGCTCAAACAAAATAGCGATAACAAACGCAAAAGCGAACAAAATCAAAAAATCCCTTAACAAATACAAAGAATAAAGACCAACGCCGGCCACCGCCATCTTTAATATTGTTGCCCACGAAATATCTAAAAAATTTTGATTATTCATTATATTTTATGATTGCGGCTTCGCCGCATAATTGTTCGCTCGGTTGGAATACAAAAATGAACTTTTGTATTTCTCCCTCGCTCT
>JAGMDC010000001.1 GCA_023128895.1 Candidatus Parcubacteria bacterium | reverse complement strand
GGATCCAGAGGATCCAGAGGATCCGCGCGTTGACACTGTAACTATCATTTCCCCTAATAAAGGAGAACAATGGAAGCAGGGACAAGGATATGATATTAAATGGAAACTTGGTAAGAATATAAGAAATTATGGTGTCGTAGGAACACATGTTTATTTAGAAGACCATTCGGGCAATCCACGATGTTCTTCTGGTAAGGCCTGTGGTAAGTGGAAATTTCTTGGATATCACAGATATGTTTCTAAGGGCATTTTTTGGAAAGTTCCTGAATCATATGCTTTAGGAAGTAAATACAAAATTTTTGTTATAGTTCATCTAAGAGACGGAAATCTTTACTATGGCAGAAGCGATGATTTTTTTAATATTGTGTCCCCAGAAGAGCCAGAAGAGCCAGAAGAGCCAGAAGAGCCAGAAGAGCCAGAAGAGCCAGAAGAGCCAGAAGAGCCAGAAGAGCCAGGCATAACTATCATTTCCCCTAATAAAGGAGAACAATGGAAGCAGGGACAAGTATATGATATTAAATGGAAACTTGATTCAGGAAATAATAATGTCCAAACAATATCTATCTATTTAGGAGATGATTCTGGGAATTCAAAATGTTCTCCTGACCAGTCATATCAGCTATGTAAAGGATGTAGATATATTGGAGCAGGTAATTCCTCTATGGACAGTTTTTCCTGGCAAATTCCAGCAGATGAAATAGGAACTAAATACAAAGTTTTCATTAGGGTAAGCTTAAAAGCAAAAGATTCAGGGAACTATATATATTACTGCGATACAAGCGATAACTATTTTAGTATTGTGTCCCCTTCAGAGCCAGAAGAGCCAGAAGAGCCAGAAGAGCCAGAAGAGCCAGAAGAGCCAGAAGAGCCAGAAGAGCCAGAAGAGCCAGAAGATCCAGGCATAACTATCACTTCTCCTAACGGGGGAGAGCAATGGCAAAAAACACAAACATATAATATTAAATGGAGTAAGGTTATTGGAGCCAGACAAACATATATTTATTTAGAAGACCATTCAAACAATCCAAAATGTTTTCCTGACAAGCCCTGCGGTGACAATAAGATTCTTACAATTAGCAGATCCTCTTCAAGTTATTCTTGGAGAATTCCAGCAGACCAGGATTTAGGAACTAAATACAAGATTTTCGTCAAAGCAGCCGGTCCCGGTTTTGAATATTGCGACAGAAGCGATGATTTCTTTAGTATTGTGTCCCCTTCAAAGCCAGAACAACCAGAGAGGATGCCGCGCGCTAACACCCTAACTATCACTTCTCCTAATAAAGGAGAACAATGGAAGCAGGGACAAGGATATGATATTAAATGGAAACTTGGTATTATTACAGGAAATTATGGTGTCGTAGGAACACATGTTTATTTAGAAGACCATTCGGGCAATCTACGATGTCGTCCTGGTAATCCTTGCTATGGATCGAAATTTCTTGGATATCACAGATATGTTTCTAAGGGCATTTTTTGGAAAGTTCCTGAATCATATGCTTTAGGAAGTAAATACAAAATTTTTGTTATAGTTCATCTAAGAGACGGAAATCTTTACTATGACAGAAGCGATGATTTCTTTAGTATTGTGTCCCCTTCAGAGCCAGAGGAACCAGAGGAACCAGAGGAAGAACAAGAAGAGGAGGAAACTTGCCATACTTCTCCTTTATGGAGCTGGAATTACTGCGCTACTAATTGCAAATGTTATGCAGGCGAAGGCGACTGCGACAGCAATGATGATTGCCATACCGGCTATTGCGCGTTTGACGTAGGAGAGAAATACGGGCAGGACAGCAGAATAGATGTATGCGAGGAGAAAGAACAAAAAGAACAAAAAGTGTATAATTTTACTCAAGATTTATGTTATGGAGACACGAGATATGACCATAGAACACAAATAATAGAACTTAAGCAATGTTTGAAAGATCAAGGTTTTTACAAAGGACTGATTAACTGGAATTTTGATTCAGAGACATCCAAGGCAGTAATAGCTTTTCAAGAGCAGTATGCTGATGAGATTTTAGCTTCTCTGGGCGTGAGACATGGACATGGCTATGTGGGCAGAAGAACCAGAGATAAATTAAATGAAGTTTGCAATAAATAAGTGAAGAGAACGGCAAGGAAAATGGGGAAGTTTCTGATTTTCGCGAAAATCAGAAACCTCCCCATTTTTTGATTAAGATATTGTTGAGTCAGATAATTTTTGTTATACTAAAATGATTTCTAGATAGTATTGAAATATTCACAATGAATTTAATAAATAATTTAATTGAAGATGGGTGGCTGGAGACGCCGAGGATTATTAAGGCCTTTCAGGATATTAAAAGAGCGGATTTTATGCCGGAAAATATGAAGAATTTAGCGAAAGAGGATTTGGCTTTTCCCATTGGCTATGGACAGACAATTTCCCAGCCCTTGACAGTTGCTTTTATGCTGGAAAAACTCCAACCGGAACAGGGTGATAAAATTCTGGATATTGGGAGCGGTTCGGGCTGGACAACAGCCCTTTTGGCTCACATAGTAGGGGAGAAGGGCAAAGTGATTGCAATTGAAGTAATTCCAGGGCTAAAAGAGTTTGGAGAAAAAAATGTTTCGGAGTATAATTTTATTAAGAAGGGAATTGTGGAGTTTATATGCGCTGACGGCTCAAAAGGGTTTCAGGGGCAAGCGCCTTATGATAGAATTTTGGTTTCGGCCGCGATTCAAAATAATATTCCGCAAGAATGGAAAGACCAATTGAAAATTAGCGGCAGGATTGTTGTTCCAATTGCATCGTCTATCTGGGTTTTTGAAAAGACATCGGAAAAAGAGTTTAAAGAGCGCGAATATCCGGATTTTGTTTTTGTTCCTTTGGTTTAAAAATCAATATAATGAATATTAAAAAATTTGTTAAAAATTTTGTGATAGTGATTGGTGTTTGTGTATTATCAAGCGCACTGTATTGGAATTGGGTTTTGCCCTGCGATAAACACGGATTATTTGAGGTCGAAAAAGGTCAGAGTTTGCTTGTTGTCGCTGAAAATTTGAAAGCAGAGGGTTTTGTCCAGACAGAATTTCCATTTTGCGCTTATGTGATGTATAAGCAAAAAGAAAAGGATCTAAAATACGGTGTTTATCAATTTAATCAAGAAGATGATTTTTTGAGTGTTGCTGATAAAATTATTAAAGGCGAGACATACACTATAAAAATCACAATCCCGGAAGGGTTTACCGTCCAGCAAATTGACGAGCGGCTAGCTGAAGGCGGATTGATTGAGCCGTGTGATTTAGACCCGTCGCAAGAGGGATTCCTATTCCCAGACACGTATTATTTTTTTCCTTTTGTAAGCGCGGATGAAATAACGCAGGAATTTTTGGATAATTTTGACAAAAAATTAAATCCAAAATTAAGGCAGGAAATTAAAAATCAAAGCAAAACAATTTTCGAAATTATTACAATGGCTTCGCTTTTGGAAAAAGAAGTCCAAACACTGGAAGACAAGAAAATAGTGTCTGGAATTTTATGGAAGCGATTAGAAGTGAATATGCCATTGCAGGTTGACGCTACTATTACATATATTACCGACAAAAAATCAACTAAAGTTTCCATAGAGGAGACAAAGATTAATTCGCCGTATAATACTTATAAAAATAGGGGATTGCCAATAGGGCCAATCTGCAATCCAGGATTAGAAAGCATAAAAGCCGCGATATATCCTGAACCCAGCAATTATTGGTATTATATTTCAACTCCAGAAGGGGAAACAATGTTTGCGAGAACATTAAAAGAACATAATGTGAATATAGCAAAATATTTGAGATGATTAATTTACAAGATAAAAAAATCGCGCTCATTATCGCGTATAAAGATTTTAGGGACGAGGAATATTTGATTCCTAAACAGATTTTTGAAGCGCGCGGTGCAGAGGTTTTGACTGTGAGCACTTCAAAAGGGCAAGCAAAAGGGGTTTTTGGCGCTGAAGCGGATGTTGATATTTTAATTCAGGATTTAGATGCAGAAAATTTTGACGCGATTGTGTTTATTGGAGGTCAGGGTATAGCAAGGCATATAGACGACCCGATTTTTCATGAAACAGCGCAAGGCGCGTTGCGCGCCGGAAAAATTTTAGGAGCAATATGTATCGCGCCCTGTATTTTGGCTAAAGCAGGTATTTTGGAAAATAAGAAAGCAACTGCTTGGCACAGCGAGATGGATAAAACAACAATCAAGATTTTGGAAGATAACCGCGCGGTTTTCACAGACGAGCCAGTAGTGATTGACGGCAATATTATTACGGCAAACGGGCCTACATCTGCAGAGGAGTTCGCAAAAAGGTTGACAGAAATGTTGGAATAGATTAATATAAAATAATAGTATCCGCAGACAGCAGGCGTTTGTAAGACCTGTTTAGGAGCAAACAATAATTTGTTATTGGTTTGTTTTATCTGCGGCAACGCGGATTTTTTATTATAAAAGTATGGCAAAGACAAAAGAGCAAAAACAAGAAATACTTAATAGTTTGAAGGAGAAAATAGAGAAACAGAAATCTATTGTTTTTGTGGATTTTTCAAAAATAAAAGTCAAAAACCTTACGGAATTGAGAAAAAAAATGGGGGAAAGCGACTGCGAGTTTAAGGTTGCTAAGAAAACATTGATTCAAAAGGCGTTTCAGGATTCTAATCCAAAAATGGGGGACAGCGTAAGAGATTTACAAGGCGAGATAGGTTTGGGCTTTGGCTATTCCGACGAAGTTGCTCCATTTAAGATTTCAGGGGATTTTTCCAAAACAAATGAGAATTTTAAGCTCTTGGGAGGTTTGATTGATGAAGAAATTTTTGGAAATGAACAAGCGAAAACTTTGTCTGAATTGCCGACCAAACAGGAACTTTTAGCGAAAATGGTAGGCAGTATTGGCGCGCCAATATCAGGATTTGTGAACGCGCTGCAGGGGAATATCAGAAATTTAGTATATGTATTAAACGCGATTAAAGGTCGTTAAGAATATTTCATTTGAAAATTAAAATTATGGCAGAAGAACAAACAAATCAAACTTCTGAAGAAAATAAGGAAGAATCTTCTGAGGAAGTAAAGACAGAGGGAACACCAACAGAAGAAAAAAAAGATGAAGAAGTAAAACCAGAAGAGCCGAAGAAAGAGGAAGCTCCAAAAGAAGAGGAGAAAAAACCAGAACCAAAACCAGAGCCAGAAAAAAAGGAAGAAGAGGAAGTAGAAGTGCCGAAAAAATTTGAGAAATTAGTGGAAGAAATAGAAAAAATGTCTGTTTTAGATTTAGCGGAATTAGTCAAAATTTTAGAAAAGAAATTCGGCGTTTCCGCCGCAGCGCCTGTTGCAATGGCTCCTGCTGGAGCCGTGGCGAGCAGCGAAGCTGGCGCTGGCGAGGAAAAATCTGTGTTCAACATTGAACTTACTGGAGTAGGGGATAAGAAAATTGAAGTAATTAAGGCGGTTCGCGACATTACTGAAAAGGGTTTGAAAGAAGCAAAGGATTTGGTTGACGCCGCGGCAAGCGCTTCTCAAGTAGTCAAGGAAAATGTCAAGAAAGACGAGGCAGAGGAGATAAAGAAAAAATTGACAGACGCCGGAGCAACAGTGGAACTTAAGTAATCGCGAGTTTTATTACGAGAAAATCAAAAATTCCGAGAATATTTCTCGGAATTTTTGTTTTCAGTTGATTTTCAAGTGAGCGAGAGAAATATAAACAAGCAAGCAAAGCGAGTTTGTTTGTATTTCCGAGCGAACGCAGAAAATACAGCCACAGATTTTGGGGCTTTATTTTTAGGGTATTTTTTGCTACATTTAATGTGATGGAGGGTTGGTCGAGTGGCTTATGGCGCTAGTTTTGAAAACTAGTGGGGTTTTCCCCGCGCAGGTTCGAATCCTGCACCCTCCGCATATAAATTTCAAACGCCGCAGGCATTTGTAAATTTATATTGGGATGGGTGTGTGGCGAGAACCTCCTCCCGAACCGCGGCTTATCCGAGCGAAGCGAGGATAAGACGGCGGTGCCTTCGGGCAACTCTTCGAATCCTGCACCCTCCGCAAATAAATTTCAAACACCGCAGGTGTTTATAAATTTATATTGGGATGGGTGTGTGGCGAGAACCTCCTCCCGCGTTTCGCCGAGCGGAGTGAGGCGAAACACCGCCTTCGGGCAACTCTTCGAATCCTGCACCCTCCGCATATAAATTTTGAAGCGCTGTATGTTAGTCTTGATGATTTAATGATATAGTAAAAATATTATGCCTTTTTTCCACAGTTACCATCATCAACTTCATAGTCGTCATCATTCAATTAAAAATACAGTTTTTGATATATCACGGGTGGCTAAATTAAGTAAATTGTTTATATCAGTTAAAGAACGGCTGCCTAAGCAAGCTCGCCATATTGTCTTTGTTAATTTTCTTTACGGAGCAACAGGTGTTCTAGGCGGGCTTTTTATAAATATTTTTCTCTGGAAACAATCTCATAATTTTTTAGTGTTGATTAAATATAATTTGATTAGTCACATTATCACTTTAGCCGTGTTCTTTTTAATTGGATTTGTACTCTATCGTATACATTTGCGCCTTTTGATGCAAATAGGGTTGCTTGTTTTGGTGTCACAATACCTTCTATTTATTATATTTCAAGAAAATGCCTCACAGATGGTTTGGTATTTGGGATTTTTGAGCGGACTAGGCGGGGGATTATATTGGGCGGGTCATAATATATTTGAGTATCTTTCAACAGACGATAGTAATCGAGATATCTATTTTGGATTAAAGGCTTCTTTAGGTTGTCTCATCTCTATTATTTTTCCTGCTCTCGGTGGTCTCATTATTTTTCAAAATTGGATTCCCTTTTTACCTCAAAATTCTTTTGCTAATTATTACATTTTATTTTCTGCTGTTGTTTTCATATTTGTTGCCTGTATTTTGTATATCTTTCGATTACCCCGTCTTCTGCCGCCCCGAGTAGACGGATCTCATTTGTTTATTGCCCGGCGTTCTTCAATATGGCGCTTAATAAGCGCTCGAGAATTTCTTGACGGCTTGAAAGGAGGTTCGGTGGGTTTTCTTGCTTGTATTCTTGCGTTTACCGTGCTTAACAGCAGTGAATTGAATTTAGGCATATTTATTAGCTTTTTTGCTTTGTTAAGTGCCGTGATATCTCTTTTGGTCGGTGGCGCGTTGACAGTCATTGAGGGTAATCGTGACCGATTGATTTTCGGGTTTGTTGGAGCCAGTTTAATAGCAATGGCTCGAGTAATATACATCGCGTTTTTTAATGTGGCGGGGATAATAACTAGTTCAATAATAAAAATATTTGCTCAGCCTTTCTTTGGTATTGGCTTAGCGCCTACCTTTTATCATGCGATAGATCAAAGCCATAAACATCAAAAAGAATTTTTTGAATATATGATAGCTCGAGAAATGCCTTTAGCTTTAGGCAGGATAATTGGTGTTTTAGCTTTTCTTCTATTTCTAAGGTTTGGTACAGATATGGAGGTAGCTAAAGCGTGGTTTTTGATTCTCGGCTTTGTTCCTCTTATTTTCTGGTTTTTAACTTGGAAGTTTGAAAATACTATTTCTGGTCTGGGAGATAACGCCCCGGTTTGAGATAGAATTAAAATGTCTCGATACCGTCCGCGCAAAAAAAAACAACGCCGCAGGCGCTGTTTTTTTATTGGCGGTGCGTATTGAACAAAATCCGAACCTATTTTCAAGAAAAGAGGATTTGGTTAAAAATTGCCGGCTTACTCTTGACAAGATTTAGATAGTATGTTATACTTCAGCCAGAAAGAATAAAAAAGTTTTTTTAAAAAAATAAATAATATAAAGGTTATTAAAGGAGAGAGTAATAACAATTTGTCATTAGCTTTGAGTTCAGAATTAAACTTTTCTGGATTTAGAGGTGATGATAATGGACCCCGATGACGAAAGTGACAGCCACTGTGACTTTGTGGCTATCCAAGGAGGTCTCTTTCACTCTGTGGAAGAGGCAAGAGAGTTTGTTTCTGGAATGCTTCATTAAAAAGAATTTCAGAAAATGACGCTCAAAAAATCTTTAAGATTTTTGAGGGGAAGAGCAGGCATTTTCTCTTTTCCTCTTCTTTTTTTTCAGTTCATAAATTCAATTTGTGGATTGAAAAAAGGGAAAAATTGCACATTTAAAAATCAAATACAGGTTAGTTGCAAAGTCGTCTATCAGAACAAGGGTGGGCTAAAAACCCATTAGGAAGATAGATAAAATGGAAGGGAGAGACGGAGACCGCGAGAGCGGTCATGAGAAGAGTGTCCGGAGCGATGATTTCGGAGCAGAAGAGGATGCTGTGTTGAGGAACGCGGAAGAGTCAATTCGGAGAGTTGATTTGGATTTGTTACCATGGGGGTCTTTCGGGATCATCGTGGTGAGAGAGTTTAAGGCTCTTTTGCTTAGCGACGAAGGCTTTAAGCAAGCGGAAGCGAGAAGAGAAGATAAGATACCAGAGAAATTTGAGATAGACAACTACGATGAGAGTAGTGACATCAACGTGATATATCTAACGCAGAGTTTATTCTTTCCAACCGGAAAAAATGGTTGGGTAAGAATAGATGAGGACGTGACAAAGGAACAGCTAGTGAGTCTTGCCGCAAAACAAGGCTACGATAAGTATCGAGGTATCGTTTTCGTCTCTTCTAGCAAAACTGATATTGCTGGCAGAGATGCAATAGATATAAATCGTAATATTTACTATTATGATTTGTATCCCTATCTGAAATGATAGGCAAAAAATAAAAAATTGGAGGAAGATGCTCATTCCTTCCTCCTATTCATTTTTAAGTCCACAAAAAGGTTGCGGGTTTAAAAATGAAAAAGGGGCCAAAAGCGCTTTCGCAAAGGGAAAGAAACTCTCTCTCCTCTCCTTTGTGGGAGCACTTCTGGTCTTTTTGTTTTTGATTGATTTTATCCACATAGATACGGTTGATTTTTATGATAAATTAAGGTAAAATTAAGGTAGAAACAAAAGAGAAACCAAGAATTTTAGAAGAGATTAAAGAGAAATAGACATGTTACTTAATAAACCGCGTAGCGAAATTTTTAGATTTTGAGATAAATTTTTGGAAAATTTAGCCAAAATATGGAAATTGCAGTAGCGGCTTATTAAATAACAGGTCTAATAATATGGATATTAAAGAATTAAGAATTAAAGCGCAGGAAGATATAAAATCCGCGCAAAATTTAGACGAATTAAACAAAATTTTTAAGAAATATTTGGGCAAGCGAGGGGAGCTTACCCTAATTTTGCGTTCATTAAAAAATTTGCCAGATAAGCAGAGAAAAGAGCAGGGGAGAATAACAAACAAAATTAAGCAGGAAATAGAAACAGAGCTCCAAAATCAAAAACAAAGGCTACAGGTTTCCGGCAGTACAGGCAAGTTTCAGGAAAGCATTGACATCAGCGCACCGGGCAGGAAAATTACGATAGGGCATCTTCATCCATTGACATTAGTAAGAAGGCAAACAGAGGAAATTTTTCAAAATATGGGATTTTCAGTAGTTGAAGGTCCGGAAATTGAAACAGAATGGTATAATTTTGACGCTTTGAATATTCCAAAAGACCATCCGGCAAGGGACGCGTGGGACACGCTTTGGCTGAAAAACAAGTTATTGCTCCGCACTCATACATCCCCTGTCCAGATTCGCTATATGCAAAAGCATCACCCGCCGTTCAGAATTATTGTTCCGGGAAGGGTTTTCAGACACGAAGCAACAGACGCTTCACATGATGTTCAATTTTACCATTTAGAGGGTTTGATGATAGGCAAGGATGTTTCAGTTGCTAATTTTAGGGCGATAATAGGAGAATTTTTTCAGAAATTTTTTAATAAAGACATTAAAATACGGTTGAGGCCGGGGTTCTTCCCGTTTGTAGAGCCGGGATTTGAAATAGACATCAGTTGTATAGTTTGCCAGGGCAAAGGTTGCAGCGTGTGCAAAAGGACTGGCTGGGTGGAGACATTGGGTGCCGGAATGGTGCATCCTAGTGTGTTAAAAAATTCAGGAATAATTTCCAATTCAATGACTGGCAGATGGCAAGGATTTGCTTTTGGAATAGGTTTAGATAGGTTAGCAATGATGAAATACAAAATAGACGACATACGCTTATTCTATTCCAGCGATTTACGCTTTTTGAAACAATTTTAGTATGGTATTTTCATATAATTGGCTACAATCATTTTTTATTAAAAAACTGCCGAAACCAGACAAGCTGGCAGAGGTTTTAACTATGCATAGTTTTGAAGTTGAGGGATTAAAGAAAATAGGCAGGCCTGCCCGCAATGCTTCGCGTAGCGATGCAGGCGGGGATTGGGCATTGGATATAGATGTTTTGTCTAACAGGGGATCGGATTGTTTTTCGCATTTGGGCATCGCGCGCGAGATTTCCGCGATTTTGAATTTAGGGCTTAAAAATACGAGTGTCAAATTACCTGCCTGCTCGGTAGGCAGGAAAGAAGATAAAAGCACAAAAGCAAAGGACTATATTAAAGTAGAAGTGAAAGAGCCAAAGTTGTGTTCAAGATATACGGCAAGAGTTATCACAGATGTTAAAGTAGGGAAGTCGCCAAAATATATTCAGGAGAGGCTGGCTGTATGCGGGCTTCACGCAATAAATAATATAGTGGACGCGGCAAATTATGTAATGCTGGAAACAGGACAACCAATGCACGCTTTTGATTTTGGAAAGGTTTCAGGCACGCAAACAAAAAAGATTATTGTGAGGAAAGCAAGAAAAGGGGAGGGGATTGTTAGTTTAGATGATGAGAAATATAAATTAGACGAGGATGTTTTAGTTATCGCGGACGGAAATGACGCGTTAGCAATAGCGGGAATTAAAGGAGGTAAAAAAGCGGAAATTGACTCTGAAACAAAGGATATAGTACTGGAAGCCGCAAATTTTGATTATCATACAATTAGAAAAGCGTCTAAAAAATTGGGTTTGAAAACAGACGCTTCGTGGCGTTTTGAGCATACAATTGACCCTAATCTGACTGAAATCGCTATTGATAAGACAGCGGCAATAATTCAAGAAATCGCGGGCGGGAAAATAGCGAAAGATATAATAGATTATTATCCAAAAAAGGTTTTGCCTAAAAAAATCAAATTGGATTTGGATTATGTAGAGCGATTATTAGGCGCGGCAATTCCGCAAAAAGAGATTGTGAAGATTCTCAAATCTTTAGAATTCCTGCCTACCGGACAGGCAGGCCCGCCTACCGGACAGGCAGGCAAGTTTCAAGTTACGGTTCCTACATTCAGACGAGATGTTTCTATCCCAGAGGATGTAATTGAAGAGATCGCGAGAATCTATGGATATGAGAAAATTAATCCAGTTTTTCCCTCAGCTGTTTTGATTCCTCCAGAGAAAAACGAGAAAATTTTTTGGGCCAATAAAATAAGAGATATATTGAAAGAAATAGGATTCAGCGAAGTATATAATTATTCCTTTTTATCGAGCAGGCAGGCGAATAATACAAATTTGATTGAAGTGGAAAATCCTATGAGTATAGAGCAGAAATATTTGAGAAACAGTTTAATGCCGAATTTAATAAAAAATGTGGAGAATAATTTCAAAAATTTTGATGAAATTAAAATTTTTGAAATTGGTAAAATTTTTAATTCTCCAAACAAGGAAAAAACAATGCTGTGTGCCGTAATAGCCAAAGAAAACAACAACCAGGGATTTTATGAATTAAAAGGAGTTATTGATTCATTGTTGAACCAATTAGGAATTAGCGATGTATGGTATGACGAACATCAACCGTCCCCGGAAGAATCAAAATTAGAAATTTGGGAACAGGGGAGATGCGCTGAAATTAAAATAAGCGGAAAGGAAATTGGATTTTTAGGAGAAATTGAAAATGAATTAGCTGTGTTTGATATAAATTTTGAGGAATTAATGAAACAATGCTCGGAAGAACAGATATACCAGCCAGTATCCCGCTATCCTTCGTCTGTTAGAGATTTGGCGGTTTTAGTCCCTAAGGGCGTGAAAGTTATTGATGTTTTGAATAAGATAAATAATGTTGGCCCGAAAATAGTTGTAGATGTTGATTTGTTTGACATATATGAAGGCAGGGAATTACCAGCCGGAAAGAAAAATTTCGCTTTTCATATTGTTTATCAGTCAAAAACCCGCACGCTTTTGGCAAAAGAAATAGACGAAATTCAAGAAAAAATAATTAATGCTCTGGAAAGCGAGCCAGAGTGGGAAGTAAGGAAGTAATTTTAAAATAATGACGCGTGAAAAAAATACTCAAAAAAATATGGAGAAAAAGCGTGAGACAAAGTCCGAAACAAAGGGCGTGTCTTATGGCGCAAAAGATATTTATGTTTTAGAAGGCCTGGAGCCGGTGAGGAAAAGGCCTGGAATGTATATTGGTTCCACTGGTCCGGACGGTTTACACCATTTAATTTGGGAGGTTTTAGATAATGGAATTGACGAATGTATTGGAGGATTTGCAAAGGAAATAAAATTAACGCTTCTTCCAAATAACAGGGTGAAGTGTGAGGATGATGGCCGCGGTATTCCGGTTGACATTCATTCGCAAACCAAAAAATCGGCTTTAGAAACCGTGATGACAACTTTGCACGCCGGCGCAAAATTCGGAGGCAAGGCGTATCAAGTGGCTGGCGGTCTTCATGGAGTAGGCGTTTCAGTTGTTAACGCGCTTTCTATTTGGCTCAAAGCGGAAATTTGCAGAGATGGAATAAAATATACCCAAGAATATTCTAAAGGCATAGTAAAGACAAAACTTAAAAAAGACGGGAAGTGCAGAAAGACAGGCACCACTGTTGTTTTTGAGCCAGACCAGGAGATTTTTAAAGATATTGAATTTAATTTAAATCGGATTTTAAGCCATTTGCGCCAGCAAGCGTATTTAACTCCAAAAATAAAAATTATTGTTTCCGACCAAAGGGAAAAAGAAATAAAAAATTATACTTTTTATTTTGAAGGCGGCTTGACTGCTTATGTAAGGCATTTAGTAAGGGGCGCGGAACCTCGCCACGAGAACATTTTTTATACATCCGGTAAGAAAGATGAAATTTTAGTGGAAGCCGCTTTTCAATGCACGCAGGAATATGAGCATTATGAAGAAGGGTTTGTCAATAATATTCATACAGGAGAAGGAGGAACCCATTTAACTGGCTTTAGAAGCGCTATGACCAGGGGTCTTAATGATTATGCCAAGAAAAACGGGCTTATTAAGGAAAGCGAGGAAACACTTACCGGCGACGACATTAGAGAAGGATTGACAGCAGTAATTTCACTAAAAATAAAAGAGCCGCAATTCGAAGGCCAAACAAAGGCAAAATTAGGAAATCCAGAAGCAAAAGCCGCAGTAGAATCGGTTGTATTAGACGGATTAGCCGACTACTTGGAAAGAAATCCGCTGGACGCGAAAGCGATTATTGAAAATTGCCTTTTATCCGCAAAAGCCAGAAAAGCCGCGAAAGCGGCGCGCCAGACAGTTTTAAGAAAAGGGGCGTTAGAGGGTCTGGCATTGCCTGGGAAATTGGCTGATTGTTCGTCAAGAGATCCGGAGGAATCAGAATTGTATATTGTAGAAGGCGAATCAGCCGCGGGTTCCAGTAAGCAGGGAAGAGACCGCCGGTTTCAAGCAATACTTCCGCTGAAAGGCAAAATTTTGAATGTGGAAAGAGCGCGATTAGACAGGATTTTGTCTTCAAAAGAAATCAAGTCATTGATTATCGCGATGGGAACCGCTATTTCCGAGGACTTTGATATAGCAAAATTAAGGTATCACCGCATAGTGCTGATGGCTGACGCGGATTCAGACGGCAACCATATTAAGACATTGCTTTTAACGCTTTTTTACAGATATTTTCAGCCAATAATTGAGCAGGGTTTTCTTTATATAGCGCAGCCCCCGCTTTACAAAATACAGTCGGGTAAGAGGATTGAATACGCTTATACAGACGCAGACAAAGCTGAAATTCTTTCAGAATTCCGCAAGGAGAAAAAGAAAAAAATTCCTGCGATAAAGCAAAAGGCAGAGGAAATAGAAGAAGGAAAAGAAGAAATTAAAACAGAGGAGAAAATCAGCGGAATAAGCATCCAGCGATATAAAGGATTGGGAGAAATGAATCCCGATGAGCTTTGGACAACAACTATGAATCCGGAAAACAGGATTTTACTTCAAGTTAATATTGAAGACGCTAAAAATGCGGATAGGATTTTTGATATTCTAATGGGAGACGAAGTTATGCCAAGGAAAAAGTTTATCCAAATCCACGCGAAAAAGGTGAGGAACCTTGACATATAAATTTAATTACTTTATCATAAGGTAATAGCCCCGTGGGGCTGTTTTAAGAAAATGGAGATTAAAAATTTACCAGCAAAAATTATAATTTTTTTGAAAGAAGTCCATCTGGAATTGAAAAAAGTTAATTGGCCTACGCGCCAGGAAACTTTGAAATATACTTTAATCGTGATTGGAATTTCTGTGGTAACCGCTGCTTTTTTGGGCGGTCTTGATGTTGTATTCACCACTTTGCTCAATAAATTTATTTTGTAATTAAAGAATGGCTAAACAGCAGATTTCCCAGCAAAAAAATTGGTATGTCCTTCATACTTATTCCGGTTATGAGGACGCAGTGGCCAAAAGCTTGAAACAAAGAGTGGAGAGTTTGGGAATGGAAGATAAAATTTTTGACGTTATTGTTCCAAAAGAAAAAAAAATTAAAATTAAAAGCGGCAAAAGAAAAATTGTTGAAGAAAAAATTTACCCGGGATATGTTTTAGTTGAAATGATAGTTACCGACGATTCCTGGTATGTGGTTAGAAATACGCCTAATGTTACCGGGTTTGTGGGCGCCGGCACCACTCCTGTGCCTATTTCCGCGCAAGAGATAGATATTTTGAAGAAAAGAATGGGAGTTGAGGAGCCGCAGTATAAGATTGATTTCAAAATAGGGGACTCGGTAAAAATTACTGACGGTCCGTTTAAGGATTCTAACGGCAGGGTTTCGGAAATTGACGAAACGCGCGGAAAAGTAAAGGTCTTGGTTGATATGTTCGGCAGAGACACGCCAGTGGAACTGGACTCTCTGCAAATAAAAAAATTGTGAAAAAAATAATTGCTATTATAAAACTTCAATTACCAGCAGGCAAAGCAAATCCAGCTCCGCCAACAGGCCCGGCATTGGCCCAGCATGGATTAAATATCGCTGAATTTTGCCAAAAATTTAATGACGCTACAAAAGACCAGCAGGGTTTTAAGCTCCCTGTTGATATTACAGTGTTTGAAGACAGAACTTATGATTTTATTGTAAAACAGCCATGCGCGTCAGAACTTCTCAAGAAAATAGCGGCAATAGAAAAGGGCTCCGGCAAACCGAACAAAAGCAAAGTAGCGAAAATCACCAAATCACAATTAAAGCAAGTGGCAGAAAAGAAAATGCCGGACCTGAATACCACTGATATAAACCAAGCAATGAAAATCATTGAAGGCACAGCCAAAAATATGGGAATAGAAGTAGAATAAGTTCAAATTTTGTATTTTATGAAACAGATGTTTGACATCTGTTTTTGTTTTGGTAATATTGAAAATAGCACCTCACAATAGAATAAGCGATTTAAGAATTGTGATTTATGAATTAAGAGGTGTTGGCAAGAGGACGAAAAAATGAAAAAAAAGGAGGACATGGAATTGAAATGTACGAAAAGCATGAAGATAGTGACAGAAGAGATATAAGCAGCGAAGAGCAGAGCAAAGACGCAATAGCAAATATGAAAGCGTCGGCTAAAACAATCTGGCGAGTGTGTTTTGGAAAAGTGAAAGGAAAAACAAGGAGGTAAAAAATGGTATATGAATTTTATAAGAGAGGAGAAATAAGCAATACAGTAACCGGGAAAAACATTGCTAATGTTTGGGAGAATTTAGTAGAGAAAATTTTCCTTTTTGGATACCCAGCCATTACGCCCAAAGATGAAGGAATGGGAAAAGAGTTGAGGAGCGTCTCGCTAAAGATACCTCCCAAAAAGCCCAGAACACATCCGTTATATGGCGGACTTGCTAGTCATGAAGGCAAGGCCCTGGAAACCTATATTGACCAGGTGGTAGGCGAAGGTTCACACAATCTTGGGAAAGAATCTCCATTTAAGTACACTTACCACCAGCTATTAAGACACTTCGGGGTAAAATTTCCTTGGGAGCAGGGAGGATATGACCAAATTAAGGCAATAATTGATTTGATAATGCCGTTTAAGAGGTCGTATCAAGCAACAACCTGGAGAATTCCTCAAGACAACGAAGGAGATTTAACAGGGGGAGATCAGCCGTGTTTAGTAGTGTTATGGTGCTGGCTTGGATGGGATACGTATGCGTTTAAGGAAGAAGGAGAGGAAATAGCGGATTTTTACCGCCAGAATAAAACAACCAAATACATTGATTTACTTGGGCTTATGAAAGAGAGGCTTAGAGACCATTACGCAAACAACAGGAAATTTTTTCTGACATTGGATATGACTGGCATATGGAGAAATCATGATATTGGCAGTGGTTTTTTAGACAATGCTGCCGCGATGGCTGTTCAGCAAGAATATATAGCGAAAATGATTGAACAAAGATTTGGTATTCCCGTAAAAGTTGGATACTATTATGAGCACAATATGGCAATGCAGATATATCCCAGGGATTTTTCAAGCATAGAAGAGGTAATAAAACCAAGGAGGTAAAAAAACAATGGCAGCAAAAGCAAGAATAGTGGATGTAACTGCGAGTAGCAGTGTGAAAGTAGTCGGGTCAGGAACACTTATTGTTGAATCAAACGAAGAATTTGATTTATCAGAGAACGAAATAGGACTCTTAGAGGGAAAACGGAGCCATCATCATAAAGGAATTTTTATGCAGGGAGGCGTATTAAATCCTGGATGGAAAGGGCGTTTAACCATAGAATTTTTACTTAGCGGCGAGGCAAAAATTGAAAAAGGCGACAAAATCGCGCACGCGATTATCTTCACACTTGATGAAGCAGTGAAAACCACGAGAAATAAAAAAGAGAAAGGAGAAGAAGAAAACGCGAGTTTAATAAAATGAAAAATTTATGACTTTTGATTTATTCCACAACTGTGAAAAAATCAAAAGTCGCTTTTTTTTTGTTTTGGAATATGGTAAGATGAAATATTATGATATTAGGAGCAGAAGAATTATTAAAATTAGTCAAAGAGAAAAAATTGGTAGAAAATCTTTCAGAGCGCGAATTGCAAAATCCAGAAGGGGCTGGCTTTGATTTAAGATTGGGCGAAATTCACGAAATTTTCGGGCAGGGATTTTTAGGGATTGAAGAGAGAGAAACGCCTAAAACAAAACTTTTGGTTAAGTATGATTCAAACAAAAAACAAAGTTTTGTTTTTAAGACAAGCAAATATTATTTAATAAAAACTATTGAAAAAATAAATTTACCTGAAAATATTTTATGTTTAATGCGGCAAAGGTCAACTTTGCACAGGTCGGGGATAATGATTTTTACCGCGAATGTTTCTCCAGGATATCAAGGAGAGCTAATTTTTGGAATTATAAATTTAGGTCCCTGCGACATAGAAATAGAACTTGGAGCAAGAGTAGTTTACGCTATGTTCCATGAAGTTAAAGGAAAGACAAATTTATATCGCGGGCAATGGCAGGGCGGCCGCGTTTCAACTGCGAAAAAAGAAAAACAAGTTTGAATTTATGGCAGAAAAAAAATATTATGTGACAATAGGGCTTGAGATTCACGCGGAACTAAACACAAGAAGCAAAATGTTTTGCTCCTGCGCGAATGACCCTGACGAACAGCGAGCGAACATAAATGTTTGTCCTGTTTGTATGAGCCATCCCGGCACGCTTCCAGTGATAAACAAAGAAGCCGTGAGCAAGGTTATAAAAACAGGACTGGCTTTGCAAAGCGCGATTCCCCAGCATTCTAAATTTGACAGGAAAAATTATTTTTATCCGGACCTGCCAAAAGGCTACCAGATATCGCAATATGATATGCCTCTATGTTTAGGCGGCTATTTAGAGGTTAATGGCGAGAGAATTAGAATAACGAGAATTCATTTAGAAGAAGATACCGGGCGTTTAATCCATTCTGCTCAAGATGACTGCTCTTTGGTGGATTTTAACCGCGCAGGAATTCCTTTAATGGAATTAGTTACAGAGCCGGATATTCATTCAGCTAAGGAAGCGAGGAAATTCGCCGAAGAATTGCGTTTAATTTTAAGGTATCTCAATGTATCAAACGCGGATATGGAGAAAGGGCAGATGAGGTGCGAAGTGAATATTTCTTTGAGTAAAAATCCCAAAAAATTAGGAACAAAAGTAGAAATTAAAAATTTGAATTCTTTTCGCGTTGTGGAGAAGGGGATTGAGTGTGAAATTAAAAGACAAACACAGGTTTTAGAGCAAAGAGGTAAAATTGTTCAGGAAACGCGCGGATGGCACGACTTAAAACAAAAAACTCTAAGCCAGAGAGAAAAGGAAGAATCGCATGATTACAGATACTTTCCGGAACCAGACCTGCCAATGCTTAATATAAAAGAAAAGGAAGTCAAGATTATTGAATCAGGGATTCCGGAATTGCCGCAGGCAAGGAGAGAGCGGTTTTCAGCGGAATATGGATTGTCAGATAGAGAAATAGAAATTTTTACGCAAAATAAAGAATTAGGCGAGTATTTTGAAAAAACAATGTCAGAATTAAGGGACTGGGTAAAGTCAGCGGATATGAAGGAAAAAGTGGAAAGAAACGAGTTTGTAAAATTAGCAAAAATTTGTTCAAATTATATGATTACGGATTTGCAGGGATTGCTTAAAAATATGTCTGTGAATGACAGGAGATTTCTAATAACTCCGGAAAATTTTGCTGAATTTATCACTTTGATTCATAAAAAAGAAATTTTGTCAAAAATCGCTAAGACCGTCTTATATGAAATGTTCAAAAACGGCAAAGATCCGTCTCATATTATTAAAAAAGACGAGTTGAGCCAGATAACAGATAAAGCATCTCTTGAAAAAATTATCAAGCAAGTTGTTTCAAAGAATCTAAAGCCGGTAGAAGATTTTAAGAAAGGCAAAGAAAACGCGCTCCAATTTTTAATAGGACAGGTGATGAAAGAGAGCAAAGGCAAGGCAGACCCAGAAACTGCAGCTCAATTATTAAAGAAAAACTTGACATAATTTTTGTTTTATACTACTATTTCATTAGTAGATAATATTTTTTATTAAAAAAAATAGGAGGTGATAATATTGAAAAAAAGAGGGAACAAGGAAATAGAAGCGGAAGAAGAAAAAGAAAAAACAAGGAAAGATGTTGTCGCAATGCTTGAAAAAGTGATGTCTTTACAAAATTCGGGCTTCACCAAAATAGAATTTTTTCAGGCAGTAGAAGACGAAAGAGTAAAGGGAATAACAATAGCGATGCTGATTGAGGTCGCCAGCGATAAAGATATTTTTTACGTTGATAAAAATTTTTCGCTATTCTTAATAGCGTTATTGGAAAAACGCTGGAACGACGCGACTACAAAAGAAAAAAGCGACATTAAAACGATGCTTTTTTGGGCAGCATGCGAGTCCAATCTAGACTCAGTTAAAAAGCGCGCGGCAGAAGCAGTGGAAAATTTGGTAGCGCGAGACGAGATTATTGAACTGTCAAACAATTTTTTGGCAGCAAAATAACAGTATAACAAACGACGAAACAGATGCGGAGGAATCCGCTTTTTTTTATGGCAAGGCAGACCCAGAAACCGTTGCTCAATTATTAAAGAAAAACTTGACATAAACGAAAAATATTTCTACTCTAAAAGTAGAAACTAAGAAATAAAAAATAGGAGAAGAAAGATGGAAAAAAAAGGGAGTTATGCAATAACAATAGGGAAGATTGGAGTAATGGCGAGCCATCTAATAATGATAAACGGGATTTTCAAGTTAGAGTATTGCGAGAAAGAGGAAATAGAATATTTTATTAAAACGAAAACTCAAGAAATCGATGACTCGTTTCAAGCAGAAATAGAGTTTTTAAAGATTGAAATGGGGAAAAAAACAAGAATAGAAATACAGATTTTAGTCGCTTTGTTCGGTTCGTTGAAGACAATAGAAGAATGGTCGCGCGAATGGCTCAAAAATCATATTGGAAACAACATAGCCCATATCACAAAATTAGAAATAAAAGCCATATCTCCTTCTGCCCTTTTATGCGCTTATGAATAGTGGATTTCCACTATTCTTTTTTATTTTATTAATTCACCTTTTAATCCCCAAGGAATAGCGTCAATTACTTTCGCTTTAACAATTTTCCCAATTAAATTTTTAGCGCCTTTTACTTTTATTGTTTTATATTCTTTTGTCTTGCCAATAAGCCATCCCTTTCTTTCGTATTCCACAAGCATTTCTACTTGTTTTCCAATGTATTTTTTGTTGTTGAATAAAGCGGTTTGTTCAAGAATTTTTGTGATATATTTGTCCCTCCTAATTTTTTCTTTTTGGGGAACAGTGTCTCCTATCTCAAGCGCAGCGGTCCCGGCGCGAGGCGAATATTGCGCGATATAAGCCATATCAGGCTTAATTTCTTTGAAAAGTTTTACAGTATTTTCAAATTGTTTTTTTGTTTCTTCCGGGAAGCCCACAATTACATCAGTGGACAACATAACATCTGGAATTTTTTTGCGTATTTTTCGAATTAAATCTTTATACTGCTTGATTGTATACGGCCTGTTCATTTTTTTCAGGATTTCATCGTCTCCGGATTGCACAGGCAAACTAATATATTTTGTGATTTTTTTCGCTTTAGCGATTGTGTCAATCAACTCATCTGAAAAATCCTTTGGATGCGAAGATGTAAATCTAATCCAGAAATTTCCGGATATTTTATCAATCATTTTTAATAATTTAGGAAAGTTCATTTGTTTGTATCTATAACTATTAACATTTTCCCCAATAAGCCATATCTCTTTGTATCCATTTTTTGCTAATTGTTTTATTTCTTTAACAATATGATATGCCGGTCTGGAAAATTCCTGACCTCGAGTATAAGGAACAACGCAGTAGGAGCAAAAATTATTACACCCAATAATGATTGGAATATACGCGGAAAATTTAGACGCGTATTTTGGCTTGATTTTTAAATAATCGCAATTTTCGGAATCTCTTGCCTTAAATGAACCGACATATTGTTTTTGCTTCAAAATTTTGCGCCAAAAAGCGAGTGTTTTAATTGGAAGGATAAAGTCGTATTCTTGCTTTTTTCGGAGTTTTTTAATGTCTGATTTCAAAATGCAGCCGGTTAGAATAATTTTCAATCGCGGATTTTTCTTTTTTAATTTTTTGAAATTTTTCACTTGACCGTACACTCTGTCAACGGCTGTCTGGCGCACAGAACACATATTAACCACAATTAAATCAGCCCTGTTTATATTTAGGGCTGAAGAGTATCCAATTTTTTCCATTTCAGCAGCGATTCTGCATGAATCACTTACATTCATCTGGCAGCCAAAAGTAATGATATAGTATTTCAATGTATTTCTTCTTTTTTTTCTTTTAAGAAATAACGCCACTGTTCCAGAAATTGAACAAAAGCCAGAAGAGGCATATCAATTAGAGCGGATATGATTAGCGCTATATTCAAGCGCGACCATTTTTCTGAAAGCCATCCGCCCATTTCTATCACCGGAAGAGTAAAAAAATCAAATAATGAACTAATAAAAGTATCTTTTTTCTCTTTTATAGTAAGTTCTTTGCTTCTTTCTCTGATTTTTACGCCCAAAAAGCTTATTATAGAAACGAAAAAGATAAATATAAGCATTGAAAGGATTCCGAAATTTAATTTTCCCAAAATTTTTATTATTATGCCGAAAGAAGCAAGGAACGCCAATCCAAAAATAAAGAAAATCACAAAATTTAACATTTTCCCTCTTTTTTCGGGAATTTTTAAAGTATAAATATCTTGTTTTTCGCGCTGATAAACAATTTTTGTCACTTCCATCATTACTCGTTCAAAATTTTCTTCTTTTGGCGGCCTGATGCTCGCCACTATAAGAAACATTAAAAACGGCGGAAATAAGATATTAATTCCCAAACTTAAAGAACTGAAATCGCCGATTAATTTATCAATAGGGATTTCTATTGCTAATGCTAACGCAACTTTAGTTATAAAAATAGAAAGAGTGCTGTAAATTGCGGCTCTTTTCAAACGGCCTTTTAATTTTTTTAACCGCTGGTTGTATGACTCTTTAATCTTATTTTCTAAGATTTCTGTATTTTCTAAATTTTCTTTTGCATTGTTGGGTTTTTCTGATATAATGTCCCCTAAAATCAAATAAGGAGTATTATATTTTTCGCAAATTTTCAAAAATTTTATAGATAATGGATGGTTAAGTTTTTTTTCAATATTTTCTTTCACAAGATAAATATTTTCAGCGATTTTCAAAAGCAGGGGAGAGGATGAAGAAAAATTCTGCCATTCTGAATATTTTTTACACAAAAGATAATAAATGATAGTGGATTCGTCAAATTTGAAAAGCGCTCTTTGAACAGCGATATAAATTTGAGTATTTTTTTCATCTTCGTTCAATTTTTCTTTTCTGCCCTGTATTTTAATTTTTTCTGTCATTAAGCCGGTCATATACTCAATCAGGGTTTCTTCTTCCATAGAAGGCGACAAAGTTTTTTCTATTTCATAACTCTCAATATCTATAAGCCAACTTTGGAGTTGCGCTTTTTCTTTTTGATTTTGTCCAGGCGATTTTTCAAATATAAAAAAGTATTTGTTTATAATTTTTTGAATTTCATCAATTTTGGACTCTGGAATGCTGTCATTTGGAAAATGCCCTGAACGGATAAGTTCATATATCAAGGATTCAGCCATTTCCTTATTTTCTTTTTGAAAAATAATTTTTCTTTTTAATGTTCTTTCAATCATTCTTTTTCTTAAAAGATGCTCTTCTTTCCAATCAACTATTCCTTTCATTTTTTCATAAAAAGCCGCTACTTTTGAAGCGACTTCATCAACATGAATTAATGGAACATTTTCGCTAATTTCAGATAATTCCTGCAATTTTTGATATTTGGAAATTAATTGTTGGGTTTGTTGAGATAGCATAAAATTTTTGAGAATTAAAGGCGAGATTGATATTCTTTGGTGATTTTTTCAATAAATTTGTCAAGTTTTGTTTCTTCGATGTCTTTTTTACCGCGTTTGCGGACACTGATGGATTTTGCTTTTTGTTCTTTGTCGCCGACGACCAATAGATAAGGAATTTTTTGGATTTCTCCTTCGCGAATTTTTTTTCCAACTGTTTCATTTTCATCTCTTATTTGAAACCTGAAATCTGAATTTTGAAACATTTTGCCAATTTCATTAGCATATTTATTATGACGATTAGCAATAGGGATTATCCAAATTTGGACAGGGGACAGCCACAATGGAAACGCGCCGGCGTATTGTTCTATTAGAAACGCCATTGTCCGCTCAATGCATCCGATAGACGAACGGTGGATAACCATTGGTCTTTGCTGTTTCCCTTTTTCGTTTGTGTAAGTTAACCCAAATTTTTCAGGCAGGGCAAAATCTATCTGCACCGTGAACGCGGTATCTTCTTTCCCATTGACATTTCTCATCTGAATATCCAGTTTTGGACCGTAAAACGCGGCTTCTCCGTCTGCTGATATGTATTTTAATTTTAATTTATCCAAAATTCTTTTCATCAAAAATTGTGTTAATCTCCACGCTTTTGGATTGTCAATATATTTTTTTTTGTCTTTTGGGTCCCATCTTGAAAATCTATACCAGTAATCTTTAATGCCAAGAACTTTCATACTATATTGGATTAATTCCAGAACATTTTTGAATTCTTGTTCAACCTGATTTTGTGTGCAGATAATGTGCGCGTCAACAAGCGAAAAGCACATAACTCGCACCAATCCTGACAGTTCTCCTGACTGTTCTTTTCTGTATTGTTTTACGATTTCCGCGTATCTTATAGGAAGGTCGCGGTAACTTCTTGGTTTGGAATTATAGAGCGCAAAATGATGGGGGCAAGCCATTGGCCGCAAAACATAATCCTCGCCGTCAACATTAATCGGAGGGTACATACTTTCTTTATAATGCTGCCAATGTCCGGATTTTTTGTATAAGTCAATTTTTGCCAAATCAGGCGTATAAACACGCGAATATCCTCTTTTTGTTTCTTCGTTAATAATGAATTTTTCTAATTCCTGCCTGATAACAGCGCCTTTTGGAGTTAATAACGGCAACCCTTTTCCAATTAAATCAGAAAAGATGAACAAGTCCAATTTTTTGCCCAAAACGCGATGGTCTCTTTTTTCAGCTTCTTCCAGTTGTTTAATGTATTGCGCGAGTTCTTTTTTTGTGTTAAAAGCAATGCCGTAAATACGCGTGAGCATTTGATTTTTTTCATCGCCTCTCCAATATGCTCCAGCGATCTTCGTAAGTTTGAACGCGTCAGGATTTATTTCTTTTGTTGTTTTAATATGCGGGCCTTTGCATAAATCCACAAAATTTCCAGATTGATAAATCGTGATTTTTTTAAGTTCTTTGATGAGTTCTAATTTATATGGCTGGTCTTTGAAAAGTTTTTTACATTCCGTAATAGAAATTATTTTTTTTTCAAACTTCAAATTTTGTTTTATGAGCTGTCTCATTTTCTTCTCAATCTTTGGCAAATCAGCAGGTGAGAGGGGATTAGGCAAATCAAAATCATAATAGAAACCCTGGTCTATTGCTGGTCCAATGCCAAATTTAACCCCTGGATAGAGTTCCTGCACCGCCATAGCCAGTATATGAGCCAATGAATGCCTTATTGTATCAATCTCCATTGTATTTATAATACCTCAAACTAAAAAATAAGCAATAAATTATGATTCTATCACCTCTTCAACACTCTGGCAGATGATTTTTGGAACGCCTCCGCGATTGTCAACCCGTCCGTCCACCATAATAATTTTGTTTTCTTCAAAAATAATCGGACTTTGCTCCAAAATAGTTGGGAAAACGACTAATTCAATTTTACTTGTCTGGTCTTCTAATTTGACAAACAGCATTTGCCTGCCTGTTTTAGTGTTAATTTTTTTGATTGAAGAAATTATGCCGCCGACTTTAACTTTTTTTCCAGTAATGCGCGAATTTTCGCAAACATATTTCAAGGGAACCGTTACTCCTGCAAAAACTTTTTTAAAGCTTTCTAATGGATGGCCGCTGATATAAAGTCCTAAAAGTTGTTTTTCCCAGAGCAGTTTTTCTTTTTCCGGAATAGGAGACACATTTACAAGCGTAGGCGTGTTGTGATTCGTACCGCCATCCTGTGCCATTGACTCAAAAAGTCCTTTTTGCCCGTTTTCTTTATTTCTTTGGGTTTCGCGCGCCCATTCCAACAATCTTTCCAAATTTTGCAAAAGTTTGTTTCTTTCTTCAAATTTGTCAAAAGCCCCTGCTTTGATTAAACTTTCCATTGATTTTTTATTAAGGTTATTTACAGGAATTCTTTCCATAAAATCAGCAATAGACGAAAATTCTCCTCCCTGCTTTCTTTCCTCCACTATTGCTTCAACTACATTTTCTCCAACATTTTTAATCGCCAGCAAGCCAAATCTTATTTTGTGTACGTCTGGAATCACGCTGAAATTTCTGAAACTTTCGTTAATATCAGGCGGCAGAACTTCAATTTTCATTCTATTGCATTCGTCAATCAGAAAAGCGATTTTTTCAACATCGTTTTTTTCAGAAGTTAATACGGCCGCCATAAACTCTACCGGATAATGAACTTTCAAATAAGCGGTTCTATACGCTATCATTGCGTAAGACGCCCCATGCGAGCGATTAAACCCATAACTCGCGAAAGGCAAAATCCATTCCCAGATTTTCTGCGCGATTTCTTTGCTTGCGCCTTGATTCACAGCGCCTTGAATAAATTTTTCTTTTTGCTGGAATAAAAGTTCTTTTATTTTTTTGCCCACTGCTTTTCTTAATATATCTGCTTCAGCCAAACTGAATCCCGCGAATTGCTGCGCAATCTGCATTAATTGCTCCTGATAAATCATTATTCCATAAGTGCTTTTTAGGATTGGCTCTAATTTTGGATTAAGATATTTGATGCTATCAGGATTTTCTTTGCCTTTGATATATTCAGGGATAAATGCCATAGGTCCCGGCCTGTATAGGGAGACCATTGCGATAATGTCCTCAAACTCTGTTGGCTTTAATTGTTTTAGATATCTTTTCATTCCATCTGAATTATGAACTACAAAACCATTGGCTATAAAATTATTTCCGGGAGACTCCATTGTGATATCGTAAGTTTCTTCTTTTCCGCTATAAATCTTTTTTTTCACTTTTATAAATTTGTATCGGTTTTTGGCTGGAAGTCTCGGGCATTCCCATTTGACTAAATTTTTATATTTTAGCGCAAACTCAGCGAATTTAGTAGCGCTTATCAAAACAAAATTATATTGAGGGTATTGTTTTTGAAATAATTCCATTTTTTGCTCGTCTAAATCATGCAACCATCCTTTAATTTCATAAAATGTATTATTTGATTTTACATAAAAATCCGGAGTATAATGAAGAATTTCATTATTTGTTTTTATTAATTCGAAAGATTTAGGCTCGTATTCATATTTTAGATTATGTAGTTTCAAAATTCTCGCAAAATCTGCTTCCCAATTAGATCGAACATAATGATTTAAGTCTTCCCTAAAACCTCCTTTCCTATGTGGAGATGGTTTTCCGAACATTGGGTTTCCTTCCCCTTTCATTTTTGCAGAGTGCGTTTTTTTAAATTTTACCGCTCTTTCTTTCCCCCATAATTCTTCAAGGCTTCTACCTTTCAACGCTTTAGATATTTTTTTCCCAGTATTCTCAAGGATTTTATTATTTGTTTTACTTAATCCAAGATTCCAAGGTTTTCCTCCTTGTTGATAAAATTTTATTCTTGACGCTTTGATTTTTTCTCTAACCTCCTTTTTACTTGGATTTTTATAAAAACTCGCTGAACATTTATAGCAAAAATTACTTTTTCCTTCTCTTCGCCCGCTGATCTGTTTTCCGCAGGTCTTACAAATATTGTAAACAAGATGATCGTATTTGGATTTTATTAAAATTTTTTCATCGATTTTTATTTCTCCCAATGTTTTCCAGCCACTTTCGGTTAAAAAATAGTGATTTTTCGTGGCTTTGATATACCAATTATTTTCTACTACTAAAGTGTATAATTCCTTTTTTCCGGAACAAACAACATCTAAAATTTTGTTTTTATGAATTTTTCCTTCGTCAAGATATAATGAGTGTAAATTTTTTTTATTTCTTTGTTCGTATAATTTTTTGATTGTTGTAGTGGAAACTTTAGTATCTCCTGCTAAACATTCCAATTGAAAAATAGATGTACTCTCTCCTTTTTGCAAAATTTCATAAACTTTTTCATCGTCTAGAGGAATGTTTTCTATATTCAGGGATTTGTTTTGCACTTTGTAAACGCGCGTGAGCGTATCTTCTATTATAGTAAGATTTTTTAAGCCGAGAAGATCCATTTTTAACAGGCCTAAATCTTCAATAGCATGCATTCCGTATTGCGTCACAATAGTGTCGTCATTTTGGGTAGGATGCTGCAAAGGAACCAAATCAGTTAAAGGTTCTTTTGACATTACAACTCCGCAAGCGTGCGTGGACGCGTGCCTCACCACGCCTTCTAACTTTTTAGCCAAGTCAATCAGGCGCGTGGCTTGTTCGTCTGATTCATACACTTCTCTAAATTCATTCACTTTTTTTAGGGTCTGGTCAAGGGTAAAGCCAAAAGGGATTTTTTTAGCCAGGACATCGCAATAACTGTATTGATAATTTAAGGCCCTTCCAACATCCCTGATAACAGCGCGAGCAGCCATTGTTCCAAAAGTGATAATTTGCGCGACTTTGTCTTCCCCATATTTTTGTCTGATATAATTTATTACTTCGTCCCTTCTCCAATCAGTAAAATCCAAATCAATATCAGGCATTGATACGCGCGAAGGATTTAAGAATCTTTCAAACAACAAATTATATTTTATTGGATCTATGTCAGTGATGTTCAACAAATACGAAACTATTGACCCAGCGGCGCTTCCCCTGCCCGGACCAACGACAATTCTGTTTTGCTTTGCCCAATTAACAAAGTCCTGGACAATTAAAAAATACGAATCAAAGCCCATTTTATGGATTACTGATAATTCGTAATTCATACGCTCTTTAATTGTTTGAATATTCGGGTGGTTTTTTTCAAATCGTTTTTCCAACCCTTGCTCGCAAAGTTCTCTCAAATATTCATCTGTTTGTTTATTGTCTGGAACTTGATAATAAGGGAGTTTGATTTCGCCTAACTTAAAATCAAAGTTGCATTGCTTCATGATTTTTTGGGTGTTTTCAATCGCGCTTGGCGTGTCTTTGAAATCAGCAATCATTGTTTCAGGAGACTTCACGGAATAATCGTCAAATTTCATTGTCTTGCGGTCAGAGTTGTCTGATTTTGTATCAGTGCTTATCATCATTAGAACATCTTGCGCCTCATTATCTTCTTTGCGAAGATAATGGCAGTCATTAGTGGCAACTAAAGGGATGTTTAATTTTTTTGACAAAGCAATCAATCCTTGATTTGCTTGTTTCTGTTTTAACAAATTAGGATGGCATTGAAGTTCTAAATAAAAATTTCCTTGGCCAAACATATTTTGATATTTCAGAGCCAACTTTTCCGCCTCATCTATTTTGTCGGAAAGAATATATCTTGGAATCCTGCCCTGGACGCACCCAGTCATCGCGATAAGGCCGTCGCAGTGCCGGGCTAAAAGTTCATCGTCAATTCTTGGTTTGTAATAAAAGCCCTCTAAATGGGCTTTTGTAACCAGTTTCACCAAGTTTTTATACCCGGTTTCATTTTTAACCAGCAAAACAAGATGATACCTTTTATCATCTATGTTGGAGCGGCGCTGGTCCATCCGCCCATAAGCCATATAGACCTCGCAGCCGATAATTGGTTTTATGCCGCGTTTTTTTGCTTTTTGATAAAATTCTACGGCGCCGTACAAAACGCCGTGGTCGGTTATGGCGCAGGAATCCATTCCTAATTCTTTGACATAATCCAAAAGTTCGTCAATCTTTGACAATCCGTCCAGCAAAGAATAGTGAGTATGCATATGTAAATGCGTGAATTTCATTGTTGTATTATATCACTTTCTTACTTTCCAGCAAATTTTACCTGAATTTTGCGTAAAACCTTTGCCCGCATGCCTTTAATAAAAGGCATGCGGTGATAGTAAAAGGCGTAAGGTTTCCAAAATGAAATGATTGTGTTATTCTATAATAGAAGTTGTAGCTCGTTATATCAAAAAAAAAGGAGGTGAGAAAAAACGGGAAAGATAGAAACAAAAAAAACATATGCCGTAGATAAAATTATGCCAGTGATAATTTGCGGACTTCTGGTTTTTTTTGTTTGCTGCATAGTAACATTATTGTAAAAGCCAGATTTAAAAATAGGGGAATCATGCAATTCCCTTCATTTTTTTTACAAATTCTTGGTAAAATTCTTGACAAATTGGAATAATTGTGCTATATGAATTATAGTTCGCAATATAAAAGGAGGGAAGAAGAAGAAAAATGGATAAAGGAAAAAGATTGGTATTTTTGCTAGTGTGGACAGCGTTTGCTGTTTCCTGTTTACTCGGTTATGCGATGGGAGCGGCAGCGACAGTAGAGATAACAGTAGAATGGGAGATTTGCGCGTTGATAATAGCAGTAACAGCGATAATGAGTTTTCTTTTTTTGAATCAGCTAAGAAGATGGGAAAAGAAATGGGAAGAGAAAACAACAATGTAAAGGTGGTGAAACGGGATGAAAAAAAATATTCAAACCAGGCTATCTGGTGAAAATTTGGGTATTAACGGAAACGGAAAACCCTTAAGGCAGGAAGAGGTCTTTATCGCTTACTTGGTGCTTACGCGAGGAGAGAACGGAGATACACTGAAAGATATTCTTAGGAGAATAGCCGAATGCGCTCCAATGATAAGATACAAGAATAAAGCGATGATAAGAAATGTGATAGAAAAGATGGAACATTTGAAAGTTATACAAATGGATGACACGCCGAGAGGAAAAGTGATTACGGGAAGATCTATTGAGGCAGAACAAGAGTCATTTGAATTTCATAAGAAACTATTATGGTTTGAAGAAATTCTGGAATCCCCAAATTTTTAAGATATGTCCTTTCGCAGTTTGCGAACGGACTAATTTTTTTTACTTTGGATTTGTGTGAATTATTTTTTTCTGCTACAATATAACATAAAATGACATCAATGGAATTGCGTAAAGAGTTTTTGGATTTTTTTGAAAGCAAAGGGCATAAGATTGTGCCGTCGTCTTCGCTTCTGCCGTCTGACCCGAGCGTTTTGCTCACTACTGCCGGAATGCAGCAGTTTAAGGAATATTTTATCGGACAAAAAGATCCGCAAAAAGACTTTGGAGCCAAAAAAATCGCTACTTGCCAAAAATGCTTCCGAGTCAAAGATATTAACGATGTTTCAGACGCATCGCACCATACTTTTTTTGAGATGCTGGGAAATTTCAGTTTCAATGATTATTTTAAGAAAGAAGCAATAGAGTTTGCATGGGAATTTTTAACAACAAAATTAAGATTAGACCCAGAACGTTTGCACATAACCATATTTGAGGGTAATGAATTGGTTCCAAAGGACGAGGAGGCGAAAAAAATATGGCTGGAAAAAATAGGAATAAGGCAGGAGAGAATTAAAGAATTCGGTATGAAAGATAATTTTTGGGGACCAGTATCGGGAGCAGGGCCTTGCGGTCCCGGTTCTGAAATACATTATGACAACGGGCAGGAATTTTCTAAAAATAAATGCACTATTAAGGGATGCGGGCCTAATTGCGAATGCGGACGATTTGTAGAAATTTGGAATTTGGTTTTTACTGAATATGACAAACAATTGGCAAGGGATGGTGAATATGAATACAAACAATTAAAATATAAGAATATAGACACTGGAATGGGATTTGAAAGGGTTTTGGCAATTTTGCAGAACAAGCCCTCTGCTTATGAAACAGATATATTTTTTCCGATAATTCAGCAAATTGACAAGCAAATTGCTGGCTTGTATGATGTAAATCCGAAGCCGTACAGGATAATCGCGGACCATATCAGAGGCGCTTGCTTTCTTATTGCTGATGGGATTGTTCCTTCTAATCTGGACAAGGGATATATCCTGCGAAGGATTTTGAGAAGGGCTATCCGTTATGGAAGGGTATTGAATTTGTCCTCTGATTTCTTGATTCCTTTGGCGCGAAAAGTGATTGAGGGCTATAAAGATATCTATCCCGAACTTGGGGATGAACAGGATAATATAATCTCTGTTATTCAGGGCGAAGAAGAAAAGTTTAACAAGACATTGGAAAAGGGCTTGAAGCAATTCGGAAAATTGATTTCCAAGATTTCCGTTGAGCAAACAGGAAATTCTAAAATAATTTCAGGAGAAGACGCTTTTACCCTTTACCAAAGTTATGGATTTCCAATAGAATTAACTAAAGAACTGGCAAAGGAAGAAGGGTTTGAAATAGATGAAAAAGATTTTCGGCGCGCTTTAGTAGAACATCAGGATATTTCGCGCGCAGGGGTTGAAAAGAAATTTGGAGGGCATGGGATAGAAGGGTCAAAAATCAAAAATGATAAGATTATAAAACTGCATACTGCGACTCATTTGCTCCATTCCGCGTTGAGGCAAATTCTGGGAAACGAGATTAGACAAATGGGATCTAATATAAACGAGGAGCGATTGAGATTTGATTTTAGTTTTGATAGAAAAATGTCTGTTCAGGAAATCAAACAAACGCAGGATTTGGTTAATCAAAAAATTTCAGAAAATTTAGAGGTAAAAAAGCAAAAAATGGAATACAAACAGGCAATAATCCAGGGCGCGCTGGCGTTCTTTAAGGAAAAATATCCAGATATAGTAACAGTATATTCTATTGGGGACTTTTCCAAAGAAATTTGCGCTGGTCCGCATGTTGAGAAAACAGGGGAGATAGGAAAGTTTAAGATTATTAAAGAACAATCATCAAGCGCCGGAATCCGACGCATCAAAGCAACAATAGAGTAACTATTAAGCGAAATTGAAACCCTTACTGGCTCGCTTATAAATCTAAAATAATATTATGCCAAAGAGAATAATAGACATAAGGCCGCCTACAATACAAGCAAAGAAAATTATTGAAAAGATGAAACCGCAAAGAGATTTTGCGCCCTTAACTTGTCCTAAATTTGATTTTAGGTTTGTTTATATCGGAATAGGATTGATAGGTTTATTTTTGTTTTGCTGGGTTGTTTTGTGCTCGGCAAAAATAGAAATTTGGCCCAAAACACGCGCTTTAATTTTTGAAGAAACTATTGTTGTAAAAGCGGGAATCGCTGATTCTGATTTTTCGCAGAATATTATTGCCGGTAAGACAATTCAGATAGAAAAAGAAGTTTCCCAACAACTTAATTCTACTGGTTTTATTGATAAAAAAGCCAAAGGAATTATTCGCGTTTACAACGCTTATTCTACTTATGACCAGCCATTACTGGCAACAACAAGATTTGTTTCCGCTTCTGGAAAATTATTCAGAACTCCTGTGAGAGTAGTAATTCCAGGTAAACATTACAAAAAAGGAAAATTAGTCCCTGGTTTTATTGATATTGAAGTGGTTGCGGATCAAGCAGGAGAAAAATATAATATTGAGCCAACCACTTTTTCTATTCCCGGTTTTGCCGGAACCAGCAAATTCACTCTTTTTTACGCTAAATCGTTTTCTGAAATGAAAGGCGGAGGCAGATTTCCGCAGGTAAATGATAATGATTTGAACAGGGCAAAAGAAATATTATCAGCGCAGGCAAAAGAAAAGTGCTGGGAAAAAATAAGAACAAGAGCGCAGGAAGAGAATCTTATTCTATTTGACGATGCCGTGTCCCAGAAAATTACAGATGCGTTTTCTTTGGCTCAAGCGGGCGCGGAACAAGAACAGTTTAATTACAAGGTTAAAGCCAGTTTTACTGCAATAACTTTGCCAGAGCATGATTTGGAAAATTATATTGAAAATTTTTTTGATTCGCAAATCCTTGAAGGAGAAAAATTACATAAACCAAGCTTAAAAACAAATTATTTTCTAAAATCTATGGATTTTGAACATAATAAAATGGTTTTGGACTTAGAATTTTCAGGCGCTGTTTATTCTGACGTTGATATTTTATTTTTAAAAAAGGCACTGGTGGAAAAATCTTCCAGAGAAGTGAAAATTATTTTAGAAAGCGAGGATAAAATTGATAAATTTGAGTTTGAATTGTGGCCGTTCTGGGTTAAAAGAGTGCCTAATAATTTAGAAAAGATTGATGTGAAACTAAATCTTGACTAATTTAGTATATTTTGCTACTGTTAATTACAGATGAAAAAATTTGATAAATTTGATAAGAAAAAAAAGAGAGACCAGGCAAGGCAGGAATTTAGGAAAGAAGGTATAGTGTTGGAAACTTTGCCAAGTTTGAAATTTAAGGTAAAAATGAACGAGGATGGGAGGGAAATACTCGCGCATCTTGCTGGTAGATTGAGGCTGTATAGGATAAAAATTTTAGCCGGAGACAAAGTAACAGTGGAAATGAGCCCATATGACGAAACCAAAGGCAGAATAGTATACAGAGGAAAATAATATATCATAGATTCAAAGATTCAAAGTTTGTAATTATAAAACTTGTGGATTTTTTTGTTGTCTAAAATATGAAAGTTAGAGCGTCAGTAAAAAAAATGTGCAAAGATTGCAAATCCGTTAGAAGAAAAGGGCGTATTTTTATTATTTGTAAAAAAAATCCGAAACATAAACAGCGACAAGGATAAATGCCAAGAATTGCAGGGGTAAACATCCCGGAAAACAAACAAATAGAAACTTCTTTAACCTATATTTATGGGGTTGGTTTGTCGCTGGCAAAAAAGATTTTGAAACAAACAAAAATAGACCCATTTATAAAAGCGTCAGAACTAAAACCAGAACAAATTAATGAGCTCAAAGAAATTATTGAGAAAAAATACAAAATTGAGGGCGAATTACATAAATATATAATGATATCCGTAAAGCGGTTAAGAGATATTAATTGCTGGAAAGGCGCAAGGCACATTAAAGGGCTTCCAGTAAGAGGGCAAAGAACCAAAACCAATAGTAGAACGGTGCGGGGCAATGTCCGAAGAACAGTTGGCAGCGGCAGACACGCGGCTCCATCCCCCAAGTGACAATATTAACATTATGGGTAAAAAACGTATTATTCAAAAAACTGAAAAAGAGCTGGTGGAAGAAGGAGATAAAATAGAAGCAGCAGTAAAAAAAGAAGGAAAAATACAATCCTCTAAAAAAATAAAAGAGGGGAGAATTTATATTGCTTCGTCTTATAACAACACTATTATCACATTAGCGGACCTTAAGGGAAATGTTTTGTCCTGGGCGAGCGCTGGCAATATCGGTTTTAAAGGAACGAAAAAAGCAACAGCTTTTGCCGCTTCAAAAGTTGCGGAAGCAATAATCCAAAGAATCAGAAAAATAGGAATAGAAAAAGTGGAAATTTTTGTGAAAGGCATTGGCAGCGGCAGAGATTCTGCCGTGCGTTCGTTGGCGAACAAAGGTTTAGAAATTATTTCTATAGAAGATGTGACACCCATTCCGCATAATGGATGCAAGCCGCCTAAAGCGCGCAGGGTGTAATAATATTATGAATTTAAACGCAAAATGTAAAATTTGTCGGAGAGCTGGCGTTAAGTTGTTCTTAAAAGGAGAACGTTGTATGTCTCCTAAATGCGCTATGATAAAAAAACCTTATCCTCCTGGACAAAAAGCAAAAGCCAGGCGCGTTTCTATTTCCGAATATGGTAAAGAGTTAAAAGAAAAACAGAAACTTAAAAACTGGTATAATTTGAAGGAAACGCAATTCCGAAAATACGTAAAAGACATTTTGAACAAAAAAAGCAGAAAAGAGGACGCTTCTGTTTTATTAATACAAAAATTAGAAAAACGGTTAGATAATGTGATTTTTCGGCTTGGCTTTGCCGTTTCTAGAATTCAGGCAAGGCAATTGCTTACGCATAAACATTTTTTAGTTAATGGCAAATCAAATAATCTGCCAGGATATCAAGTTAAAAAAGGAGATCAAATAAATATTCGGCCATCTTCTTTAAAAAAACCTGTTTTTCAGAATCTTTCCAATAATATTAAAAAATATCAGGCGCCAGTATGGCTTGATTTAGATATTAAAAAAATACAGGGCAAGGTTGTCGAAGAGCCGTCTTTGGACGACGCTGGAGCCCCTGTTGAAATGTCGGCAATTTTTGAATATTATTCAAAATAATCTAAAACTTGAAACCTAAAATTTAAAACATTTAATGTTTTAAATTTCAAGTTTCAAGTTTCAAAAATCTATGTTTTCTTTTCCAACTTCTCCAAAAATTATTGAAAAAGAGAAAAACACGGCACGATTTGAACTTAGGGAATTGTATCCCGGTTATGGAGTTACTGTCGGCAACGCTTTGAGGAGAGTTTTACTTTCTTCTTTACCAGGCACCGCGGTCACTTTGGTAAAAATCAAAAATGTTTCGCATGAATTTTCAACTTTGCCAGGGGTCTATGAAGATGTGGTTTCTATTTTATTAAATTTGAAACAGTTGAGATTCAGAGTTTACAGTGACGAACCAATAAAAATATCACTTTCAGCAAAAGGCGAGAAAGAAATAAAGGGAAAGGATTTCAAAATTCCTTCTCAAATAGAATTAGTAAACCAAGACGCGCATATCGCTGATTTGACTAAAAAATCAGCAGAATTGGAAATGGAAATTTTAGTGGAAAAAGGGCTTGGGTATGAACCAGCGGAAAGGAAGAAGAAAGAAAAATTAGAGGTTGGAGAGATTGCCGTGGACGCAATTTTTACTCCAGTGAGAAAAGTAAATTATGTTGTGGAAAATATGAGAGTAGGGGAGAGAACAGATTACGATTTGTTAAAAATAGAAATTGAGACAGATGGAACCATAACGCCTGAACAGGCAATATTTTCCGCGTCAGAAATTTTAGTTAAACATTTTTCTTTATTTGTTGAAAAGTTTAAGACAAAAGAAGAACCAAAGAAAGAATCCCAAAAGACCGCAAAACCAAAGTTCAAAAAAACAAAGAAACAAGCTCAACCCAAAAAAAGTAAAGTAAAATAATGAAAAAACAAAAACAAGGCAAAAAATTTGGAAGAGAACGAGGTCAGAGAAAAGCGCTTTTGAAGGCATTGGCTACCGCCCTTGTTTTTGAGGAAAAAATAAAAACAACAGAGATAAAAGCAAAAGCGCTTTCTAAATTTGCGGAAAAATTTATTACGAGAGCAAAAAAAGGGGATATTCCAGCGAGAAGGTTGTTAGCCAGAGTTCTTTCCGAGACAGCGGTAAAAAAATTAGTGGATGAAATAGGACCCAGATACAAAGAACGGCAGGGAGGATATACCCGCATTATTAAATTAGGTTCAAGAAAATCAGATAGCGCCAAAATGGCAATAATTGAGTTAGTTAAATAATCAATGGAATGAAAAGAGAAACACATACAATTGACGCGGATGGAAAAGTTTTAGGCAGGCTGGCAAGCGAGATTGCTTTGCTTTTGCGCGGCAAGCATAAACCAGATTTTGTTTTGAACCAGGATGTAGGGGATTTTGTGGTTGTTGAAAATATTCGCAAAATAAAAATCACTGGGAAAAAATTGGAGCAAAAAAAATATTTTCACCATTCCGGCTATTTAGGCAATCTAAAGGAAACATCTATGAAAAAACTTCTTGAAGAAAATCCGTTTGAGATATTAAAAAAAGCGGTTTACGGAATGCTTCCGGTGAATAAACTACGGCCGGAACAATTAAAGAGATTAAAAATTAAATGAAAAAAGAAAAACCTACAACTAAAAAACCAGCGGTAAAAAAAATCAGTGGCCCGGTTACTGAAGCCGCTGAAGAGAAGATAGAAATTGAAGAAAAAAACAACAACAGGTATTTTGAGGAAATGGGCAAGAGGAAAACAGCAAAGGCAAGAGTTCGTTTGTTTACTCGCGGGGAAAAAGTTTTTTTAGTTAATAACAAACCGTATAACGAATATTTTCCTATTTTAGAGCTTCAGAAGATTGCTTCTTCGTCTTTGGATAAAATGAAACTTTGTGAAAGATTTAGGATTCAAGCAATAGTGAAGGGAGGCGGAATGCACGCGCAGGCAGAAGCAGTGAGGCACGCTATTGCCAAGATTTTAGTTGAAATTAATCCTATATTCAGAAAACGGTTGAAAAAGCACGGATATTTAACAAGGGATTCAAGGATGAGAGAAAGAAAGAAATTCGGGTTAAAACGCGCCCGTCGCGCGCCGCAGTGGAAGAAGCGATGATGTGTTGAATCTCGCGAAGCAACGAAGCCCTCAAGGCACCGACCCTCAAAACCCCAGCGGGGTTTTGGGGTCTAATATCTCAGCGCCTGTCCGAGCCCCCACACCTAAATTAGGTGTGGGGGCTCGGACCATGCTCAGGCGCCTCCGATGTTTGCCATTGAGGACTTGTTGCCTCGCTCAATTAAATAAGAGCAATATTACTATTGCTCTATGATAAATGTGAAACAGTGGTGCTGAAAAATTGATGGTAATATGGTAATACTGATGTATTAAATTAAAATGTGCTATAACAGCAGAAATGTAGGGTAATCGCCCTTGTCCAATACAGTGGTATTGAAATAAATATCCGGGTGATTCACCCTTATCTTCCTTTCCGCCTGAGACCGGTGCAATCCCTTTTGTTGAAACCGCCAAATCGTTATATCACTGTATTAATGTTTTCGCACCGTTACATCTATGCAACAACTCTCACTTTTTCCACATCCTTTTCTCTCATGGCAATTTTAATATTATACAAAATTGAAAATTTTGTCAACTGTGGATAACTAATGAGGGTGTAGAACAATATCATAATATATGCTTACAAATCTTATTGACCAATTTTATACTGATAATTTCAAAGACAGGGGGCAGGAAAAATTCTATGTCACTGATTCAGCCAAGTGTCCTCGCGCGCTTTATTTTAAGTTTAAAAAATATCCCAAGAAAGACCCTGAACCAAGGGTTCTTCGCATTTTTGACAATGGGGACTATACGCATATGAGGATTGCGACTGTTTTGTTCGGCTTGGGGATTATAAGGGCAGTGGAAATAAAAATCCCTCCCCAGGAGATTATTTCAGGGAGGGCGGACGCTATTATTGATATTGAAGGCAAGCCGTATGTATTAGAAATTAAATCTATCGCAAGTTATAAATTTCAAAAATTGGAAAATCCGGAACCAGACCACATAAAGCAGGTTCAGCTTTATATGCATTATTTCAAAATTCCAGACGGAATTTTGCTTTACGAGGACAAAGACAAACAAACTTTGAAAGAATTTTCTGTCAAATACGATCCTTTTATAATTCAGGATGTTCTGAAAAATTTCAAGCAGTTGAAAGAGCAGATTGATAAAGATATTCTGCCCGCTATTCCAGAAAATATTGAGTCCTGGCGCTGCGATTATTGCGAATATCGCGAGGAGTGCCAGAAAATCCAGTAGCAGCCGCAGCCAATCACTTAATCAATTTTTCAGAACAATATAAAATTTCATTATTTAGCACATAAAGTTTTTTATTGAAAGAGTTCCAGAATATTTTTGGATTTTGGGATTCTGTAAGGATATAACTGTTTATTTTATCGCGATTGTCAATTTCCATAATTTTTATTTCGCGCCTCTTGTCTTCAAGGGGCGCGGAACTTATTTCCTCTGTTGTAAAAATCAAATAATGGTTAGTCCACCAAAAAATATCGCTGATTTTTTTTGAAAACCTGGTAAGAAAAACCTTTTCCCCTGATTTTCTTTTCGGCTGTTCCAGTTGGTTGTCTAAGAATAAAATCCAGATTTCATAATTGTTGAAATAGCAAATTTTTTTAAAATCAGGAGCGAGTTTAATATCTTCCGCTCTGTCTAAAAGTTTTTCAAGCGTTTTAGATTTTGTGTCCAGCCAGTACAATGTCTTGCCTTCGAAAAGAAAAACAAAATTTTGTTCAACTTTTAATTTATATGCTTTGTTGGGATTTAAGACAAAATTTTCTTTTAGTAATTTCTCTTTTCCCTGTAAAGAAAAATTTGTTTTTATCAGCGCGCCTTTTGTGTCCAAATAATAGATGTTGTTTTTAGTAAAAGCGCAGGCGAGAATGTCGCGTAAAATAGGTTCTGTTTGAGTTTTTATTGTTTCTGAAACATTTTTTTCAAATAATTGATTGTTCGCGAGAAATAATATTTTTTCAGAATTTTTGGGATGAAACCATATATTATCTATTGTTTGCTCTGAAAAATCGAGTTCAATGGACTTAATATTTGTTTTTGATAAATCAATTATAAAATACTGCGTTTGTTCGTCTGTTTTTGTCTTTACAAGAACCAGAGCAGCGTCAGGAGAAAAATCAAGAGTGAGCAAGCATATTGGCGCGCTCGTTGCCCTGTATCCAAGAATTTTTTTAGCGCTAATCAAATGGCTTTTTATATTTTTTTCTGAATCAAGAAGTTTTAACGACCAGTCAGTCAAAGTAGAATTATTGTTATTATATTCCTTTTCCTGAATTATGATTTTTTCTTGTTCCGGGAAAGGCCAAAAATTTTCAACGTTTTTATTGCTGATAAAAAATTCAGAATTTTTCGGCACTAATGTGATATTTTTCGCGTCAATAACTTGTTTCTCTTGCACATCCAAAGTTTTATTCCAAGAATAATATCCGTCTTTTTTTACTGAAATTTTATATTGTTTTGGCAAAAGATTATCTATCAAAATAGAACCAAACAAAAAATCGGTTTTATCAACTAAAATTTCGTCAAGATAAATATTAGCGCTTTTTGGCAGTCCTTTTATAAACAATCCTCCTGTTAAACAGACCTTTTTATTTATAATATCAAAACGATAACCCTGTGAATAAAGGATTGTTAAGGGAGTGATAAGAAGAAACAAAAGTATTAGAAAACAAACAATGTATTTTCTGATTTTTTGCGTCATTGTGTTATTTTATCCTAATTTTGGCTTTTATTCAAGATGTTTTGTGATTTGATTATTTTTGTGCTATTATAAGAAATTAAAAGAGACGCTAATGAGCGCCCTAATGAAAAAAAAATGTGATACGGTGATGCTGTAATGCTATGGTGATAATGATTAAAACTGATATATGAAATTGTAAAAATGCTGTGTCCCCAAAATGGGAGAAGAGAGGTTTGCTTTTCTCACTCCTAAGCCGCTGTTTATAGCGGACTGCCTCTCTTTTTTTCCCGGCGAAGCCGCACGATCAGCGGGTGCTATGGGTCGCATGCCAGGTTCCGGTTTTCCGTATTTTATCTATTTTTCTAATTTTCGCTTTTTCTTTCTTTCTCTCTTTTACCATACCTTAATATTACTCAATTACAAAATTATGTCAACCCCTGAAATTAAAAATCTTAAAAAAACAGCAAAAAGGATTTTGAAAGCAATCAAAAATCAGGAAACTATTATTTTATACGGCGACGCTGATTTAGACGGAACAGCGTCTGTTGTTGTGTTAGAAGAAGCAATCAAAAATTTAGAAGGCAATGTAATTGTCTATTTTGTTGACAGGGAAAAGCAGGGATACGGTATAAACAAAAGCGCTCTGGCGCATCTAAAAAAATACGCGCCGGCTTTGTTTATAACATTAGACCTTGGTATAACGAATTTTGAAGAAGTGAAAACAGCGAAAAAAATGGGATTTGAAATAATTATTGTTGACCATCACGCAATAGTCGGCAATATTCCAAACGCGGATATTGTTGTTGACCCAAAACAGAAAACAGATAAATACCCGTTTAAGGATTTGGCTAATGCAGGGATTGTCTATCGCTTGGTAAAAATTCTTTATGAAAATAATCTGCCGCCGAATTTAGACACTGAATTTTTGGAATTAACCGGTCTGGCAACTCTGGCTGATATGATGCCCCAGGAAGACGAGAACAAATTCTATATTGAGCAGGGGATTTATTCATTGGAATATACATCGCGTGTCGGACTAAAGGTCTTTTCTGAAATAGAAGTTCTTAAAAATTTGGATATAAACCAATTGGCGCGAAAAATTATCTCTTGTCTCAACGTTAGCGGCATTGAAAAAAATAAAACAGGCGCGTATTTTCTTTTAACCAGTAAAGATGAAAAACGCGCGAAAATTTTGGCTAAAAAATTATTGGAACAAACGCAAGAAAGGCAGCTCAGGATTAAACAAGCCGCGCAGGAAGCAGGGGATAGGGCATATAAAAATTCAGACAGCGACATTATTTTTGAAGGCGACTCTGAATGGTATAATGTTCTTATCGGCGCTGTTGCTTCGCGCGTTTGCAACAAGTATAGAAAACCCACGTTTATATATAATAAAATGCGAGGCAGAAGCATCGGAGCAGTGAGAATGCCACAAGGATTTGACGCTGTAAAAGCAATGGAGTCCTGCGGCAAACTTTTAATAAATTTCGGCGGTCATCCTCCTGCGGCTGGATTTTCAATACAAAACAAAAACTTGAAAAAGTTTGAAGAATGCCTCAAAAAATACTTTGAAAATTTGACAAAATAGTGCGTCTGTGCTATTGTTTTGGTACAGTACATATTAAGGCAAAAAATAGGAAAAAGGTGACAAAAAGAAAGAATGAAAGGAAAGAAAAATAGTAGTGTCAAAAATAGAGGTGGAAAGATGCTGGAGTTAGATCCTACGCGTCTTTTCTCGCAAGATGTGGGCGTCGATAAGAAAGGAATAGTTATGACTGTCAAGGGTCGTGATGGCCAAGTTGATGGTTATGACGAAGAGGGAAATCGATGGGAAAATGTATAAGATGAGGTGAGGAAAAATGGAAAAGGAAATAACCGTGGGAGTGGTTCTTGGGCTTGTGACGAGAGAAGGCAATGTGCGTCTGCGAATGCGGACTGAAAGAGGGTCAATGTTCGGCGAGAATGTGTCGTATAGGGGAGATTTTGAACTGCCAGGAGGCGGAGTAGAGGAAAAGGATTTGAGCAAACTCTTGACACCTGAAGCATTATTCGCGGAAGGGCGCAGAGAAGTAAAAGAGGAACTGGGAATTATAGTGCAAGGATTGCCAATAGGTGAACCGATTTATAGGACTGTATATCATTTCCCAGACGGCAAGAAAGAGGATTGGTCATTTATGATAGCAATTCCTTCAAGTTACTGGCTCGAAAACGCAGAGATGCTCAAAGGAGCCAAAACCGTGGATGTCGACCCGAGACAATTGGATGTTTTAGGCGATATAGATCTGATTGTTTCCGGAAAGAAGCGGATGTATAGAATGGCAATGGCCGCTCTTTATCTGTTCAGTCCCGACACAAAAGCATTCTCAGAGTTTTACCTCTCCAAAGTGAAACCTGACTGGAAGGAGACAGAACTTTTTTACAACACCGAAGAAGCGCTTGCCGATTTCCGTAAGGAATTAGGCGTGGAAGACATTAATATCTCTTTGAGCCGCGGAGAAAGACTATAAGCAGATATAAAAAAGTTATGCTGGGAAAATTTAGAAATAAATTTTTTTCAGCGGATTTTTTTTACAAAAATTTTGGGATTTGGTAGAATAGGGGAATATGTCCATTTTCCCAAAAATTGAAAAAATTACTTTTGACGCGAGTTTGTCTCATTTCCTGCTGATGTTTGGATACAAACTTTTTTCTCTGTATTTTCCTTTGTTTTTAGTCGCTCGGGGATTGTCGTTGTCGCAAGTTGGTTATACATATCTTTTAATTTATCTTCCTATTGCTGTTTTTTCGCCAGTAATAGGTTTTTTAAATCATAGAATAAATCCATTAATTCTGGCTGGATTGGGAATTTTTGGGTATGGATTTTATTCTCTGGCGATGATTTTAATTCATCCAGTCCAGATGCCGATTTTGTTTTACACTTTCCAGATTTTTTTGGGAATTTCCGCTGCAATGTTTTTTGTCAGTATGCGTGGAATTTTAATGGCGGCTAAACTGGAAAACCATAATCGGGCTTTTGCCTGGTTTTACTCGTCGCCGCTTTACGCTAATGTTGTAGCGCCTGTTATTGGCGCCTTGATAATTTGGAAATTTGGTTTTTTCGGTGTTTTTGCTTTAAGTTTAATCATACAATTCTTTAACGGGATTTTTTGTTTTTCTCAGATCAAAAAGCAAAAGCCTATTGCTTTAGACAAGAAGTTCCAATTCAAGGAATACGCGCAAAATTATGAAAAAGTTTTCAAGATATTAAAGCAGAAAGCCATATTATTCCCTGTTGTTGCTGGTTTTTCTGTTCTGATTTTGGCTGGATTTTATCGCGCCTTTTTTGTTTTGTTTTTAAAAGATATTGGCTGGTCCCAGAATTTGATTTTATTTTTTGTTTCTTCGCTTTCCTTAATATTCCTGCCCCTTTCTCTGCTTATAATCAAAAGAGTAGGGGATAGGGCGAGTGAAAAAAGCATTTTTCATGGCGCTTTATTAACGAGCGGATTTTCGATCGCGTTGGGTATTTTCGGATCTTGCGCTAATTTCTTTGTTATTTTTTTAATAAAATTAGGGCAGGGCATGTCTGGCTTAATGTGCGGTTCAGGGCGAAGCGGATTATTGTCTCAAAAATTGAAAAAATATCCAGAAGAAGCAAGTGTTCTGGATACGATTTTTTCACCATTAGGCGTGGCGCTTGGTTCTTTGGTTTCAGGTTTAATCATTGGCTTCCTCGGCTTCAATAATTTATTTATCTTCGCTGGTCTTTTTGTATTAGTTGTTTTGCTGATTGGAAAATATTTGACAAAATAGCGCGCTTGTGCTACTTTTTTAGTACAGTACATAAGGTAAAAAAATATAGAAAAACAGGAAGGTAAAAAAAGAATGAAAGGAGGAAGAAGAAGAAAGGATAATGCGGAGTTGGAAAAAACAGGGAACTATCTCAAGATAACACGTTTTGGAATATTAGTGTGTATCAGAAAAAAAGAAGATGTAGAGATAGATGGGGATATTATACGCTGGAAAGACGAGGACGGCGATGTGGTGTTAAAGAGGAAAAGCGGTTTTATGACGCTAACAACCGGCGGAAGTACTTTTAATGTTGCGAAAGACGGCAGTATTGACTATCCTATGCCAGAATGAAAAATTATGCTGAAGAAATGAGAGAATTTTTCTTGAATTTTCTCCAGCGGATTTTTTTTACAATTTTTGCATAATATAAGCAAAAATGGTATATTGCTATAATAGTATGGAAAAGGTGATTGTTTATACAGACGGCGGGTCAAGGGGAAATCCCGGGCCGTCGGGAATAGGGATTGTGATTCGTAATGATAGTGGAAAGGTTATCAAAGAATACGGGGAATTTTTGGGTCCTCGTTTTACCAACAATGAAGCCGAGTATCAAGCAGTAATTTTCGCGTTAAAAAAAATAAAAGCCCTTTTCGGCAAAGGGAAAATAAGAGCGTTGGAAATAGAAATCAATTCCGATTCAGAATTGCTCGTAAAACAATTGCAGGGGAAATATAAAATTCTTAATGCAAATATACAACCGTTGTTCTTGACTGTTTGGAATGCCAAACTGGATTTTGGCAAAGTGGAATTCAAACATATCCCAAGAGAACAAAATAAACAAGCGGATAAACTGGTAAATCAGGCGTTAGACGCGCAAACAGTCAAAATGGATTCATTTTAATTTAGTATTTTTAATCAATTTTTCAAATTCCTGCCTTTCTATTGTTTCCTTTTCAATTAAAGTTTTGGCGATTTTTTCCAAGGCTTTTTTATTTTTTCTTAAAATCGTTTTTGCTTTGTCCTCTGCCTGTTTGATAAATTTTTTCACTTCATTGTCAATTTCTCCCGCGATTTTTTCAGAATAGCTTCTCTGCTCTGATATTTCTCTTCCTAAAAACACTAATTCCTCTTTCTCTCCCCATGAAACAGGGCCTAGAGAAGACATCCCATATTCTTTTACTAATTTCCTTGCCATTTTAGACGCTATTTCCAGGTCGTTTGCCGCGCCAGTGGTTATTTCGTTGAATTTTAATTGTTCAGCGCAGTAACCGCCCAGCAGAACCGCCATCTCTGCCAAAAATTCTGTTTTTGTCATCATTCTCTTTTCTTCAGTCGGGACTTTAAGCGTGTAGCCGGCTGCTCTTCCGCGCGCCACAATGGAAACCTTTCTTACCGGCTCGGCGCCGGTGAGCAAAGAAGAAACCAAGGCATGTCCTGCTTCGTGGTACGCGGTTATTTTTTTCTCTTTTTTTGACAAAATATGCGATTTTCTTTCAGGGCCTAATAAAACCTTTTCAATTGATTCCAGAAAGTCATGCTGGATAATTTGTTGTTTATTGTTTCTTGCCGCAAGAATCGCGGCTTCATTCATAACATTTGCCAAATCAGCGCCGGAAAATCCAGGCGTGCGCTCAGCAATTTCTCTTAAATCAACTTTATCTGCTATGGGTTTTCCTCTGCTATGGATTTTTAAGATTTCTTCTCTGCCGTCAATGTCGGGAAGGTCTAATATCACGCGCCTGTCAAACCTGCCCGGCCTTAATAAAGCCGGGTCCAAAACGTCCGGCCTATTAGTAGCGGCGAAAACCAAAGTTGTGGAATCTCTCTCAAATCCGTCCATTTCAACCAATATCTGATTCAAGGTCTGTTCTCTTTCATCGTGTCCGCCTCCAATTCCCGTGCCTCTTGTCCTGCCTATGGCGTCCAATTCGTCAATAAAAATAATGCTTGGCTGCTGCTTCTTGGCAGTAGCGAATAAATCCCTCACCCGCGATGACCCGACACCGACAAACATTTCAATAAACTCCGACCCGGAAATGGAAAAAAATGGAACCCCGGCTTCAGACGCGACCGCGCGCGCTAATAATGTTTTGCCGGTGCCCGGAGGTCCCATTAAAAGAACGCCTCTCGGGATTTTTGCTCCCATCCGGAGGTACTTTTTTGGATTTTTCAAAAAGTCAACAATTTCCTTAAGTTCTTCTTTGGCTTCTTTTAATCCAGCCACATCATTGAATGTGGTTTTTTCCTTATCAGCGCCTTCCGCGCCAAAAAGCCGCGCCCTTGCCTTGCCAAAGTTAAACGCCTGCATCGCGCCGCTGCGCGCCTGGCGAAAAATCATCCAGAAAAATATAATAAAAATCAATATGGGAAACAATAAGATAGAAAACAGAGTAAGTATAGTAGAGAACCCTTTTCTTTCTTCCGGCGAAACATTTACTTTTTTGTATTTTTCCGGGTCTACTTTATAAAAGCTTATTAATGTTTCCGATAAACCAAGTTCAGGTTCTTTCCGGGATACGGCTTTTTCTTCGTTTTTGTAAATAATCAAAAGTTCATTGTCGGAAAAAACCGTAATTTTTTTAATTTTTTCTTCTTGAATGTCATCAGCAAGCTGACTTAAAGATATTTCTTTTCGCTCATCAGTTGGTTCGGAAAACAAAGCAAAAATTCCTGATATTATCAAAAATACAATCAAAACAATAGCAAAATTTTTAACAAGTCCGTTTATTTTTTTAATTTTTTTCGGCATAAGGTCTTAACAATATTTTATGCTCCGCTGGCTCAAAAGATAAAATTTCAAAATCATAAGTTTGCCCAATTCTCATTTTATCTTCCATTTCCGCTTTTGCCGCAAATTCGGAAATATGGCACAAACCCTGAATTTTTGATGGAAGTTTGACTAAAACGCCAAAAGGATTTAATTTTACTACTTCGCCTTTTACTTTATTTCCTTTTTTATACTCCTCATTGATTTTTTCCCAAGGATTCGGCTTTAAGGCTTTTATTGATAAAGAAATTTTACCCTGCGCGATTTTAACAATTTTTGCTTTAACTTTCTGTCCAACCTTAAAAAGTTTGTTCACATCATCAACTAATTCCCAATCAATCTCTGAAATATGGATAAGCCCTTCTATTTCTTTTGGAATCTCCTTTTCGTCTTTATCTGAAATTCCTGTTGAAAATTTCATAAACACTCCGAAATTCACTATTTTAGTAATAATGCCTTCCACTATATCGCCCTCATGGTGATTTTTCAAAATTTCTTCAATATTTTCAAATTCTTTCGCTTTTTCGGAAAGAACAAGTTTCCCTTGTTTCGGCGTGAACTCAAGTACTTTCACTTCAAGCACCTGTCCAATAAATTTTTGAAGTTCTTGAAAAATTTTTGACTGGTCAGTGTCTTTCACCTGCGGATAATGAGAAGAAGATAATTGGGAGACAGGAAGAAAAGCCGGAATGTCATCAATATTTGCTAATAATCCTCCTTTATTGGCTCCTGTAATTCTTATTTCTATGGTTTCGCCTTGTTCTTTCTTTCTTTGCAAATCTTTCCAGACAATCTCTCTGCTCGCCTTAGACACAGAAAGCTCCAAATATCCGTCTTCGTTCTCCAATTCTATCACTTTTGCCAGAATTTTATCTCCTTTTTTGAGTTTTTCTAATTTTTGTTTTGCGTCAATAAATTCTTTTCCAAAAATTATTCCGACTCCTTGTATTCCCAAATCTAAAAATACGCTGGATCGTCCAACGCCTATTATTGTGCCTTCTACGGTTTCTTCTATTTTCAGAGGCCTTGATTTAATATCTATATTTATATTTTTTTTCTCTATGGGAGCAATCGCTGTCATATTTTTTATGTTACCTTACATTATCAATTTACAACATATTTCAATAATTTACAAGAGGAAAATAATCAGTTATTGAAACTTGATTTGATTTGTAGTATAATTGAGAGCGAGGGAAGAATACAAAAACTTGTTTTTGTATTTTGACCGAGCGA